>NZ_JAWHPL010000019.1:0-517274 GCF_032587875.1 Pseudomonas syringae group sp. 243L2
CGTCAAGATTAAATTCCAGAAACCCTCATCGCTTACGCGTTGAGGGTTTTTGTTTTTCTGCTGCACAAAAGCTGCCATGAAAATACGTTTTCGTTTCTATGCAGCATGCCTCTGCGTGGCTATTATGCGTGCCTCATTGCCGGGCGACTCCAAATGCTGACCTTGTTAAAGCTTCTTGCCGATGGTGCATTTCATTCTGGACAGGTATTAGGCAATGCCCTCGGCATAAGCCGCAGCGCGGTCTGGAAGCAGCTTCAGCAGCTTGAAGCTGACCTGGGCATAGAGGTGCATAAAGTGCGCGGACGGGGTTATCGACTGGCAACGCCTATTTCGCTTTTAAGCCCCGCTGGCATAGCTCAGTGCGGATTCCCCGCCAACTGGTCTGTACGCACTTACGACACTATCGACTCAACCAATGCAGAGGCCACGCGTCTGATTGCTCACGGAGCTCCCATGCCTTTACTGGTAGTGGCCGAGCAGCAAACCTCGGGAAGGGGGAGGCGGGGTCGAAAGTGGGTAAGTCCATTTGCCGAGAACCTTTATTACAGTCTGGTCCTGCGCATTGATGGTGGAATGCGTCAGCTGGAAGGTCTCAGCCTTTTGGTCGGATTGGCTGTGATGAACGTACTGCGCGACATTGGGGTTCAAGGCGCGGGCCTGAAATGGCCTAATGATGTGCTGGTCGGAAGACAGAAGATTGCTGGCATTTTGCTCGAGCTTGTTGGGGATCCGGCAGACGTTTGTCATGTGATCATCGGAATAGGGGTGAACGTGAACATGCGGTCATCGAGCGAAGTGGATCAGCTATGGACGTCGATTCGACTCGAAACGGGCAGCCTTGCTGATCGGAATCGGATTGCAGCCCTTATAAGCAGTCAGCTTGAGTCTCTTCTGGCAGTTCATCGCAAAGAAGGCTTCGTGGCTTTTCAGGATGAGTGGGAGCGCGGACATTTGTGGCAGGGAGCTGCTGTCAGATTGCTTTCAGGCGCTGAGGCAGTTGAAGGGGTAGTGTTGGGGGTCGACTCGCTTGGAGCGTTGCGTTTGGAAGTGAATGGGGTAGAGAAGAGCTTTAGTGGTGGCGAGCTCAGCCTGAGGTTGCGAGATGATTCTTGAGCTCGACTGTGGCAACAGCTTCATCAAGTGGCGGATAACTGCGAAGAACGATGCGGCAGTGATTAGCGGCGGCGTTGTGGACTCCGATGCTGCCTTGCTGATGCACTTGAGTAATCTGCCTGACACATCATTCACTGACTGCCGTCTGGTGAGTGTGCGTAGTGCCGAAGAAACGGCGAGGCTTGTCTCTTTGCTGGCTGACACCTTTTCCGTTGCGGCTGTCTGCGCGGAACCTGCTCAAGAGCTTGCTGGCGTGATAAATGGCTATGACGACTTCGCGCGTCTGGGGCTGGACCGCTGGCTGGCTTTCGTAGGTGCTTACCATCTCGCCAGAAGCGCGTGCCTGGTGATTGATCTGGGAACTGCTGTGACGTCTGATTTTGTAGACGCCGGTGGTGCGCATCTCGGTGGCTTTATCTGTCCTGGAATGCCCTTGATGCGCAATCAGTTGCGTACTCATACCCGTCGCATCAGATATGACGACACAGAGGCTGAAAAAGCCCTTGCCCGTCTTGTTCCAGGGCGTGCAACTGCAGAGGCCGTAGAGCGCGGCTGCTCGTTGATGCTTCGTGGGTTTGCATTGACTCAGATTGAGATAGCGCAGGGGTACTGGGGCAACGATTTTGCTATTTTTGTGACTGGCGGGGATGCTGCGCTGGTTGCGGATGTACTGCCGGGGGCTCGTATTGTTCCTGATCTGGTCTTCGTGGGTCTGGCTCTGGCCTGCCCTTTGCGTTGAGGTCTCTATGCGTTGGTTATTTCTTCTGCTGTTGATGCTTAATGCCTTTTATTACCTCTGGCATCAGCAGGAGGCTCCGCTCAGGGCTAAAGAGGTCATGCCATTGTCGTTGCATCGCGCTCCTCAGCAGGATATTCGCCTGCTTAGTGAGTCGGATGCGGGGCGCATGTCGCATGATGCCGACACGAAGTGCCTGTATGTCGGTGGCTTTGCGAGGCAAGAGGATGCTCGCCTGGTGGAGCAGCGCTTGAACAGTCTGGATATCCAGTCTCAATTTCAGTCGCTGCAAACGAATGGGGCGACGGCCTACTGGTTAAGGATTGCCCCGGAAAGCCGACGTCTTGTGGAGGCAGGTGTGATCAATCAATTGAGTCAGGATTTCCCACAATTAAAAAATCAAATAATGTCGTGCGAGGGCATTGCAACTGCTGAGTAGTTTACATAGAATGGCGCCCGCTTCGCAGCGAGGTGAAAGTCTCGCGAACGGGGTGGTAGTAGTCAACGCATGTAACCTCAGGTTTTTACTGAGAAAAAGGTTGACAGAAGGGCAGCATGAGTTGAGAATGCTGCCTCGCTTAGGAGGGGTTCCCGAGCGGCCAAAGGGATCAGACTGTAAATCTGACGTCTACGACTTCGAAGGTTCGAATCCTTCCCCCTCCACCAGATTTAGCGCGATCTGCAAATTGCGCGGGTATAGTTTAGTGGTAGAACCTCAGCCTTCCAAGCTGATGATGCGGGTTCGATTCCCGCTACCCGCTCCAGGTTTGTGGTTCATGCATTGTGTTTTGCTCTTGTAGCTCAGTTGGTAGAGCACACCCTTGGTAAGGGTGAGGTCAGCGGTTCAAATCCGCTCAAGAGCTCCATTGCTAAAGGCAGATATGAAAATATCTGCCTTTGTTTTAGGTGGTTGCGCTGTGCGTGATCCGCTTGAAGCTTGTTCGGAGTGCGTCACCTGTAAGGCGCTCCCTGAATAAGGTGTTGAAAAACTCTCGTCAGGTCCGCATAATGGTCGGCCTGATTTTGCTTTTAGGTCAGTAGCTCAATTGGCAGAGCGACGGTCTCCAAAACCGTAGGTTGGGGGTTCGATTCCCTCCTGACCTGCCAGATTTCCTAGATGTAATCTGGCTTTCTTTTCACAGGATCTCCGTAGATGAATCCCAAGGCTGAAGCATCAGACTCTCGCTTTGATATGCTGAAGTGGCTCCTGGTAGTCGTTTTGGTTGTCGTGGGTGTTGTCGGTAATCAGTATTATTCTGCTGAGCCGATCCTGTACCGCGTTCTTGCTCTCCTTGTGATTGCTGCTGCAGCTGCATTTGTTGCGCTGCAGACCGGTAAGGGTAAAGCCTTCTTCGTTTTGGCGAAAGAAGCTCGCGCTGAGATTCGTAAAGTCGTATGGCCTACTCGCCAAGAAACCACTCAAACCACGTTGATCGTTGTGGCAGTTGTGCTGGTTATGGCGTTGCTGTTGTGGGGGCTTGATTCCCTGCTCGGCTGGCTTGTTTCCTTGATAGTTGGCTAAGGGTGTCCCGTGGCTAAGCGTTGGTACGTAGTGCATGCTTACTCGGGTTACGAGAAGCATGTCATGCGCTCGTTGATCGAGCGTGTGAAGCTGGCAGGCATGGAAGATGGCTTCGGCGAAATTCTGGTTCCCACTGAAGAAGTGGTTGAAATGCGTAATGGCCAGAAACGCAAAAGCGAACGCAAGTTCTTCCCAGGTTATGTGCTTGTTCAGATGGACATGAATGAGGGTACTTGGCACTTGGTCAAGGACACCCCGCGTGTCATGGGCTTCATCGGCGGTACCGCAGATAAGCCTGCTCCGATCACTGACAAAGAAGCAGAAGCAATTCTGCGTCGTGTCGCTGACGGTAGCGACAAGCCGAAGCCAAAAACGCTGTTCGAGCCGGGTGAGGTTGTTCGTGTCACCGACGGTCCGTTCGCCGATTTCAATGGCACGGTTGAAGAAGTTAACTACGAAAAGAGCCGGATTCAAGTGGCGGTGCTCATTTTCGGACGCTCTACCCCGGTAGAGCTAGAGTTCAGTCAGGTCGAAAAGGCATAACTGAGCTGGAATCCCATACCCCGCAGCCCAAGGCTGTGGGGTTTTTTCGTCACTGGGATATACGCGTAAGTAACCGGGGAGCCTTTATTGGCGCTTGAACCCGTAATTGGAGTGCCTCATGGCCAAGAAGATAACCGCATACATCAAGCTGCAAGTGAAAGCCGCTCAGGCTAACCCAAGCCCGCCAGTTGGTCCTGCTCTGGGTCAGCACGGTGTGAACATCATGGAATTCTGCAAAGCGTTCAACGCCCGTACTCAGGGTATTGAACCAGGCTTGCCGACTCCAGTGATCATCACTGTATACAGCGACCGTAGCTTCACTTTCGAAACAAAAAGTACCCCTGCATCGGTTCTGCTGAAGAAAGCTGCAGGCTTGACCAGCGGCTCGGCTCGCCCGAACACCGTTAAAGTTGGCACCGTGACTCGTGCTCAGCTGGAAGATATCGCTAAAGCAAAAAATGCGGATCTGACTGCAGCTGACATGGAAGCGGCCGTGCGTACCATCGCCGGTTCCGCTCGTAGCATGGGCCTTAACGTGGAGGGTGTGTAATGGCTAAGCTGACCAAGCGTCAAAAGGCAATCGCCAGCAAGATCGAAGCTGGTAAATCCTACAACTTCGTAGACGCTGCTGCTCTGCTGACCGAGCTGTCGACTGTCAAGTTCAGCGAGTCTGTAGACGTTGCTGTTAACCTGGGTGTCGATCCTCGTAAATCCGACCAGGTTGTACGTAGCGCTACTGTTCTGCCCCACGGTACCGGTAAGACTGTACGCGTTGCAGTTTTCACCCAGGGTCCTGCTGCTGAAGCTGCTCTGGCTGCCGGTGCTGACCGCGTTGGTATGGACGATCTGGCCGCTGAAATGAAAGCTGGCGATCTGAACTATGACGTCGTTATCGCTTCCCCTGACGCAATGCGCGTTGTGGGTCAGCTGGGTCAGGTTCTCGGTCCTCGCGGTCTGATGCCAAACCCGAAAGTCGGCACTGTTACTCCTGACGTTGCTAACGCCGTCAAGAACGCCAAGGCTGGTCAGGTTCGTTATCGTACCGACAAAAACGGCATCATCCACACTTCCGTTGGCAAGGTCGGTTTTGACGCTGTCAAGCTGAAGGAAAACGTTGAAGCCCTGATCGCTGATCTGAAGCGTATCAAGCCTGCTTCTTCGAAAGGTATTTACGTCAAGCGCATCACCCTGAGCACCACTATGGGCCCAGGCCTGGTCATCGACCAGGGTTCGTTGGAAGCGTAAGACAAAATGGTACGGTGATTGATGCCGTACCGTTTGAAAGATTGGGGTCCCTGCCTGGCGGGGGCTATCCAAGACCGTAGGCGACGCAAGTCTTAAACCACAAGCCTACGCAGATGGTGCTCCCGGTTCCTTACCGAATCAGACACCAAAACGACATCTGGCTTCGGTCGGATGAAACGGTAACAAGCAGGAGTTAAACCCGTGGCAATTAAACTCGAAGACAAGAAGGCCATCGTCGCTGAAGTCAACGAGGCTGCCAAAGCTGGTCTGTCCGCTGTCGTGGCTGATGCCCGTGGCGTGACGGTTGGCGCAATGACCGGACTCCGTAAAGAGGCTCGTGAAGCTGGCGTTTACGTACGTGTTGTACGTAACACCCTGCTCAAGCGCGCTGTTGCTGACACTGAATTCAGTGTCCTCAACGACGTGTTCACTGGCCCGACCTTGATCGCGTTCTCCAATGAACATCCTGGCGCTGCTGCCCGTCTGTTCAAGGAATTCGCTAAAGGTCAGGACAAGTTCGAGATCAAGGCAGCTGCGTTCGAGGGCAAGTTCCTCGCAGCTAATCAGATCGATGTACTGGCAAGCCTGCCGACCCGTGACGAAGCAATTTCTCAGCTGATGAGCGTGATTCAAGGCGCTACCAGCAAGTTGGCTCGTACTCTGGCGGCTGTTCGCGACCAAAAAGAAGCAGCTGCAGCCTAAGGCTGAGTCAGATCTTTTCGCGTATTTTTGTTTATTTTGATGGTCGCGTAGGCCGTCCCCCAATTCAGGAAATTGAGTCATGTCCATCTCTCAAGACGATATCCTTAACGCCGTAGCTGAAATGTCCGTTCTGCAGGTTGTAGAGCTGATCAAGGCGTTCGAAGAGAAGTTCGGCGTTACCGCTGCTGCCGGTTCGGCTGGTCCAGCTGTTGCTGCTGCTGTTGTTGAAGAACAAACTGAATTCAACGTCATGCTGCTGGAAGCTGGCGAGAAGAAAGTTAACGTGATCAAGGCAGTACGTGAACTGACCGGTCTGGGCCTGAAAGAAGCCAAGGCAGTCGTTGACGGCGCGCCAGCAATGGTTCTGGAAGCTGTTGCCAAAGACGCAGCTGACAAAGCCAAAGCTACTCTGGAAGAAGCAGGCGCTAAAGTCGAGCTGAAATAAGCATCGACTTTGAGTGTCCAGCCCACGCGATTAGCGAAAGGCTGATGGCTGGTGGCTTTTGCCACCGGCCTTTTTCCGTTATAGACGATTGGCGCTGTCAACGTTTGTAATGTGCTGTATCCACCGATGGCGGTGGCGCAAACCAAGGGGTTTGCAAGATTTTCTGGCTGCTTCCGTCGGGAGGGAGCCAAACAAGCAGGTGACCAAGCTGGGGAACGCTGATGGCTTACTCATATACTGAGAAAAAACGTATCCGCAAGGACTTTAGCAAGTTGCCGGACGTAATGGATGTGCCGTATCTCTTGGCCATCCAGCTGGATTCGTATCGCGAATTCCTGCAGGCGGGAGCGACCAAAGATCAGTTCCGCGACGTCGGTCTGCATGCAGCCTTCAAATCCGTTTTCCCGATCATCAGCTACTCCGGCAATGCTGCGCTGGAGTATGTAGGTTATCGCTTGGGCGAACCGGCATTTGATGTCAAGGAATGCGTGCTGCGCGGTGTGACTTACGCAGTACCTCTGCGGGTCAAGGTCCGTCTGATCATTTTCGACAAAGAATCGTCGAACAAAGCGATCAAGGACATCAAAGAGCAAGAAGTCTACATGGGTGAAATCCCCCTGATGACTGAAAACGGTACCTTTGTAATCAATGGCACCGAGCGCGTTATCGTGTCTCAGCTTCACCGCTCGCCTGGCGTATTCTTCGACCACGACCGTGGCAAGACGCACAGCTCCGGTAAGCTGCTTTACTCCGCTCGTATCATTCCTTACCGCGGTTCGTGGCTGGACTTCGAGTTCGATCCGAAAGACTGCGTATTCGTCCGTATCGACCGTCGTCGCAAGCTGCCTGCGTCCGTACTTCTGCGCGCTCTGGGTTATACCACCGAGCAAGTGCTTGATGCTTTCTACACCACCAACGTATTCCATGTGCGCGGCGAAAACCTGAGCCTGGAACTGGTGCCTCAGCGCCTGCGTGGTGAAATTGCCGTTCTGGATATTCTGGACGACAAGGGCAAGGTCATTGTCGAGCAGGGTCGCCGTATTACCGCTCGTCACATCAACCAGCTGGAAAAGGCCGGGATCAAAGAGCTGGAAGTACCTCTGGACTACGTCCTGGGTCGTACTACTGCCAAGGTCATCGTGCATCCGGCAACCGGTGAGATCATTGCCGAGTGCAACACCGAGCTGAACACTGAAATCCTGGCCAAGATCGCCAAGGCTCAGGTCGTTCGCATCGAAACGTTGTACACCAACGACATCGACTGCGGTCCGTTCGTCTCTGACACGCTGAAGATCGACTCCACCAGCAACCAACTGGAAGCGCTGGTCGAGATCTATCGCATGATGCGTCCTGGCGAGCCGCCAACCAAGGATGCCGCTGAAACACTGTTCAACAACCTGTTCTTCAGTCCTGAGCGTTACGACCTGTCTGCTGTAGGCCGGATGAAGTTCAACCGTCGTATCGGTCGTACCGAAATCGAAGGCTCGGGCGTGCTGTGCAAGGAAGACATCGTAGCGGTCCTCAAGACCCTCGTTGACATCCGTAACGGCAAAGGCATCGTCGATGACATCGACCACCTCGGTAACCGTCGCGTTCGTTGCGTTGGTGAGATGGCCGAGAACCAGTTCCGTGTAGGTCTGGTCCGTGTCGAGCGCGCTGTCAAAGAGCGCCTGTCCATGGCAGAAAGCGAAGGCCTGATGCCTCAGGACCTGATCAACGCCAAGCCTGTTGCGGCGGCGGTCAAGGAATTCTTCGGTTCCAGCCAGCTTTCCCAGTTCATGGACCAGAACAACCCGCTGTCCGAGATCACTCACAAGCGCCGTGTTTCTGCACTCGGCCCTGGCGGTCTGACTCGTGAGCGTGCTGGCTTTGAAGTTCGAGACGTTCACCCGACTCACTACGGCCGTGTTTGCCCGATCGAGACGCCTGAAGGTCCGAACATCGGTCTGATCAACTCCTTGGCGGCTTATGCTCGCACCAACCAGTACGGCTTCCTTGAGAGCCCGTACCGTGTGGTCAAGGAAGGTCTGGTAACCGAAGAAATCGTTTTCCTTTCGGCGATCGAAGAAGCGGACCACGTCATTGCTCAGGCTTCGGCTGCAATGAACGACAAGCAAGAGCTGATCGACGAGCTGGTTGCTGTGCGTCACTTGAACGAATTCACCGTCAAGGCACCAGCCGATGTCACCCTGATGGACGTTTCGCCCAAGCAGGTTGTGTCGGTAGCCGCATCGCTGATCCCGTTCCTCGAGCACGATGACGCCAACCGCGCATTGATGGGTTCGAACATGCAGCGTCAGGCTGTACCGACCCTGCGTGCCGACAAGCCGCTGGTAGGTACTGGCATGGAGCGCAACGTTGCTCGCGACTCCGGCGTTTGCGTCGTGGCTCGTCGTGGCGGCGTGATCGACTCTGTCGACGCCAGCCGTATCGTTGTTCGCGTTGCCGATGACGAAGTAGAAACAGGTGAGGCAGGTGTAGACATCTACAACCTGACCAAATACACCCGTTCGAACCAGAACACCTGCATCAACCAGCGTCCGCTGGTCAGCAAGGGTGACCGTGTTCAGCGTAGCGACATCATGGCCGACGGTCCGTCCACCGATATGGGTGAGCTGGCTCTGGGTCAGAACATGCGCATCGCGTTCATGGCCTGGAACGGTTTCAACTTCGAAGACTCCATCTGCCTCTCCGAGCGTGTAGTTCAAGAAGACCGCTTCACAACGATCCACATTCAGGAACTGACCTGTGTGGCTCGTGACACCAAGCTTGGGCCTGAAGAGATCACCGCCGACATCCCGAACGTGGGTGAAGCGGCTCTGAACAAGCTGGACGAAGCCGGTATCGTTTATGTAGGTGCCGAGGTTGGCGCCGGCGACATCCTGGTGGGCAAGGTCACTCCGAAAGGCGAGACCCAGCTGACTCCGGAAGAAAAACTGTTGCGCGCGATTTTCGGTGAGAAAGCCAGCGACGTTAAAGATACTTCCCTGCGCGTGCCGACCGGCACCAAGGGTACTGTCATTGACGTTCAGGTCTTCACCCGTGATGGCGTCGAGCGTGATGCGCGTGCCCTGTCCATCGAGAAGTCGCAACTCGACGAGATCCGTAAGGATCTGAACGAAGAGTTCCGTATTGTCGAAGGCGCTACTTTCGAACGTCTGCGCTCTGCGCTGGTGGGTCGTGTAGCCGAAGGCGGTGCTGGCCTCAAGAAAGGTCAGGAAATCACCAACGAAGTGCTTGATGGTCTTGAGCATGGTCAGTGGTTCAAGCTGCGCATGGCTGAAGATGCTCTGAATGAGCAGCTTGAGAAAGCTCAGGCCTACATCGTTGATCGTCGCCGTCTTCTGGATGACAAGTTCGAAGACAAGAAACGCAAACTGCAGCAAGGCGATGACCTGGCTCCAGGCGTTCTGAAAATCGTCAAGGTCTACCTGGCAATCCGTCGTCGCATCCAGCCGGGCGACAAGATGGCCGGTCGTCACGGTAACAAGGGTGTGGTCTCCGTGATCATGCCGGTTGAAGACATGCCGCACGATGCCAATGGCACGCCGGTCGATATCGTCCTCAACCCGCTGGGCGTACCTTCGCGTATGAACGTTGGTCAGATTCTCGAAACTCACCTGGGCCTCGCGGCCAAAGGTCTGGGCGAGAAGATCAACCGCATGCTTGAAGAGCAGCGTAAAGTTGCTGAGCTGCGTAAGTTCCTCAACGAGATCTATAACGAAATCGGCGGTCGTCAGGAGTCTCTGGAAGACCTCACCGACAACGAGATTCTGGACCTCGCGAAGAACCTGCGTAACGGCGTACCGATGGCTACCCCGGTTTTCGACGGTGCCAAGGAAAGCGAAATCAAGGCAATGCTCAAGCTGGCAGATATGCCGGAAAGCGGCCAGATGCAGCTGTTCGACGGTCGTACCGGCAACAAGTTTGAACGTGCTGTAACGGTTGGCTACATGTACATGCTGAAGCTGAACCACTTGGTGGACGACAAGATGCACGCGCGTTCCACTGGTTCGTACAGCCTGGTTACCCAGCAGCCGCTGGGTGGTAAGGCACAGTTCGGTGGTCAGCGTTTCGGGGAGATGGAAGTGTGGGCGCTGGAAGCATACGGCGCGGCGTACACTCTGCAGGAAATGCTCACAGTGAAGTCGGACGATGTGAACGGTCGTACCAAGATGTACAAAAACATCGTGGACGGCGATCACCGTATGGAGCCGGGCATGCCCGAGTCTTTCAACGTGTTGATCAAAGAAATCCGTTCGCTCGGTATCGATATCGATCTGGAAACCGAATAACACGTGACGCGAATCGGGGGCAGGGCGGTATTGCCTGCTCCCTGCTCCGCCAGGAGGAAAAGCCTTGAAAGACCTACTGAATTTGCTGAAAAACCAGGGTCAAGTCGAAGAGTTCGACGCAATCCGTATCGGACTTGCATCGCCTGAGATGATCCGCTCTTGGTCGTTCGGTGAAGTTAAAAAGCCGGAAACCATTAACTACCGTACGTTCAAGCCTGAGCGTGACGGTCTGTTCTGCGCCAAGATCTTTGGCCCGGTAAAAGATTACGAGTGCCTGTGCGGTAAGTACAAGCGCCTGAAGCACCGCGGTGTCATCTGCGAAAAATGCGGTGTTGAAGTAGCACTGGCCAAGGTTCGTCGCGAGCGCATGGCTCACATCGAGCTGGCTTCGCCGGTTGCTCACATCTGGTTCCTGAAATCGCTGCCGTCCCGTATCGGTTTGCTGATGGACATGACCCTGCGTGATATCGAACGTGTTCTCTACTTCGAGAGCTATGTCGTTATCGATCCAGGCATGACTACCCTTGAAAAAGGTCAGCTGCTGAACGACGAGCAATACTTCGAAGCCCTCGAAGAGTTCGGTGATGACTTCGACGCCCGCATGGGTGCCGAGGCTGTCCGCGAACTGCTGCACGCTATTGATCTGGAGCACGAAATTGGCCGTCTGCGTGAAGAAATTCCGCAAACCAATTCCGAAACCAAAATCAAGAAGCTGTCCAAGCGTCTGAAATTGATGGAAGCCTTCCAGGGTTCCGGCAACCTCCCTGAGTGGATGGTGCTGACCGTTCTGCCGGTTCTGCCGCCAGATCTGCGTCCTCTGGTTCCGCTTGACGGTGGCCGTTTCGCGACGTCCGACCTCAACGATCTGTATCGTCGAGTGATCAACCGTAACAACCGTCTGAAGCGTCTGCTGGATCTGTCTGCTCCCGACATCATCGTGCGCAACGAAAAGCGCATGCTGCAGGAAGCGGTCGATGCTCTGCTCGACAACGGTCGTCGCGGTCGTGCGATCACAGGTTCGAACAAGCGTCCTCTGAAGTCCCTGGCTGACATGATCAAGGGTAAGCAGGGTCGTTTCCGTCAGAACTTGCTCGGTAAGCGCGTTGACTACTCGGGCCGTTCGGTAATTACCGTAGGTCCGACCCTGCGTCTGCACCAGTGCGGTCTGCCGAAAAAAATGGCTCTCGAGCTGTTCAAGCCATTCATCTTCGGCAAGCTGGAAATGCGTGGCCTGGCCACGACCATCAAAGCTGCCAAGAAGATGGTCGAGCGCGAGCTGCCAGAGGTCTGGGACGTTCTTGCTGAAGTAATTCGCGAACACCCGGTGCTTCTGAACCGCGCGCCAACTCTTCACCGTCTGGGTATCCAGGCGTTTGAACCAGTACTGATCGAAGGTAAGGCTATTCAGCTGCACCCGCTGGTCTGTGCTGCGTACAACGCCGACTTCGACGGCGACCAGATGGCCGTTCACGTACCTTTGACGCTGGAAGCTCAGCTCGAAGCGCGTGCACTGATGATGTCGACCAACAACATTCTGTCGCCAGCCAACGGTGAGCCAATCATCGTTCCTTCGCAGGACGTTGTACTGGGTCTGTATTACATGACTCGTGAAGCGATCAACGCCAAGGGCGAAGGTCGTGTGTTTGCGGACCTGCAGGAAGTCGACCGCGTATTCCGCGCCGGCGAAGCGGCTCTGCATGCCAAGGTCAAGGTTCGTATCCACGAAACGGTCAACGACCGTGACGGTGGCAGCGTCAAGAACACCCGTATCGTCGACACCACTGTCGGCCGTGCGCTGCTGTTCCAGGTGGTTCCGGCCGGCCTGTCCTACGACGTCGTCAACCAGCCCATGAAGAAGAAGGCGATCTCCAAGCTGATCAACCAGTGCTACCGCGTGGTTGGTTTGAAAGAGACCGTGATCTTCGCTGACCAGTTGATGTACACCGGTTTTGCCTACTCGACCATTTCGGGTGTTTCCATCGGCGTTAACGACTTCGTTATCCCGGATGAAAAAGCTCGCATCATCGACGCGGCCACCGAAGAAGTTAAAGAGATCGAAAGTCAGTACGCCTCCGGCCTGGTAACCCAGGGCGAGAAGTACAACAAGGTGATCGACCTCTGGTCCAAGGCCAACGACGAAGTGTCCAAGGCAATGATGTCGAACCTCTCGAAAGAGAAGGTCATCGATCGTCATGGCGTCGAAGTTGACCAGGAATCCTTCAACTCGATGTACATGATGGCTGACTCCGGTGCTCGTGGTTCTGCTGCCCAGATTCGTCAGTTGGCTGGTATGCGTGGTCTGATGGCCAAGCCTGACGGCTCCATCATCGAAACGCCGATCACTGCGAACTTCCGTGAAGGTTTGAGCGTACTTCAGTACTTCATCTCCACTCACGGTGCTCGTAAGGGTCTTGCGGATACCGCACTGAAAACCGCTAACTCCGGTTATCTGACTCGCCGTCTGGTAGACGTTGCTCAGGATCTGGTCGTTACCGAGGTGGATTGCGGTACCGAGCACGGTCTGCTGATGACTCCGCACATTGAAGGCGGTGACGTTGTAGAGCCGCTGGGTGAGCGCGTACTGGGTCGAGTTATCGCCCGTGACGTGTTCAAGCCGGGCACAGAAGACGTCATCGTTCCTGCTGGCACACTGGTAGACGAGAAGTGGGTCGAGTTCATCGAGCTGAACAGCATCGACGAAGTAATCGTTCGCTCGCCAATCAGCTGTGAGACGCGCTACGGCATCTGTGCCAAGTGCTACGGTCGCGACCTGGCTCGCGGTCACCAGGTTAACATCGGTGAAGCTGTCGGCGTAATCGCTGCACAGTCGATCGGTGAGCCGGGTACCCAGCTGACAATGCGTACGTTCCACATTGGTGGTGCGGCAAGCCGGACCTCGGCAGCCGACAGCGTTCAGGTGAAGAATGGCGGTACTGTCCGTCTTCACAACCTGAAGCATGTTGAGCGTGTTGACGGTCACCTGGTTGCGGTATCCCGCTCCGGTGAGCTGGCCATCGCTGATGACTTCGGTCGCGAGCGTGAGCGTTACAAGCTGCCATACGGTGCAGTGATTTCGGTGAAGGAAGGCGACAAGGTCGACGCTGGTTCGATCGTGGCCAAGTGGGATCCGCACACTCACCCAATCGTTACCGAGATGAAAGGTACTGTTACCTACGTCGGCATGGAAGAAGGCATCACGATCAAGCGTCAGACAGACGAGTTGACCGGTATGACCAACATTGAAGTGCTTGACGCCAAAGACCGTCCGGCTGCCGGCAAGGACATCCGTCCTGCTGTGAAGATGGTCGGTCTGGATGGCAAGGATCTGCTGTTGCCGGGTACTGACGTACCTGCTCAGTACTTCCTGCCGGCCAACGCCCTGGTCGGTGTGGCTGACGGTGCGCAGATCGCGATCGGTGATGTTATCGCTCGTATTCCGCAGGAAACTTCGAAGACTCGTGACATCACCGGTGGTCTGCCGCGTGTTGCCGACCTGTTCGAAGCCCGTCGTCCGAAAGAGGCGTCGATCCTTGCAGAAGTCAGCGGTACCATCGCATTCGGTAAAGAGACCAAGGGCAAGCGCCGTCTGGTCATTACCCCGAACGACGGTAGCGATCCGTACGAAGAGCTGATTCCGAAGTGGCGTCACCTGAACGTCTTCGAAGGCGAACAAGTGAACCGCGGCGAAGTTATCTCCGACGGTCCTAGCGATCCACACGACATCCTGCGTCTGCTGGGTGTGAGTGCGCTGGCCAAGTACATCGTTAACGAGATTCAGGATGTATACCGTCTGCAAGGCGTGAAGATCAACGACAAGCACATCGAGACGATTCTGCGTCAGATGCTGCGCAAGGTTGAAATTGCCGAGTCTGGCGATTCCAGTTTCATCAAGGGTGACCAGATGGAATTGACTCACGTACTGGTAGAAAACGAGCGTCTGAGCACGGAAGACAAGTTTGTCTCCAAGTTCACTCGCGTGTTGCTGGGTATCACCAAGGCATCGCTGTCCACCGAGTCGTTCATCTCCGCGGCCTCCTTCCAGGAGACAACCCGCGTGCTGACCGAGGCGGCTGTGACTGGCAAGCGCGATTATCTGCGCGGCCTGAAGGAAAACGTGGTTGTGGGTCGTCTGATCCCGGCCGGTACCGGTCTGGCTTATCACAGCGAGCGCAAGCGTCGTCGTGAAATGGACAAACCGACCCGTGTCAGCGCGAGCGAAGTAGAAGCCGCTCTGACGGAAGCGTTGAACTCCAGCGGTAATTGAGACTAAAGCCTCGGCATTTTCATCTGGCAGACAGCACGTTTTCGTGTTGTTTGCCTCTTGAGGATGTCGGGGCTTTGTCTTGACTGGGGGCGGGATCCTCTTTAGACTCTTGTACCCCTAAATTTGGCGGGGCTTGTGCCCTGTCATTTGCTTTTCTTGTAAGACAATAGCGTCGCAAGACAACAGTGGAGCTAGTAGATGGCAACTATCAACCAGCTGGTACGTCAGCCGCGTAAGCGTATCGTCGAGAAATCCGACGTGCCTGCGCTGCAGAACTGCCCGCAACGTCGCGGTGTGTGCACTCGTGTGTATACCACCACGCCGAAAAAACCTAACTCGGCATTGCGTAAAGTCTGCCGTGTGCGCCTGACCAACGGTTTCGAGGTTTCCTCGTACATCGGTGGTGAAGGTCACAACCTGCAAGAGCACAGCGTGGTACTGATCCGTGGCGGTCGTGTAAAAGACTTGCCAGGTGTTCGTTATCACACCGTTCGTGGTTCTCTGGATACTTCCGGCGTTAAAGGCCGGAACCAGGGTCGCTCGAAATACGGTACCAAGAAGCCTAAGTAGTTTTTGGCTTCTGTGTGAAATTGCAGATTTCTATTTTTCTGAGTCGATAAGAGTAAGGTCGGGCGCATCCCTTGCAGGATGGTGGTCCCGAGCTAACCTGAAGACCGTTTGAGGGCTTATCCATGCCAAGAAGACGCGTAGCAGCCAAGCGCGAAGTGCTTGACGATCCAAAATACGGCAGCCAGATCCTGGCCAAGTTCATGAACCACGTTATGGAAAGCGGCAAGAAAGCCGTTGCCGAGCGTATCGTTTATGGCGCGCTGGAAAAGGTTAAAGAACGCAAGAACAGCGACCCCCTGGAAATCTTCGAGAAAGCTCTCGACGCCATCGCTCCGCTGGTCGAAGTAAAGTCGCGCCGTGTAGGCGGTGCCACTTACCAGGTTCCTGTCGAAGTTCGTCCGTCCCGTCGTAATGCTCTGGCAATGCGTTGGCTGGTAGACTTCGCGCGCAAGCGCGGTGAGAAGTCAATGGCGCTGCGTTTGGCTGGCGAACTGCTGGACGCCGCCGAAGGTAAAGGTGCTGCGGTCAAGAAGCGTGAAGACGTGCACCGTATGGCTGAGGCCAACAAGGCTTTCTCGCACTACCGCTTCTAATTTCAGCGTCACTAATTTTGCGAGGGCTTTATGGCTCGTACTACTCCGATTGGCCGCTACCGTAACATTGGTATCGTTGCTCACGTGGATGCTGGTAAAACCACCACCACCGAGCGCGTCCTTTTTTACACCGGCAAAAGCCACAAAATGGGCGAGGTGCATGACGGCGCCGCGACCACGGACTGGATGGTTCAGGAGCAGGAGCGTGGTATTACCATTACTTCTGCTGCTATTACTGCCTTTTGGCAGGGTTCCGAGAAGCAACACAAAGACCAATACCGTTTCAACGTTATTGACACCCCGGGCCACGTTGACTTCACCATTGAAGTTGAGCGTTCCCTGCGTGTACTCGACGGCGCGGTCGTTGTGTTCTGTGGCACTTCCGGTGTAGAGCCGCAGTCCGAAACCGTATGGCGTCAGGCCAACAAGTACGGTGTTCCACGTATCGTTTACGTGAACAAGATGGACCGTGCTGGTGCAAACTTTCTGCGCGTGATCGCTCAGATCAAGCAGCGTCTGGGCCACACCCCGGTGCCGATTCAGTTGGCCATTGGTGCCGAGGACAACTTCCAGGGTCAGATCGATCTGATGTCCATGGAAGCTGTTTACTGGAATGATGCCGACAAGGGTATGGTTCCACGTCGTGAGCCTATCCCTGCTGAACTGCAGGAACTGGCTGACGAGTGGCGCAGCAACATGGTTGAGGCTGCTGCCGAAGCCAGCGAAGAGCTGATGAACAAGTACCTCGAAGGTGAAGAGCTCACCAACGAGGAAATCAAGGCCGCTCTGCGTCAGCGTACTATCGCTGGTGAGATCGTTCTTGCTGTTTGCGGTTCTTCCTTCAAGAACAAGGGTGTTCCCCTGGTTCTCGACGCCGTGATCGACTACCTGCCGGCTCCGACCGACATTCCAGCTATCAAGGGTTCCGATCCTGATAACGAAGAAGTCCTGATGGAGCGTCATGCAGACGACAACGAGCCGTTCTCGGCTTTGGCGTTCAAGATCGCTACCGACCCATTCGTGGGTACCTTGACTTTCGTCCGCGTTTACTCGGGCGTGTTGGCATCCGGCGACGGCGTGATCAACTCGGTGAAAGGCAAGAAAGAGCGTGTGGGTCGTATGGTGCAAATGCACGCAAACGCCCGCGAAGAAATCAAGGAAGTTCGCGCTGGTGACATCGCGGCCTTGATCGGCATGAAGGACGTCACCACTGGTGAGACCTTGTGCAACGCTGACAAGCCAATCATCCTGGTTCGCATGGACTTCCCGGAGCCGGTTATTTCGGTTGCCGTTGAGCCAAAAACCAAGGATGACCAGGAAAAAATGGGTATCGCTCTGGGCAAACTTGCTCAGGAAGACCCTTCTTTCCGCGTCAAGACTGATGAAGAGACTGGTCAAACGATCATCTCTGGCATGGGCGAGCTGCACCTGGACATCCTGGTTGACCGGATGCGCCGTGAGTTCAACGTCGAAGCCAACATCGGCAAGCCTCAGGTTTCCTATCGTGAGCGCATCACGAAGAATTGTGAAATCGAAGGCAAGTTCGTTCGTCAATCCGGCGGTCGTGGCCAGTTCGGTCACTGCTGGATCCGTTTTGCACCTGCTGACGAAGGTCAGGAAGGTCTGCAATTCGTAAACGAAGTGGTAGGTGGTGTTGTTCCCAAGGAATACATCCCGGCTATCCAGAAGGGTATCGAAGAGCAGATGAAGAACGGCGTTGTTGCCGGCTATCCGCTGATCGGCCTGAAGGCTACCGTGTTTGATGGTTCCTACCATGACGTCGACTCGAACGAGATGGCGTTTAAGGTGGCTGCTTCCATGGCGACCAAGCAACTGGCCCAGAAGGGCGGTGGTGAGTTGCTTGAGCCGATCATGGCGGTAGAGGTTGTTACGCCTGAAGACTATATGGGTGACGTGATGGGCGACCTTAACCGCCGTCGCGGCATGATCCTGGGTATGGAAGATACGGTTTCCGGCAAAGTAATTCGTGCCGAGGTTCCGTTGGGTGAGATGTTCGGTTATGCGACCGACGTTCGCTCCATGTCTCAGGGTCGCGCAAGCTACTCTATGGAATTCAAAAAATACAATACAGCTCCGTCGCACATCGTCGAAACTGTAACCAAAAAACAAGGCTGATTCAGCGCCTTTAGGCTAGGAGTTATTTGTCGTGGCTAAAGAAAAATTTGATCGTTCCCTCCCGCACGTCAACGTTGGCACCATTGGTCACGTTGACCACGGTAAAACCACGCTGACCGCTGCTCTGACTCGCGTCTGCTCCGAAGTTTTCGGTTCGGCTGCTGTTGAATTCGACAAGATCGACAGCGCACCGGAAGAGAAAGCTCGTGGTATTACCATCAATACCGCGCACGTTGAATACAAATCGTTGATCCGTCACTACGCTCACGTTGACTGCCCAGGTCACGCTGACTACGTGAAGAACATGATCACCGGTGCTGCCCAGATGGACGGCGCGATTCTGGTTTGTTCGGCCGCTGATGGTCCGATGCCACAAACCCGTGAGCACATCCTGCTGTCCCGTCAGGTTGGCGTTCCGTACATCGTGGTTTTCCTGAACAAGGCTGACCTGGTAGACGACGCTGAGCTGCTGGAACTGGTTGAGATGGAAGTGCGCGATCTGCTGAGCACTTACGACTTCCCAGGCGACGACACTCCGATCATCATCGGTTCTGCTCGTATGGCTCTGGAAGGTAAAGACGACAACGAAATGGGCACCACTGCCGTTCGTAAACTGGTTGAAACACTGGACTCCTACATTCCAGAACCAGTTCGTCTGACCGACAAGCCGTTCCTGATGCCAATCGAAGACGTGTTCTCGATCTCCGGTCGCGGTACTGTTGTGACTGGTCGTATTGAGCGCGGTATCGTCAAGGTTCAGGATCCACTGGAAATCGTTGGTCTGCGTGACACTACCGTCACCACCTGCACCGGTGTTGAAATGTTCCGTAAGTTGCTCGACGAAGGTCGTGCTGGCGAGAACTGCGGCGTTCTGCTGCGTGGTACCAAGCGTGACGACGTTGAGCGTGGCCAGGTTCTGGTCAAGCCAGGTACCGTCAAGCCGCACACTCAGTTCGAAGCTGAAATCTACGTTCTGAGCAAAGAAGAAGGCGGTCGTCACACTCCGTTCTTCAAAGGCTACCGTCCACAGTTCTACTTCCGTACTACCGACGTAACTGGTAGCTGCGAACTGCCGGAAGGCGTAGAAATGGTTATGCCAGGTGATAACGTTAAAGTTTCCGTTACCCTGATCAAGCCAATCGCAATGGAAGATGGTCTGCGTTTCGCAATCCGTGAAGGCGGTCGTACCGTCGGCGCTGGCGTCGTGGCCAAAATCATCGCGTAAGCGTTGATTCCCAAAAAGAGCCCCCGCAACGCGGGGGCTTTTTTATTGGGTTGACACCTAGTGAGGTCGTCTATAGAATTGCGCCTCCTTTTAACGGGCGTATTGCGCTCGGTGGGAACAGCAATCTGGAGTCTGAATCCAATGCAAAACCAGCAAATCCGTATCAGGTTGAAGGCTTTTGACCATCGCCTGATCGACCAATCAACCCAGGAAATCGTGGAAACCGCGAAACGTACTGGTGCACAGGTGCGTGGTCCGATTCCACTGCCGACTCGTAAAGAGCGGTTCACCGTTCTGGTTTCTCCGCACGTCAACAAAGACGCGCGCGACCAGTATGAGATCCGTACTCACAAGCGTGTTCTGGACATTGTTCAGCCAACGGAAAAAACCGTTGATGCGCTTATGAAGCTTGATCTTGCGGCCGGTGTGGAAGTTCAGATCAGCCTCGGCTAAGACTTGGGTCTTAGTCGTGTAACGCTCTGAAATGGGCGGCCATAGCGGGTGAAAGCCCCGTACACTCATGAGGTTTACAACATGACTATTGGTGTAGTCGGTCGTAAATGCGGTATGACCCGTATTTTCACCGAAGAAGGTGTCTCCATTCCGGTCACGGTCATTGAGATCGAGCCGAATCGCGTCACTCAGTTCAAAACCGAAGAAACCGATGGCTATCGTGCAGTGCAAGTCACTGTCGGCGAGCGTCGCGCTTCGCGTGTTACAGCCGCTCAGGCTGGCCACTTCGCTAAGGCGAACGTTGCCGCCGGTCGTACCGTCATGGAATTCCGTCTTGAAGAAGGCGACTACCAGGCTGGCGATCAGATCAACGCTGAAATCTTCGCCGCTGGTCAACTGGTTGATGTAACCGGTCAGTCCAAGGGTAAAGGCTTCCAGGGTACGATCAAGCGTTGGAATTTCCGTGGTCAAGACAATACCCACGGTAACTCCGTCTCCCACCGCGTCCCAGGCTCTATCGGCCAGTGCCAGACTCCTGGTCGTGTATTCAAGGGCAAAAAAATGTCCGGTCATATGGGCGCTGAGCGCGTGACCGTGCAGTCCCTGGAAGTAGTGCGCGTGGACGCTGAACGCAATCTGTTGTTGGTCAAGGGTGCTGTTCCTGGCGCTACTGGCGGCAACCTGGTTGTACGTCCGGCAGCCAAGGCTCGCGGTTAAGGGGAAGCTGACATGCAATTAAATGTAAATGACGCTCAGGCAATCGAAGTTTCCGAACTGACATTTGGCGGCGAATTCAACGAGACGCTGGTTCACCAGGCAGTCGTGGCCTACATGGCTGGCGGTCGTCAGGGCAGCAAGCAGCAAAAGACCCGTTCCGACGTTCGTGGTGGCGGTAAGCGCCCTTGGCGTCAGAAAGGTACTGGCCGTGCTCGTGCCGGTACTATCCGTAGCCCAATCTGGCGTGGCGGCGGTACCACTTTCGCAGCTCGTCCTCAGGATCACACTCAGAAGCTCAACAAGAAGATGTATCGCGCTGCTTTGCGCTCCATCCTTGCTGAACTGGTTCGTACTGATCGTCTGGTCGTGGTTCAGGACTTCGCTGTTGAAGCACCGAAAACCAAAGATCTGCTGAACAAGCTGACTGGCATGGGCCTGACTGACGTCCTGATCGTGTCTGACGCTGTTGACCAGAATCTGTACCTGGCTGCTCGTAACCTGCCACACGTTGATGTACGTGATGTTCAAGGTTCCGATCCAGTTAGTCTGATCGCATACGACAAGGTGTTGATCACCGTGTCGGCCGTGAAGAAATTCGAGGAGCTGCTGGGATGAACCAGGAACGCGTATTTAAAGTTCTGCTTGGCCCGCACGTTTCCGAAAAGGCTACGGTTCTTGCAGACAAAAAAGGTCAGTTCGTTTTCAAGGTTGCTACTGACGCAACCAAGCTGGAAATCAAGAAGGCCGTCGAAAGCCTGTTCAGCGTGAAAGTAGAGCGTGTTACTACCCTGAACGTTCTGGGTAAGAGCAAGCGCACTGCTCGCGGTCTGGGCAAGCGTAATGACTGGAAGAAGGCAGTTATCTCCCTTCAGCCAGGCCAAGATCTCGATTTCAGCAGCAGTGCTGAGTAAGGAAGGGGTGCATCATGGCAATCGTTAAATGCAAACCGACTTCCCCTGGCCGCCGTTTTGTGGTCAAGGTGGTCAACCAGGAGCTGCATAAAGGCGCTCCTCACGCACCGCTGCTCGAGAAAAAATCGAAGTCTGGTGGTCGTAACAACAATGGTCGTATTACTACCCGTCATATCGGTGGTGGCCATAAGCAGCATTATCGTCTGGTCGACTTCCGTCGCAACGACAAGGATGGCATCGCTGCCACCGTCGAGCGTATCGAATACGATCCAAACCGTACTGCTCACATTGCTCTGCTGCTTTACGCAGACGGCGAGCGCCGCTACATCATCGCCCCTAAAGGCGTGAGTGCTGGCGACCAGTTGATTGCAGGTGCTCTGGCACCAATCAAGCCGGGCAACGCTCTTCAACTGCGCAACATTCCAGTTGGTAGCACCGTACACGGCATCGAACTGAAGCCAGGTAAAGGCGCACAGATCGCTCGTTCTGCTGGTGCCTCGGCACAGCTGATCGCTCGTGAAGGCGTGTACGTAACCCTGCGTCTTCGCTCCGGTGAAATGCGTAAAGTACTGTCTGAGTGCCGTGCAACGCTGGGCGAAGTCTCGAACTCCGAGCACAGCCTTCGTTCGCTGGGTAAAGCTGGTGCCAAACGCTGGCGTGGCGTTCGCCCAACCGTTCGTGGTGTTGCCATGAACCCGGTTGACCACCCACATGGTGGTGGTGAAGGTCGTACCTCTGGTGGTCGTCATCCGGTATCGCCGTGGGGCTTCCCGACTAAGGGCGCGAAGACTCGTGGTAATAAGCGTACCGACAAAATGATCGTCCGTCGTCGCAAGTAAATAGAGGGATACGACAGTGCCACGTTCTCTGAAAAAAGGTCCTTTTATTGATCTTCACCTACTGAAGAAGATCGAAGTGGCGGCGGAAAAGAACGATCGCAAACCAGTTAAAACCTGGTCGCGTCGTTCGATGATCCTGCCACAAATGGTCGGTCTGACCATTGCAGTGCATAACGGTCGTCAACATGTTCCAGTTCTCGTGAACGAAGACATGGTCGGCCATAAACTAGGCGAGTTTGCCGGTACCCGCACATATCGTGGGCACGTGGCAGACAAGAAAGCCAAGCGTTAAGGGGTAAGGAACGATGGAAGTAGCCGCTAAGTTGTCGGGCGCTCGAATCTCCGCCCAGAAAGCCCGCTTGGTCGCCGACCAGATCCGCGGGAAGAAGGTGGGCGAAGCGCTCAACCTGTTGGCTTTCAGCAGTAAGAAAGCCGCCGAGATCCTGAAGAAAGTGCTGGAGTCGGCTGTAGCCAACGCCGAGCATAACGAAGGCGCAGACGTTGATGACCTTAAGGTCTCCACCGTTTTCGTCAACGAAGGGCGTTCGCTGAAGCGCATCATGCCACGTGCTAAAGGCCGTGCTGATCGCATCGTCAAGCGGTCTTGCCATATCACTGTCAAGGTTGCTGACAAGTAACGGAGTCGAAGAGATGGGTCAGAAAGTACATCCCATTGGCATTCGCCTGGGAATCGTCAAGGAGCACACCTCCGTCTGGTACGCAGACGGTCGGACTTATGCGGACTATTTGTTCGCTGATCTGAAAGTGCGTGAGTACCTCCAAGACAAATTAAAAAGCGCGTCCGTCAGCCGTATCGATATCCATCGTCCGGCTCAGACAGCACGTATCACCATCCACACCGCTCGTCCAGGTATCGTTATCGGGAAGAAAGGTGAAGATGTTGAGAAACTGCGTCAGGACCTGACCAAGCAAATGGGTGTGCCTGTGCACATCAATATCGAAGAGATCCGTAAGCCGGAGCTCGACGGTATGCTGGTTGCGCAGAGCGTAGCTCAGCAGCTGGAGCGTCGTGTAATGTTCCGTCGCGCTATGAAGCGCGCTGTTCAGAACGCCATGCGCATTGGTGCCAAAGGCATCAAAATCCAAGTGAGCGGTCGTCTCGGCGGTGCTGAAATCGCACGTACTGAATGGTATCGCGAAGGTCGTGTGCCACTGCACACCCTGCGTGCCGACATCGACTATGCCAACTACGAAGCTCACACCACTTACGGTGTGATCGGTGTAAAGGTTTGGATCTTCAAAGGCGAAGTAATTGGTGGTCGCCAAGAAGAACTGAAACCACAAGCACCAGCGCCTCGTAAAAAAGCTGCTAAGTAAGGGGTACGCCAAATGTTGCAACCAAAGCGTACGAAGTTCCGCAAGCAGATGACCGGCCACAACCGTGGTCTGGCACTGCGCGGTAGCAAAGTCAGCTTCGGCGAGTTCGCGCTGAAGTCTGTTGCTCGTGGTCGTCTCACCGCTCGTCAGATCGAGTCAGCGCGTCGTGCTCTGACCCGTCACGTTAAACGTGGCGGCAAGATCTGGATCCGTGTGTTCCCGGACAAGCCTGTTACCAAAAAGCCACTCGAAGTTCGGATGGGTAAAGGTAAGGGTAACGTGGAGTACTGGGTTGCCCAGATTCAGCCAGGCAAAGTCCTGTATGAAATCGAGGGTGTTACTGAAGAGCTGGCGCGTGAGGCTTTCGCCCTGGCTGCTGCAAAGCTGCCGCTCGCCACCTCCTTTGTTAAGCGGACGGTGATGTGATGAAAGCGAATGAACTTCGTGAAAAATCAGCACAGCAGCTGAACGAGCAACTGCTCGGCCTGCTGCGCGACCAGTTCAATCTGCGTATGCAGAAAGCAACTGGCCAGTTGGGGCAGTCTCATCTGCTCTCGCAAGTTAAGCGTGACATCGCTCGCGTGAAAACTGTGCTCAACCAGCAGGCAGGTAAGTAATCATGGCTGAAGCCGAAAAAACTGTCCGTACGCTGACTGGCCGTGTTGTCAGCGACAAGATGGACAAGACCATCACCGTTCTGATCGAGCGTCGCGTAAAGCACCCGATCTACGGTAAATACGTTAAGCGTTCGACTAAGCTGCACGCGCACGACGAAACCAACCAATGCCATATCGGCGACAAGGTCACGATTCGTGAAACTCGTCCGGTAGCCAAGACCAAGTCTTGGGCGTTGGTTGATATCCTCGAACGCGCTGTGGAAGTCTAAGGGCTAGGGGTCGGAGAAATTATATGATTCAGACTCAATCCATGCTCGATGTGGCCGATAACAGCGGCGCACGCCGCGTTATGTGCATCAAGGTGCTGGGTGGCTCCCATCGTCGTTACGCTGGTATCGGTGACATCATCAAAGTGACCGTCAAGGAAGCAATTCCGCGCGGTAAGGTGAAAAAAGGCCAGGTGATGACTGCAGTTGTAGTCCGCACTCGCCACGGTGTTCGTCGTGCAGACGGCTCCATCATCCGCTTTGACGGCAACGCTGCTGTTCTGTTGAACAACAAGCAAGAGCCGATCGGTACCCGTATCTTTGGGCCAGTGACCCGTGAACTTCGTACTGAGAAGTTCATGAAGATCGTCTCGCTCGCCCCTGAAGTGCTTTAAGGAGATCCGACATGCAAAAGATTCGTCGTGACGACGAGATCATCGTGATCGCCGGCAAAGACAAAGGTAAGCGCGGTAAGGTGCTCAAGGTTCTCGCTGACGACCGTCTGGTCGTTGGTGGGATCAACCTGGTGAAGCGTCATACCAAGCCAAACCCGATGTCGGGCGTACAGGGCGGTATCGTCGAGAAAGAAGCGCCACTGCACGCTTCCAACGTCGCCATTTTCAACGGCGCAACCAACAAGGCTGACCGCGTTGGTTTCAAAGTTGAAGACGGCAAGAAAATTCGTGTCTTCAAGTCGACCCAAAAAGCGGTTGATGCTTGAACACTGCTAGGTAGAAGACCATGGCACGACTAAAAGAGATTTACCGGAAGGAAATCGCTCCGAAACTTAAGGAAGAACTTAAGCTTTCGAACGTGATGGAAGTTCCGCGCGTTACCAAAATCACCCTGAACATGGGTCTGGGCGAAGCGATCGGCGACAAAAAAGTCATCGAGCACGCTGTTGCTGACCTGGAAAAGATCACCGGTCAAAAAGTCGTTGTGACTTACGCTCGGAAATCCATCGCTGGCTTTAAAGTCCGCGAAGGTTGGCCGATCGGCGTCAAAGTGACTCTGCGCCGCGATCGTATGTATGAATTCCTGGATCGTCTGCTGTCGATCTCCCTGCCTCGGGTTCGCGACTTCCGCGGCCTGAATGCCAAGTCCTTCGATGGTCGTGGTAACTACAGCATGGGCGTGAAAGAGCAGATCATTTTCCCGGAAATCGACTACGACAAGATCGATGCTCTCCGCGGTCTGGACATTACCCTGACCACCACTGCCAAGAACGATGACGAAGGCCGCGCATTGCTGCGTGCTTTCAAATTCCCGTTCCGCAACTGATTGGAGTAGGAAAATGGCCAAGAAGAGCATGAAAAACCGTGAGCTGAAGCGTCAGCTCACCGTTGCCAAGTACGCCAAGAAGCGTGCAGAGCTGAAAGCTATCATCGTTGATCTGAACGCAAGTCCAGAAGCACGTTGGGAAGCGACCGTAGCCCTGCAGAAGCAACCACGTGACGCAAGCGCTGCGCGCATGCGTAACCGTTGCCGCATCACTGGTCGTCCACACGGCGTCTACCGCAAGTTCGGCCTCGGCCGTAACAAGCTGCGTGAAGCAGCAATGCGTGGCGACGTTCCAGGTCTGGTTAAAGCCAGCTGGTAAGGCGACACCTCTCGCTTCGTTCCGCCGGCTACGCAAGTCGCCGGTCGGGATGAGGCCTGAATTTGAATCAAGCCCCTTTTGGGGCTTGATTCATTTCCGGGGTAGGACTAGAATTGCCGGCTCGCCTGAGCCCGTGTTTTTACTTGCCCGGAAGTTCTCGGCGATCAAGCTGTAGCCGCAAGGCTAATTATTTTGTTTTAGGAGCGTCTAGCCCATGAGTATGCAGGACCCGTTAGCGGACATGCTAACTCGTATCCGTAATGCCCAGATGGCTGAAAAGCCCGTCGTAAGCATGCCATCTTCCACGTTGAAGGTTGCTGTAGCAAAAGTCCTGAAGGACGAAGGCTACATTGCGGGTTATCAGATCAGCAGCGAAGTTAAATCCTCGCTGTCCATCGAGCTTAAGTACTTCGAAGGCCGTCCGGTCATCGAAGAGGTTAAGCGCGTCAGCCGCCCAGGCTTGCGTCAGTACAAGTCCTCCGATGATCTGCCGAAAGTTCGTGGCGGTCTTGGTGTGTCTATCGTCTCCACCAGTAAAGGTGTGATGACGGATCGTGCTGCGCGCGCTGCCGGTGTCGGTGGCGAAGTGCTTTGCACTGTGTTCTAAGGGGGGATAAGCATGTCACGCGTCGCTAAGAACCCCGTTAAGCTGCCATCCGGCGTCGAAGTCAAACTCGTCGGCCAGCTGCTTTCGGTGAAGGGTGCCAAGGGCACTCTAGAACTGAACATCCATTCGTCCGTTGAGATTGTTGAAGAAGCTGGTGAGCTGCGTTTCGCTGCTCGCAATGGCGATCAACAAACCCGCGCAATGGCAGGCACCACTCGTGCACTGGTAAACAACATGGTCCAAGGCGTGAGCCAAGGCTTCGAGCGCAAGCTCCAGCTGGTCGGTGTTGGTTACAAGGCGCAAGCAAAAGGCACGGTACTGAACCTTGCACTTGGCTTCTCGCACCCAGTGGACTACGAATTGCCGAATGGCATCACCGCTGAGACCCCCAGCCAGACCGATATCCTGATTCGCGGTATCGATAAGCAGTTGGTTGGTCAAGTGGCCGCTGAGATCCGCGACTTCCGCCGTCCTGAGCCTTACAAAGGCAAAGGTGTGCGTTACGCAGACGAAGTCGTCCGCCGTAAAGAAGCCAAGAAGAAGTAGGGCATAGCAAATGACCGTCAAAAAAGTTACCCGACTGCGTCGCGCTCGCAAAGCACGCCTGAAAATGCACGAGCTAGAAGTCGTGCGTCTCTGCGTGCACCGCTCTTCGCAGCACATTTATGCCCAGGTCATCTCGGCCGACGGCAGCAAAGTCCTGGCAAGCGCCTCGACTTTGGACAAAGAACTGCGTGATGGCGCCACTGGCAACATCGACGCGGCCACTAAGGTTGGCAAGCTGGTCGCCGAGCGCGCGAAAGCCGCGGGTGTATCGCAAGTCGCTTTCGACCGTTCTGGCTTCAAGTACCACGGCCGTGTCAAAGCGCTGGCTGATGCTGCTCGTGAAGGCGGGCTGGAGTTCTAAGTTATGTCAAATCACGACCAAAAACGCGACGAAGGCTACATCGAGAAGCTGGTTCAAGTTAACCGCGTGGCCAAAACCGTAAAAGGCGGCCGTATCTTCACTTTCACTGCGTTGACCGTAGTGGGTGATGGTAAAGGGCGCGTTGGCTTCGGCCGTGGCAAGTCACGTGAAGTGCCTGCTGCGATCCAGAAGGCGATGGAAGCTGCTCGTCGCAACATGATTCAGGTTGATCTGAACGGCACTACCCTGCAGTACGCAATGAAGTCTGCTCATGGCGCCTCGAAGGTGTACATGCAGCCTGCTTCTGAAGGTACCGGTATCATCGCTGGCGGCGCTATGCGCGCAGTGCTGGAAGTTGCTGGTGTCCAGAACGTATTGGCCAAGTGCTACGGTTCGACTAACCCGGTAAACGTGGTTCACGCCACTTTCAAGGGTTTGAAGGGCATGCAGTCTCCTGAGTCGATCGCTGCCAAACGTGGCAAGCGTGTTGAGGAGATCATCTGATCATGGCTACCGTTAAAGTAACGCTGATCAAAAGCATGACCGGCCGCATCCCTAATCACAGATTGTGCATTAAGGGTTTGGGTCTGCGTCGCATCGGTCACACTGTAGAAGTCCTGGATACTCCCGAAAATCGCGGGATGATCAACAAGGCTTACTACATGCTGCGAGTCGAGGGTTAATCGATGAAACTCAATGATCTGAGTCCAGCGCCGGGTTCCCGTCGCGAAAAGCATCGTCCGGGCCGTGGTATCGGTAGCGGTTTGGGCAAGACCGGTGGCCGTGGCCACAAAGGTCAAAGCTCCCGCTCCGGTGGCACTATTGCTCCGGGCTTTGAGGGCGGCCAACAGCCGCTGCATCGTCGCCTGCCAAAATTCGGTTTCGTTTCCCTGAAAGCCATGGACCGCGCAGAAGTGCGTCTGTCCGAGCTGGCTAAAGTGGAAGGCGACATCGTAACTGTGCAGTCCCTGAAAGATGCCAACGTGATTAACCAGAACGTTCAGCGTGTGAAAATCATGCTGTCGGGCGAAGTTACTCGCGCTGTCACTATCAAGGGTATCGCCGCCACCAAAGGTGCGCGTGCGGCTATCGAAGCAGCTGGCGGCAAGTTCGAGGAATAAATGGCTAAGCAAGGTGCTCTCTCTGCGCTCGGCAAAGGCGGTATGTCTGAACTCTGGGCTCGTCTGCGTTTTCTGTTCCTGGCGATTATCGTCTACCGAATAGGCGCACACATCCCGGTTCCAGGTATTAACCCTGACCGACTCGCAGAACTGTTTCGACAGAATGAGGGGACCATTCTTAGCTTGTTCAACATGTTTTCCGGTGGCGCGCTGGAACGGATGAGCATCTTTGCATTGGGGATCATGCCGTACATTTCGGCATCGATCATCATGCAGTTGATGACCGCCGTCAGCCCGCAACTGGAGCAGTTGAAGAAGGAAGGTGAAGCTGGCCGTCGCAAGATAAGCCAGTACACCCGCTATGGCACCGTTGTCCTGGCTCTTGTTCAAGCTATCGGCATGTCCGTTGGCCTGGCGAGTCAGGGCGTCGCGTTTTCTGGGGACCTGGGTTTCCACTTTGTGGCCGTAACTACCTTCGTGGCAGGTGCGATGTTCATGATGTGGCTGGGCGAGCAGATCACCGAGCGCGGTGTCGGCAACGGTATCTCGATGTTGATCTTCGCAGGTATCGTCGCCGGTCTTCCGAGAGCAATTGGGCAGTCTTTCGAGTCTGCGCGTCAGGGTGATATCAACATCTTCGCTCTGGTTGCTATCGGTTTGCTGGCGGTAGCGATCATCGGTTTCGTGGTGTTTATTGAGCGTGGTCAGCGTCGTATTGCTGTTCACTACGCCAAGCGTCAGCAGGGCCGCAAGGTCTTCGCTGCACAGACAAGCCACTTGCCGCTGAAAGTGAACATGGCTGGCGTTATTCCAGCCATCTTCGCGAGCAGCATTTTGCTGTTTCCGGCTTCGTTGGGTTCCTGGTTTGGTCAGTCTGAAGGTCTGGGCTGGTTGCAGGACATCTCGCAGTCGATCGCTCCTGGTCAGCCGTTGAATATTCTGCTGTTTAGTGCAGGGATTATTTTCTTCTGCTTCTTCTATACGGCGTTGATGTTCAATCCGAAAGACGTAGCGGAAAACCTGAAGAAGTCCGGTGCCTTTATTCCGGGTATTCGTCCAGGCGAGCAGTCGGCGCGCTATATTGATGGCGTTTTGACTCGCTTGACCATGTTCGGTGCTCTATATATGACGGCCGTGTGCCTGCTTCCCCAGTTTCTGGTGGTTGCAGCAAACGTACCGTTCTACCTTGGCGGGACCTCGTTGCTGATCGTGGTCGTGGTTGTGATGGACTTTATGTCGCAAGTGCAATCTCACCTCGTTTCGCACCAGTATGAATCCCTGATGAAGAAAGCCAACCTGAAGGGCTACGGTGGCAGCGGCGGTATGCTGCGCTGAAGCACCCCTAAGGTTCGAGGAGTTGGTGATGAAAGTTCGTGCATCGGTGAAAAAGCTGTGCCGTAACTGCAAGATTATTCGCCGCGAAGGTGTGGTTCGAGTAATTTGCAGCGCGGAACCACGTCATAAGCAGCGCCAAGGCTGATTGTGATTTGTGCTTAAGCCCAGCAGCTAGTGCGCTGCTGGGTTGATTATTTGTTACTACAGCGATATTATCTCGCGCCCTATTTCTTGGCTTCCGGGGCGTAGGTAGCTGTCAATTGGAGTCCCACTGAATGGCCCGTATTGCAGGCGTTAACATTCCAGATAACAAGCATACTGTTATCTCGCTGACCTACATCTATGGTGTTGGTCGCACCACTGCACAGAAAATTTGTGCAACCACCGGTGTAAACCCGGCGGTGAAAATCAAAGATCTGAGCGACGAGCAGATTGAACAGCTGCGTGGCGAAGTGGCGAAGTTCACCACTGAAGGTGACCTGCGTCGCGAAATCAACATGAAAATCAAGCGCTTGATGGACCTGGGCTGCTACCGCGGTCTGCGTCATCGTCGTGGTCTTCCAGTACGCGGTCAGCGTACCAAGACCAACGCGCGTACTCGCAAAGGTCCGCGTAAGCCGATCCGCAAGTAATCGCACCAGCGCAACGACAGGAATTTAGTCATGGCAAAACCTGCTGCTCGTCCTCGTAAAAAAGTTAAAAAGACAGTGGTTGATGGCATCGCCCACATCCATGCGTCGTTTAACAACACAATCGTCACCATTACCGATCGTCAAGGTAACGCTCTTTCGTGGGCTACCTCCGGCGGTTCGGGTTTCCGTGGTTCGCGCAAGTCCACCCCGTTCGCTGCTCAAGTAGCTGCTGAGCGTGCTGGTCAAGCTGCGCTGGAGTACGGTCTGAAGAACCTCGACGTCAATGTCAAGGGTCCAGGCCCAGGTCGTGAATCCGCTGTCCGTGCATTGAACGGCTGTGGCTATAAGATCGCCAGCATCACCGACGTGACGCCAATCCCGCACAACGGGTGCCGTCCGCCGAAGAAGCGCCGCGTGTAATCCAGGAGACTGTAAGAAATGGCTCGTTACATTGGTCCAAAATGCAAACTTGCTCGTCGTGAAGGCACCGATCTCTTTCTGAAGAGCGGCGTTCGCGCTATCGAATCCAAGTGCAACATCGAAGCAGCTCCAGGTATCCACGGCCAACGCCGCGGTCGCCAGTCCGATTACGGTACTCAGCTGCGTGAAAAGCAAAAAGTCCGTCGTATCTACGGCGTTCTCGAGCGTCAGTTCAGCGGCTACTACAAAGAAGCCGCCGGCAAGAAAGGTGCAACAGGCGAGAACCTGCTGCAACTGCTCGAATGCCGTCTGGACAACGTTGTATACCGCATGGGCTTCGGCTCGACGCGTGCCGAATCCCGTCAATTGGTTTCGCACAAGTCGGTCAGCGTAAACGGCAAAACCGTTAACGTTCCTTCTTATCAGGTTCGTGCTGGCGACGTTGTTGCTATCCGCGAAAAAGCTAAGAATCAGCTGCGTATTGTCCAGGCTCTCGATCTGTGTGCCCAACGTGGCCGCGTAGAATGGGTAGAAGTAGACACTGAGAAGAAATCGGGCGTTTTCAAGAACGTTCCAGCTCGCAGTGATCTATCCGCCGACATCAACGAAAGCCTGATTGTCGAGCTCTACTCCAAGTAAGGGCTAGAAAATAGGTGCATCCATGCAGATTTCGGTAAATGAGTTCCTGACACCCCGCCATATTGATGTGCAGGTTGTCAGTCCAACCCGCGCCAAGATCACTCTCGAGCCTCTCGAGCGTGGTTTCGGCCATACCCTGGGCAACGCGCTTCGCCGCATTTTGTTGTCCTCCATGCCCGGCTGTGCAGTAGTCGAGGCCGAGATTGACGGTGTACTCCATGAGTACAGCGCCATCGAAGGTGTACAGGAAGACGTCATTGAAATCCTGTTGAACCTTAAAGGTCTGGCTATCAAGCTGCACGGTCGAGACGAAGTTACGCTGACCTTGTCGAAGAAGGGTTCGGGGGTGGTTACCGCTGCCGATATTCAGCTGGATCATGATGTCGAGATCGTTAACCCCGATCACGTAATCGCTAACCTGGCGTCTAACGGCGTCTTGAACATGAAGCTCACCGTAGCTCGTGGTCGTGGTTATGAGCCGGCAGACTCGCGTCAAAGCGATGAAGACGAAAGCCGCAGCATTGGTCGCTTGCAGCTTGACTCTTCGTTCAGCCCGGTTCGCCGTATCGCATACGTGGTGGAAAACGCCCGTGTCGAGCAGCGTACTAACCTGGACAAGCTGGTTATTGATCTGGAAACCAACGGTACTCTGGACCCTGAAGAGGCTATCCGTCGCGCTGCAACCATCCTGCAACAGCAGCTGGCTGCGTTCGTGGACCTCAAAGGCGACAGCGAACCAGTGGTAATCGAACAGGAAGACGAGATCGATCCGATCCTGCTTCGTCCGGTTGACGATTTGGAACTGACCGTGCGTTCGGCCAACTGCCTTAAGGCGGAGAACATCTACTACATCGGCGATCTGATTCAGCGCACCGAAGTAGAGCTGTTGAAGACTCCGAACCTGGGCAAGAAATCCTTGACCGAGATCAAGGACGTTCTGGCTTCTCGTGGTCTCTCCCTCGGCATGCGCCTCGACAACTGGCCGCCGGCAAGTCTTAAGAAGGACGACAAGGCTACGGCCTGATCGTCGTAATCACCGAACGCGAGTTTGGTAAGGAATGAACCATGCGTCATCGTAAAAGTGGACGTCACCTGAGCCGTACCAGCTCTCACCGTAAAGCCATGTTTCAAAACATGGCGGTGTCGCTGTTCGAGCACGAGCTGATCAAAACTACCCTGCCGAAAGCCAAGGAACTGCGTCGCGTTGCCGAGCCGCTGATCACCCTGGCCAAGGAAGACAGCGTTGCTAACCGTCGTCTGGCTTTCGACCGTACTCGTTCGAAAGAAATCGTCGGCAAGCTGTTCAACGATCTGGGCAAGCGCTATGCAACCCGTCAGGGCGGCTACCTGCGTATCCTCAAGTGCGGTTTCCGCGCTGGCGACAACGCGCCAATGGCGTACGTCGAGTTGGTTGATCGTCCTGTCGGTGGCTCTGTAGAAGCCGCTGAATAAGACATCAGTTTGAACGAGAAACCGGGCCTTGCGCCCGGTTTTTTGTTGTCTGGGATTTAAAAAACCTATCGATAGTCATGGCTTAATGAATTCGACGCTGCAATAGTTTTCCACAATACTTCCTCTCAAGCCAATCAACCGGCTATACAACCAGAGGAAGACTTACATGAGTCAGAAGACCCTTACGACCGCCAGCGGTGCACCAGTCGCCGACAATCAGAATTCTCGCTCGGCAGGCCCGCGTGGTCCTTTACTGCTCGATGATTTCCACCTGATCGAAAAGCTCGCTCATTTCAACCGTGAAAATATTCCGGAGCGTCGTGTCCACGCCAAAGGATCGGGTGCTCATGGCACGTTCACCGTTACCTGTGATATCAGCCAATACAGTAGCGCCAAGCTGTTCGACACGGTCGGCAAGCAGACCCCGATTTTTCTGCGTTTCTCCACTGTAGGTGGTGAGCGTGGCTCGGCGGATACTGAACGTGATCCGCGCGGCTTTGCAATCAAGTTTTACACCGAGGAAGGTAACTGGGACATCGTGGGTAACAACACGCCAGTGTTCTTTATCCGTGACCCTCTGAAATTTCCTGACTTCATTCACACGCAGAAACGTCTTCCGCAAACCAACCTGAAAAGCCCGCAAATGATGTGGGATTTCTGGTCGCATTCGCCTGAAGCGCTGCACCAGGTCACTATTCTGTTCTCGGACCGAGGCATTCCGGACGGCTATCGTCACATGCACGGTTTTGGTAGCCATACGTACAGCCTGATCAGCGCAGCAGGTGAGCGTCATTGGGTGAAGTGGCACTACAAGACCCGGCAGGGCATCAAGAACCTCACGCCAGCCGAGGCTGCGCGCATTGCGGGTACTGATCCCGATTACGCCCAGCGCGATCTGTTCACTGCTATCGAGAGGGGTGACTTCCCCAAGTGGCAGGTCTGCATTCAGCTGATGAGCGAAGCCCAGGCTGCGAACCACCACGAGAACCCGTTCGACGTGACCAAGACCTGGTCGCAGAAGGAATATCCGCTGATTGAAGTAGGTGAACTGGAGCTGAACCGTAACCCGCTCAACTACTTTGCCGAGGTTGAGCAAGCAGCGTTTGGTCCCAGCAATATGGTGCCCGGGGTTGGCTTGTCACCGGACCGCATGCTGCAAGGGCGGGTGTTTGCTTACGCCGATGCACATCGCTATCGCGTAGGCACCAATCATCAGCAATTGCCGATCAATGCACCGAGAAACCCAGTGCATAGCTACCAGCGTGACGGGTCGATGGCCTTCGGTACCAATGGCGGGGCGGCTCCGAACTATGAGCCAAACAGCTATTCGGATGCGCCGAAGGAAGATCCGCGCTACGCAGAACCTGCGCTGGCTTTGAGTGGTGCCGCAGGTCGTCATGATCATCGCGTGGACGGCGATTACTACAGTCAGGCGGGCAAGTTGTTCAACCTGATGAGCGCTGATCAAAAAGCGCTGCTGATCAGTAACATTGCCGGCGCGATGGGGGGTGTTTCCAGTGACATCGTGCAGCGTCAGTTGCAGCATTTCTACAAGGCTGACCCGGCCTACGGGGAAGGCATTGCCAGCGCTCTGGGTATAAAACTGGGCTGAGTCGAAGTGAGAAACAGAACCGCCCTCATTTGGGCGGTTTTTCGCTTCTTAACGGCGTAATTTCGCCACTTTTCGTCGGTTTATTGCGTTTTTCTCAGTGACCTTGCGCGGCGCTTGGTTCAAACTATCGGCTTTGAAGCAGGAGTCTGGTGCGATGCAAGGCCACCCCGAAGTAATCGATTATCTCAACACGTTGCTCACGGGCGAACTGGCGGCTCGTGACCAATATTTCGTTCACTCACGCATGTACGAAGACTGGGGCTTTTCGAAGCTCTATGAGCGTATCAACCACGAGATGGAAGAAGAGGCACAACACGCTGATGCGCTGATGCGTCGTATCCTGATGCTTGAAGGCACGCCACGCATGCGTCCGGATGATCTGGATGTCGGCACCACAGTGCCTGAGATGCTCGCCAGCGATCTGCGTCTGGAATACAAGGTTCGTGCTGCGCTGTGCAAGGGCATCGAGCTCTGTGAGCTGCACGGTGACTACGTGACCCGTGAAATCCTGCGTGTGCAACTGGCCGATACGGAAGAAGACCACACTTATTGGCTTGAACAGCAGATGGGCTTGATCAAGTCCATTGGCCTGCAGAACTACCTGCAATCGCAGTTCTGATTCGATAGCCATAAAAAAGCTCCTGCACTTGCGTGACAGGAGCTTTTTTGTACCTGGGTCTGACCGAAGCCAGACCCGTTTTCGCAACGCCGGTTAAGCCCTGTCTCTGATCAACAGAGGCTTCAGGTAATGCCCGGTGTACGACTGCTCCATCTCGGCGACCTGTTCAGGTGTGCCGGTCGCAATGATCTGCCCGCCTCTTGAACCGCCTTCCGGCCCCAGGTCCACCAGCCAGTCCGCCGTCTTGATGACATCCAGGTTGTGCTCGATCACCACCACTGTGTTGCCGTGGTCGCGTAGGCGATGCAATACATCCAGCAACTGCTGAATATCAGCAAAGTGCAGGCCCGTGGTCGGCTCGTCGAGGATGTACAGCGTTTTGCCAGTGTCACGCTTGGACAGCTCACGCGACAGCTTGACCCGCTGCGCCTCGCCGCCTGACAGGGTTGTCGCCGATTGCCCCAGCTTGATATAGGAAAGTCCTACATCCATCAGGGTTTGCAGCTTGCGCGCCAGTGCAGGAACGGCGTCGAAGAACTCTCGAGCCTCCTCGATGGTCATTTCCAGCACTTCGTGTACGTTCTTGCCTTTGTACTTGATCTCAAGCGTTTCGCGGTTGTAACGCTTGCTCTTGCACACATCGCAGGGCACGTAGATGTCCGGCAGAAAGTGCATCTCGACCTTGATCAGCCCGTCGCCCTGGCACGCCTCGCAGCGTCCGCCCTTGACGTTGAACGAGAACCGTCCCGGACCGTAGCCCCGTGAACGCGATTCCGGTACACCGGCAAACAGTTCACGAATCGGCGTGAACAGCCCGGTATAGGTCGCCGGGTTGGAGCGCGGCGTACGACCAATAGGGCTCTGGTCAATGTCGACGACCTTGTCCAGATGCTGCAGGCCATTGATGCTGTCGTGGGCGGCCGCCTCAAGCGTCGTGGCACCGTTCAACGCCGTAGCGCTCAGCGGAAACAGTGTGTTGTTGATCAGCGTCGACTTGCCCGACCCGGAAACACCCGTCACGCAGGTCAGCAGACCAATCGGAATATCGAGATTGACGTTCTGCAGGTTGTTGCCACGCGCACCTTTGAGCGTCAGCGAGAGCTTTTTGTTACGCGGCGTTCGCTTGGCGGGTACAGCAATCTTCACACGGCCCGACAGGTACTTGCCGGTCAGTGAGTCGGGATGTGACATCACTTCGTCCGGCGTACCTTCGGCAACGATATGACCACCATGCACACCCGCGCCCGGGCCGATGTCGACCACATAGTCGGCCAGGCGAATCGCATCTTCATCGTGCTCCACCACAATCACGGTGTTGCCTATGTCGCGCAGGTGCTTGAGCGTGCCCAGCAAACGATCGTTATCGCGCTGGTGCAGGCCAATGGACGGCTCATCGAGGATGTACATCACCCCGACCAGGCCCGCGCCGATCTGGCTGGCCAGGCGTATACGCTGAGCCTCACCGCCGGATAGAGTGTCCGCGCTGCGATCCAATGTCAGGTAATCCAGCCCGACATTGACCAGAAACTGCAGACGCTCACGGATTTCCTTGAGAATCTTGTCGGCAATTTCGCCGCGCCGTCCGGTCAGCTTGAGCGTCTCGAAGTAATGCGTGGCGTCGCCAATCGGCAGATTGGTCACCGCAGGCAAGGTCTTTTCACCTACCCACACATGGCGCGCCTCACGACGCAAGCGGGTACCTCGGCAATCAGGGCAGGGCTGCGTGCCCAGAAACTTGGCCAGCTCTTCACGCACAGTCGCTGATTCGGTTTCCCGGTAGCGACGTTCCAGATTCGGCACGATGCCTTCGAACGGGTGCGCGCGCTTGACGATATCGCCGCGGTCGTTCAGATAGCGGAAGTCGACACTCTGCGAGCCGCTGCCGTTGAGCAGAACTTTCTGCATGTCGGCCGGGATTTCTTTGAACGGCACTTCCAGACTGAAACCGTAGTGCTTGGATAGCGACCCCAGCATCTGGAAGTAATAGACGTTACGCCTGTCCCAGCCTCGTATCGCGCCTTCGGCAAGCGTCAACTCGGCATTTACCAGCCGCTTGATATCAAAGAACTGCTTTACGCCCAGACCGTCGCAGGTCGGGCATGCGCCGGCCGGGTTGTTGAAGGAGAACAGCTTCGGCTCCAGCTCACTGATCGCATGGCCACAGATCGGGCAGGCGAAGCGGGCAGAGAAAATCACTTCTTCGCCCGGTTCATCGTCCATGGGCGCGACCAGCGCAATGCCGTCGGCCAGCTTCAAGGCGGTTTCAAAGGATTCCGCCAGGCGCTGCTGCAGATCGGCGCGGACCTTGAAACGGTCCACGACCACATCAATCGAGTGCTTCTTCTGCTTGTCCAGCTTCGGCAGCTCATCCAGCTCACACAGCTTGCCGTTGACCCGCGCGCGAACAAAACCTTGCGCGCGCAGCTCTTCAAAGACCGACAGATGTTCACCCTTGCGCTCACGGATAACCGGCGCAAGCAGCATCAACTTGCTGCCTTCGGGCTGGGTCAACACGAGATCGACCATCTGGCTGACGGTCTGCGCTTCCAGCGGGATATCGTGGTCCGGGCAGCGAGGCTGGCCGACGCGCGCATACAAAAGACGCAGGTAGTCGTAGATTTCAGTGATCGTACCCACGGTCGAGCGCGGATTATGAGAAGTAGACTTCTGCTCGATAGAAATCGCCGGCGACAGACCTTCGATCGTGTCGACGTCCGGTTTTTCCATCATCGACAGGAACTGCCGGGCGTAGGCAGACAGCGACTCGACATAACGGCGTTGCCCTTCGGCGTACAGCGTATCGAAAGCCAGTGAAGACTTGCCTGAGCCGGAGAGCCCGGTGATAACGATCAGTTTGTCGCGGGGAAGTGTCAGGTCAATATTTTTCAGGTTGTGGGTTCGTGCCCCACGTATCAGGATCTTGTCCACTGCGGCCTCGCTTGGCGGGCATAAACGACGGAGTATAAGGCTCCGAGCCATTACGCGGCAAAGCGTCGCGTATGTGCTGTACAACGATGGGACTGGTAGAATCGCCGCCGGTTCACACGAGGTTATTCCATGCACGATACCCACAGCGAGCGTATGAGTAGCGGCGAGACCCGCGCAGCAGGCGGTCTGGCCCTGGTGTTCGCGTTCCGCATGCTTGGCATGTTCATGGTTTTGCCGGTTCTGGCAACCTACGGCATGGACCTGGCGGGCGCGAGCCCTGCATTGATCGGTCTGGCGATTGGCGCTTATGGCCTGACTCAGGCTGTGCTGCAGATTCCGTTCGGGATCATTTCCGACCGTATCGGACGACGACCGGTTATTTATCTCGGCCTGATCATTTTTGCGATTGGCAGCGTGGTGGCGGCAAATGCCGATTCGATCTGGGGAATCATCGCCGGGCGCATCCTGCAGGGTGCCGGCGCGATTTCCGCCGCCGTCATGGCCTTACTCTCTGACCTGACCCGCGAACAGCATCGCACCAAGGCCATGGCCATGATCGGCATGACCATTGGTCTGTCGTTCGCCATCGCCATGGTGGTGGGCCCGGTGATCACCGGTATGTTTGGCCTTTCGGGATTGTTCCTGGCCACAGGCGGTATGGCCTTGCTGGGTCTTCTGATCGTCGCATTTGTGGTGCCCAAGGCCAATGGCCCGTTGATGCACCGCGAATCCGGCGTCGCCAAACAGGCACTTGGGGCGACGTTGCGTCATCCGGACCTGCTGCGCCTGGATTTGGGTATCTTTGTGTTACACGCCATGCTCATGTCCAGCTTCGTGGCCTTGCCGCTGGCGCTGGTCGAAAAAGCCGGTTTGCCCAAGGAAGAGCACTGGTGGGTCTACCTGACCGCCTTGCTGGTTTCCTTCTTCGCGATGATCCCGTTCATCATCTATGGCGAGAAGAAACGTCAAATGAAGCGCGTTCTGCTGGGCGCCGTCACAGTTTTAATGCTGGCTGAGCTATTCTTCTGGGCATACGGCGACACGTTGCGGGCACTGGTCATCGGGACAGTGGTATTCTTCACCGCGTTCAACCTGCTGGAAGCGTCGTTGCCGTCGCTGATCAGCAAGGTTTCACCGGCCGGCGGAAAAGGCACGGCAATGGGAGTTTATTCCACCAGCCAGTTTCTTGGTTCGGCCGCAGGTGGGATACTGGGCGGCTGGTTGTTCCAGCACGGTGGGCTCGATGTGGTGTTCCTGGGTGGTGCAGCCATGGCCGCCGTCTGGCTCGCCTTTGCAGTGACCATGCGAGAACCGCCTTACGTGACCAGCCTACGTCTGCCGTTGTCGCCGCAGGCGCAGCGTGAAGCAGGCCTGGCAGAGCGTTTGATGTCCGTAGCAGGCGTGACAGATGCAGTGGTGGTTGCTGAAGAGGCGGCCATCTACATAAAACTCGACACAAAATTATTGGATCGCGCCTCTCTTGAAAAGCTGGTCAATCCAGCGTCAGAAGCGTGCGAAGCCTAGGAGAACGTTATGGCCCGTGGGGTTAACAAAGTCATATTGGTCGGTACATGCGGCCAGGATCCCGAAGTTCGCTACTTGCCTAACGGTAACGCCGTGACCAACCTGAGTCTGGCAACCAGCGAACAATGGACTGACAAGCAGAGCGGTCAGAAAGTCGAAAAGACCGAATGGCACCGTGTATCGATGTTCGGCAAAGTTGCCGAAATCGCTGGCGAATACCTGCGCAAGGGTTCGCAGGTCTACATCGAAGGCAAGCTGCAGACCCGCGAGTGGGAAAAAGACGGCATCAAGCGCTACACCACTGAAATCGTCGTCGACATGCAGGGCACCATGCAGCTGCTGGGTGGCCGCCCACAAGGCGACTCCCAACAAGGTCAGGGCGGTGGCAACTACAACCAGTCCGCACCGCGTCCACAGCAGTCGCGCCCTCAGCAATCGGCGCCGCAGCAGTCCGCACCTCAGCAGAACTACAACCAGCAGCCGCCACAACGCGACTCGCGCCCAGCGCCGCAACAACAAGCGCCGCAGCCAGCTGCTGACTTTGATAGCTTTGATGATGATATTCCGTTCTAGGATATCGCTGGACCCTGCTGTACAGGTCCAGACCCGGAGCCCCCGTTTATCGGGGGCTTCGTCGTTTTCAGGCGTCAGAAAGCGCTGAACCACTCCGGCTGTACTGCTGCCGTGAAGCCGCTGAGCACCTAAATCCGCGCATCCTTCTGTGTTTGCGCGTTTTCGAAACAATACGCGATCACCCAGCTCGCTGGCTTAACCTCACCTCGCGGGCCAAACGCCAATGCCCGCTGTGCCAACGGCCCGTTGCTGGCCGTGGCGCCTGCAACATGCGGGCTGTCCCAAACCCCCCACGTAATAACGGTAGATACCGAGCGCGTGGCAAGCACCACGTCGAGATACCGCTTATAAGTCGCTGCAACTGATCCATCGCGTTCTGCGATAGACCCCGTGAAGTGGCTGTCGTCGACGTCCAGTTCCGTGATGTGGATCGACAACCCCATATCACGCACTGCAAGAATAAAGCGGGAAAGGCCCGGACCAAATGTGTCGCCTGCACGCAGGTGGGACTGAATGCCAAGGCCGTGTATCGGAATGCCCCGCTGCTTGAGCCCGCGCAGCAGGGCGAGCACGGCAGTGCGTTTGCTTTCGCCGTAATGGGTATCCTTTTCCAGGCCGTAATCGTTGTAGCAGAGCAGGGCGTCCGGGTCGGCCTTGTGCGCAGCCTTGAAGGCTATGTCCAGATAGCGAGGCCCGAGCATCTGATACCAGAATGAATTGCGCAGCCCGTCAGGCTGGCCATCCTCCAGCTGGATGGCTTCGTTGACGACGTCCCATGCGCTGATGAGGCCGCGATAATGGCTGGCGACGGTACTGATGTGCGCCGTCAGCACCGCTTCGGCGTTCGTCGGGGTGACGGTGTGGTGAACCCAGTCGGGTAAAGAGCGATGCCAGCAGAAAGTGTGGCCGCGCATACTCTGTTCATGCGCTTTCGCAAACCCCGCGATTGCGTCGGCGGATGCGAAGTTGTAACGCTCTGGTTCGGGGTGGACGGTCTGCCACTTCAAGGCGTTTTCTGGCACTACGATGCTGGCCTGACGGGCGACCAGTTGCCGATAGGCCGCATCGTCATTCAGCTTTACCGGATCAACCGCAAAGCCGAACCGGATACCTTTCTCGGCTGCAGGCTGGCGCAATGCGGGAAAGGTTTCTGCCGCCAGCAGCCTGCTGTTGGCGAAGGGCAGGCACGCCAGCAGGCGAACAAACGCAGTCAGAAAACTGCGTCGACTAGCCCGGCGCATTACGCACCAAAGATCTCCATCAACTCCTCACGCCCGACCATCACAGTCATTGACCCTTGCTTCTGCTCGCCTTCAATCGTGCACAGCAATCCAGCTTCTCGACAAATCACTGCGCCTGCCGCGATGTCCCACAGGCTGGTGAATTTCTCCATGTACCCATCCGTTTGCCCCAACGCGGCGAACGCCAGGCCGATGGTTGCGCAGCGATAGCCTGCCAGGCCCCAGCCCTGTCGGCGCAGGCTCAGGTGCAGTTTGCCCATCTCTTCGGCGTCCCATCGGGTGTTTTCGCCGACGCCGGCGATGCGCAGGTGCTCGGGTGGTTGAGGGCGGACAAAAGGGACGCCGTTGCGCAGCAAGCCATCGCCCGTGCGGGCTGCGAGGGTGTAGCCCAATGCCGGGTAGGCGACGACGCCGATTTCGGGTTCACCTGCCGACATGTACGCCACCGCGATTCCCCACAATGGGGTGCCGCGCAGGTAGTTGCCGGTGCCGTCAATGGGGTCGATGACCCAGCCGTCGGTGATGAATTCGCCGCCCATTTCTTCGCCCAGGATTGTATCGTCGGGGAAGTGTTTGCTCAGTTCTGCACGCAGCAGTTGTTCCACTTCAAAGTCGGCGCGGGAGACGAGGTCTTGCGCGCTTTTGGTGGTGATGTCGAGGGTGTGGCGGTCGTTGAAATACGCCATGGCCAGGCCAGTGGCCTTTTCTACAGCTTGCATGGCGACGCTGAGTCGGTTGTTCATTGCAGACAGCCTCCGTTCGGCAGGTTCAACAGGTCCGGGTAATCACTGAGAATCGACTGCGCGCCGTGTTCCAGCAGGTAACGCGCGCGTTTCGGGCTGTTGATGGTAGCCACGGCGAATTCGACGCCGCTGCTTTTCAGGCGAATAAGGTGATGGTCATCGAGCATGTCGTCAAGTACGTGAAGTATTCGGCAGTCATATTCGGCCAGCAAAGCGACCGGGTCAGCAGGCGCGACCACCGAGGCGATGGCCAGTGGTACGTCGTTCCACAAGCGGCGGGCGGCAGTTAGCGAGCGCACCGAAAAGCTCGAGACGAACAACCGATCATTGTCGGCGGGCCACAGGCTTTTGAGGATTGGCATCACCACTTCCGCCGTCTCGATATCGTCGCCAATGGTCGGTTTGAGTTCGACTTGCAAACCCAGATTGAGGCGCAGCGCACAGGCCACGATCTCTTCGAAGGTCGGCACCTGCAGGCCGGCGAATTCAGGCGCGAACCAACTGCCGGCGTCCAGCGTGCGGATAGCCTTCAGGTCATGCAGCACCACGGCGCCACGGCCGTTGGTGGTGCGGTCCAGCAAGTCGTCATGAATCACGACAGGCTCGCCATCGCGGGTCAGCTTCACGTCGATCTCGACCCATTCGGCGCCGCACTCGGCGGCTTTCTCCAGGGCCAGCAGGGTATTTTCCGGCACGTAAGCCTTGGCACCACGATGGGCAATCAGGGACGAGCGGACGAGGGGCGCAGGTTTTTGCATGGCGGGTCACTTGGTGGTTTGGGAGAAGGAAACGAGCTGGCGTTGGCCACTCTCGATATCGAACAGCAAGGGCGCGGGATGGATGGCAAGTCGAATCTGGGTGCCGGGCATCAGATGCTGCCGTTCGGCGAGACTGACAACACAGCGTGTTCCGGCCAACTGGCAATACAGCAGGCTGTGGCTGCCGAGATTTTCGAAGGACTCCACGGTGGCGGTGACGCCTGTCTGGGCGAGCACGAAGGTCTCGGGGCGCAGGCCCATCAGCCATTTGCCTGTCCGGTTGCTGGCAATGCCGAGTTTGATGGGCAGGCGTTGTCCGTCGGCCAGTATCAGAACATTGTCGTCCAGGCAGTGCACAGGCAGCAGGTTCATGGGCGGGGTGCCGATGAAGCTGGCGACGAATATGCTGGCGGGTTGATCGTAGATGTCGGTGGGCGTGCCGATCTGCTCGACATGGCCCTTGTTGAGAATCACCACACGCTCGGCGAGGGTCATGGCCTCGGTCTGATCGTGGGTGACATACAGAATCGTCGCACCGGTCTGCTGGTGCAGGTTACGAATCAACAGGCGCATTTCATGGCGCAGCGCGCTGTCCAGATTGCACAGCGGTTCATCGAATAGCAGCACCGGCGGTTTGCGGATCAGCGCCCGACCGATCGCGACGCGCTGACGCTGACCGCCGGAAAGCTCTCCGGGCTTGCGTTGCAGCAACTCCTCCAGCCCCAGCGAACTGGCACACTCGTGAATACGCTGTTCGCGCTCCTTGCGTGAGATGCGTGCCAGCTTCAGCGCGTAACCGATGTTGTCGGCGACGCTCATGTGCGGGTAGAGCGCGTAGTTCTGAAACACCATGGCGCAGCCGCGTTCTTTGGGCGGCAGACGCGTCACGTCGCGGCCACCCATCAGAATCTGCCCTTGGCTGACCTCCTCCAGCCCGGCGACCATGCGCAGCAACGTGGACTTGCCACACCCGGATGGGCCGAGGATGACGTTAAGCTCGCCCGCCTTGAAAACCAGATCGAGCCCGTGAAGGATGTGCCCTGACCCATAGGTTTTGTGCAGGCCCTTGAGGACGATATCCGGCGCGCAGGCAATAGGGGTGAGCGCGTTCATTTACCGACTCCGATCAGGCCTTTGACAAACCATCGCTGCATGAGCGCAATGACGAGGATGGGGGGTAGCATGCTGACCACGGCGGCGGCCATCAGCAGGTTCCATTCGGGGACCTGGGTTGCATCGGTCGGCAGAAAGCTGGCGACGCCCAGCACCAGCGTGCGCATGTCCTCGCGATTGGTCGCGACCAGCGGCCACAGGTAGTCTTTCCACGCGCCGATGAACACCAGCGTGCCGAGCGCTGCGAAGTTGGTCTTCGACAGCGGCAGCAGAATGTCGACAAAAAAACGCCAGGGCCCGGCACCGTCCATACGTGCGGCCTCGACCAGTTCGGCGGGCAGCGTCTGGTAAAACTGCCGGAACAGAAAGGTGCCGGTGGCTGAGGCAATCAGCGGCAAGGCGAGCCCGGTGTAGCTGTCGAGCAGGTTGATGGTCGGCACCGGCAGCCACTGGATGCCCAGCCATTGCAACAGGTTGCGTAGCGGTCCGAGCAGGTCGCTGGCCACCGCATACGTGGGGATGATGCGTACCTCCAGCGGCAGCAGCAGAGCGCCCAGCACGGCAAAGAAGATCACCGAGGTGTAGCTGCTGCGAAAGTACACCACGGCAAATGCTGTCAGCGCCGAAAGTGTCAGCTTGCCGATTACCACCAGCGTGGCGACCAGCAGGCTATTGCCCAGCAAGCGCAGCAGGTCGAGGCGTCGGGTGACTTGTTGCAGGTTCTCCAGCAGTTGGTCGCCGGGTATCAGCGCAAGGCCGTGGGCGAACAGTTGTGGGTTGCTGACCGTTGCCGAGCAGACTGCGACGTACAGCGGCCCCAGGGCGAACACCAGCCCGAGCGTCAGCAGCAGGTAAGCGCCCGCGTCGATCAGCCGGTGACGCTCGATCATGCTTTCACCCCACGGCGCTGGAAGCGGGACAAGAGTTTGAACTGAGCGATGCTCAGCGCTACAACTGCCAGCAACATAAGCACTGACAGTGTCGACGAACCTGCCAGATCCAGGCCCATGAAACCGTCGGTGTAAATCTTGTAGGCCAGTACGTTGGTGGTATCGCCGGGCCCGCCGTGTGTGAGGGTGTCGACCAGTCCGAAGCTGTTCGACAGGCTTTCCAGCAGGTCGATGACAAACACGAACAGCAGATAGGGCGCAATCAGCGGCAGCTGTATGTCGAGCATGCGTCGCAACGGGCCTGCCCCGTCCAGTGCGGCGGCGGCGAGGTAGTCATCGGGGACGGATTTCAAGCTGGCGACCAGCATCACGAAGTTGAACGGCACCAGGCACCAGGCATAGGCCACGATCAGCAACAACATGCTCTGCATCGGGCTGGCGTAGGGTGCCCAGGTGCCGGGGGCAATCGCGTTAAGCCAGGCGAAAATACCCATCACCGGATTGGCCAGCACGTGAAAGACAATGCCGATGGTGGCGCCCGATACCGCGTAGGGCCAGATCAGCAGATTGCGAAACACTGCGTTGCCGCGCAGTTTCAGTTCAAGGCACAGCGCAAGCACCAGTGCGATGAGGATCGAAAGCACAACGCTCGACAGGCTGAACACCAGCGTCGAGCCTAGCGACGCGAGCACGCCAGGGTCTCTCAACACTCGCCAATAGTTGCTCAGGCCGACAAAGATTTCGTTACCGCCGAAGGGCGGCACCAGATGAAACGACCACCAGATTGCCTGGACTGCAGGCCAATAAAAGAACAACCCGAGTGCCAGCAATTGGGGCAGGGCAAACAGCAGCGCCAGGCGCGGTTGCGGAAAATGCGCCCGAGGTTTCATGGCGTTGCCCCGTCTGACTCGTTGCTGGCCTGGGCCTGATGCATCTGCTGAAACAGACTGAGCAATTCGTTGGCGCGCAGCGTTGTCTGACGCAGGGCGTGTTCAACGCTCTGGCGACCGGCGAGCGCGTTTTCCATTTCCTGCGACCAAACAAGACGCATCAGCGTGATAAAGCCGCAGCGCAAAGGCGTAGAAGGCTGGCCGTCAATGTCGTGAAGTGCCGCAAGCCCGACCATTACGGCCGACGGCTCTCTGCCTGCGGATTGCAACCGTGCCGCTGCCGCCTGAGTAACTGGCAGGTAGCCGGTCCGGGCACTGAACACCAACTGATTATCCGGTTGCAGTACGAACGCCAGAAACTCCGAGACCAGCCGGTAATCCCGCGCGGCATGCCCACGCATCACCCACAGCGAGGAACCTCCGGGAGCGTTGGTACGGCGTTGGGTGTTGGCGTAAATCGGCAGTGCTGTGACATCGATATCGGATTTGAGCGTGCTGTGCACGATATTCCAGGCACCGGTGGAGTCGATCAGCATGGCGCAGTCGTCGGTGGCGAAAGCCAGCGCCTGTTGACCGCTGCGGGTCGAATCCTCGTGCACCACCAGACCTTCGGCGGTCCATTGCGCCAGGTCGTTCATCAAGCGCAGGTGGGCACCTTTGTCGAACTGATAGCGTTCGGTGCCAGCGGCGCGAACCGCAACTTCGGTGCCTTGCGCTGCACTGGTCTGCTCCAGCCAGATCCACGGCGAAAATTCGCTGACGACAGGGCATGCGTGGCCGTTTTTCTTCAAGGCCCGCAAGGCTGTAGCAAATGCTTCCCAAGTGGCGGGGGGCTCGCTGATACCTGCCGCGGCCAGGGCATTTCGGTGCGTGTAGAGCACGGCGGTGGACGCCGCAAAAGGCTGGGCCGCCAGAGCGCCGTGATCATCGGAGTAATAGCGCCGCAAGGCTGGCAGAAAAGTGTCGTCGGAATAGGCTCTTTGATGACCGGCCATGATGGCCTCGACAGGCAGAGTGGCACCGCCCAGCAGCATGTCAGGCGTGGCCACATCGTAAATTTCGACCAGCGCCGGGCCTATGCCTGCGCGGTACGCGGCGACGGTCTTCTGCAGCGTCTGCTCATAACTGCCCTGGCGGATACAGTGCAGGCGATCCCCATCCTCACGCTGCGCATTGAAGCTTCTGCACAAATCTGCGATGGCACTTCCGGCCGCGCCGCCGTGGCTATACCAGAACTCGGCGGGGGCGGCGAAGACCTGAGCAGCGAACGGCAGCAGCGCCAGCATGGAAAGCGTCTTACTGATGAAAGGCATGAGGACACCCACAAGAACTCAGTGCCATTTAATACAGCTTGTGTGTAGTATTTGTGACCTGCGCGACTTTTATTAAATTTTCATGATGGAAGTGTGCAATGGGTGGCGGGCGATACACTGCTTTACACGCCCACTGTTTTAATCCTCCCCTGATTTGTAGATTCCATGCCCCTCGACCTCGATACGCCACTTCATGCGCACCAACCGCTGAGCCTGAATGAACGCAAATTGCTGGATATCCTTCGCCGTCGAGGTGTGATCACCCGCGCCACGGTTTCGACCGAGATGGACCTGGCTCAGCAGTCGGTGCACCGCCTGATCGAAGAACTGATCAGCCGAGGCCTGCTGCGCAGCGGCGAGCGAGTGAAGAACGGCCGTGGTCAGCCCAGCCCGCGCATTGAGCTGGTCAACGAGGCGGTGTATGTCATCGGCGTATCGATCAATACCGATTCGGCAGTGGTCTGCATCGCGGATCTGGGCTGCAATGTGCTGGAACAGGTCACCTTGCGTACGCCGCCGTTGAGCCGCAACAGCACGCTGGATTCGCTTGATCAGACCATCGAACGCATGCTTCAACGCAATGGCATCGAGGCGCAACGAGTAATTGGCATGGGCTTCGCCATCGCCGGTTTTTTTCTTGAGAACCGCCAGATCAATGCACCTGAACCGCTGCGCGATTGGTCATTGATTGACTTGCAACCGATACTCGAAGAGCGCTTCGGCATGCCGGTCTGGCTGGAAAACAACGCCACCACTGCGGCCATCGGTGAAAGCCTGGTGGGCGTGGGGGCCTGGGCCAGCAACTTCATTTACCTGTCGTTCAACTTCGGTTTCGGCGCAGGCGTGGTGATTAACGGCAAACCGTATTTCGGCAGCCACGGCAACGCGGGCGAGATCACCCTCTACAACGACGAAGAGTCGATAAACCGTCCGGCCTTGCGTTACCTGCTGGATGAATTGCATCAGAACGGCGTACAGGTAGATTCAATCGAAGACCTGCGCCTGCGCTTCGACCCTGACTGGCCCGGCGTGGACACTTGGCTGGCACGCGTCAAACCAACCCTGGATCGTCTGGTTAACGCACTGGCGGGCCTGTTCGATCCACAGGCGGTAGTGTTTGGCGGGCAATTACCGCCAGAGCTGGGCAGACGCCTGATTGCGGCAACGACTTTCTGGGGAGCCCACCGCTACAACGCGCCACCGCCTCGGCCTCAGTTATTGCTGAGTGAGACCAATGGCGATGCGGCGGCTATCGGGGCGGCACTGGTGCCGTTGAAAGAGCGGTTTTTTGTTTGATCTGTCGTCAACAATAACTCATTGCTGGGTACTGCACGTTGCGGCCGAGGCAATGGTCATGCAGCAAAAGCCACCTCGGCCTGTCCAGTTCAAGGCTATCGCCCGGACGCGGCAGGCAGGTGTGTTGGCTGGCCGATTAATATTTCTTCATGCAGTCGGTGCTTAAGATTCAAGGTTGTCGGCCGATCATACTATATTACTGAGCTTAAGTTATTGCTCATCACCGTTGGGTAAGACGTTAGTCTGCATGTGGAGTTGACAAGTGAAGTTATGCTTGGGCTGCAAAGCTATAATGGTTGTCCTGTCGTTTGCCTTGTCAAATGTGGCCGCGTCTGAAGAACTTAAGGTTTACAACTTTTCGCCTGTCAATCAGTACAATCTTAATCTGTCAGCCAGTTTTTGGAATCCAATCATAAAGTATGTGTCCGACAAAAGCGGCGTGAATCTCACGCTGAAATTAGGTCGAACATCCTCTGATACAACAAGTTATGTGCTCGCGCAAGAAGTTGATTTCGCTTTTACTAACCATCTTTTTAGCCCGGAACGCGACAAGATGGGCTGGAAGGTGTTTGGTCGCCGTGACGCGCCTGCCCTCGAGGGGCAGATCGTGGTACCTGCCGACTCGCCCATTCATAGCCTTTCGGAGCTAGAGGGCAAGGAAGTCGTGTATCCGGGACCGGAAGCGTTCATCGCTTATAAAGTCACAAACTCGGAATTGGTGAAGAAAGGGATCAGTACGTCTACCGTGTTTGCCGGAAACATGGATGGCGCTTTCAGCCAACTCTTTAGTGGCAAGGCTCAAGCGATGGGGGCCAATTCACAGCTTGTAAGTGGCTACACTGAGAGAGAAGGTAAGTCGTTCCGCGTGCTGTGGAGTTCGGCCTCGTTCAATGACCTGGCCCTCATGGCATCCCCTCGGGTTTCTAAAAAAGAACGTGATGCGGTAGCCAACGCATTTTTTAATATGCAAAACGATCCCGACGGTAGCAGGGTTCTTCGTGAGGCGACCGAGCTGGTCCATGCACCGGCACCGATTACCTTCATTCCTGCGACGGAAGCGGATTATGCGTCCTATCGTGATTTTTATAACAGTTTGCCAGCAAAACTTAAGTAAATAATTTCAACTTTAGCTGGAGAGGCTGTTAATGAATTTCTTTAAAAGCCTGCTGCCCAAATCACTGACGTCGCGAATACTAGCGATGTTATCCATTCTAATACTGACTTTTTTGACGACAGGGCTGGGGCTATTTTATAAAAACCAGCTGCTTCAGCATATTGAAGAGATACAAGACACCGCTAACATGCTGATCGAGGTCGCCGCGCAAGCTGTAGAGGAAAGCGTCGTCATCGGCGATTACGACACCATCAAAAGGACCCTCGAAAAAACCTTGGCTCGCTCGCCGTTCAAGTCGGCCGTGTTTATTGACCTGTCGGGTGGCGTCATTCGCCTGCAGGCAGCCAGTGCGCCTGTTGGAAGGGCCCCTGCGTGGATAGAGTCCGAAGTCGCTGCGAGATTATTCGATGTCAATCGCCCGATTACGGTCGGCGGAAAAGATTATGGCGTGATGCGTCTGTCTTTTAATGCCGAGAGAATTGCTACCGAACTCTATAGCCTGGTGGTCCAGGCGACACTGTTTGCAGTATTTTTTTTACTGATCAGTCTGATTTTAATGGGGTTCATGATCAAGCGTTCGCTTGCCCATCTGGGCAAACTTCATTCGTATGAGGCAGAAATCGCTTCGGGCGCAGTGGCCGCTGAAGCTATGTTGGTCGCTGATGCCCCCATGGAAATACAGGAGGCTATAAAAGCGGTAAACCGCACTGCCGCCAGTATGCGCAATCACTTTGGCCTGCGTATCGACTCGCTGATGAATACCTTGGTGCAGCATAAAAATGCCCTTGATGAAGTTTCAATCGTTTGCGAAGTTTCGGCCTCCGGACGTATCACCTACGTTAACGAACGATTCGTAAAAAGCTCGCAGCATTCGCGAGCTGAGCTTTTAGAGCTGAAGATCGATGAAGTCTGGACCGGCATGTCTTCAGCCTCTGAGCCGTGGCGATGGGTACCTGAAAATGAGGTGTGGAACGGTGAGGTCAGGCTTTCGGGGCGTACCGGTAAGGACGCATGGCATCGACGCACCATAATACCTATTCTCGATGACATGGGCGGCGTTGAAAAATATATTTGCATCGATATCGATATTACTGTTCGAAAGGAGTTTGAGGTCGCGATTCTGGATAACTCCAGAAGGCAAAACCTTATCGCCTTGTTTGGTCAGCAGGCATTGACAGAAGAAAACGTCAGTGCGCTGGGTGAGCTGGCAGCACTGACTGCGGCGCAAGGATTAACATTGAGCAAGGCGGCTTTATTAGTCGTTGATCGAGTGAGTCATGGGGTCATCCTCAACGCGGAGGTTGGCTTGAACCACGTGGAAGTCCGCAGTGGTTATCACAATGATTTTTTGAATGGTACTGCTTCTTCCACCGGGTGTGTCATTAATTCTGATACACCTGATAACAGGTACACGCTGCTGCCGGGTGAAACAGTGGAGGCTTGCGGTATTAGAAGTGGTCTAGAGATTGAGATATCCTGCAGGGAGGTTTTCAAGGGCGTTCTTGGAGTGTATGCCAGCACTGACTACTCCTTTACACGTGAAGATGTGAGCTACCTTCAAACACTTGCTAACCTGTTGGCCGCCGCGCTTGAGCGGTATGATGCCAAGAAAAAGCTAATCTATCTGGCCGAAAACGATTCGCTCACCCATCTGCCTAATCGCTGGTTTCTTAGCAATTATCTGCGCGAGATAATCAGTCGGAAAACGTCAGTGCCAGATGCAGTCAGCGTCATATTCATCGATTTGGACAGATTCAAAGCAGTGAATGACACCATGGGGCATTCAGTGGGCGACCAATTGCTTATACAGGCGGGTCGACGCTTGAAAGACTGCATTGATGAAAACAGTGTGGTTGCGCGGCTGGGAGGCGACGAGTTTTCTATCGTCGTTACCCATCATGTTTATTCCGAAAGCCTTATAAAAACCCTTGCGAACCATGTTGTTGAAGCGTTGGGGAAACCATTCAATCTGGGCGGTCAGGATGTATTTGTTTCAGCGAGTGTCGGTATCGCCAATTATCCGTTTGATGGGCGTGACACTGGCGTTATCCTGAAGAATGCGGATACCGCCATGTACCATGCGAAAAAAAGTGGCCGTAATAACTACAAGTTTTACAACGCCACAATGAATGAAAGTTTGGTTCGGCGCTTGCAAACTGAAACGCTATTGCGGGGTGCGCTTGATCGTGATGAGTTTATTCTACATTTTCAGCCAAAGGTCAGCCTCACCGATGGCAGGATAAGTGGTTTGGAGGCTTTGCTGCGGTGGAATCACCCGGAGCAGGGTATGGTTTCTCCGGCTGAGTTTATCCCTATTCTTGAGGACACCGGCCTGATAATTCCTGTCGGCGAGTGGGTTATCCGCAACGTCTGTGAAACCATAAAAAGCTGGGAAGAAAATAATGTCAGGCAGGTACCGATCGCCATCAATCTGTCCGTCAGGCAGCTTCAGGTAAAAGGCCTGGCTGAGACCATCAAGCACATTGTTGAGGGGTACGGTATCAACCCCGCTCTTTTAGAATTCGAATTGACCGAGTCAATGCTGATGATCGATCCCGAGTCGGCGGTTAACATACTTCGAGATATAAAATCGTATGGCATAAGCCTTTCGGTCGATGATTTCGGAACGGGCTATTCGAGTTTGGCTTACTTGAAACGATTCCCTCTTGACGCCCTCAAAATTGACAGGGCGTTCATAAAAGATATAACGAGCAATCATGAGGACGCCGCTATCACCAGAGCGGTCATCGTGTTGGCGCACGAATTGGGTCTTAAAGTCATTGCAGAAGGCGTCGAAACAGTCGACCAGTTAGCGCTGCTTGTGACGTATGGCTGCGATCAAATGCAGGGTTATCTTTTTAGTAAGCCTGTCATCATTGAAGAGTGTGCTTCTATGATTAAATCGTCACGTAGTCTGAGCTTGTTGGAAATACCTGCTTGAGAACCGCGAGCATGAGAGTTATTCGTAGTAAAGACTTCACCGCACTCAAGCTTGGGCAAGCAACGCCACCAATACTAGATTTCCTTTCACTGCATTTCCTTGCCTGAGTTATTTGAGGGCGTGATTATCAGGAACCTCAGATTCAAGGGCAATGCTTGATAGCCAGCGGGTCCTACATCCTCAGCGCTATAGCCTCTGCCACAAGACACTCCAGTGCAAACTGCTCGGTATAGGTCATCTGAATCGGCGTGGTTTCGCCTTTGACGGTCCTTTCCCCATCCAGAATGTAGCGAATGCGCTTGTCAGTCACACCAATGCGTTTTGCGATCCACGAAGGTGTTTGTCCGATGCGCGAAATCAGCTTGTCGGCATATTCGGTGGACGGGTTATAGAGTTCTGCGTTGGGTGTCATGGGGTGTCCAGATGAAGGTCAGGCGCTGTATGTCAGGGGAGTATGCAGCACGATGGGGTATTCGTCGCCATTGAGGTTGGCAACCCACGCGGTCGTGCAGAGACAGGTACATTGCCTTCGCGAGCAAGCTCGCTCCCACAAGAGCCTGTCTCCAAGAGCAAGCCGCGCGACGTAATTCAATGTAAGTGGCAGATGGGGCGATCCTTCGCCCGCTTTCAGTCAGCATCAATCAAAGTTTCACGCCCAGTGTTACAAACGCGCTGCGTGGCGTGCCCACCTGCAGAATCTGCAAATTGCCCGCCGGGTCGGTCGCTGCGCTGGCGTCGGTGTTGAGGGTGGAGATGTAACGCTTGTCGAACAGGTTGACCATGTTCAGCGAGACGGTGGTGTCTTTGATGGCATCGAGCTTGCCGAAGTCGTAACCGAGGTTGGCGTTCGCTACCCAGTAGCCGCTGACACTGGGGTCGTTGGTGTAAGTGTAATAGCGCTTGCTGATGTAGTTGCCCTGCATGCCGGCATTCCAGTGCTCCCAATTCCAGTCCAGGTTGCTGGAATACATCAGCTTGGGCGTATCGACGACTGTTTTGCCTTTCACATGAACGGTGCTGCCGCCGCTGGCATAGTCGTCGTCATAAGTGCTGTGGTTGTAGGACATGGAGTTGGACCAGCGCCAGTGCTCGTCGGGTGTCAGGCCGAATGACAGTTCCAGGCCCCGACTGGTGACAGAGCCGACGTTGGCAACGCCGTTCTGGCAGATGACGATGCCGGTACAGTTGGTGATGGCCACCAGGCGATTGTCGAATTTGGTGTTGTAGACCGCCGCGGATGCCGAATACAGCTTTGTGCTGCGGCGTACGCCCAGTTCAGCGGTTTTCGAGGTTTCGGGTTTGAGGTCCTTGAAGCCGTTCTGCGCATCCACTGCGGTCTGCGTGGTGAAGAACGGGCTGTAACCGCCACTCGGAAAGGCCGCCATGTTTTCCGAATAAGACGTGAACACTTCATCGCTGTCATTGAGTGTGTAGGTTGCGCCCACTTGCGGCAAAAACCTGTCCCGCGCTTCCAGCGAACCGCTGGCATAACCGCCGCCTTTACCTTCGGCAGTGGAGGTGGTGACAGTGTTCTTTGCGCCGAACTCAAGCTTGAGTCGGTCATCGAGCAGGGTGTAGGTGTCGCGCAGGAAAAACTGTCGGGTCAGGTCGTTGTAGCTCTGGTCCAGTACTGTCGCCGCCTGCCTCAGGCCATTGGTTTTGACGATATGGTTTTGCGGAGTCGCATTGGTGGTATCGAACAGGTAACGGGCGATGTCGTTCTTGTTCGATTGAATCCAGAACCCGCCCTGAATTTCATGCTGGCCCAGGAAGTAGGTCAGCGAACTCTGGAAGCCGGTTCGATCAATGCCATACACCGTGCTGCGAATCGAGTTGCTGGGGACAGTGGTCGAGCCGCTGGTAAAGATGAACGGATAGTACGAATTGCCCCGGCCCGAGTCATGGTGGTGATAGACCGTGGCGTCCAGCACCAGATCATCGGTGAGCGAGAAATTGCCGTTGAGGATGTCCAGTTCGTCGTCGCGCAGGCTGCTGGCGTTGTAGGTCGCATCGCCTGCGCTGGTTACGCCGCCGGTGTAGATGCCATTGGCCGCATTGACCGCGCGGGTCCAGTCCGGCGTGTAGTAACTCCAGTTGTAGCCCAGACGCTGGATGATGCTCTTCGACAGACTGGGCAGATTGGCTTCGTCGTGAGACGAGGTGCTGTGGAAAAAGCTCACGCGGTTTTCGCCGAAGTTGTAATTGACCTTGGCGTTCACAGCGTCGGATTTTTGCGGGTTGTCGTGACCTTTCCAGGCATCGGCGTCGTACTTTTCTCCCGACACATAAGCGGACAGACCGTTGTATTCGCCTGTGTCGACGCGCATGAAAGTGCGCGAGGTGTCGTAACTGCCCAAGGTCTGTGACAGTCGCGCGCCGAATTCCTTGTCCGGATTGGAACTGGTGAACTGGATGGTGCCGCCCAGATCGCTGTTCGATGCCGTGCCCAGCGAACCGATGCCTGGAGCCACTTCGCTGGCGGCGATGTTTTCCACGATGATCGCCCGGGTGATGCTCAGACCGTTGAAGTTGCCGAAGCTCATGTTGCCAAGCGTTACGCCGTCCAGGGTGTAGCCCAGATGGTGCATGTCAAAACCACGCAGGCTGATGCGCTGGCTGCCTTCTTCACGACCCAGCGGGTCGCCGGACTGGAAGTTGACTCCCGGTAGCCGTTGCAGAACTTTCAATGGGCTGGTGCCTGCGGAATAAGCGCTTACGTCCTTTTGCGTGACGCGTTGCACCTGGCGGGTTTCGCCCTGGCCAATCACTGACACCGTGCCCAGTGTCACGGCAGCGGTGTCGTCGCTGGCGGGCGCCGTCACTGAGGTGGGCACATCGTCATCGGCCTGAATGAACGGGCTGATCAGGCACAGTGAATTCAATGAAACCAGCAACGCAAGGCGCGTTATCGGGAATCGAGAAGCACGCGGTATCGATCGATTGTTCATGAAAAGGTTTTCCTGGGGCGTCAGGGCGCCGCGCTTGCGACGGGGAATCTGCAGGACGGTGTTAGCGTTGACATGAGTCCAGTTCGCCCTTCAAGACGTACGAGTCCGTCGTGTTTTCGAGGGGCTCGTTTCAACGAAAGGGCTCGTTTGAACTGGGGGTGATATTAATACTCACTGTGTGTATTAATTATGACCAGTGGCGTGTTATCCCGATTTTTCTGCCGGTCAATGCCGACTCGGCGTGTTGGCAGTTGGTCGTAAATTTCATTAGGCAAGGCGTCCGTTGCGATGCTATCTGTCCAGACTCAGTGGGTTCAGCCCAATCGTGAATACGTATTTCCGAAGGCCGGGCAACAGGGCATCACCCTCTGAATCCGCGGTTTGCACCTTGGACTGAAACGGGAGAACTCGATGAAATTGCTTCGTTACGGTGAAAAGGGCCAGGAAAAGCCAGGCCTGCTTGATGCTGCCTACCAGATCCGCGATCTGTCCGCACATGTCACGGACATCGCTGGCGAGGTGTTGAGCCCGGCAGGCCTTGCCAGCCTGGCTGCGCTTGATCCCGAAAGTCTGCCTCTGGTGGCGGGCCGACCGCGCATCGGGGCGTGCGTCGGGCAGGTCGGCAAGTTTATCTGCATAGGCCTGAACTACGCCGACCACGCAGCCGAATCGCGGATGGAAGTGCCCAAGGAACCCATCATATTCAACAAGTGGACCAGCGCAATTTGCGGCCCGGACGATAACGTCGAAATTCCTCGCGGTTCGCTCAAGACTGACTGGGAGGTCGAGCTGGGCGTGATCATCGGCAAGGGCGGGCGTTATATCGACGAAGCCGTTGCCATGGAGCACGTTGCCGGTTATTGCGTGGTCAACGATGTGTCGGAGCGCGAGTGGCAGCTTGAGCGCGGCGGAACCTGGGACAAGGGTAAAGGCTTCGATACCTTTGGCCCGATAGGTCCTTGGCTGGTGACCCGCGACGAGGTTGCCGACCCTCACTCGCTCGACCTGTGGCTGGAGGTTGACGGTCATCGTTATCAGAATGGCAATACGCGCACGCTGATTTTCAACGTGCCGCAACTGATCGCCTACCTGAGCCGTTGCATGAGCCTGCAACCGGGTGATGTCATCTCCACGGGTACGCCGCCGGGTGTGGGCCTGGGCGTCAAGCCAGAGCCTGTCTTCCTGCGCGCAGGGCAACGCATGCGCCTGGGGATTGCGGGGCTGGGCGAGCAGAATCAGTTGACCGTTCAGGCCGACTGATTCGCTGCCTGCGGGGAGTCGGCAACCGACTCCCTGTTACATAAAAATATCAGCCCTGCACAAACGCCAGCAGGTCTTTGTTGAGTGCCTCGGCATGGGTCACGGCAAAACCGTGCGGCGCGCCGGGATAGACCTTCAACTCTGCACCCTTGATCAGCTCGGCGGCGCGCTTGCCTGATGCTTCGAACGGCACAACCTGATCACCATCGCCATGAATCACCAGGGTCGGCACATCGATTTTCGCCATGTCCGCACGGAAGTCGGTTGCGGAGAACGCCGTCACGCAATCCAGCGTGCCTTTGAGCGAGGCGAGCAGGGCGATATTCAAGGTCTGGGCCTGTACGCCCTCGGAAACCTTCTGTCCTTTGTTCAGGCCGTAGAACGGCGTGGCGAAATCACTGATGAATTGCGCGCGGTCTTTGAGCAGACCCTCCTTGATGCCATCGAACACTGATTTGTCGACGCCTTCCGGATTGTCGTCAGTCTTGAGGAAAAACGGTGTGACCGAGCCCAGCAAGGCCAGTTTGGCAACTCGCTCGCTACCATATTTTGCGATATAGCGCGTCACATCGCCGCCGCCCATGGAAAAGCCCACCAGCGTCACGTCGTGCAGATCAAGGTGCTCGATCAGCTCGGCGATATCGTCAGCGAAAGTGTCGTAGTCATAACCGGTCCACGGCTGGCTGGAACGACCGAAGCCTCGGCGGTCGAAGGCAATGGTGCGATAGCCCCGGCTGCTGAGGTATTCCATCTGGTATTCCCACATATCCGCATCCAGCGGCCAGCCGTGGCTGAACAGTACCGGCTTACCCTCGCCCCAGTCCTTGTAATAGATCTCGGTGCCATCTTTTGCGTTGAACGTGCTCATGCAGAGTCCTCTCGATGTCGGGTTGATCGGGCAAGCGCTCTGGTGCACAGGCTCATGCATGCCTTCGGCAGCCGCCGATAATTCCGGCAGTTGGCGCTTTGTATAGTTCAGTCGGGAAGAATGAGCGTACTGTTCTGGCGCAATTTTTTGAAACATCGGCTCATCGTATTTCCCGGCCGGAACCGAACTTGCCGGGCGTACGGGAATCAGTTCCTTGGGATCAAAGCGCGCTTTGGTCTGTGCATGGTTGTATTTGTCCATCGAAGGAGAGAACTGCGTGGCGTCTCAGCTGAAAATCTTGATCCTGTCGGGTCTGCTGCTATTCGCAGGCAGTTTCAATCTCCAGGCAGCCGATGTACCTGCTTTGCCAATGGGTGCTGCGGTGCCGACCGACGACAAGGCAGCCGAAAAGACCGATGGCAAAGCAGCTGACAAATCTGCGGCGAAAGCGGATGAAAAGCCCGCTGAGAAGTCAGATGCGAAACCGGCAGACGGCGGCGAGCCAGCGGCGGCAGAGGCCCCGGAGCTTCTGGTGCAGGGCGGGTTGCTCGGTGCCATCAGTTCCAGCATTGATGACGTCCAGGAAAAGCTTAATCTTGACGACAACCTCTTCGACGCCTGGCAATTGCGCGCCGACCGTGCAGCCGACGAACTGGAGAAACTGGTCAACAAGCGCACTACACGTTCTCCGTGGAGTGTTGCCGGGGACTTCCTCGCCTTGTCGTTTGTCTGGATCGGCTCGTTTGCCGTTCTGACCACGTTGGGTCGTTTTCTGGCGGTGCGCTTGTGCCGGACGCCGTTCATGCGGGTGCGCGAGCGCAGTCAGGCGCTGCTCAAATACGTATTGCCGTTCACCTTGCCAGCCATCGTCTGTCTGCCATTGACTCTCTACGTCAGCCACTTCATGCCGTCTTCGGTGGGCCGTGCGCTGGCGCTGTGCTTTGCCTATGCGACCAGCAGTGGCATCGTGTCGACCTCGGTGCTGCTCTGCGTGATTGTGATGTTCAACTCCGGGCACAAGCGCGCCGCGGTACGCATGATTCGCCGCTACGCGCCGAGGCCACTGTTTGTGGTCGGTTTTCTGGCGGCGCTGAGCGATGCACTGACCAGCCCGCAGATCGCCCGCCAACTGGGCAGCAACGTCACCACCAGCGTTGCGGTGTTCACCGGGCTGTTTGCGTCGGTGGTGTTCTGCATGCTGATCATCAAGGTGCGCCGCCCGGTGGCGCACCTGATTCGTAACCGTTCCTTGAGCAGCCGCCTGCAACGGCCAGCACTGCAGCAGTCGCTGAAAATCTTCTCCAACCTGTGGCACTTGCCAATCCTGCTGATGATTCTGGTCTCGGCGATCAACCTGATCGGAGCCGGTGAAGACAGTCAGGAAGCGCTGCGTTGTGCGTTGTTCACCACCATTCTGCTGATCGCCACGGTATTTTTGAGCACAGTGTTCCAGCACCTGTTCAAACCGACCGAATCCCTGGGGCGCGGCGGGCATGTGTACAAGGCGCGCCTGCTGAGCCTGGTGTACGCGGTGTTGCGCATTGCGCTGGCCATCGGGTTCATCGAGATACTGGGGCGGATCTGGGGCTTCTCGATGTTCGAGTTTGCCCAGCGCAACACGCTGGGTCGCGTGATCAGCGATTCGCTGAGCAGCATCGGCCTGATATTTGTGGTCACCTGGCTGCTATGGGTAGTGCTCGACACGGCCATTCAGGAAGCCCTCAAACCACCGGCCAATCATCGCAGTGGCCGCCAGCCGAGTACACGAATCAAGACCATTTTGCCGCTGCTGCGCAACGCGGTGAAAATCATTCTGGTGGTGATCTGTGCGATCACCACCATGGCCAACCTGGGCATCAACGTTGCACCGCTGCTGGCGGGTGCCGGGGTTGTCGGTCTGGCCATCGGTTTCGGTTCGCAACAACTGGTGCAGGACGTGATCACCGGTCTGTTCATCATCATCGAAGACACCTTCTCGGTGGGCGATTGGGTAGTGCTCAGTACTGGCCACTCCGGATCGGTGGAAAGCCTGACCATCCGTACCGTGCGCCTGCGTGACGGCAAGGGTTTTGTCCATTCCGTGCCGTTCGGGCAGATCAAGGCGGTCACCAACCAGTCGCGGCAGTTCGCTTATGCGTTCTTCTCGGTGCAGTTCACTTACGACTCGGATATTGATGATGCGCTGGCGCTGATCCGCGAAACCGGGCAGTCGATCAGCGATGACATTCTGCTCAAGCACAACCTGCAAGGACCGCTGGAGGTGTTCGGCGTCGACAGCATGAACCTCAACGGCATGGTGTTGACCGCGCAATTCCGCACCTCTTCCGGTGGTCAGTACGCAGTGGGGCGCGCCTTCAACGAGCGCCTCAAGCGTCTTGTGGATAAAAACCCGAACGTGCGTTTCGCGCAGACTTATCCACAGATGGTCATGGGGCCGGGCTTCAACAACCCGCAGGCTGGTGTCGAAGCCGAGGGGCCTCCTGCGCCCTCGGACCCTGCCGCTGCGACACCTTCTGCGCCGACACCTGCACCGCTTGGTCTGCCCAAGGGCAACAGCCCGCCGGGTCCGGCAGCTCAGTAATCAATCGGGCGGCATGAGACGGCTGCAACGCGTTGTTGCGGCGTCATTGCCCCGCCGGGCTGCGCAACTATTGGGGGTTGGCAGGCAACGTGTTATGTTTGCAGGCGTTTTTCAATTGTTCGTTTGATTATCTGATACCGAGCCTGCTGACTCTATGCGAATGCGCCTTATGCTGTTGGGCGGCGGGAATGCCCTCGGGCAGGCGCTGATTCGTCTGGGTGCCGAGGAAGACATTGGTTTCCTCGCACCACGTCCACCGCAAGACGGCTGGGACGTGGCGAGCCTCACGCAACTGCTTGATGACACCCGCCCCGATGCCCTGATAAACCTTGCTTACTACTTCGACTGGTTTCAGGCGGAGACCGTGAGCGCAGCGCGCCTGACCCATCAGGAGCGCTCTGTCGAGCGCCTGGCCGAACTGTGTCAGCACCACAACATCACGCTGGTCCAGCCTTCCAGTTATCGTGTGTTCGATGGCTCGCGCGCGACTGCCTACAGCGAAAAAGACGAGCCAGTGCCCTTGGGTCTGCGCGGTCAGGCGCTGTGGCGTATCGAGCAAAGCGTGCGCGCCACCTGTCCGCAACATGTGCTTGTGCGTTTTGGCTGGTTGCTGGATGACAGCGCCGATGGCGTGCTTGGCCGCTTTCTTTCGCGCGCCAAAGAACCCGGAGAGCTGCTGCTGGCCGATGATCGACGCGGCAACCCGACGCCGGTCGATGATGCGGCGCGGGTGATTATTTCAATCGTCAAGCAACTCGATTGCGAAGCGCCGCTGTGGGGCACGTACCACTACGCCGGGCACGAAGCGACCACGCCACTGGCGCTGGGTCAGGCGGTGCTCACCGAAGCACGTCTGCTGCACCCGCTGGCTATTGAATCGCCCACCGCACAGGCTCACGCCGCGCGTCCCGATGCAGCCGAAGAACCGCAGCACGCGGTGCTGGCCTGCAAGAAAATTCTCCACACTTTCGGCATCAAGCCCCGCGCCTGGCGGGCCGGCTTGCCAAGCCTGCTGGACCGGTATTATCGACATGTCTGACGCCCCTGTTCTGATTACGGGAGGTGCGGGTTTCATTGGCTCGCACCTGACCGATGCATTGCTTGCCGACGGGCATTGCGTGCGTATCCTCGACAACCTCTCGGCGGGCAAGCGTAGCAATCTGCCGCTCGACAACCCGCGGGTTGAACTGATCGAAGGCGACGTAGCCGATGCCGAGCTGGTCAAGCGCGCTGCGCAAGGCTGTAAGGCTGTGGTGCACCTGGCAGCGGTGGCCTCGGTTCAGGCGTCAGTTGACGACCCGGTGCGCACCCATCAAAGCAACTTCATCGGCACACTGAATGTCTGTGAGGCCATGCGCGAAGCGGGCATCAAGCGCGTGATCTTTGCTTCCAGCGCGGCGGTATACGGCAACAACGGCGAAGGCGAAGCAATCACCGAAGACACCACCAAAGCACCGCTGACTCCGTACGCATCGGACAAGCTGGCCAGCGAGTTCTACCTGGACTTCTACCGCCGTCAGCATGGTTTGGAGCCGGTGATCTTTCGCTTCTTCAACATCTTCGGCCCGCGCCAGGATCCGTCGTCGCCGTATTCGGGCGTGATCAGCATCTTTGCCGAACGCATCCAGAAAGGCCTGCCGATCAACGTGTTTGGCGACGGCGAGCAGACACGCGATTTCTTCTACGTGGGCGACCTGCTCAAGCTGCTGCTGCAGGCCCTGTCACGGGAAAGCGCCATCGAGGGCGCGATCAACGTCGGCCTGAACAAGACCACTTCGCTCAACGAGCTGCTGGCCGCGCTTTCGCAAGTGGTCGGAAAACAGCCGGAAGTGAGCTATCAGGCACCGCGCTCGGGCGATATCAAGCATTCCCGGGCCAGTAACCAGCGTCTGCTGGAGCACTTCAGCATTGATGAGCCGACACCACTGGTTCGTGGGCTTGAGTTGTTGATGGGGCAATGAGCCCCGCATCGACTGTAAGTGCTGATCGTCCCCACGCTCTGCGTGGTGATGCATTTCTGGACGCTCTGCGTCCGCTCTTGAGCGTGCGGTGCAGCGCCTATTTGTGACGCAGAGCGTCACGAACTGCATGCCGACGCGGAGCATCGGCACGATAGCCAGGAGTCCGGGCGCGGGTTAAATCACGGCACGATAGCCAGGAATCCGGCACGCAGAGTTCAAACCACAAAACACAAAGGCACCCGCTGAGGGTGCCTTTGTGTGTGTGGCGCTTGAAGGTGTGCAGGTCAGAACTTGTAACCCACGCCCACCATGTACACCCACGGGTCGATATCCACGTCGACCTTGGTCTTGCCGACGGCCAGGGCAGAAGGGCCGTCCACAGTCGCTTTGGTATCGATGTCGACGTACCAGACCGAGGCGTTGACCAGTACGTTGTCAGTGATCATGTAGTCCATGCCCAACTGAGCAGCCAGACCAACCGAGTCCTTGAGCTTGAGGTTGCTGAAACCCTGATCCTTGCGGTTGCCGGTCAGGTCGGTATCGAAGAAGGTGGTGTAGTTGATACCCACGCCCGCATACGGTTGAAATTTCGACGAAGGTTCCATCGGGTAGTACTGCAACGACAGCGTCGGCGGCAGTTGCTTGATATCAGCCAGCTTGCCGTCCAGGCCTGGCCCCAGGCCTTTTACTGAAACGGTGTGGCTGAACGGTGTAGCAGCCAGCAGCTCGATGCCGACATGCTGGGTCAGCATGTAAGCGAAGGTCAGGCCGAGCTGGTTTTCGCCATCGACAGTGGCTTTGGTGCCGGAGACCTTGGCACCGTCCAGACGGACTTCGCCGCTGTCTTCATTGGGCTGGACGTGCGCAACACCGGCGCGAACGATGAAGTCGCCAGGCTCGTAGGCATGTGCCGCGACCGGGGCGGCGATGGCAAGCGCGACAACAGACGCGCGTAGCAAGTGCTTGTTCATGGAGGCTCCAGAGATCAGTCAAAATTTATGGGCATAATGTTAAAGCGCTGTCGAGCGGCGACTTTGACTCAGCTCAATGAAATCGCTGGGAACCTCGTCATCCTTATGAATCCGGCAACTCGTAGACAAGTATCTTGTCTGCCTGCATCTGATAACCCGCTTCTGCCAGTTCGCTGGTAGACGATTTGGCCTGCATCGGTCCTTCGATCCAGTACGGCTGATACAGCTCATCGACCTTCACACCCAGCTCACTCGTGACATGCACGATCTGGTTCGCTGGCGGCGGCGGCACATGGATGCAGGCACCGAAATACGGCACCAGCAAAAACTCCGTCACTCTGCCTTCCTCGCTGACCTCAAGTGGCACGATGTAGCCCGGTAAACGCACCAGCTTGCCATCCAGTGCCTTGACCACTGGCGCATGCGGAGCCAGTTGATGGGCCGCAGGCGCTGCCTCCATGGCCAGTGCATCGGACAGCTTGGACATATCGTGTATCGGAGCCGTTACCGGCTTCACCACGGGTGCATCGGGTGGAATCATGTCATTCCAGGTCAGTTCACGCGGCTCGGCGGCCCACAGTTGAGTGGAAACCGAAAGCAGCAGAGTGAGTAGCATGCGCCGCATCATGAAGGTCCTCATAAACGAATCGACAGTCCATCGGCCAGTGACTGCCTGTAGGCTCGCCAGGCTGGCACGGTTCCCATCAACAGCGCGCAACCGAGAATGGCACCGAGCAGGGTCCATTCATATTGGCCAGGTGGCATAGACGACAGGTACAGACCGTAGTTGTCGAGCACGTAGTCTCTGGCCACGAAGATGCCGATATAGAGCAGTGCGAGGCCGCTGATGACACCCGCAAGTGCCAGGGCGAAGGCTTCAAGTATAAGCAGACTTGCGATATGCCAGGGCCGTGCGCCGACCGAGCGCAGGATGGCCATCTCCCTGCGTCGTTCATTGAGGCTGGTGAGAATCGCGGTCAGCATGCCGATCAGACCGGTCAGCACCACGAACAGCGAAATTACGAACAGTGCCTTTTCAGCGGTGCCCATCAGGCTCCACAGCTCTTGCAGCGCCACGCCGGGCAGAATCGCCAGCATGGGCTCGCCACGGTATTCGTTGATTTCGCGTTGCAGGCTGAAGGTTGAGATCTTGCTGTTCAAACCCAGCATGAAGGCGGTGATCGCAGTCGGCGTCAGATCCATATTGCGTGCCTGATCGGCAGAGATACGCTCGTTGCCTCGCGCCGGTGCGCCGTTGTGCCAATCGATATGAATGGCTTCCATGCCGCCCAGGCTGATATGCAGCGTGCGGTCCACCGGTGTACCGGTCGGCTTGAGTATGCCGACCACGGTGAACGGCTTGTCGTCATGCTTGACCAGACTGATCGCCGCCACACCGTGCGCCAGTACCAGCTTGTCGCCCAATTTATAATGCAGCGCCTTGGCGACCTCCGAGCCCAGCACTACCTCAAAGGGGTCAGTCTTGAATTCACGTCCTTCGGCCATTTCCAGATGTTGTTGGCGACCGAACTGATAGTGCTCGAAATACGCTTCGTTGGTGCCCATCACCCGATAGCCACGATGGGAGTCGCCCAGCGAAATCGGGATCGCCCATTTGACCTGTTTGCTCTGGGCAAAATGCTCAAAGCTGTCCCAGCGAATGTTGTTGGTGGCGTTACCGATGCGAAATACCGAGTACAGCAACAGGTTGATCGAACCGGAACGTGCGCCGACGATCAGGTCGGTGCCGCTGATGGTGCTGGCGAAGCTGGAGCGGGCTTCGGTGCGCACCCGCTCTACGGCCAGTAACAGGCACACCGACAGCGCAATGGCGAAGGCAGTGAGAAACGCGGTGAAACGGCGGTTGGCCAGGCTGGCCATGGCCAGACGAAACAGATACATCTCAAATCTCCACGGCGACGGCGGCGCGATTCAGGTCGCTGAGCGACAGATTGCGATCAAACAGCGGTGCCAGGCTCTGGTCATGACTGACAAACAGCAGGCTGGCCCCGGCCTCGCGGCATTCGGCGAACAGCAGGCGAATGAACGCTTCGCGAGAGTCGGCGTCCAGCGCCGAAGTGGGTTCGTCGGCGATCACCAGTTCAGGTTGACCGATAAGCGCACGGGCCGCGGCCACGCGTTGTTGCTGGCCGATGGACAGTGAGTCGGCACGTCGCGTCAGCATCGCCGGGTCTTTCAGGCCCAGGTGGGCGAGCAGGGTGGTGGTCGCTTTTTCGACGCTGCCGTGGCGTTGCTTCGCACGCTCGGCGCGGACGTTGGAAAAGTGGCAGGGCAGCTCGATGTTTTCTCGCACCGACAGAAACGGCAACAAATTGAACTGCTGAAAGATGTAGCCGGTGTGATCGACTCGGAAGCGATCACGTGCTGCCGCCGACAGTGTCGACAGGTCCTGATTCAACAGGCGAATGCTGCCGCTGACAGGTTTTTGCACGCCGCCCAGCAGGCCCAGCAAAGTGGTTTTGCCGCTGCCGCTGGGGCCTTTGAGGAACAGGGTTTCGCCGGTTTGCAGGCGAAATTCAGGGATGTCCAGTAACTGCGGATGGCCTGGCCAGTTGAAGCTCAGGTTCGATAGCTCGATCAGTGCTTGGGTCATGGGCTGACTCACGCTAGGTTGGAAATTAAAAGACCGGGCCAGGCCCGGTCGTTGTACCGCAGAGTGCGATCAGAATTTCAGCGTTGGGTTGGCTGCGATCACTTCTGCGCCCGATTGGCCGCCTGGCGAGATCAGTTGTACCTGAAGCTTCTTGGTGTCGGGAAAGGTTTTGAAGATTTGCGACAGGTCGAGCCTCTTCAGAACGGCCGGTGCGTCACAGACGAACTTGTAGTGACCGTGAATTTCGCTGTGCTCATGATGATCGGCATCGCCGCCCTGAGCGTGCTCATCGTGATCGTCATCCTTGTCGCCGAACAGCGGGCTTTCCAGTTTCACCGAGGTGGCCGAGCAATTGGCGGCATCGGCGATGCTGAACAGCGCGTTGGGCTTGAGTAGCAACTCGCGCGCCTTGGCGACTTTGGCCTTGTCTTCATCCGAAGTTGCAACGTGCTCGAAACCGACGATATTCATGGCCGGGCTGTCGAATTCAAATTCCAGCGTCTTGCCTTCCAGCACCACATCCAGACGTCCTACGCCATGCTCGTGGGCTCCCAGACTGCCGTGTTCATCGCCGTGATCATGGTCATGTACTTCGGCTGCGTGGGCAGCTACGAGTGGCAACAGGGCGAAAGGCAAGGCGAGTAGCAAACGGCGCATAGCGGACTCCGGGGACAATATTGATGAAATTTGTTATGTGATCTTATAACAAGTGCCGGTGGACGTGGACGTGTTTTTGTTCAAGCACTGGACTATCCGGTCTTCATGGACCGTTATTTGGCGGCGTTATCTGGAATACCCTAGCCCGTGCTTATGCTGAAGTAGTCTCAGCCTTTGCGTCATCAGGTCCTACTCTGAAAAATGAAAATCGCTGTACCTGCGCCGGATGCGCCGAGAGGGTTTTCATCGCCAGCCGAGTGTGACATCAGGGAAGATACTCATGAACAAGCTCCATCCGAATAGAGAAATCCTGCGTGCGGTGTACAAGGATCCAACTCGAATTACCGAATTCGCCGACGCTGACATTGTGCTGCACAAAGCCGATCAGGGCGCTGGTGGTGGCTTGTCCATAGCCATTGGCAAGGACGCAGTGCTTTCCCACGAGATCAATCTGATCAGGCGCACACGTCAGACCCTCTACATGGATGTCCACGACATCATTGCCAACGAGCACTATGGCTCGGTGCTGGGAGAGATGCGCGCCAGTTGCGAGGGCCGGAAGATCATCATGCCGTTTTGCGGCCTGTGGCGGTTTCGTGATGGCAAAATTGTCGAGCATTGGGAAAATGTCTATGACGTGCGGGCGCTTGGCAACTTCATGAACGGCAAAGAGCCGGTCATCAGCCAGTGGCGTTACGGTTGATCATGGGCATGCGCGCCAGCCTGTGGGAGCATGTATGCCTGACTGTCAGCAGGTACACATCATGTTGCGTATTCGTGGAACCGTAGGCCAGTGGCCGGTGGATTTGACTCTTGAACTGGACGAAGGCGACTGGGCGCAACTGGGCGCGCAGCTCAAGGCGGCAGCTCCCGACTTATCGGCCGCCGTGGTCGAGAGCAAGCCGCTCAACCAGGACGACAGGCTGTGGCAGGTCGCACAGGAGTTGTTGCAAAAGGCCGGGCAGATGAGTGGGCCGGATCTGCTGGGGCAACTGGAAGGGCTGGCCGGCAGTACCGCGGCAGGCAAGCATTTGCTGGTGCGCCTGCGTCACTCTGCGAACGTGAAGGTCGAGAGCGGCGGGGATGCGCCGCTGTACAGCTGGGTCGACGCGACGTGATCTGACCTGGTTGTTCAGTCACCGGCACCCGCGCGGTGCCGGTGGCAAGCTGGCTTAATACAGCGCGGCGAACAGCTTGCGACGGTATGCGGTCACCAGTGGATGCTCATTGCCCAGCAGGTCGAACACTTGCAGCAGCGTCTTGTGCGGCAGGCCCTCGGCGTAGTTGCGATTGCGAATGAACAGTTTGAGCAAGCCATCCAGCGCGGCTTCGTACTGTTGACGCGACAATTGCTGAATCGCCAGTTGATGCACCGCTTCGTCATCCTGAGGGTTTTGCGCCAGACGACTTTTCAGTTCGGCCACATCCGGCAGGGTGGCCGCTTGTGCCAGGAACGTCAGTTGCGCCTTGGCACCCGCCAGCTCGGCTTTGTGTGCATCACCGGTAACGGCGTCCAGCACTGCCTTTGCCTCGCTCAGTTCGCCACGTTCTGCCAGGCAGCGCGCATACAGAATCAGTGCTGCGGCATTGGTGTTGTCTTCGCCCAACAGCACCTTGAGCAGTGCTTCGGCTTCGGCAAAACGGCTTTCGGCAAACAGCTCTTGCGCTTGCTTGAGTGGATCGGCGGCCGGCGGAGGCGGCATGACGACATGCTGTTCGAGAATCTTGCGGATTTCCGATTCAGGCTGGGCTCCGGCAAAACCATCCACCGGCTGGCCGTCCTTGAACAGCACCACGGTCGGCAGGCTACGAATACCGAAGCGCGCAACAATGTCCTGCTCGATGTCGCAATTGACCTTGGCCAGCAGCAATTCGCCCTGATAACTCTCGGTGATTTGCTGCAGCAGGGGCATCAAGACCTTGCAGGGCGCACACCACTCGGCCCAGAAATCGACCAGTACGGGCTGGTCGAACGATTTGTCGATCACCAGTTGATCAAAGTTCGCGGCGGTTGCGTCGAAGATGTAAGCAGTTTCCTGGCTCATTGCACGTCTCGAAGAATCTGAATGCCGCCAACTATAAAGCCCGCAGGGCAATGCTGAAAGCGGCGTCGGCGGTGGGGCATCGTCCTTGCCCCGCACGCTCAGCGCTATCCACACATCTGCTTTTGATTCTGGCCGAAGGCCGTGGGAGCGAACGTGTTCGCGAAAGGGACGGAAAACTCTCTGGAAATTTATCGTTTGAACGACCTCCTTCGCGAACAAGTTCGCTCCTACAGAGACCGTTTAGCTGAGCGCTCCCGAGCTGTTATTTAGCGCTCACCGCGCCGCATGATACAGACTCACATCCCGAAACTCGTGGGGTTCAGCCAGGTCCGGCAGGGTGTGCGCATGCAGCATCGTCAGGCGCTGGTAAGCAGCGTGCTTGAAGTCGCGCATGCGGGAGTCTGCCACCAGTGCTTCGCGGCCCCGGGACAGAAATTGATCCAGCAGCGGCAGGTTGGCGCGGTCGTACAGCACGTCGGCAACCAGAATCAGATCAAAGCGATCCGCTTCGGCGAAAAAATCCGTCGAGTAGCTTAACTGCACCTGGTTGAGCTCGGCATTGGCCCGGCAGGCAGCCATCGCCAACGGGTCGAGATCACAGGCCACCACTTCAAGTGCCCCGGCCCTCAGCGCGGCAATACCTGCCACGCCCGAACCAGCACCGAAATCCAGTACCCGCTTGCCTTCTACCCAGTGCGGGTTTTCTGCCAGAAAGCGCGCCAGGGCCAGGCCGCTGGCCCAGCAGAAGCTCCAGTACGGTGGCTCTTCCAGAATGCGGCGCGTTTCATCCGGGCTGAAGGCACGGTCCATGTTGGCATCGTCGATCAGCCACAGTTTCAGCTCAGTGCCCGGCAACGTTGTGACAACCAGCCGGGCGTCGCCGAGCAGTTCGCTCAGCGCGTCCTGAAGATGTCGCGGAGCAGTCATGGCGCCTTGACGAATTGCAATTGCCCCAGTGCCTGAGTGGTGGGCTGGTCGATGCGCATCGACGGCAGGTGCAGTATCAATTGCCCCGACTGACTGGCGCGGCCGCGCAGTTCGACACGCCCGCCTACCGGAAAGGCTTCCGGGTTGAAGCGTAACTGGAACGGCAATGACTGGCCGTTGCCCTTCAGCAAAGTGTTGGTCAGCAGCTTCTGTGGACGACCGCGCTCGTCGATCACCAGCATCGCCAGTTCGACCTCGGCCCCGGCAGGTACGCCGAGCAGTTGCCCGCTGAGTTCACGTTGGTACGGTTGCAGCGGGCCGGGCCCGGCAGGCACTTTGATTGCCGGGGCGACGGGCGGTGCCGCAGCCGGTTTTGGCGCGTCATTGCTGCTGCACGCGGCCAGCAAGCCAATGAGGCCGAGTAGAATAACGGGGCGTAACGTCATCAAGAGCTCCACAAGACAAAAATCGAAAGGCTGAGTGACGCCATGCATGCAGTATTACCGAGCGCAGGCAATTTCACATCGCTTTAATGCGCGTCTATATACCGTAAACCCTCAGCCTTGTCTTGCCAGCAGGATGCGCTAACATGGCGCTCCTCATTCTTTCGTTGCCAGCCACCATGCACTGTCCCTTCTGCGGTGCCAATGACACCAAAGTCATCGACTCCCGCCTCGTCGCCGAAGGCGAGCAAGTACGCCGCCGACGCGAGTGTCTGGCCTGCGGCGAGCGCTTCACGACGTTCGAAACTGCCGAGCTGGTTTTGCCGCGTCTGATCAAACAGGATGGCAGTCGTCAGCCTTTCGATGAAGAAAAACTGCGCGCCGGTATGCAACGTGCGCTTGAAAAGCGTCCGGTGAGTGTCGAGCGCCTCGAGGCGGCACTGGTGCACATCAAGCACAAGCTGCGAGCGACCGGCGAGCGCGAAGTCAAATCGCTGGTGGTTGGCGAACTGGTCATGGCCGAGCTGCAGAAGCTCGACGAAGTGGCCTACATCCGCTTCGCCTCGGTGTACCGCCGCTTTCAGGACCTCAACGAATTTCGTGAAGAAATCGACCGTCTGGCCCGCGAGCCGGGTAAGGAATAAGTGCATTGCTGACTGAACAGGCGGCTCTCGACGTTCATTACATGGCGCGTGCGCTGGAGCTGGCACGTAACGGGCTCTACTCCACGCACCCCAACCCGCGCGTCGGCTGTGTCATTGTGCGTGACGGCCAGATCGTCGGTGAGGGCTGGCATGTACGGGCTGGCGAGCCGCATGCCGAAGTGCATGCCCTGCGCCAGGCCGGCGAACTTGCCAGAGGCGCGACCGCCTACGTCACCCTTGAACCGTGCAGCCATCAGGGGCGCACGCCGCCCTGTGCCGATGCGCTGGTCAACGCCGGGCTGGCGCGGGTCGTCGCGGCCATGCAGGACCCCAACCCTGAAGTGTCCGGTCGTGGCCTGTTGCGCCTGATGAATGCCGGTATCGGCGTTCAATGCGGCGTGCTGGAAAGCGAAGCGCGAGCGCTGAACAAAGGCTTTCTCAAACGCATGGAAACCGGACAGCCCTACATACGCGTGAAGATGGCCATGAGCCTGGATGGCCGAACCGCTATGGCCAGCGGCGAAAGCCAGTGGATCACCGGTCCCGAGGCGCGTTCCGCCGTTCAGCGTCTGCGCGCGCAGTCGAGCGTAGTGCTGACCGGAGCCGATACGGTGCTGGCCGACAAGGCCCGCCTCACCGTGCGCCCCGATGAGTTGGGTCTCAATGCAGAATTGACCGCGCTGGCCGCTGCGCGTCCGCCCCTGCGGGTATTGATTGACGGTCGTCTGCGCGTGCCGCTGGACGCGCCGTTCTTCCAGGCGGGCAGTGCGCTGGTCGTGACCTGTGCTGCGGCGTCGGCGCGAGGTCGCTATCAGGAAGAAGGCCACGAAATGCTGGCACTGGCTGACAGCGCCGGTCATGTGGACCTGCGCAAGTTGATGGTCGAACTGGCCACGCGTGGCGTCAATGAAGTGCTGGTCGAAGCCGGTCCGCGGCTGGCGGGTGCCTTTGCGCGCCTCGGGCTGGTCGACGAGTTTCAGATATTCATTGCCGGCAAGTTTCTCGGCTCATCGGCCCGGCCGTTGCTCGACCTGCCGCTGGCGCAGATGAGCGAAGCGCTGGAGCTGAACATCGTGCAAATGCGTGCCGTCGGTAATGACTGGCGAGTCATCGCTCTCCCTGTGCGCGCACCCGGCGTATAATTCCCGGCTTTCGCCTTGCGCGCAGCCCTTGTTCTCCCGGAGGACCCATGTTTACCGGCATTATCGAATCCATCGGCAGCATCCGCGCCCTGACTCCCAAGGGCGGCGACGTCCGCGTTCACGTGGAAACCGGCAAGCTCGACCTGAGCGACGTCAAGCTCGGCGACAGCATTGCCGTCAATGGTGTATGCCTGACCGCCGTCGAATTGCCCGGCGACGGCTTCTGGGCTGACGTCAGTCGTGAAACCCTGACCGTAACCGCCTTCGTCGATCTGAAGAGCGGCAGCCGGGTCAACCTGGAAAAGGCCCTGACTCCGACCACGCGTCTGGGCGGTCATCTGGTCAGCGGCCATGTCGACGGCGTGGGCGAAATTGTTTCCCGTGCCGATAACGCCCGCGCCATTCAGTTTACGGTGCGTGCCCCGCGCGAGCTGGCCAAATACATCGCCCATAAAGGCTCGATCACGGTCGACGGCACCAGCCTGACGGTCAACTCGGTCAATGGTGCCGAGTTCGAACTGACCATCGTGCCGCACACCCTCAGCGAAACCATCATGGCTGACTACCAGCCTGGCCGTAAGGTCAACCTGGAAGTAGACCTGCTGGCACGTTACCTGGAGCGCCTGCTGCTGGGCGACAAGGCCGCCGAGCCTGGCCACGGCACGATCACCGAAAGCTTTCTGGCCGAAAACGGCTACCTCAAATCCTGAATTGATTGAAGGGGGTGCCGCGTGGCGCTCAACACTATCGAAGAACTGGTTGAAGACATTCGCCAGGGCAAGATGGTCATCCTCATGGATGACGAAGACCGTGAGAACGAAGGCGACCTGATCATGGCCGCCGAATGCGTGCAGCCCGAGCACATCAACTTCATGGCGCGTTTCGCCCGTGGCCTGATCTGCATGCCGATGACCCGCGAGCGCTGCGAAACCCTCAAACTTCCGCTGATGGCACCGCGTAATGGCTCCGGCTTCGGCACCAAGTTCACCGTTTCCATTGAAGCCGCGGAAGGTGTGACCACTGGTATCTCCGCAGCTGACAGGGCACGTACCGTTCAGGCTGCCGCCGCAAAAGAAGCCAAAGCCGAAGACATCGTCAGCCCGGGGCACATCTTCCCGCTGATGGCTCAGGCCGGTGGCACTCTGGCTCGCGCCGGTCATACCGAAGCGGCCTGCGACCTGGCGCGCATGGCCGGCTTCGAACCGACGGGGCTGATCTGCGAAGTCATGAACGACGACGGCACCATGTCGCGTCGCGCCGAACTTGAAGAATTTGCCCGGCAACACGACATCAAGATCGGCACCATTGCCGACCTGATTCACTACCGGATGATCCATGAACGTACCGTTCAGCGGATTGCCGAGCAGCCGATGGACAGCGAACTGGGCAGTTTCAACCTGGTGACCTACCGCGATTCGGTCGAGGGAGATGTGCATCTGGCGCTGACCCTGGGCAAGATCTGCGCAGAAGAACCAACCCTCGTACGCGTTCATAACATGGACCCGTTGCGCGACCTGCTGATGGTCAAACAGCCCGGCCGCTGGAGCCTGCGCGCCGCCATGCGAGCGGTTTCCGAGGCTGGCAGTGGCGTTGTGCTGTTGCTCGGTCATCCGCTGGATGGCGATGTGCTGCTGGCTCACATTCGCGAAACGGCAGGGCAGCAACCGATCAAGACGCCGACCACTTACAGCACGGTGGGTGCCGGTTCGCAGATCCTTCGTGACCTCGGCGTGCGCAAAATGCGCCTGATGAGTTCACCGATGAAGTTCAATGCGATATCCGGTTTCGATCTGGAAGTTGTAGAATACGTGCCCTCCGAATAAATACCGGCAGGTCGGGGCGTGCGAAAGACGGTTTTTCGCAGCTTTTGGCCTGACAGTTGCGATTCGTGGCCTAATATCCCTCAAAGTCCGCCCCAAGGCGGGCTTGCTCTTTAATACGAGACTCACCGAATGACCTTGAAGACCATCGAAGGTACCTTCATCGCCCCACAAGGCCGCTACGCCTTGGTAGTGGGCCGTTTCAACAGCTTCGTCGTGGAAAGCCTGGTTAGCGGTGCCGTTGATGCGCTGGTACGCCACGGTGTCAGCGAAAGCGACATCACCATCATCCGTGCGCCGGGTGCGTTCGAAATCCCGCTGGTCGTGCAGAAAGTTGCCCAGCGCAGCGAATTCGCGGCCATCGTCGCACTGGGTGCGGTGATCCGTGGCGGTACTCCGCACTTCGAATACGTTGCAGGTGAGTGCGTCAAAGGCTTGTCTCAGGTGTCCATGGAGTTCGGCGTTCCGGTCGCTTTCGGCGTACTGACCGTCGACTCCATCGAGCAGGCCATCGAGCGTTCCGGCACCAAGGCCGGTAACAAGGGCGCTGAAGCTGCTCTGTCCGCCATTGAAATGGTAAGCCTGCTGTCGCAGCTGGAGGCCAAGTGATTTCCGACGATACCGACCAGTTCAACCCGCGCGACGCCAAATCGCCGGAAGCTGCCAAGGGCAAAAGTGCCAAACGTCGCGAAGCGCGGCAGATGGCTACTCAGGCCCTTTATCAGTGGCACATGGCTGGCCATGCGTTGAACGAGATCGAAGCACAGTTTCGTGTCGACAACGATTTCAGCAATGTCGACGGCGCCTACTTCCGTGAACTGCTGCACGGTGTGGCCACCAACAAGACCGAGATCGACACCGCGCTCTCGCCTTGCCTCGACCTGACCATCGAAGAACTCGACCCGGTTGAACTGGCCGTCCTGCGCCTGTCCACCTTCGAGCTGCTCAAGCGCATCGACGTGCCTTACCGCGTTGTGATCAACGAAGGCATCGAGCTGGCCAAGGTCTACGGCTCTACTGACGGTCACAAGTTCGTCAATGGCGTGCTGGACAAGCTGGCGCCGCGCCTGCGTGAAGTCGAAGTGAAGGCCCACAAGCGCTGATTCGCGCCTGACCTTTATGGGAGAGTTCGAGCTGATCCGCAATTACTTCGCCGCCGCGCCCTGTGCGCAGGTGGGCGAGGAAGTTGCCCTGGGGATCGGCGACGACTGCGCGCTGCTGGCGTTAGCGCCCGGCGAGCAGTTGGCGATCTCGACCGATACCCTGGTTGCCGGGGTGCATTTTCCTGACGTCTGTGACCCCTTTCTGCTTGGCCAGCGAGCGCTGGCGGTATCTGCCAGTGATCTGGCGGCCATGGGCGCTCGTCCTGTCGCGTTTACCCTTGCCTTGACCCTCCCGCAGGTCGATGCCGACTGGCTGCAGGCATTTGCTCGCGGCCTCAATCACATGGCGCAGGGCTGTTCGCTGCGTTTGATCGGCGGCGATACCACACGCGGGCCCCTGAGCCTGACGCTAACGGTGTTCGGCGCTGTTCCAGCCGGCTCGGCCCTGACGCGCAGCGGCGCTTGCGCGGGCGACTTGCTCTGCGTTGGCGGCGCGCTGGGTGATGGCGCAGGTGCGTTGCCGCTGGTCTTGAAGCAACGCAGCACCGAGGCTTCGATTGCCGAGGCGTTGCTGGCCAGCTACTGGTCGCCGCAACCTCAACTGGCGCTGGGGCAGGCATTGCGGGGCAGGGCGACGTCGGCGCTGGACATCTCCGATGGGCTGCTGGCTGATTGCGGACACATTGCCCGTGCATCAGGCGTCCGGCTGGTCGTCGAGCGTGACAGGCTGCCGATGTCTGATCAGTTGCTGACGTTGTTCGATCTGCCGTCTGCCCGGCAGGCTGCGCTTAGCGGTGGCGACGATTACATCCTGGCTTTCACGCTGCCGTCCGGGCACCTTGCCCGTTTGCTGGATGAAGGCTGGCCGGTGCACGTTGTTGGCCGGGTAGAGAAGGGCCAAGGTGTCGTTGTTGTCGACGGCGCAGGGCTGGATGTCACGCCCGATACGCGTGGCTACCAGCATTTCGGCAGCGCGCAGTGAAGCGATGCACTGCGTCTATCTATCGAACTTTATGATCTAAATGCCCGAGAATTCAGCCTGAGCGTCCGCAGGAACCTGCTGTTACAATGCGAATCTTGCGAATTTCCAGTCTTCATACTGATCAGGAGCACACGGTGCCCGTCGTATTTGTCGCCGCTTCCAAACTGCCCACCCCCTTTGCAGAGTTTGCCATGCACGGCTTTATCGAGTCGGCAACCGGCCGTGAACATGTCGTCCTGAGTCTGGGCGATGTGGCGGACGGTGCGCCGGTTCTTGGCCGCGTGCATTCCGAATGCCTGACAGGCGACGCCCTGTTCAGTCAGCGTTGCGATTGCGGTTCACAACTTGAAGCCGCCCTGCGCGCCATTGCTACCGAAGGGCGCGGCGTATTGCTGTATCTGCGTCAGGAAGGGCGCGGTATCGGCCTGATGAACAAGATCCGCGCCTACGAGCTGCAGGATGGCGGCGCTGACACAGTAGAGGCCAATGAGCGTCTGGGCTTTGCTGCCGACCAGCGCGATTACGCGATCTGCCTGCCGATGCTTCAGCACCTGGGCGTTCAATCGTTGCGTCTGATGACCAATAACCCGCGCAAGGTCAAAGCCTTGACCGACATGGGCATCACGGTCGCCGAGCGTGTGCCGTTGCACACCGGACAAAACCCGCACAACCGCCTTTATCTGGCGACCAAGGCGGGCAAGTTGGGACACATGATGGGTAACGAGCATCAAAGCGAGGTCGGCCCCGCGTGACACGCAGCGAGGTGCGCCAAAAGCTGGAAATGGCGTGGTGGCGTCAACTGGGTCTGACCCTGGCGCCATTGCTGGTGGTCTGTGTGTTTTTCGGTGCCAGCGAGCCGCTCATTCCTGTGTTGGCGATACCGCTGTTCATTGCCGGGGTAGGCTCGATGTTCGTCAGCCTGAAGCCGTTCGGGGCTTACAAGCGAGCGTTAACGGCTACCCAGGCTGCACTCGACACGCCGGAAGAGCCGGCAGCATGGCTCAAACTCGCTGCTGTCCGCCGTCTGGCCTTTCTCGCTGCCGGGCTGCCCGCCTGGATCGCCGCCATCGCAGTGCTGTTCGGCTTGCACCCTTTGCCGGTCTGCCTGCTGGCGTTTGCCAGCGCAGTGCTGCTCTACCTGTACCGCATTCCTGCGCTTTCCCGCTGATCGACCCTGGCTGATTTTTCCAGACGAAGTGGGTACGACCAGCCGGAAATCCGATCAGCCCGCCAGCAGCCACACACCCGTTGCCGCAGAAGCTGCACCTGCGATGCGCACCAGCGGTGCTGCCGCCTGAGGCAATACGCGAACCACGGCATAACCTGCCGCGTGCAAGGCTGCAGTCGCTGCCACGAAGCCTGCTGCGTAAGCCCATGGGCTGGACATGTCCGGAAGCTCAAGGCCATGCGCCACACCGTGGAACAACGCAAACAGTGCTGTCGCGGCAACGGCCAGTGCCAAGGGCGGACGCACCGCCAGTGCCACAGCCAGACCCAGCGCCAGTACCGACGCGGCAATGCCGCTTTCCAGTGCTGGCAGGTTCAGACCTTCAAAGCCCAGCACGCCGCCGATCAGCATGGTGCCGACGAAAGTGCAGGGCAGCGCCCAGCGTGCGGAACCTTGCTGTTGTGCGGCCCACAAGCCGACGGCAAGCATTGCCAGCAAATGATCCAGACCGCCAATCGGGTGGCTGATACCCGCTATCAGACCGTTATCGCCATGACCGGGGTGGGCCAGCGCCAGGGTCGGGATCAGCAGCAGCGCGAGGGCGCCAAGGGCTTTTTTGTAGTTCATCGACGGGTTCCTTTTGGTTGTGAATTCAGGCGGCTGCAGTGAGCAGACCCTGGCGTTCAATGAAGGCAATGATCTGCTCCAGACCCTGACCGGTTTTCTGGTTGCTGAACACGAACGGCTTTTCGCCACGCATCCTGCGCGTGTCGCTGTCCATCATTTCCAGTGACGCGCCCACCAGCGGTGCGAGGTCTATCTTGTTGATCACCAGCAGATCGGACTTGCAGATACCCGGGCCACCTTTGCGAGGCAGTTTGTCGCCTGCCGATACGTCGATCACATAAATCGTCAGGTCGGAAAGCTCCGGGCTGAACGTTGCGGAAAGGTTATCGCCACCGGATTCGACAATGATCAGGTCCAGGCCCTCAAAGCGGCGATTGAGCTGGTCAACCGCCTCCAGGTTGATCGAAGCGTCTTCACGAATGGCGGTGTGCGGGCAGCCACCGGTTTCAACACCGATGATGCGCTCAGGGGCCAGTGCCTCGTTGCGCACCAGAAAGTCAGCGTCTTCGCGGGTATAGATATCGTTGGTCACGACCGCCAGGTTATAGCGGTCGCGCAATGCCAGGCACAGCGCCAGAGTCAGAGCTGTCTTGCCGGACCCTACCGGGCCACCGATGCCGACGCGCAGAGGTTGGCTGTTCATTGAGTTCTCCATAAAGACTGATCAGGACCGGAATAACCGGCTGTATTGACGTTCATGCGCCATGCTCGCCAAGGACAGGCCGAAGGCCGCGCTGCCAGCATGGTGGGTATCTTGTCGGGTGGCATTGACCTGCGCTTGCTGCAGTAACGGCAACAGCTCGCTGGTCAGGCGTTGCGCAGCTTGCTGGCCGAGTGGCAGGGTTTTCATCAGCACGGCCAACTGGTTTTCCAGCCAGCTCCACAGCCATGCGGCCAGTGCGTCTTGCGGGCTGATCTGCCAGGCACGTGCGGCCAGCGCCCAGCCCAGGGCCAGATGCGGCTCTGCAGTCTGTTCAAGAAAGTGGCGTGCATCGCGATCCAGCTCAGGCAGGCCATTGAGCAATTGTTGCAAGGAATAACCCATCTGCCGGCTTTCCTGATGCAGCTCGCGCGTTTCACGGCTGGCGCGGTGTTGCTCGCTGACTTGCAGCAGTTGGCCCCAGTCACCGGCCGACGCTGCTTCACAGTGGGCCAGCAGCAAGGGGGCCTCGAAACGGGCGAGATTGAGCAACAGCTGATCGCTGATCCAGCGCCCTGCAGTCTGCGGGTCTACCACGATGGATTGCTCCACGGCCATTTCCAGCCCTTGTGAATAGCTGTAGCCACCAATCGGCAGCTGCGGGCTGGCCAGACGCAAAAGCGCCCAGGCGCTGTTCACTTGCGCACGCCGAACTGGTGCATGCGCGGCGGATAGTTGAAATCCTCTTCGCCTGCACGCGAGTGGTGATGCCCGCCGCCATAGGCACCATGTTCCGGCTGGAACGGCGCTTCGATGGTTTCGACGGTGGCACCGAGCTGATCGAGCATGGCCTTGAGCACGTAGTCATCGAGCAGGCGCAGCCAGCCGTCGCCGACTTGCAGGGCTACGTGACGATTGCCGAGATGATAGGCCGCGCGGGTCAGTTCGAAGGTACTGCTGCAAGTAACGTGCATCAGCTTTTCCGGGCGTGCGCAGACACGCACCACGCGGCCATCTTCGGCCTTTAGAAACTCGCCATCGCGTAGGGGCGATTGACCGCGTTGCAGAAACAGGCCCACGTCTTCGTTTTCCGCACTGAAGCAGCGCAGGCGACTCTTGCTGCGTGCCTCGAAATTCAAATGCAACTCGGCGGCCCATTCGGCCTGAGGTTCGATTCGGTTGTGAATCACCAGCATTAGATAGCTTCCAGCCAATTGCGATGCTTCAAATCAGAGCAAGGGGCTTGCCAACAGGGCAGGCTGTAGGAAATTGCTGGCGGAAGTGGCTGACTTTTAATTGTGCACGGCCTTGTCGTGCTCATTTATGATGCGCAACCAAAAAAGCGACCTGTTTTGGTGCTATCACTGACTTCAACTGACGCTCAATCGTGACTGCCGAGCCCACGCCAGTGCCGTGCGCCGATAAAGATGAAGCGCAGTTGCTGGGTAATCTTGGCCTGAGGTGTCAGGTGCGGTGCAAGCGAAGCGGGTGGAGGGTCGATCAGTTCCGGCAGCATGGCGAACACGCTTTTGACCACAAGGTCGGCGATGATCGACAGCGCGTCAGCGTTCAGGTGCTGCCATTTGGGCATTTTTGCCAGGTCGGCCGTCAGGTCGGCGCTGATGCCCTCGCGCAGAGCCCCCAGAGCCTGACGCACTTTAAGAGAGCCGCCATACTGTTCACGGGCCAGAAAAAGAAACTGCGAGCGATTGGCCGAAACACGCTCTAGAAATATCTTAACTGACGCGCGAATCAGCCCGCCCATGGCGAATTCGTTGTGGCGTACCAGCCGGATGGTTTCGCGGAAGGTCTGGCCGACCTCACTTACCAGCGCCAGGCCCAGCTGGTCCATGTCTTCGAAGTGACGATAAAACCCGGTCGGCACGATGCCCGCCGTGCGTGCCACTTCCCGCAGGCTAAGGCTGCCGAAGCCGCGCCCGCTTTCCATCAACTGATGGGCAGCGTCAAGCAAGGCTCTTCGGGTCTGTTGTTTCTGTTCGGCGCGGGGCAGCATGGCTCAAACGATTCTTGGATTAGGCTGGACTGCACTTTAGCAAATGCGCTTTACCTGCGTCGAAAGGGTTTTCATTCAAACTCTTTTACGTGCGCTGCAGCGCGGGTGCTGGCCTTTGGTGCGATTTCGTATTCAAATCAAACCCTCGGCGCGTTTGTCAGTCGAACATTCATGTCGTATTCAGCGCGCCAGGGTTGGGGCGCTGTTTTCTGGAGAGTCACGCATGACGCGCAGCCGCAAGATTTTCGCCTGGACAGGTGCCACGTTGTTGGTGGTGCTGGCCATACTGGTCATTGTGCTTGTCACGTTCGACTGGAACCGCATCAAACCTACCCTCAATGAGAAAGTCAGCGAAGCGCTGCATCGCCCGTTCGCCATCAATGGTGACCTGGATGTGCGCTGGACGCGCGAGCCCGAGCTCGGTGGCTGGCGTGCCTGGGTGCCGTCGCCGCACTTCGTGGCCGATGACCTGACACTGGGTAATCCCGAGTGGTCGAAAACTCCGCAGATGGTCACTCTCAAGCACGTTGAGTTTCGTCTTTCGCTGTTGCCGCTGCTGGCTCAGCAAGTGGCCATCCCGCGTATCGATTTGACCGGTCCAGAGGCAAAGCTTGAGCGGCTGGCCGATGGTCGCGCCAACTGGGTGTTCGACCTGCCCAAATCCGACCCGAACGCTGAACCTTCCAAATGGGTGGTGGATATCGGGGCCATCAAGTTCGACAAGGGGCTGGTGAGTTTCAATGACCAGACACTGAATGCCAATCTGGATGTGGTGATCGACCTGCTCGGCAAGCCGATCCCGTTCAGCGAAATCGTTGGCAGCAAGGAAGCGCAAAAGGCCCAGGAAAAGGGCGCAGTACCTCAGGACTACGCGTTTGGTCTGGCTGTAACAGGCCAGTACCACGGTCAGAAGCTGAGCGGCACCGGCAAGGTGGGTGGCCTTCTCGCACTCAAGGATGCCAGTCAGCCTTTCCCGGTGCAGGCCGATGTGAAGGTCGGTGATACCCACGCGGTCATCGCCGGGACCCTGACCGACCCACAGAACCTGGGTGCGCTGGATCTGCGCCTCAAACTTTCCGGCGCGAGCCTGAGCAATCTGTACCCGCTGACCGGCGTGACCCTGCCGGACTCTCCGGCTTACTCCACCGATGGCCGCCTGATCGCCAAACTGCATGACCCGGCAGGAGCCAACTTTCGTTACGAAGGCTTCAACGGCAAGATCGGCAACAGCGATATCCACGGCGATCTGGGTTACGTAGCCAGCCAGCCACGGCCGAAGCTGAGCGGCGTGCTGGTGTCCAATCAGTTGTTGTTCAGCGACCTCGCGCCACTGATCGGTGCGGACTCAAATGCCGCTCAGAAAAAGCGCGGTGGCGAGAGCAAGCAGCCATCGGGCAAAGTCCTGCCCGTAGAAGAATTTCAGACCGACCGCTGGCGAGCGATGGATGCCGACGTGGAGTTCACCGGCAAGCGCATTGTGCAAAGCCCGGACTTACCGTTCACCGACCTGTATACCCATCTGATTCTCAACGATGGTCAATTGAGCCTGGAGCCGCTGCGCTTTGGAGTGGCAGGCGGCAAGCTGGATGCGGATATCCGCCTCGACGGCCGCAACAAGCCGTTGCAGGGCAGGGCGAAGCTGTCGGCGCGCAACTTCAAGCTCAAGCAGCTGTTCCCGACCTTTGAACCGATGAAAACCAGCTTCGGTGAGCTGAATGGCGATGCCGACATCAGTGGCCGAGGCAACTCGATTGCCGCTTTGCTCGGCACCGCCAACGGTGAAATGAAAATGCTGGTCAACGACGGCGCGATCAGCCGTGGCCTGATGGAAATTGCCGGGCTCAACGTGGGCAACTACGTGGTGGGCAAGCTGTTTGGCGACAAGGACGTGAAGATCAATTGCGCGGCTTCTGACTTCGGCATCAAGGACGGCTTGGCGACCAGTCGGCTGTTCGTCTTCGATACCGAGAACGCCATCATCTACATCAATGGCACCGCAAACATGAAGACCGAGCAACTGGACCTGCAGATCAACCCGGAATCCAAGGGCTTCCGCGTGTTCTCGTTACGCTCGCCACTGTACGTCAACGGCCCGTTCGCCAAGCCCAATGCAGGCGTGCAGTCCGGCCCGTTACTGCTGCGCGGCGCCGGTATGGTTCTGCTCGGTGCAACCGTAGGCCCGGTGGCCGGTCTGCTGGCGCTGGTCGCGACAGGCGATAGCGCACCGAACCAATGCGGCCCGCTGCTGGAGCAGATGCGCACCGGCAAGGCGCCGAAGACGGTGAAGTGATTGCACACTCAAGGATCAGCGGTGCGATGCAGATCTGTGACGCAGAGCGTCACGCAATGCATTCCGACGCTGGAGCGAGCGGAACGATAATCTCAACTATCGTGCGACGCTCCGCGTCGCATGCCGCTCTGGACGCTCCGCGTCCGGTCTTGATGTACGGTGCGATGCAGGCTTGTGACGCAGAGCGTCACGATCGGCATGCAAAGGGAGCACAGGGAACGATAGTCGTGCGTCGAACACGCATTCCAGTTGTCCACAAAAAAAGCCAGGACACAGGTCCTGGCTTTTCACTTGTGGCCGCTTGTTACAGGCCTTCGAGGATGTCCGACATGTCGTCGGCGTGCTCTTCTTCCTGAGCAAGAATCTCTTCAAAGATGCGGCGGGTGGTCGGATCGCTGTCACCGATGTACTGAATGATCTCGCGATAGCTGTCGACCGCGATGCGCTCGGCAACCAGATCTTCGTACACCATTTCCTTCAGCGTGTTGCCCGCAACGTATTGTGCGTGGGAGTTCTTCGACAGCAGGTCCGGGTTGAATTCCGGCTCGCCGCCCAGCTGCACGATGCGCTCGGCCAGCTTGTCGGCGTGCTGTGCTTCCTGTTCAGCGTGCTCCAGAAACTCGGCTGCCGCCACGCTCGCCTTGAGGCCGGACGCCATGTAGTAGTGGCGTTTGTAGCGCAGCACACAGACCAGCTCGGTCGCCAGCGACTCATTGAGCAGGCGCAGCACGGTTTCGCGGTCAGCGCTGTAACCTTCAGTCACAGCACCATTTTCAACGTTCTGGCGCGCACGCTGGCGCAGAGTATTTACATCGGAAAGCTGTGATTGCGGTGCAGAAATCATCATTTATCTCCAGGGTTCATCAGGTTTTGCTGTCCCGCTCTGTATGGTGCCCGGCAGGATCAGCAAAGGTTGTGAGTGCTGGAGGAGGGGAAAAGTTTTATCGGATTTTCGCCGGTGCGGACGGTTGTGACTGAATGTAAAAATATAAGAAACGAGTGCAGAACGCTGCGGTCCCAACCATGAGACCCAAATAAATCGTGGAGATACACAATGCTTAAGTTTCTGGGAAGCACCGTCGGCATCATCTTTCTGATCGGCCTGGTCGTGGTTATTGCCCTGTTCAAGCTGGTTTTCTAAGCGTCAACCTGCTGGTGGGCCTGATACTGCGCTCTGGAGGGTTCTCTGGGGCGTGGTGTACCTTCTAACCTGGGGAATGTGCTGTGATTCGTCGGGTAATTTAGGCAAATCACCACCGTCTACCCTGCGCCCGGACCTGCTTGGGTGCGCGTCATTATCATCTTTCAAGCGCGGGGAATCACAAACTGCGTGAGCCAGATCAATGCCATAAGCACCACGATCTGCGCTGTCCAGGGGATGAACAGCAGGTACTTCATGTTTTTAGGAAAGCTTCTGGATTCCTTTATATCCATAAGGCCTCGTTTCTTACCCAAGCCGGGAAAAATCAAAAACAGATACATCATCCCGCATCGCACCATTTTTCCAGGCATGCCTGCGTCGCCGTACGTGGATTTGTTGTCTGTGATGAGCTTGCAGTTGGGTAAGTGGGATTCGAAAATGTGCGTGTAATTATGTGCTACGTAGGCTGACGCGAGAATAATGATGAACAAGGCAGCGTACAAAAAAATCCCAATCAGGCCCGGCTCGATACTGGTCAAGTTCTGATCTCGCTCATGAATACTGTTCCCTTGTACGCTTTATGAAAGGGGCATGTATGCCTTCTATCCTGTCGTCATCGAGTGCTAATTCTGGCCCGGAAAAATACGAAGTGCCATCATCGCTATAAATAAAGAAAAATTTACGACTGTCGGGATTATCAAAAGTTTTTTATAAAATGCTGGGAGTTTCTCGACCTCTTTGGCATCAATGACGCCTCTCTTGGCGCTTAGCTTTGGCACCATCAGTACTATTGAAATAACGCCGCCGCGCATGACTTTTCCGAGCAGGCCGCCGCCTGACCATGCTTCTCTGATGGTCTGCACGGAGGAGCAGTTTGGTAGCTGCTCCTCTATAATTTCAACGTATTTGTGCGCAATGACGGCGGTGGCGATGAGATTTAGTATCATCGGTACCATTATGAACAGGCCGATCAGGCCTATCGGGATATTCGTCATGACCTGATCGACCTTCAACATGGCGTATGAGCGTTTTATTCAAAGTAATACTTTCTATTCGGGCAGGTTTTTAAAATCCCCAAAAATAAGCTGAAACCCTGAGTGCCATAAGGCAGAAAAACAAAAAGAACGTCACGATTGTCGGGATGAGTAAAGATTTTTTGTAAAACCCTGAAAGGTTTCTGACTTCCTTAATGTCGATAAGTCCCCTTCTGGTGCTCAGGTTGGGGGCCATGAGTATTGTTGCGATAATGCCGCCGCGCATGATTTTTCCAATCAGACCACCTCCCGACCAGGCCTCTCTAATTGTCTGTACAGAAGAGCAGTTGGGTAGTTGTTTCTCTATAGTCTCAACATACTTGTGCGCAATAACTGCCGTGGCAAATAGATTTATTATGATGAGTATCAATAGCGCTCCAAAAATGAGACCTATTAGATCACTTGTCATTCTGTAATTTCCTTGTAGAGCATTTCACCCAAATGCTCGCCGCCCCATTCGCCTGCTTCCCCCCCAGCCCACCCACCAGCAGCACCTCCAACGACGGTACAAGCCAGCGCACCTGGACCTGTTGTAATTCCGAGAGCTAAAACGCATAAGCCTGTAGCAAGGAAGCCGCCGCCCGCCCCGCCCAAGCCTGCCCCAGCTACACTGCCTACCAACGAACTACCCTTGACATATTTTGCCTTTCGACACTGTTCCTCTCGGCCTAGCGTACAGGCATTACGGATCTCAATCGCTTTAGAACCAACTTCAAGCGCGGTTCCGATGTAGGCTCCTCTCTTGATCCATTTAGAGGCTTTGGCCACTCCGGACACCTTGTCAGCGTATCCTGCGATTTCTCCTGTGTGCATGTAGCTGCTGGTTGAAAGCCCGAGCAGTCTCTTGATCGAACCTTCGTGGCGTAGCCCAGATCCATAGGACAGAAAATTACGCAGTTGTTTGTCAAGCTTTATAAAAAGCTCTGTACGTTTGGCATAGAACTCGTCTCGTTGTGTCATGGCGCCGGAGCCCATATGTTGCTGGTATAGCTTTTCGATGTCTTGAAGCGATTCCTGAATAGACTTCAGGTGTTTACTCCAGCCATCACTTGCTGCGCCTATGCCCATGGATGTGTAGGAGATCGCCTGCTTGAGCAGCTCAAAGTTCTCAAGAAAAAAGTCATCCCCACCAGCGCCATTGACCAGCAACGCCGTATGCACCTGCGCAGCCTTGGCCATCAGGAACGCTTCCTGAGCAGTGGACGATGGGGTGGACGCGTCGCCGAGGATGACTATCTCGCCGGGCAGGACGACGCCGCCCGAGATGTGTGAATTGAGGGCGACGAACTTGGCCTTGCTGTTCTTTGGCAGCGCAAGGTTCGTTTTCAGAGAGTCAAAAGTCTGTGTTCTGGGGTTTATGAACGATCGTGCTTCGGCCATGGTCGTGCCTCACGAGTACTTTTTATTATTGATCCGGTCCCAGCCGCCAGCCACGTTACCGCCTGCTGTGCCATCGACACGTTTCTGCAGGGTGTAGGTGGTTTTGATGCGGCCGTAATTGAGCTGTACGATTTCGATGGGGATGCCGGCGCTTGCGCTCTGGGTGTAGTCGGCGATGATGACTTCCTCGAGAACCACTTCGTAGTATTTGAGCTTGTCGGTGCCTGCGCGGCAGAGTACCAGCTTCACTTCCTTGAGGTGCTGGCCTGCGCAGCTGGCTTCCATGAGCTTGCAACTGGCGCTGTCGAGGTATTTGGTAAACGTGAAGTTGGTCATGGTGGTGCGACCGGATGAAGCGCCGCCCGAGGAACTGGCGGTGGCAGAGGTGCTTTGGTTGACGCCAAAGTTATAGCCGGTGATTTCGATCCACTTGCTGTACTTCTCGTCTAGCGCCTCGCCCGGGATGTCTGCGATCTGAATAAAAGCGTCGAAAGCCATATGAACCTTTCCTTGGTCATTAGTGATGCGGTGTAGTGATTTTAAGATGAGTGGCTATGACAGCAAATTTGTACACGTGTTTCAAGGCGCAAGCGGTGGTTTGAAACGCAATGTCTAATGACGGGTTTAATACTTAAACATCAAAATAGAAATGCCCGGCGCATTGCGCGTCGGGCGTCTGTAAGTTATTTCCGTTACATCGCTTTTTCGTTTTTCTCGCGTTGTTCGCAGGTCATGAAACCTTTGTTGGTCACGCGGCCGTCGCTGTTGAAGCTGACGTGGTAAACCTGTTTGTGGCCATCTTTGGCCAGGACGTAATTGTTGCAGGTGCCTGGGTTGACCTTACGCTCGATGGTGCTCGACGGCTCGCCGCCGATGGTCAGGACCTGCTGGCGCGTCATGCCGTTCTCAACCTGCTTGACCAGCGGTTCGTTGCGATAAGTGACGTAATCCACCGGGTTCTGCACGGTTGTGTTGCTGCAGCCGGCCATCGTCGCCAATACAAAAGTCGCCGCGAAGATTTTCTTGTACATCGTTATTGCTCCACATGTCAGAGCCGGTCTTGGCCCGGTAGCGCTTTGAGCAGGAAACCGGGCTAAGAGTTCGAAAAAAAGATGGCGATACGGCAGTACCTCTCGCGACAATCCCTGACCGCGAGGTGGCCCTTTGAATATTCGCCAGCACGTTCCCGAAACCGCGAGGTCAATCTGATGGCACGGTCGGACATTAGGGTCCGGCCCTGGGCTCGGTCATCGGTTGTCGGACCGTAGTTCGTTAATCAGCCGCTCCTCAGTGACGGCCAGGAAGATGCGATGAGCGATAAAGAACTGTATGAAATCGAGTACACCTTGCTGGGCGAGCACCACGTAGACGTCATCGAGAATTTGGATGTGCCCATCATCGAAGTGGTACACGAGCTGGCGCTCAAGCACCATGTCGAGCTGGACGATCTTGCAGTCGGTGAAGCCGGCATGGCTCACGCCGCCGGAATCACCGATGTGTCAATTCATAGTGTGGAGGGCAGTGAGGGCAGCGCGACTGCCTAACTCGTCTTTGACCGCAGCGGGGTCGTCCAGCGTTCTGCAAGGATGACGCCGCACAGGGTCAGCGCTCCGCCGAACAGGTGATAGAGCGCAAGTTGTTCGCCCAGCGTCGCCGCGGCAATCAATGCCGTGGCGATCGGCATCAGGTTGAAGAACAGCGTCGTGCGGCTGGGCCCCAGACGCATGATCGAGGTCATCCACAACCATGGCGCAAGCATGGAAGTCGGAATGGCTGCATACAGCACCATCGGAATGTTACTGGCATTCAAGCCGGTTTTTGCCGACAGGATAAAAGGCGGCAGCAACACGATAAGCGCCAGCAGAATCTGTACGTAAAGCAATTGCAGGGGCGGCAGGCACAACTGCCACTTCTTGAGCAGCGTGCTGTAGACCGCGTACGACGCTGCGGCCACCAGCACCATCGCATCGCCCCGATTGACGCCATGATCGATCAGCCCAGCGGGATTGCCCGCCGACACCACGACTACCACTCCCACGAATGACAGCACAGCGCCCAGCAGTGCGCCCCGGGTCAGGCGATTGCCCAGGCAGGCTATCGACAGCCCCAGCGCCATCATGGGCACCAGCGACTGAATGATCCCCATGTTGGTGGCGGTCGTCAGGCTTGCAGCGAAATACGCCAGGCTTTGATACATCGCAGTGCCGAGCACGGCAAGAATGAAAATTTTACCCAGCACCGGTTTGATCGCGGCACGGTTCGCCCAGACAGGCCTGAGCATGAAGGGTGTGAACAGCAAGCCTGCCAGCGCCCAGCGATAAAAGCCTATTTCAGCCGGAAAGATCACTCCGGCAGACGCCTTGGTGACGGCCGTATTGATCGCCCAGATAAGGACTGTAATCAGTGGAAAAGCGTATTGCATGAGGGAATCATCGTTAAAGCGAGGCGTAATTATCCGCCTGTTGGCCGAGAATGCCAGCGGCGATGCAGTGTGCCCCGTCATGGGTCGCAACATCTGACTACACTGAATCACAGCCTGCGCCGTCCGGTGCGGTGGTTCTGGAGAGTGGATCGATGAAGAAGCTCGGTATTCCTTTATTGCTCGTTGGCTTGATGCTGTCTGCTCAGGGGTTCGCGGCGACTGCGCAGCAGAACAAAATGACCACTTGTAATGCCGACGCCAGCGCCAAATCGCTTAAGGGCGATGAGCGCAAGGCGTTCATGAGCACTTGCCTGAAAGCGGCACCAACGCCGGCAGCTACCCAGCAGGACAAGATGAAGACCTGCAATGCGACCGCCAGTACTCAGGCACTCAAGGGCGACGCTCGCAAGAGTTTCATGAGCGATTGTCTCAAGAAGAAATAATTTTCCAGCCAGAGCCATCGCTACAGACAAGGCGCGCGGGTGCAGTAAACACTGCACTTTGGCGCCGTTATCGAGCCGATCATCGGGCAGATGATTGCGCCGCACTTTTTCCGGCTTTCGGATCACTGGTTCTCGACTGAGAAGGCTGGCAGACTGCCCACCTTCCTTGTGTTGCCCGTTGAGGGTCTATGCCAACGTTTTCTGCGCGTCAGGTGTTAATAGCCAGCTGGATTCTTGTATTTGGCGGTCTGTTATTGGTGTTGCCATTCAAGTTGCTGCCCAGCCTGCTGGCCGGACTGTTGGTGTTCGAACTGGTCAACATGCTGACCCCCAAGTTGCAGCGTCTGATCTCTGGCGAACGCGCCCGCTGGCTGGCGGTAGCGCTGCTGGGTACTGTGGTGGTCAGCCTGCTGACACTGATTTTTGCCGGTGTCATCAGCTTTGTGCTGCACGAAGCCGAAAACCCCGGGGCCTCGCTGGACAAGTTCATGACCCTGGTGGATCGCGCGCGCGGTCAGCTGCCGCCGTTCATTGATGCCTATCTGCCTGCCAGTGCGGCGGAGTTTCAGGTCTCCCTTGGGCAGTGGCTGCAGAAGCACGTCGGCGAGTTGCAGTTGATCGGCAAGGGCGCAGCACACATGTTCGTTACCATGCTGATCGGCATGGTGCTGGGGGCAATCATCGCCTTGCAGCGTATTTCCGATGTCCATGCGCGCAAGCCGCTGGCGGCCGCACTGTTCGATCGTCTGTATCTGGTCAGTCGCGCATTTCGCAACATCGTTTTCGCCCAGATCAAGATTTCCCTGCTCAACACGGCGTTTACTTCGGTATTCCTGGCCATCGTCCTGCCGTTGTGCGGGATTCACCTGCCGCTGACCAAGACCCTGATCATCATGACCTTCCTGCTCGGCCTGTTGCCGGTGGTGGGTAACCTGATGTCGAATACGCTCATTTTCATTGTCGGCATGTCGATCTCGATCTGGGTAGCGCTGGCTGCGCTGGGTTACCTGATCGTGATTCACAAGGTCGAGTATTTCCTCAATGCACGCATCGTCGGCGGACAGATCAATGCCAAGTCGTGGGAGTTGCTGCTGGCGATGCTGCTGTTCGAAGCCGCATTCGGCCTGCCGGGTGTGGTGGCAGGGCCGATTTACTATGCGTATTTGAAGAGCGAACTGCAGAAGGAAGGGTTGGTCTAGGGCGCGTGGATATCTGACTGGCTAGAGTCTGCGTTGCGGCTGGAATCTGTGACGCAGAGCGTCACGAACGGCATTCCCACGCTGGAGCGTGAGGAACGATAGTTCTTTAACTACCGTGCCTGCGCTCCGAGTCATGCCACTAGCCGTAACGCTTCTTCGCTTCAATCGCCAGGCCGCTGCCGATGCTGCCGAAGATGTTGCCTTCGACGTGGCGGGCGTTGGGCAGCATCGCCGAGACGCTGTTGCGCAGGGCGGGAATGCCGCTGGAGCCGCCGGTGAAGAACACCGTGTTGACCTGTTCGACACTCACGCCCGCGTCGCTGAGCAAGTTCGTCACGCTGTTGCGCACGCGCTCAAGCTGAGCGTCGATTGCCGCCTCGAACATCACCCGGCTCAGGTCCACACTCAATCCTGCTTCCACCCGGTCCATTGGCAGATGGCGGTTTTCAGCGTGGGTCAGCTGGATTTTGGTTTCTTCCACTTCCATGGCCAGCCAGTGCCCGGCGCGCTGTTCGATCAGCTTGAACAGGCGGTCGATGCCACCCGTGTCTTCAATGTCATAACGCATGCTGCCCAGCGCCAGCTGCGACTTTTGCGAGTACACCGCATTGATGGTGTGCCAGGTCGCCAGGTTCATATGGTGGCTGGTCGGCATGTAGGCACCGCTTTTCATACGGCTGCCGTAACCGAACAGCGGCATCACGCCTTGCAGGCTCAGCTGCTTGTCGAAGTCGGTGCCGCCAATGTGCACGCCGCCCGTGGCAAGAATGTCCTGTTGGCGATCATCGTGCTGGCGTCGCTCGGGTGACAGGCGCACCAGCGAGAAGTCCGACGTACCGCCGCCGATGTCGACAATTAGTACCAGCTCTTCGTCTTTGATGGTGGACTCGTAGTCGAATGCCGCAGCAATAGGTTCGAACTGGAACGATACGTCCTTGAAGCCGATCTTGCGGGCCACTTCGGCCAGTGTGTCTTCGGCTTCCTGATCGGCCTGTGCATCGTCATCGACGAAATGCACCGGGCGGCCCAGTACCACTTGCTCGAACTCGCGTCCGGCCGTGTGCTCGGCGCGTTTTTTCAGCTCGCCGATAAACAGCGCCAGCAAATCCTTGAACGGCATCGCCGTGCCCAGCACGCTGGTGTCATGCTTGATCAGCTTTGAGCCCAGCAGGCTCTTGAGCGAGCGCATCAGGCGGCCTTCATAACCTTCCAGATACTCGTGCAGCGCCAGGCGGCCATACACCGGGCGGCGTTCTTCCATATTGAAGAACACCACCGACGGTAGAGTAATTTTGTCGTCCTCCAGCGCGATCAACGATTCCACGCCGGGTCGTTGCCAGCCGACGGTGGAATTGGACGTGCCGAAATCGATGCCGCAGGCACGGGCCGGGGATTGGTCATTCATGTCTTTTACGTTCCAGTCAAAAAACGGCCGCGCAGTTTATGTCAGCGCGCGCCAATTGCGTAGCGCGACACGTCGCTTATATTTACTTGGCTGTATTTACCGTCAAGGCTTGAACTGAAGCCCGTTACCCCCAATCTTGAAGGGATTCTCGGTAGACCTGGCTGTCGAACACGATGTTGTCGAGTGATCGACCCGTCTGCAAAGACGGCCGGCTATCTATAAATTTTCGACGTTAGGTAATCCAGATACCTCGTAAACAGAGGGAGCTGGGCGCGTGACGCCAGCGTATCTGGCTTTGCCGGATAATTCGGATGGGTGATCGTTACATGGATTTCAAAGACTACTACAAGATACTTGACGTTGAGCCGACTGCGGACGACAAGGCGATCAAGACCGCCTATCGCAAACTGGCGCGCAAGTATCACCCTGACGTCAGCAAGGAAGCAGGCGCTGAAGACAAGTTCAAGGAAGCGTCCGAAGCCTATGAAGTGCTCAGCAGCCCTGACAAGCGCGCCGAGTACGATGAGCTGCGCAAGTACGGTCGGCAGGGTCGTCCGTTCCAGACTCCGCCAGGCTGGCAAAGCCGGGCTGGCGCAGGCGCTGGAGGATTCGAGGAAACGGCAGACTTTTCAGAGTTTTTCAGCTCCATTTTCGGCGGCCGGCCACAGCAGGGCGGCCGTACCCGCAACCCCGGGCGTACCGGGCAGGACGTTGAGATGGAGCTGGCAGTCTTCCTTGAGGAGACCTTGTCGGGTGAGTCCAAGCAGGTCAGCTTCAAGGTGCCGCAGCACAGCCCCAACGGGCAGCGCATGAGTGATATCACCAAGACCCTGAACGTGAAGATTCCTGCGGGCGTCGTCGACGGCGAGCGCATTCGTCTCAAGGGCCAGGGCGCGCCAGGAGTGGGCGGAGGTGCCAACGGCGATCTGTACCTGATCATTCGCCTGGCACCGCATCCGCTGTTCGAGGTCGAGGGCCATGATCTGGTCATCACCGTTCCACTGGCGCCCTGGGAAGCAGTGCTGGGCACCAAGGTGGCGGTACCGACGCTGAACAGCAGGATCAACCTGACCATCCGCCCGGACAGTCAGAACGGTCAGCGTCTGCGGATCAAGGGTAACGGCTTGATGAACAAGAGTGGCGAACGCGGTGATCTTTACGCGCAGCTGAAAATAGTCGTGCCCAAGCACACCGACGAGGCTACCCGGGCGCTGTGGCAGAAACTGGCAGACAGTTCCTCGTTTGACCCCCGGGCGCAGTGGAAGGGTTGAGCGTAGCAGTCTTGCGATTCTGTCTTTTCTGAATGGGCTGATGCGCCACCCGCATCAGCACGCAATCAGCCTTGATCAGTTTTTCGGCAGCACCACATTGAAGGTCGTGCCCTCACCAATGGTCGAGGTCACAGTGATGCTGCCACCGTGGGCGTTGACCACTTCCTTGACGATGAACAGGCCAAGACCCAGGCTGGTCGATGTACTGCGTGTTTCGCTGTTTTCCTCGGTGCTGCGCACCAGCGGATCGAAGATCGTCCCGATAGCGTCTTCGGCAATCGGCTTGCCTTCGTTGTGTACCACCAATATCACCGCTTTCTCGGCACCCGTAACACTGACCGTTATCTCGTGACTGGCCGCACCGTGCTGCAGGGCATTGCCGATCAGGTTCTGCAGCATCTGGCTGATCCGCCCGGCGTCCCAGTGCCCTTTGGTGTTGCCTTCGATGTTCAGCACCGGAACAGAGTCCGGTCGCCCGGCGCAGGCTTCCTCGATGGCTTCACGGCAAGCACTGGCCAAATCCATGTATTTGCGTTCAACCGGTAGCCCGGCGCCCAGGCGGCTGCGCACGAATTCCAGCAGATCGCTGACCATCGAGCCCATATGGCGGGTGCTGGTCTGGATACGCGAAACATAGGACTGGGTCTTTTCGTCCAGCGCTATCTTGCGTGCCAGCAATTCCGTCGACATGCTGACGGCCTGCAGCGGCGCGCGCAGATCGTGACCCAGAATGGCAAGAAATATATCCCGTGAACGGCCAACCCGTTCCGCATAGGCAGCGGTGGATTCGGCAAGCGCCTCGTCGATGGCTTCGTTGAAACGAATCACGTCCTGAAAATCGGCCAGTTGCGGCGCTGCCAGGCTTTCTACCCAGAGGCGGATGACGCTGGCGCGCAGATGGCGAAATTCCGACGTCATCTGCACCAGATCAAAGCCGACCTCATGACGCAACTCGCCATGGCTGCTGGCTGCTTCGTCCAGGCTTGGCGTCTTGTTCAGCTCTTCGCCTCTGGCCTTGGCAATCTCCTCGCTTTTGCTCTGCGCAGTTTTCATGTCCCGTGCAGCTGCGAGCAGAATCGATTTGGCGTGATCGCGCAGCTCTAGCTTGCTCATCGAGTCGGCGGCAGGTTTCAGAGTCCTGGCGAAGTCTTCCCATTCATCGACAATGCGATCCACATGAACAACGATGAACTCGGAAAGGCGCATGGCCGACTACCTTGTTGGAGGAGCGTGACGGAAGATGGCGCATATTATCGCTTTTACATGACACGACAAACAGGGCGTTTACTGTCATTTCTGTCAGTAGACGCTGATTGTGGTCAGCAGTAGCTTGGTAGTCTGACTAACATTTGGATAATGACCATGTTGAAGACAGAGTTTGCAGCGTTCGTCGAAGAGCAGATCGCGCTGGCGGGGGAGATACTGGCAGATGCAAAAGTAAGCAAACGGGACTATATGTCGGGAGGCAAACTCAGCGTTTTTCTTGCTCTGCATCGGGTGTTGCAGGGTAAAGCGACTGAACAGGATCTGGGCATGCTCGACGCCATCAACGACTCGCTGCAGTCGTTGCAGATACTGAACTCTAAAGAGACATTCCTGGAGCGTCTTGAGCCTTAGGGCTTTAATCCAGTTTGTACGTCGAGCAGCAGGGGCTCAACAAGAGCCCCCACTTTCGAGCGCTTTGCTAGAACAGAAAATACCGTTGTGCCATCGGCAGCACATCGGCCGGTTCGCACCATAGCAACACGCCGTCGGCCTTGACCTGATAGGTCTGTGGGTCAACTTCGATGTCCGGCAGGTAGTCGTTGTGGATCAGGTCTTTCTTCTGCACGGTGCGACAGCCTTTGACTACGCCGATCTGCTTCTTCAGGCCCAGTGACTTCGGTACGCCTGCGTCGAATGCCGCCTGGCTGATAAAGGTCAGGCTGGTGGCATGCAGCGAGCTGCCGTAGCTGGCAAACATGGGGCGGTAGTGAACCGGTTGCGGGGTCGGGATCGAAGCATTGGCGTCGCCCATCAGGCTGGCGGCAATGGCACCGCCCTTGAGGATCAGGGTCGGTTTGACGCCGAAGAATGCCGGACGCCACAGCACCAGGTCCGCCCACTTGCCGACTTCGACGGAGCCCACTTCATGGCTGATGCCGTGGGTAATTGCCGGGTTGATGGTGTATTTGGCGATGTAGCGCTTGGCGCGGAAGTTGTCGTTGCCGGGACCGTCCTGCGGCAGGGGGCCGCGCTGCTTCTTCATCTTGTCGGCGGTTTGCCAGGTGCGCATGATCACCTCACCAACCCGGCCCATGGCCTGGCTGTCGGAACTGAGCATCGAAAAGGCACCCAGGTCGTGAAGAATGTCCTCGGCGGCGATGGTTTCCCGGCGTATACGGCTTTCCGCGAATGCCACGTCTTCGGCGATGCTCGGGTCCAGGTGGTGGCAGACCATGAGCATGTCCAGGTGTTCGTCGATGGTGTTACGGGTAAAAGGCCGGGTTGGGTTGGTCGAGCTGGGCAGCACGTTCGGCGAACCACAGGCCTTGATGATATCCGGCGCGTGGCCGCCACCTGCACCTTCAGTGTGGTAGGTGTGGATGGTGCGGTTCTTGAACGCGGCGAGGGTGGTTTCGACGAAACCTGACTCATTCAGCGTGTCGCTGTGAATCGCGACCTGCACGTCGTATTCATCGGCAACGCTCAGGCAGTTGTCGATGGCTGCGGGTGTGGTGCCCCAGTCCTCGTGCAGCTTCAGACCGATAGCGCCCGCCTTGACCTGCTCGATCAGCGGGCCGGGCAGGCTGACGTTGCCCTTGCCGGTGAAGCCAATGTTCATCGGAAACGAATCCGAAGCCTGGAGCATGCGCGCCATGTGCCACGGACCGGGCGTGACCGTGGTGGCGTTAGTGCCAGTGGCAGGGCCGGTGCCGCCGCCGATCATGGTCGTCACGCCGCTCATCAGCGCTTCTTCGATCTGTTGTGGGCAGATGAAATGGATGTGCGTGTCGACGCCGCCAGCGGTGAGGATCATGCCTTCACCGGCAATGACTTCGGTGGCCGCGCCGACCGCAATGGTCACGTCTGGCTGGATGTCCGGGTTACCGGCCTTGCCGATGGCTGCGATGCGTCCATTCTTGATGCCGACGTCAGCCTTGACGATGCCCCAATGGTCGATGATCAGGGCGTTGGTGATCAGCGTGTCGACCACATCGGCGGCCATTAGCTGGCCTTGGCCCATGCCGTCACGGATGACCTTGCCGCCGCCGAATTTCACTTCTTCGCCATAGGTGGTGAAGTCCTTCTCGACCTCGATCCACAGCTCGGTGTCGGCCAGGCGAACCTTGTCGCCGACGGTGGGGCCGAACATGTCTGCGTAGGCTTGTCGGCTTATCTTCATCTTTCGTACCTCGGATTCAGAGCGGCAAGCTGCAGGCCGCAAACTGTAAGTTTTTCAAAGCGACCAGCGGCGAGCTGCAAGTCGTTAGTCGTCAAAGCTTTTGATTCTCGTGCCGAGTGCCCATCGTCATACACACGTCCCGATTGGATGCCTGCATGACCGTTGCGGCGATCCGCATTGCTCACGAAGACGTTAGTCCGAACGCCCTGTTTCTGGAGGCTGTACCGGCCTCTTCGCGAACAAGTTCGCTCCTACGGCCTTCGGCCAGAATCAAAAGCAGACTTGTATGTAACGATGAACGCGGAGCGTAGGAACGGTATTCAAAAAGGCTTCAATCCAGATCGCCCATTACCCGTCCGGCAAAGCCGTAGACCTTGCGCAATCCGGCCAGGTCCACCAGCTCGACTTCACGGGACTGGCCCGGCTCGAAGCGCACGGCGGTGCCGGCCGGGATATTCAGGCGCATGCCGCGGCTGGCGGCGCGATCAAAGGTCAGTGCGTCATTGGTTTCGAAAAAGTGGAAATGCGAGCCCACCTGAATCGGCCGGTCGCCGCTGTTGGCAACCGTCAGGCTGAGGGTACGGCGTCCGGCGTTGAGTTCGATATCGCCGGGCTGGATCTGGTATTGACCAGGGATCATGTCGGTTGCCCCAAGGTTTTGAAATAAATGGCGGTCGGATGAAGGCGACCGTCCGGTGTGGCGCAGTAGCCTGGCAGTTCGCCGACGCGGGTGTAGGCCAGCGCGCTATAGAATGCTTCAGCCACCGAGCCCGCTTCGGTGTCCAGGTGCAGCAGCCCGCGTTTGTGTTTTACTGCAACCTGCTCGACTTCGTCCATCAGTTGCCTGCCCAGACCACGACCTCGGGCGCTGGGCAGCACCATCAGTTTCTGCACTTCGGCGCGGTTCAGACCATTGGGCTTCTGGCACAGTGACAACTGCGCGCTGGCCAGCACATTATCGTCTTCGGCCACCACCCACAGCAGCAGACTGCCTGCGGCGATATCGGCCTTCAGGCCATCGCACCAAGCGTACGCCTGCTGCATATCCAGATCAGCCATGAACCCCACCGATGCGCCGCCGTGAACCGTTTCAAACAGCAACTGCGCCAGACCATGGCGATAATGGGCGAAGCTTTCAGCGGTAACACGTCGCAGTTGTGCATGGTTCATGGCGTGCTCTCTAGAAGGGCTTGGGTGCTTGTGACGCGGGTGCCGGAACACCGGGCGACAAATCCAGTTGCATGAAGGTCAGGTCCAGCCAGCGGCCGAACTTGGTGCCGACTTGCGGCATCCGTCCGGTAGTCTTGAAGCCGAGGCGTTCATGCAGGGCGATGGAGGCCGCGTTGCCGCTTTCGATGGCGGCTACCATCATGTGTTTCTCACAGTCTCTGGCTCGTTCGATCAGCGATGCCATCAGGAGCGGCCCCAGCCCCTTGCCGCGCTGGTCTGCGCGAACATAGACCGAATGCTCCACCGTATGGCGAAACCCTTCGAAGGGGCGCCAGTCGCCAAACGATGAGTAGCCCAGCACCTCGCCTGCGTGGTCGACGGCCACCAGAATTGGATACGCCTGACTCTGGCGAGCTTCGTACCAAGCCTGGCGGTTGGCCAAGTCGACCGGTTGTTCATTCCAGATAGCCGTGGTATTGAGCACTGCGTCGTTGTAGATCTCCAGAATGCCCGGCAGATCGTCCGGCAGGGCATCGCGAATCACGTCCTGCATGATCACTCCTTCAGGCAATCGGCTGATGCACGGTGACCAGTTTGGTGCCGTCCGGAAAGGTGGCTTCCACCTGAATCTCCGGGATCATTTCCGCGATACCTTCCATGACCTGATCGCGGCTCAGCAGGGTCGTGCCGTAGTGCATGAGCTCAGCGACGGTCTGTCCGTCACGCGCACCTTCGAGCAGTGCCGCAGAGATGTAGGCCATGGCTTCCGGGTAATTGAGCTTCACACCGCGTGCCAGACGCCGTTCGGCGACCAGTCCGGCGGTGAAGATCAGCAGCTTGTCTTTTTCGCGTGGTGTCAGGTCCATGGGGCTTCCGTTTGTTCAAATTCGGTGGTTGATCGTTCCCAGGCTTGAGCCCTCATCGTTATGTATAAGTCTGTTTTGGGTTCTGGCCGAAGGCCGTGGGAGCGAACTTGTTCGCGAAGGGGCCGGTGTAGTCGCCGAAAATGCAGCGCCTAAAACATTGTCTTCGCGAACAAGTTCGCTCCCACGCCCTGCGGGCAGAAGCGCTAAAAGCCCCGATTTTCGGGCTTTTCAGGACTTATGTACCACGCTGAGTGCATCAGCGCCGAGGGTGTAGCCTGGAATGCAGAGCGTCCAGTCATCAATCAGGTGTTCCAGATTCTTGGCGTTACCGCCTCGCGTCCCAGCAGGGCAGGGCGCAGGTATTTCCAGATTTGTATCAGCCAGGCCCTCGCGTGCAATGCTTCGTCTGCCAGGCAGCGAGCCACTACAAGGCCCGGCAATTGGGTCAGATCACCGCGTACCGGGTTGGGCATCGACAGCGAGCGACAGGCCTCAAGCAGATCGCTGCTCACTTCACCGGTCAGCAGCAGGGTGGCGAATACCGTTTTGCCGTCCAGACCGATGGGTGAGTCCAGCAGCCCGTCGCCACCGATAATGCGTTGCCGTTCGTGCCAGAGCAATGTGCCGTCGCGGCGGATATCCAGATGCGACTGAAAATGTCCCTGCTCGAAACGCTCGCCGCTGGCCGGACGGCCCAGTGCTACTACATCCCAGTAGCATAGCTTCGCGTCACCGTGCAGTTCTATGCGGGTGGTAAGTTCTGCCTGGGCATTGCTGAAGACGATGGTTTCCTGCGGCAGCCATTCCAGCGTCGCGCCGGGCTGGACATGCAGCTCCAGTTGCTGAAAGGCCGGGCTGGCGGCGCGATACCATTTCGCCGCGCCAGGGCTGGTCAGTTGTGCCCAGGCATCGGCACCGACCGTGGCTGAAATGTCCAGCCGGTCTCCCCCGGCGATACCGCCCGGTGGGTGAACGATGATGTGCTGGCACACCTGCGGTCCTTCGGCATATAGATGCTTTTGAACCCGCAGCGGCCCTTTGTGGCGACGTTGGGTCGGGCGTGTGCAGTCATCGAAACGGCCATAACCCAATTCCAGCTCGGCATGCCAGCTGGGGGTAAAAAGGGCGGTGTTGGCAGGCAGATTCATGGTGTCTTCATTGGCTTGTCGAGTGCAGCACGATAACGGATTGGCGCATTAATTAAATAGTCACCAGACCGCGAACCCCTTCGGTCTCCATGTTCTCGCCACGGCCCTGCTGGACGATTTCTCCCCGTGACATCACCAGGTATTGATCGGCCAGTTCCGCCGCGAAGTCGTAGAACTGCTCGACCAGCAGAATCGCCATGTCGCCGCGCTCGGCCAGTTTTTTGATCACTGCGCCGATTTCCTTGATCACCGAGGGCTGAATACCTTCGGTGGGTTCGTCGAGAATCAGTAAGCGTGGACGACTCGCCAATGCCCGGCCTATCGCCAATTGCTGCTGCTGACCACCGGACAGATCGCCGCCACGCCGATGTTTCATCTGCAGCAGCACCGGGAACAGCTCGTAGATAAATGCCGGCACTTCCTTTGCTTCGGAGCCCGGAAAGCGTGACAGGCCCATCAACAGGTTTTCCTCGACCGTCAGCCGGCCGAATATTTCCCGGCCTTGCGGCACGTAAGCAATCCCGGCATGCACCCGCTGATGCGTCTTGAACTGGGTGATGGCCTTGCCTTCCCATTGCACCGAGCCTTCCTTCGACGGCAACAAGCCCATCAGCACACGCAACAGCGTGGTCTTGCCTACGCCATTGCGGCCCAGCAGGCAGGTGACTTCACCGACCTTCACATCAAACGACAGACCACGAAGAATGTGGCTGCCACCGTAATACTGATGAAGCTTTTCGACCTGGAGCATGGTGAATGTTCTCGTCGGTTGCAGCGTAATCGTAATGTTGGGACGCGGGGCGTCTGGACAGGTATTTCCGTGCCGCGCGCCGATCAGTTCGTTGCGTCAGCGCCCTAAATACACTTCGATTACGCGTTCGTCGGCCTGCACGTCGTTCAGCGAGCCTTCGGCCAATACGCTGCCTTGGTGCAGCACGGTGACGTGGTCGGCAATCGAGCCGACGAAGCCCATGTCATGCTCGACCACCATCAGTGAGTGTTTGCCGGCCAGGCCCTTGAACAGCTCGGCGGTGAATTCGGTTTCGGCGTCGGTCATGCCCGCCACCGGCTCGTCGAGCAGCAGCAATTGCGGGTCCTGAACCAGCAGCATGCCGATCTCCAGAAACTGCTTCTGGCCGTGAGACAGCAAGCCCGCCGGGCGGTGCATGGAGGTGGTCAGGCGAATGGTTTCCAGGACTTCGCGTATCCGGTCCTGCTGTTCGCCGCTCAACCGCGCACGCAAACTGGCCCATACCGATTTGTCGGTCTTTTGAGCCAGTTCAAGGTTCTCGAACACGCTCAAGGCTTCGAACACCGTCGGTTTCTGGAACTTTCGGCCAATTCCGGCCTGAGCAATCTGCACTTCGCTCATCTGCGTCAGGTCCAGCGTTTCGCCGAACCAGGCCTTGCCGTGGCTGGGGCGGGTCTTGCCGGTGATGACGTCCATCAGCGTGGTCTTGCCAGCGCCGTTGGGGCCGATGATGCAGCGCAGCTCGCCCACGCCGATGTACAGATTCAGATCGTTCAGTGCCTTGAAACCGTCGAAGCTGACGCTGATGTCTTCCAGCGTCAGTATCGTGCCGTGTCGTGTGTTCAGCCCTTTGCCAGCGCTTTTGCCGAGGCCTACCGCATCGCGGCTGGTGCCTGCATCAGAGTTGGGTGCCAGAACCGGTTCAAGCATGAACGACGGGGTAGGAGTGGTTTTCATTGCTCGCTCCTTTTCTTCAGCAAGCCGATCACGCCTTTGGGCAGGTACAGCGTGACGATGATGAACAGCGCGCCGAGAAAGAACAGCCAGTATTCCGGGAAAGCCACGGTGAACCAGCTTTTCATGCCGTTCACCAGACCCGCGCCCAGCAATGGGCCGATCAACGTGCCACGGCCGCCCAATGCTACCCACACTGCTGCTTCGATAGAGTTGGTCGGGGACATTTCGCTGGGGTTGATGATGCCGACCTGCGGCACATACAGGGCCCCGGCCAGGCCGCACAGCACGGCGCTCAAGACCCAGACAAACAGCTTGAAGCCGCGCGGATCGTAACCGCAGAACATCAGGCGGTTTTCCGCATCACGCAACGCCGTCAGAACCCGGCCGAACTTGCTCTGCGCCAGGCGCCAGCCGATGTACAGGCTGGCAATCAGCAATAAGACTGTCGCCAGAAACAGCGTTGCTCTGGTTCCTTGGGAACTGATGCTGAAACCCAGAATGCTGCGAAAGTTGGTAAACCCGTTGTTGCCGCCAAAGCCGGTCTCGTTGCGAAAGAACAGCAGCATGCCGGCAAACGTCAGGGCCTGGGTCATGATCGAGAAATACACACCCTTGATCCGCGAGCGGAAGGCGAAGAAACCAAACACCAGTGCCAGCAACCCCGGCGCCAGGACCACCAGGCACAGCGCCCAGAGGAAATTGTCGGTGCCTGCCCAGTACCACGGCAGTTCGGTCCACGACAGGAACGTCATGAACGCAGGCAAACCGTCGCCTGCGGCCTCGCGCATCAGGTACATGCCCATGGCATAACCGCCCAGCGCGAAGAACAGGCCGTGGCCCAGCGACAATAGCCCGGCGTAGCCCCAGACCAGATCCAGCGCCAGGGCGACAATGGCATAGCAGAGGATTTTGCCCACCAGGGTCAAGGTGTAGGCCGAGACCTGAAAGCTGTTATCGGCAGGCAACAACGAAAGCAACGGCAGTGCCAGCAGCACAGCCAGTATCACAATGCCTGCGGTCAACGTGCCTTTGGGGCCGACTTTTTGTGCGGCAGTTACCATCAATGGCTGGCTCATCAGTCGATCACCCGTCCTTTCAATGCGAAGAGGCCTTGCGGACGTTTCTGGATAAACAGAATGATCAGCGCCAGGATCAGGATCTTGCCCAATACAGCGCCGATTTGCGGTTCGAGAATCTTGTTGGCAATGCCCAGCCCGAAGGCCGCCATCACGCTACCGGCCAGTTGCCCGACACCGCCGAGCACCACCACCAGGAATGAGTCGATGATGTAGCTTTGGCCAAGGTCGGGGCCGACGTTGCCGATCTGGCTCAGGGCGACGCCGCCCAGACCTGCAATGCCCGAGCCCAGACCGAATGCCATCATGTCGATGCGCCCGGTCGGCACACCGCAGCAGGCAGCCATGTTGCGGTTCTGGGTCACAGCACGCACGTTCAGGCCCAGTCGGGTCTTGTTCAGCAGCAGCCAGGTCAGCACGACCACGAACAGGGCGAAGGCGATGATCACGATGCGGTTGTAAGGCAATACCAGGTTAGGCAACACCTGAATGCCGCCTGACAGCCATTGCGGGTTGGCGACTTCAACGTTCTGCGCGCCGAAGGCCAGACGTACGGCCTGAATCAGCATCAGGCTGATGCCCCAGGTGGCGAGCAGGGTTTCCAGTGGACGGCCATACAAGTGACGGATGACCGTACGTTCCAGGGCCATGCCGATCACGGCGGTGACAAAGAACGCCACCGGCAGTGCGATCAGCGGATAGTATTCGATGGCGCCCGGCGCATAGCGCTGCAGCATCAGTTGCACGACATAGGTTGAATAAGCGCCCAGCATCAGCATCTCGCCATGGGCCATGTTGATCACCCCAAGCAGGCCGAAGGTGATCGCCAGGCCCAGCGCCGCCAGCAGCAGAATCGACCCCAGCGACATGCCGCTGAACGCCTGACCGAGGATTTCACCGATCATCAGCTTGCGCTTGACCTGTGCCAAGCTGGTTTCAGCCGCCACGCGTACCGAAGCGTCGGTTTCCACGCCGGGCGCCAGCAATGACTCAAGACGGGTACGCGCCAGCGGGTCACCGGTTTCACCCAGCAGTCGCACGGCAGCCAGACGTACTGTCGGGCTGGAGTCGACCATTTGCAGGTTGGCCAGCGCCAGGGCCAGCGCGCTTTTGACGCTGGAATCGGTTTCGCTGGCGACACGTTCGGTCAGCAGCTCCAGTTGTGCAGGGCGAGCGCTTTTTTGCAATTGCAGGGCTGCTGCCATGCGCAGTTGCGTATCGGCTGCCAGCAACTGGTGGCTGGCCAGCGCTGTTTCAACCAGACCACGCAGCCGGTTGTTCAGGCGCAGTTTGCGCGGTTCGTCAGGGTTTGGGGCGTCGGCTGCTGCGGGGGCTTGCGCATCGACCGGCACGTATTGATCGTTGTTTTCGATCCAGGCGCGCTTGCTGCTGTCGGCGGCAACACGGCCATCGCGCAGAGCTTCAAGCAGTTCAACGCGTTCCGCTGTCGGCCTGGCTGCCCAGGCCTCCAGCAGCTCGGCCTGTTGTGCAGAACTGGCTGCGACAAAATCACTGGCATCGCTGGCCTGAGCTGCAAGGGGCAGCAGCAGGCTGATAGCGAGGATAAAACGGTAGAAGTAGGAAGGCATATCAATATGGCCTTGATTGAGTGTGGCGCCGTCTGCTCTTGATTCTGGCCGAAGGCCGTGGGAGTGAACTTGTTCACGAAAGGGCCGTTACATTCACTGAAGATGTATCGTTTGAACAGCCGCCTTCGCGGACAAGTCCGCTCCTACAAAAAAAATGCTTTCCACCCTGAGGCCGAGCGAACGTATGCGTACGACTAGCGCTGGAGCGTAGGGGCGAGAGTTATTGTGCTCTCAGCCCCGTCACATCAGTTGCTCTTCACGGGATGATCAGGCTTTTTGTCGTTGCCAGAAATGTAGGGGCTCCATGGCTGGGCGCGGATCGGCTCTTTGGTCTGCCAGACGACGTTGAACTGACCGTTGTCCTCCACTTCGCCAATCATTACCGGCTTGTGCAAGTGGTGGTTGGTTTTGTCCATGGTCAGGGTGAATCCCGACGGTGCTGCGAAGGTTTGTCCGGCCATTGCCTCGCGTACCTTGTCCACGTCAGTGGTTTTGGCTTTCTCGACTGCCTGTGCCCACATGTGAATACCGACGTAAGTAGCTTCCATCGGGTCGTTGGTTACCGCTTTGTCAGCGCCTGGCAGGTTTTCCTTTTTGGCGTAGGCAGTCCAGTCAGCGACGAACTTCTTGTTGACCGGGTTTTCCACCGACTGGAAATAGTTCCAGGCGGCGAGGTGGCCTACCAGTGGTTTGGTGTCGATGCCGCGCAGTTCTTCTTCGCCTACCGAAAACGCTACAACCGGTACGTCGGTGGCTTTCAGGCCCTGGTTGGCCAGTTCCTTGTAGAACGGTACGTTGGAATCGCCGTTCACGGTGGAGATAACCGCTGTCTTGCCACCTGCAGAGAACTTCTTGATGTTGGCCACGATGGTTTGATAGTCGGAGTGACCGAACGGGGTGTAGACCTCTTCGATGTCTTTATCCGCTACACCCTTGGAGTGCAGGAATGCACGCAGAATCTTGTTGGTGGTACGTGGGTAGACATAGTCGGTGCCGAGCAGGAAGAAGCGCTTGGCCGAACCGCCTTCTTCACTCATTACGTACTCGACCGCAGGGATCGCCTGTTGGTTAGGCGCGGCACCGGTGTAGAACACGTTGGGCGACATCTCTTCGCCTTCGTACTGCACGGGGTAGAACAGCAAGCCGTTGAGTTCCTCAAAGACCGGCAGCACCGATTTGCGCGATACCGATGTCCAGCAACCAAAGACCACCGCCACCTTGTCCTGGGTCAGCAATTGGCGGCCTTTTTCGGCGAACAGTGGCCAGTTGGAAGCCGGGTCGACAACCACTGCTTCGAGCATCTTGCCGTTGACGCCGCCTTTGGCGTTGATTTCGTCAATGGTCATCAAGGCCATGTCTTTGAGCGAGGTTTCGGAGATCGCCATGGTCCCGGACAACGAATGCAGAATACCGACCTTGATGGTTTCGGCAGCCTGAACGGTCCAGGTCAACCCCATGGCGGCGATCGATGCGGACAGGGTAAAGGCTTTGATCAGGCTGCGACGCTTCATTGACTAGCTCCCTTGGTTCATTTTTTTGATAGGTCTGCGGCGGTGCATTACGTTGCTCTTTCAACCGTTAGCAAGGTCTGGGCCAACCTAAGCGCGTCGCAAAATGGAACGAATGTGTCGCGCAGTAAAGGGTATGCGCACCAACCTGGAACGGGGGCAGGAAGAGGGTGTGCGCTATGCGCTGCAATGGTGCAGACCATGAAATACCAGCATTGTCTCTACTGGCTGTGTGTTCAAACGGCCAAGCGCCTCATACCCAGAACTCCTGTGCTCCGGTGTAAAGATCGTAGGTCTGGTCAACGAGTCGCTCGGGAGCATCGAACCAGGCGAACAGCTGGCCGTTGACCCGTGTTGTCGCACCCAGTTGCACGCGAGTTCCAGGCGGGATGGCGACGTGATCACCGAGAAAGCCGGTAAACATGTTCTTCTTGGGCACATTCGGCGCGAAGATAAAGAATACCGGGTGATTTTCCGAGTTGGCGTTACTGCTCACAAATCCATCCTGGCTCCATCTGGAGGCATTGGCTCGCGATACCGATGCGGACTGCACGCCATTATCTGTAAATACCGCACCTATCTCGCGTTCCAGGCATGCCACTCCTTCGCTGGATACATACGTGGAGCGAAAGGCAGTGCCATGCCATGGCTTGAGTTTGTAGAACTGGCGGAGAAACCTGCTTGTGGTGGCGTTGCGCATACCGTTTCGCAATACAGGATTGATGGCTGCCGAACCACCCTCTGTATAAGCTGCTATTTCGGAAAAGCTTTCTGCGTTGGACGCTTTACTCAGGGCGAGGTAATCGGCCTCGAACTTCAAACGTTCAGCGCTGCTTGCTTCTTCCAGGGACGCAGGCCAGGCAGTTGTCAGGCTGGTCAGCTGTGCTTGGGCATTGCGGATGGCTGGCTGACTCAGCCGCGGTATTTGTTTTCCCACGGTTTTCCAGGCACCGCTGGTAGTACGCAAGGCAAACTCCTGCTCATGCACCAACTGCGTTGCATCCATCGGGTTCGGCCGATAAAGGCGCGAGTGGCCAAACATGTTGGCACGACGGCTTATGAAGCAGGTCTGGCCCTCTATCTCGATGGCAGTGAAGCGGTGAGGGTCCATAGCGACGATTAATTTAGAGTCTGCAAAACGTGGGGCTTTGGAATGCGACAGGAGATAGCCAATCTGCATCTGCCCATCGCGACCCACCCTGCGAATCAGGTGCGGACTTCTTGCTGCTCCGGAGGCATGCGTTACCGGTTTAAGGGCTAGCGCCACATGGCCAATGAGAGCAGTGGCAAGATAGCCAATGGCGCTCAGAAACTCCTCGGCAGCTCCTTCGTGGTCGCCTTCGTCTATTTTCGAAAAGGCGTTCCAGGTTTTATACAGGCCCACGCCCAGCGCAACAGGCATCATGATCGGTTCAGGCAGAAACAGAATCGCGATACCGGCGATCAGATCGAAGCCTGGGCCGGATTTCCCCGGATTGGTTTCCTGGCTCATTTGCCGATTGGCTTCGCTGATCAACTGAGTGATCCTGGTCTCGTGAATTTCCTCGTAAATATCTTTGCTCTGACGGATAAAAACGACTGGATGCAGCAGCCTTGAAGGGATCGGTAAAAGCGAAAATTGAGTCAGTACCTGTGGCGGGCGCCAGTGCTTTGCCTCTTTCTCGTACTGCATGGCACGCAGCGTCTCCAGACGCCTGGACAGCGGTATTTGCTTAAGCAGGTACTGCTGAAACGGGAATTCTTCCAGAAAGGTGGTGGTGAGACGAAACATGCTGTTGAACCAGCGGAAAACGATGCCGTCGGAAGCATTCAGTGTGCACAGTACAAGCGGTCCCTTATCGAATTTCCCCGCGGGAGCGATCAGCATGACATTGGTCATCTTGAATTGATTGACAGTGAAAAACCTGACTTCGATGGCTTCACCTTTGATGGTTCGGCGCCCTTGCGGTGCTGGCGAATCCAGCACTGCTTTGATCCACTCTCGACCCGCTGGCGCAAACGCCAGTTGTTCGATCTCCAGCAGCATCATCTTCATCTGAGCTTCCAGCAGGACTTTTCGTGACTGCTTGAGTTGTTGTGCATACGCCGATGTTTTCAGATTGAGGTCGAGGTACTCGCTGAGGTGCTGAGGGGTCTCGATGGTTGTAACCAATTCCTTGATGGTGGCTTTGTCCAGTTTCCTGATGACTGCGCCTTCACTATCCATAGCCTGGATCAGCAATGCATCCTTAGCTTTGGCCCGGTAGGCATGGGTGTGTGCCAACTGCCATAGCGAAGTCTTCGCGGTCTCGGTTGCGGGCATCATAGGCGCGCCGGGAATATCCAGCACTTCAGTGCCGGTTATATAGGTCAGTGAAACAATAATGTGCTGCGCTGCTACCTCCATTGAGGCTCGTTTCAATACGTCCTCGAGCTGCTTGTCGATATAGCGCGTGAAGTAAGTTCGGCTGTCGTTATCCGACTGACCGAAGTGGTCCTTGCTGTTTTTGCGAATATTCACAACCGATTGGCCAAACCGCTGCGCCTGCTCATGCCATTCAATGCGCTGCGACTGCTTCATGGTTTTCCACCATGCAGGCATCTGGCTTTCCACCAGATCGTTATCGAGCCGGTCCAGGCGCCAATGGTGGTCGAAGTAAACTTCTGATCCCAGTAGTTGCACTATCGATTGCTCGAAACAAACCGCATCCATTCGTTGGGTGCGGGCAAGCTGTACGGCCTGAGCGAACATAGATTGCTGTCTGGTGATCTGGCGTGTATGCAACAGGCTTAGAAAGTTGCCTTCCAGCAAAGTGTATTGCCACTGCAAGATGCTGCTGTCAGGTGCAGCCTGGACTGGTTGGTCAGCCCCGGAATCAGCCAGCAGACGTCGTCTGTAATCAGGTTCAGCCCCTCGTCGAGCAAGGGCTTCGTTCATTTGTGTCAAGGATGCAAATGCTTCCAGCCCGTCATGCGGGGTGAACAGCAGCACATCTTCAAGCTCCTCCTGATCGATCTGCACAGGTTCATCACGAAGGCGTCTTGCGATTACAAACGCCCCGTAAAGCGAAAGCGGAGGGCTATCACCAGCGCTTGCCGAAAGTCCATAAACGCTGTGTGGCTGCAGCTCGGCAGTATTTCCGTCGGGGCCAGGGGCGCAGGCTGCCAATGCTGCCGACAGCAGGCTGTAGTGCCCGGTCGTCATTTTTTCGAGGGCAATCTGCACCGCGCATTCAGATTTCATGCACTCGATCTGCTCGGCGACAAACTGGTGTCCCTTGGTTTCGCCATCCGATGTTGCAATGCTCCAGTAGTCCGCAAGTTTCTGGCTATAGAACTGCTCCAGTTGCTGGCTGACCTGGGTATAGAAAGTCGCGATAGCTGCGCGGCCCAGCGGTTGGATGGCTGGTGTTTGCGAAGTGGACGACGGGGCCGGGTAAAGGCCTTGCACATCATGGTCGGTCCAGTTCAGAAGGCCGGTGAAGTGCTCGATCAGACTGGGGATCAGCGGAACACTGTGAATATTGGCTCCCTCGTCCGGTATTTCTTTGCTGTCAAAGTAGGTCAGCCATGTTGTCTGCACATCCAGCTCGGGTTTGAGGGGGGAGAGCAGGGTACTGGCCAGCTCCTGGGTTGCTTTGCTGAAACCAGGTGGATACGTGTCGCTGGCAAGCGAACGTTGTGGAGGTGGTGCTGATGTTATGAGCGGTAGGTTCATGGTGCCGATTCGCCTGCATGATGGATGATCCGCTTAAGGCATTGGCCGGGCGGTTCATTTCATGTAGTCAGGGCTGACGGCGCACCGCTATCGGCCAGCGCAGGTCGGTGAAGGCAGCATTGGCGATCTGGTCGGTAGGAAGTTTCGGGGGCATGGAAAGTTCAAAGCAGGGCGGGACCTGAAACCGGGTATGAGGAGGAATTCATCACAACGCCACTCAATGGTTTCAGGCCCCGCAGCGAGCAATCTAAGCTGTTGCCGCAGTTTTGGCAAAGCGTGAAAGCACTATTCGATCAAGCACCCAGACAATCAGCATCGAAATACCCACCAGAGGGAATATGACGCCCAGGGCAATCATGACCACCGTCGCGGTTTTCCAGCGTGGCAGGTCGTGGCGCAATGGCGGTACACCCAGCCCGCTTCGAGGTCGGCGCTTCCACCAGATCACCAACCCACTGACCGAGCTGAGCAGTACCATCAGGCAGACCAGCAGGATCAGCAACTGATTGATCCAGCCGAAAAATTTACCTTCATGCAGCATCACGCCCAGCTCGGTGGCCTTGGACACTGCGCTGTAATCAACGTAGCGCACGTCGGCCAGCACCTTGCCGGTGTACTGATCGATATGCAGCGTCGCGTCATCGCGCGGGTCGTCGGCGAACACCGACACAGTGAACACGCCATCAGCTGTTTTAGGCTGGGTGATGCTGTAGCCCGGTACGATCTCTCTGGCGCGTGCAATGTCGACAACTCGCTGCAATGACACGGTTGGCGCTGCCGGTGCGCTGGACATATGCATGTGGTCCATGTGCTCGGCGTGCTCGCCGGTTGAAACCGGCATCGGCGTATTTTCCATGGCCCATGGCACGGTCTGCACGCTGGCATTGTTCAACTCGCCAGCCTGCTTGTCGGACTTGGGCACGTCAGTCCACATGGCTGCCGGGAAGGTGTTCCATACCGCAGCGTATTGTTTGCCCCATAGCCCGGTCCAGGTCATGCCGCTCAACAGCATGAACAACAGCAAAAACGCGCCCCAGAAACCGGTCACCGCGTGCAGATCACGCCACAGCACGCGCCCCTTGGCGGTCAGGCGTGGCCAGAACACGCCGGCGGCCGAGCGGCCTCGGGGCCACCATAGATAAAGGCCGGAGACCACCAGCACAATCCCCCAGCCAGCCGCCAGCTCGACAAGCCGGTCACCCAGCGTACCGATCATCAGCTCGCCGTGCAGTGCACGGGCAATCGCCTGCAGGTTCTCTTTGGCGTCCTGGGTGCCAAGAATCTCGCCGCGATAGGGATCAATGAAGACATTCACCTCGCGGCCTTGCTCGCTGATCACAAACTGTGCGCTGCCCTCGGTGCTTGACGGTGGGAAATATTTGCCAATGGCTGCTTGTGGGTAAGCACTCTTTACCCGCTGTTGCAGCTCGTCGGCAGTGAGGCGGTGCTCGGCCGGTGCCACGCTGAGCAGGTCGTGGTACATCAGGTTGTCCAGTTGCGGCTTGAACAGGTAAATGATGCCAGTCAGCGATAACAGGATCATGAACGGTGCGACGAACAGCCCTGCATAGAAATGCCATCGCCAGGCAAGGTTGTAAAAAGAGACATCAGGTTTGGACACGTTAAACGCTCCCCAATAGGGATAACACAGCACGAATGGCGCGCAGCCTTGAGCTGCGCGCCGTCGTGGAATCTTTTTTTCGGGTTATGCCGTGGTGAGCGCTGGCGGTGCCCGGCTTCGGGCATTGGGGAATATAGCCTTGTGTGCATGCCCCGGCAGCGGCTGCGAGGCAAAGAAATCACCCGGCCTTGGCGGCGGGGCTGCGACCAGTTCCAGCACATGGGGCAGCGCCGGGCAACTGAACAGCAGTGTGCAATAGCCGCATTTTGCCCACAGCGCGTGATCGCTCATGCCCGCGTCGGCAGGCATGGCATGCTCGCCGCCGTGATGGGCGTGGCTGTCTGCCGACATATCCATACTGGCTGGCATGGACATCGACATGCCGGCGTGATGATCCATCGGCATCGACTGGGAAACCAGTGGACCGATAAAGATCATCAACATGGCGAACAGACTCAGCCATGCGCCCCGCTTGTTACGGGTGGCTGATCTGTCGCGAACGCGGCGCAATGTGCTCACTTTGTAAAACGACTCAGTGCTGGTGTTCCGGAGCCTGCTTTTGTACCACGACCTGCACCTCGACATCTCCCGCCTTTTCAAAATGCAGGGTCATCGGGAAGCGTTGGCCGGTGACCAGCTTCGAACGGTCTTTCAGGTCCAGCAGCATCACGTGCCAGGCCATCGGCGCGAAACTCACCTTCGCACCGGCCGGGATGTCGACCGCCTGAACGTGCTGCATCTTCATCAGCCCGTCGGCGTGTATATGCTCATGCAACTGCGCTTGCCCGGCGATGGGGCTGTCGACGCTGATCAGACGATCTGCGCTGTCGCCCTTGTTCTCGACAGTGAAATACGCCGCGACCGTCGGTGCATTGGGCGGCAGCTCCATTGACCAGGGATGGCCAATCAGCAACGGCCCAGCCTTGTACTCATGGGCCTGGGCGAAGCAGGCTGGCAGCAGTAATGCGGCCAGCAGGAGTGCGTTTTTGAGCATGCGGGGATTCTCCGGTGACGTTCAGGTATTTAAGGTGAGAGAGGCGGGCAAGCGTGCTATTTCGAGTTTTTTAGCGCGTACTTGCGTGTAGTTTGATCCCCATCGCCCTCACGACTTTCATGATGGTCGTGAACTCTGGATTACCGTTTGCACCCAGCGCTTTGTAGAGGCTCTCACGACCAAGACCTGTATCACGTGCGATTTGTGTCATGCCATAAGCCCTTGCTATGTCGTTCAGCGCGGCCCTTACGAGCAGCCCGTCTCCTGAATCCTCTTCAAGACACGCATCCAGATAATTGGCCATATCTTCAGGTGTCTTCAAATAGTCGACGGTATCGAACGGTGTCGTCTCGTTGTTCATGGTTACTCCCTCTCACAGAGCTCTCTCGCCAGCTGTCTGGCAAATTTTATGTCGCGCTTTTGAGACGATTTGTCACCAGCGATCAAGAGCAGGTAAACCACACCCGTGCGTCGGGTAAAATACACCCGATAACCTGGTCCATGGTGTATTCGTAGCTCTCTGACGCCTTGACCTAAAGCATCGCAGTCCCCGAAGTTACCGAGCTCTGCTGCTCTTATTCGAGCCAGAATTCGAGCTCTGCCAATGGAGTCCTTCAACGACCTTAACCACTCCGCAAAAGCGGGCGTCTGTTCAAAGCGATTCATATTTTCGAGTATCCCTTGGGATACACCTCGATAAGTTACCAGCTGTTGGTCGCGCAGGCTAGTTATCAAGTTTGTCCTAAACAAGAGACTCTGGGATGTTCGGAATTTTCCCTCAGAAAATGAAGAAAGGTCCTCTAAGGAACCAGATTTCAGGCATTGTCAATCTGATCGTCAACAAGCCCCAAGGCCTCCAGCACCTCATCCACGCTCCCCAAAATCCGATCCACCTCAGGCAACTCCGGGCGTTTCAGGACCAGGACGGGCAGGCCGCGCTCGCGGGCGACTTCAAGCTTGGGTTCGGTGGAGCTGCTGCCACTGTTTTTGCTGATCAGCACATCAATATCGCGTTGTTCAAACAGCTGACGTTCGTCTTCCAGTGCAAACGGGCCGCGCGCGCCGATCACTTCGCAGTGGTCATTGCCGGGGTAGCTGTCCAATGCCCGAAGCGTCCAGAATTGATGCTCCGAAATCTCGTGCAGATGCTGCAAAGGCTCGCGCCCTAGCGTGAACAGTGGGCGCTTGAAGGGCGCCAGTGCCGTGACCAGTTCTGACCAGTCGGCCACTTCACGCCAGTCATCACCCGCACCAGCCTGCCAGGCAGTGCGGCGCAAGGCCCAGCAGGGAATTCCAGTCAGCCTGGCCGCACATGCAGCGTTGTGGCTGATTTGCGCGGCATACGGATGGGTTGCGTCCAGCAGCAAGTCGACGCCCTGTTCGCGAATGTATTGCGCCATGCCCTCTGCGCCGCCATAGCCGCCAACTTTCAACTGACAGGCCAGATCTGCCGGCACCCGACCCACACCTGCCAGGCTATAGATGTGCTCAGGCCCGAGCCTGCGTGCAATCGCCAGCGCTTCGGTAATGCCGCCCAACAGCAGAATTCGTTTCATGTGTGTTCCTTCGATAACGCAACGCCCGCCTGACCGACAATTCCGCCCTGGCGGTCGATGGCGAACACTTCGACCTGAACCTGTGCAGGCACTACGCTGCGGGCAAAAGCCAGCGCATGACGACACACCTCATCGCCCAGCGGCACGCCCGCCGTTGCGCACATCGCCAGCGCCTGCTGGCTGGTATTGGCATCGCGAATACGCTGTTGCAGGTCTGCGTCCGCGCCTGTATCCGCAGCCCACAGCGCCAGTTGCGGCAGGTCGATGCTCGAATGGCGGCTGTGCAGATCCATGTGGCCTGCTGCCAGTTTGCTGATCTTGCCGAAGCCACCGCACAGGCTCAACTTATCCACAGGCACCTTGCGCAGGTGCTTGAGCACTGCGCCGACGAAATCGCCCATTTCGATCAGGGCGATATCCGGGATGTTGTACACGCGGCGCATGGTGTCTTCGCTGGCGTTGCCGGTGCAGGCGGCAATATGCCGATAGCCGTTGGTGGTGGCGACGTCGATGCCCTGATGGATCGACGCGATGTACGCCGCGCAGGAGAAGGGCCGGACAATCCCGCTGGTGCCGAGAATCGACAGCCCGCCGAGAATACCGAGGCGCGGATTCATGGTTTTGAGCGCCAGCGCTTCGCCGCCCTCGACGCCAATCGTAACCTCGAAACCACCGCTGTAGCCGAGTTCTTCCGCCAGCTGTAGCAAGTGTTCGGTCATCATGCGTCGAGGCACCGGGTTGATGGCGGGCTCGCCCACCGCCAACACCAGGCCGGGGCGGGTCACGCTGCCTACACCTGCGCCTGCCACGAAGCGCACGCCGGGTGCCATTTCCAGCCTGACGCGCGCAAACACCAGCGCGCCGTGAGTAACGTCGGGATCGTCCCCGGCATCCTTGAGTGTTCCGGCTTCGGCGAAGTTATCCACAAGGCGGCAGAATTCCAGGCGCATCTGCACCTGTTTGCCCTTGGGCAACACAATCTCTACCGCATCGCTGATTTGCCCGCTGAGCAACAGCCGCGCTGCCGCGAGGCTGGTTGCGGTGGCGCAGCTGCCGGTGGTCAGGCCACTGCGTAGCGGAGCAGGCTGTTCGGCGGTTTCTTCGCGCATCAGGGTTTGACTACATCCAGCAGAGTGATCGGCAAGGCCTGACGCCACGTATCGAACTCGCCAAGAGGCTGAGCATGGGCGACGTGAATACGCGTCAGTTCGCCGCCATGCCGCTCGCGCCAGGCCATGAGTGCAGCCTCGCTTTGCAGGGTTACTGCATTGGCGACCAGCCGCCCGCCGGAGCGCAACTGCTCCCAGCAGGTTTCCAGTACGCCGATACGGGTCACGCCACCGCCGATGAAAATCGCATCCGGACGCTCCAGACCGCTCAGCGCCTGTGGCGCGCTGCCACGGACCAATTGCAGGCCCGGCACGCCCAACGCATCGCGATTGAATTCGATCAGTTGCTGACGGCCTTCGTCCGCTTCTATGGCCATCGCCCGGCAGGTTGGGTGCGCGCGCATCCATTCGATGCCGATGGAGCCGCAGCCCGCGCCGACGTCCCAAAGCAGTTCACCCGGCACCGGAGCAAGGCGGGCAAGGGTGATGGCCCGCACGTCGCGTTTGGTCAACTGGCCGTCATGCTCGAAAGCGCTGTCTGGCAAACCGGCCACTGTACTCAGGCGAATGGCGCTGGCGTCGGCGCGACAATCGACGGCAACCAGGTTCAGTGCAGCTATCTCGGGATTGCCCCATTCACTGGCCAGCCCCTCGACGCACCGTTCGGCTTCACCTCCCAGGTGCTCCAGGACCGTCATGCGGCTAGGGCCAAAGCCTCGTTCGCGCAGCAAACCGGCAATCACTGCGGGGCTGCTGCCATCATTGCTCAGCACCAGCAGACGTACGCCATGATGGAAATGAGCGTTCAGTGCGGCTACCGGACGCGCAACCACTGACAAGGTAACGACCTCCTGCAATGGCCAGCCCAGACGAGCGGCGGCCAGAGAGTAAGAAGAAGGGGCGGGTAGAATGCGCATTTCGTCGATGGCGACTACGCGTGCCAGGCTGGCGCCGACGCCGAACAGCATCGGATCGCCACTGGCCAGTACGCAGATTTCGGCACCGCGCTGTTCCAGCACCGGGTTCAGCGAAAATGGACTCGGCCATGCACGCCGCTCGGCGCGAATGCACGGCGGCAGCAATGCCAGCTGGCGCGGACCGCCGAACACCTGATCAGCGTGCAGCAGAGCGTGCCGGGCGTTCTTGCCCAGGCCCTTGTAACCGTCTTCTCCGATTCCCACGACTGTCAGCCACGGCGACATGTACCTACCTCAATCCGAACTTCCGACAGAGCGCCTTTTCATGCCTGCGGACAAAGCAGGCATAATACCGCGCCCGACGGGGTACAAGTGCTCTAATCCACGTCCAGTTCATACCGGGTGATCCATTGAACGAGCCGCAGTCCGCTCGCACATCCTCTGCAACGCTACGCCCCTCGGCCTGTCCGGGGTTGCTGCGTATCGTCCCGGCACTGGACGGCGGGATCTGCCGGATCAAGCTGGCGGGCGGGGTCATCAGCAGTGTGCAGGCAATGGCGGTTGCAGAGGCTGCGCAGACTTACGCACAGGGCGTTATCGAAGCCACCAATCGCGCCAACCTGCAAATTCGCGGCATCGGCGCTGATCACGATGGGTTGATCAAGGCATTGATGGCGGCAGGACTCGGCCCGGCCAACCCTGCCAGTGACGATGTGCGCAACCTGATGCTCAGCCCGACCGCGGGGCTGGATTCGCGCATGCTGTTCGATGCCCGACCGTTGGCGGCGCAGGTTCTCGATGCGCTGGAAAATCATCCGCGCTTCCATGAGCTGTCACCCAAATTTGCGTTGTCGCTGGATGCTGGTGAAGCGCTGGTGATGCTCGAACACGCGCATGATGTGTGGCTGTCGGCGCTGAACCTCGACGGCGAAGTGCTGCTGGCGTTCGGGCTGGCCGGTTGCCCGGCCAATGATCGACCGCTGGCCGCTGTGCCGCTTGCGGCTGGAGAAGCGTTGGTTGTCGGGTTGCTGGAATTGTTCCTCGATCTGGCCCGCCCGGAGCACACCCGGATGCGGCATCTGCTGGCCGAGGTGTCGACCGACGATGTGTTGCGCGAGCTTTCTACCCGGCTGGACTGCGCGTTGCGGGTGGATCAAGCCGTCACCGGCTGGCAGCGCCCGGCCATTCAGGGCAATCGGCATATCGGTATTTATCCACAGGCCGAGCCTGCGCGGGTTGCGGTGGGTGCGGTGGTTCCGCTGGGGCGTCTTGATGCCGCCACACTCGCCATCGTCGCGCAACTGGCAGAAGAGCAGGGCGACGGCACTTTGCGCCTGACGCCCTGGCAGAGCCTGCTGTTGCCCAATGTGCCGGTCGAGCGCGCTGCAACAGTGATGACGGCGTTGCAGGTCGCGGGTCTGATCTGTTCGGCCGAACAGCCACTGGCGCAGATGGTGGCGTGTACCGGTTCTGCCGGCTGTGCAAAAGGGCTGGCCGATACCAAGGCTGATGCGCTGCAACTGGCTACCGGCCTGGTTGCCAGTCAGGCCGTTCATTTAAGCGGTTGCACGCGTTCCTGCGCTGCTGCTCACGTAGCGCCGGTAACCTTGCTGGCCGTTTCGCCCGGCCGTTACGACCTTTATTTTCGCGACGCAGCGCATGCCGGTTTCGGTGTGCTGCGCGCGCGTGACCTTACTATTGAAGCAGTCGGTGCGCAGTTGAACGCCGACTCACGGAGCAACATTGCATGATTGATTACATCCGCGATGGTCAGGAGATATATCGCAACTCCTTCTCGATCATTCGCGCCGAAGCGCGCCTGGACACGATCCCCGCCGACCTGGAAAAACTCGCCGTGCGCGTGATCCATGCCTGCGGGATGGTCGAAGTCATTGAAGACCTGCGCTTCTCGCCGGGTGCCGGTACAGCCGGGCGCAATGCCCTGGCCGCCGGTGCACCGATCCTCTGCGACGCACGCATGGTCTCAGAAGGCATCACCCGTACCCGGCTGCCCGCCAACAACCAGATCATCTGCACATTGCACGATGAAGGCGTGCGGGAAATGGCGCTCGAACTGGGCAATACGCGCTCTGCGGTGGCGCTGGAGCTGTGGCGTCCGTACCTGGAAGGCAGCGTAGTGGTCATCGGCAATGCGCCGACTGCGCTGTTCTATCTGCTCGAAATGCTCGATGCAGGCGCGCCGAAACCAGCGCTGATTCTCGGCTTTCCGGTTGGCTTTGTCGGCGCTGCCGAGTCCAAGGCCATGCTTGCCGCAGACAGCCGTGGCGTGCCATTTGTGATCATGCAGGGTCGTCGTGGCGGCAGCGCCATGGCCGTGGCCGCTGTCAATGCACTGGCCACGGAGATCGAATGATGCAGGCACGCGGTCGATTGATTGGCCTGGGCGTCGGCCCCGGCGACCCGGAACTGATCACCGTCAAGGCGCTGCGCCTGCTGCGGGAGTCGCCAGTGGTGGCGTACTTCGTGGCCAAGGGTAAAAAGGGCAACGCATTCGGCATTATCGAAGCGCACTTGCAGGACGTTCAAACGTTGATGCCACTGGTCTATCCGGTCACCACCGAGGCCTTGCCAGCGCCGCTGTCCTACGAAAAAGTCATCAGCGACTTCTACGACGAGTCCAGCCTGCACATTGCGGCGCATCTGGATGCCGGGCGTGACGTAGCGGTGATCTGCGAAGGCGACCCGTTCTTCTACGGTTCCTACATGTACCTGCACGACCGCCTGGCCGAGCGCTACGAGGCGCAAGTGATTCCGGGCGTGTGTTCGATGCTCGGTGGCGCTTCGGTACTGGGCGCGCCGCTGGTGTATCGCAACCAGAGCCTGTCGGTGCTGTCCGGCGTGCTGTCCCACGAGGACCTGAAACGCAAGCTGGCTGATGCCGATGCAGCAGTGATCATGAAACTGGGACGTAACTTCCACAAGGTCCGTGAAGTGCTGACCGAACTGGGCATGGCCGGGCGTGCGCTGTATGTCGAGCGCGCAACCATGGCCAACCAGAAAATCGTCCCGCTGGATCAGGTAGACCCGATGTCTTCGCCGTATTTTTCGCTGATTATCGTTCCGGGTGACAGGTGGCAAGGCTGATGACTCTCAACATTCCAGCCATCGTTATTCTCGGCAATGGCAGCCTGGCTACCGCGCGGCGCATTCAGCAGCTGTTTCCCGATGCGCAGATTCATGGCCTGGCCGAGCGTGTGCAGAACGCTGACATTACCTACAGCGAATTCGGTAGCACGCTGCGTCAGTTGTATCAGCAAAACACCCCTATTATCGCCCTGTGTGCCGCTGGCATAGTGATTCGCACCCTGGCCCCGCTGCTGTTGGAGAAGGGCGTCGAGCCGCCGGTACTCGCCGTAGCTGAGGACGGTAGTGCAGTGGTGCCACTGCTTGGTGGCCTGGGCGGGGTCAATGTCATGGCGCGCAGCATTGCCAACGGGCTTGGCGTTGCATCGGCAATCACCACCAGCGGCGAATTGCGCTTCGGCACCTGCCTGCTCAACCCGCCCAGCGGCTATGCACTGGGCGACCTGGAGCTGGGCAAGCGCTTTGTTTCCGACTTGCTCTCCGGCGAGCCGGTGCGCATTGAAGGCGAGGCACCCTGGCTGGAGCGAGCGCAACTGCCCGAAGATCCGCAGGCTGAGCTGACGATTCATGTCGGCTGCGCCCTACGTGAGCCCGCTCCCCATGAATTACTGATCTACCCGCGCAGTGTACTGGTCGCCGTCAGCGAAATAACCGCTGAACTGGCTATGCGGGTCCGCTCGGCGTTGCACGACGCAAGCATTGCCGAGCAATCGCTGGCTTGTCTGCTGACCAGCGAAGAGCAGATGGCCAACGCGCAGTTGCATCAGGCAGCCAGCGAGCTGGGCGTCCCGGTGCGCTTCGACAAGGCTGGGTCGGCCAGCGAAATGGCCTCCCGCTGCGTGCCGCAACGGTTGCCGCCACTCAGCGTCGACGACATGGCGATTGCCGTCGCGACTCAACCGCTGGATGTGCAGAACATCGGCCGTGGGCGTGGCCGGCTTGCAGTCATTGGCCTGGGCCCCGGCGCAGCGGACCTTATGGTGCCTGCGGTCAAGGCTGAACTGGCACGCGCCAATGATGTGCTGGGTTACGAAACCTACGTGCGCATGGCCGGGCCGTTTCGTGCCGATCAGGTACTGCATTGCACCGACAATCGCGAAGAAATGCTGCGTGCCCGGCATGCCTTCGAACTGGCCGCGCAAGGTCGTTCGGTGGTTGTGGTGTCGTCCGGTGATCCGGGCGTGTTCGCCATGGCCTCGGCAGTGCTTGAAGCGCTGCACGAGTCCGGCAACCCGCACTGGCACTCTGTCGAGCTGGAGATTCTCCCGGGTGTCTCGGCTTCTCTGGCAACCGCCGCTCAGGCGGGTGCGCCGTTGGGGCATGATTTCTGTGTGTTGTCGCTGTCCGATAACCTCAAGCCTTGGGATATCATCGAAAAGCGTCTGGACCTCGCCTGTCAGGCAGACCTTGCGCTGGCCTTCTACAACCCGATTTCCCGTTCACGACCCTGGCAACTGGGGCGTGCGCTGGAGATAGTTCGCCAGCACCGCACTCCTGAAACGCCCGTCACGCTTGGCCGCGACATCGGTCGTCCTGGCCAGACACTGCGCGTCATTACGCTGGGTGAACTGACGCCGGAGCAGGTGGACATGCGAACCATGGTGCTGATCGGCTCTTCCCTGACCTGCACCTTTCCTCGCAACGAAGGCGGCAATTGGGTCTACACGCCCCGCTGGTATGGCGCGAAACCTACAGCCTGAGCCCATAGGCTTGTCGTACCTGTATCGAATTTACTGTGGGAAAGTGCTGAAACCTCTGCGTATCAACAGGCATTCAGGCCGAGTTTTCGGCCTGGCTGCTTGCGCGAACGGATGTTCTTCAAGTTGCCAGGCTTGTGGCTTTTTTCTCTGTCCTGCCACGGATTTTTCTTTCGCCCGCTGTTTACCGAGGGCTGAGCACAGCTTGAGTTTTGCGCGCGCCATCGAGTGTTGCCGCGGCAGTTGAAAAAGCCATCAATAGACCGCTCGAAAGTGCCGGAAAAACGGCCTGAATTATTTGATTAGTCTCGTATCTGTCCACAAGGACTCACGAATTAAAGGACTAAATGAAATGAAACAGGACAATACGATGAGCATGACCGACAACCTTGATTACATTGCCGCTTGTGAGCTGGCTGAATGCCCTGGTTCGTCTATCGCCCACGCAGCAGCCATAAAGCCTGAATTGCTTCTGGCCAGTGACGAGACTGACTTTGACCCAGGCGATGAAGCTGCCAAGGGTGCTGTGGTTGCAAGCAGTCTGCTGGCATTTGCCGAGGGCGTTTCGCGGCAGAGCAAGCAAGACGTCATGGACTCCTTTCTGTTTGCCACCCTTGTGGCCAACAAGGCGTTCAGCCCTGAAACCCAGGGTGATCAGTGGTACGACAAATTCAACGAAGTACTCTCGAAGGTTGGCTGGCTTTCCACCCATTGGAACTATGCCCGCTATCGTGCTACCCAGCAGCGTTTCACCATGGACGAAGTCGGCCTTGAGATCCTTGGCTCGGCTGTTGCGGCTGCCGCTTTGCCTGGGCCTGCATTGCTGCTGATGCTCAAGGTCGCTGCGGATGCCATCGCTGCACTGAAAGCTAAAAAAGAGCCTCTGCGCCTGTTTGAAAGCCAGACAAAAAACCACCGCGGAGGCAGTTTCCGTATTGCCTCGTGCATCGAGTCCGATGACAAGACCGTGACTCTGTCCATGGGCGCGGTCAGCTTCCATACCGACAGTGATGTCACCAATGTCCTGTTCTGGGAGTGGCAGGACACAAACGTTGAAACCTGGAAAGGCGAGGACAACCTGGTGCTCAACACGAGCCTGTATTCGCGCCATCGCGACCTGATCCAGCAAAAGCTCAGCGACAACGCCAAGAGCGCGATCGAAGAGTTTGAAATCTGATCGGGTTATTTGCGGAGGCACGGGTTGCCTCCGCTTTCGGGATAAAAAGGAATTTCTCCCATGAAGCAGGAATTGGATGCCGCAGTCGTCAACGCCGGCTGTTTGCTGTTTTTCCCCACTTCGCAGCAGGTCGCGCCGAAAAACGATGTGCTGGACTCGATGCTGTATGTGCAGTTGGCAGCATCGAAGCAACACCCCAGGTTCGCCGAGTTCGAAAAATGGAATGAAACCCGCCTTGCTGCGGCTCTGCGTTTCGGCTGGGTGCTGAATGCCAGCGAACACGTCAGCGAGCCTTTGCCGGTAGATGCTGTCCGAACCGTATGGAGTTGCCTCGAGCGTGCCCTTGCACCGTCAGTGTCAGCGCAGACCCTGCAGGACGCAGAAACATTGATGCGTAAAGTGTGCAAGCAATCGGCTCGCAACCCGGCGCTTCAGTTGCTGCGTAGCCAGACGGTACAGAGCGGTTTGAATCATGCGGGAAAATTGCAGGTCGGCGTGGTCCTGCAACTGGGGTTCTTCGACGATCAGCACAACCTGACGCTGGCGCAGCTTCAGTTCGCCACACGTCAGCCGTTGCCATCCGGTTTTCTTTTCGAAGTACTCGAACCGCAAAGTGTCTACGGCAACATCGCTGTGACCGTTTATAAAATGCAATTGATTGAACAGGTCTATTCGCAGTTTCGCGATGACATCGACAAGGCGTTGTCGAGCAGGCGTCCCGGTATGATCATGTCGCTTGGGGAAACGCCTTATGTCTGATCTGGATGAGACCCTGCTGGCAGGGGCCAATCTCCTGTCTTTCGCCCGTAACGTCGAGCCCGGTTTGCGTCAGGACGTACAGGACTGTCTGCATCACGCGAAACTTGTCGCCGATGACCAGCATTCCCCGCGCATGGCCTGGCGTTCATGGCTGGACGCTTACCAGCAAGCCATTCTTGCAACGGGTGGACGGCGCAGCGCGGTGATTAACGACGTGCGCTTGAGAATTCACAGTTTCAGGGACATTGGCAAATTGCAGCTTCCAATGGTCAATAACTCCGTCGAGCTTCGCCAGCTCTATCGCAGCTCACTCGACAGGCTGCTGAGCAGTAACCATGCGAAGACATTTTTCAGCAGCTGGTTTACGTCTGGACGTTCTGAAAGCTTTCAACTCATGCCTTGTGCAATGCACAGCGAAGACGAGGTGATGATCCTGTTGTGCAGCCTACAGATGACCACCATTGCGTCGAGGCCAGCGCTTTATTTTTGGCAGATTCTTGGCGGAGAAATGCAAGTACATGCTGTTGGTACTGCGTTTCGGTTCAGTCGCAAGAGCTTCGAACCTTTTCGCCAGACTGTTCAGGACATGCTGGCTGATCGTGCTGCCGCTGAAATCATCAATTTATAACGACGGTCAAGTTCCCATGGAAGGGGGTTACTCAAATGAAAGCAGGCACAGGCAATGCGGCGTATCTGGGCGATATCCCCAGTATGGTGACGTTTCTTCCGGGGCTTACAAGTGAGGAGCGCACGGACATTCAGGATGTACTTCTGGATGCGCAGTTGTTCGCAGGTAAGCAGTTTGATTTCAAGATGCAGTGGAGCAGTTGGATGCATTACTACCGCAGCCGGCTCAAGACACGTGGCATACAGCAAAAAGGCGTGGTTCTGGGCGACTCACTGGTCGTAAGCAATGTCGATGATTTGTTACAGGCGACCTTCAAGGTCAGCAATCCAGCGGACCGCAAGCGCCTTGGCGACATGGTGCAGCGCGCTGTCGCAGCATTGGGAGTGAATCAGGCGGCAGAGTCTTACTTTAAAAACGGCTTTGAACAAGGCCGTCTGGGCAGCTTCCAGATAGTGCCCTGCGAGAAGTATGAACCTGATCGGGTACTTCTGTTGCTGTGCAGTCTGCATCTGAGCGTGGACGAGCACGCGGCAGGTAGCCGACGGCTGCTGTTTCACTTCAAGGGCGGCAGTTACACCTTTGACCGCAAGATTTACGCCGCACATCGTAATGACGTAACGCAGTATCTGGACGGCAGGGCGCAAGGGCTGGTGCGGGCTGCACGTATCTGAGTTGTATCAGGGCAGCAGATAGCCCCTTATACCGGTAAAGATGATTTGTGCCGCCAACGCACAGACGAACAACCCCATCAGGCGGCTGACAATCTGCAAACCCTGATCGCCCAGGATACGTTCGATACGGTTGGAGAGGTAAAGCACCACGCCAACCGTGAGGCTGGCCAGTGCAATACTCAGGATGGCAGTGAGTTTGTCATCCCAATGAGGCTGACTGACGCCCATGACCAGTAGCGCACCGATGGTGCCGGGGCCGACGGTAAGGGGAATGGTCAGCGGAACAATGGTCACATCCTGCTGGATATTATCGGTCTGGACGGCCGATTTGCCTTGGGCCATGCCCAGCGCGGATATGAACAGCACGCTGCCAGCCCCAATCCTGAAGGCATCGACCGTGATTCCGAATACATCGAAAATCACTCTACCGAACAGATACAGCAAGATGCTGGAAATCAGTGTCGCCAGCGCTACCTTCCAGGCCAGACGCCGCTGTTCCTTGCGCGAGTGACCGCGGGTCAGGCTGATGAAGCAGGAAAGAACGAAAAACGGGCTGTAAAGCACCAGCATTTTCAGATAGACGCTGAACAACACGTGAAGCATGGCTTCGACTCACAGCAGCAGGTGGATGGCAGCGCCAGTCTATCAGGCCACTGTGTGCCTTTCCCGTTGCTGTCAGTTTCTTCGATACTGCTCGCCGTCCGACGGCAGTCCGCGAGCCTTGTCGCGGTGTGCTACCCAGTGTTCGACCAGTTCGCGCAGTTGCGACAGCTCGATAGGTTTGGCCATGTGACCGTCCATACCTGCCTGGCGTGCACGATCCTTGTGCTCAGTGAGAATATGCGCAGTCAGTGCAACGACCGGTGTGCGCACCCGCTGATTGCCGACCTCCCAGGCACGCAATTGCTCGGTTGCCGAGAAACCGTCGAGTATCGGCATTTCACAGTCCATCAGTACCAGGTCATAACGCTGCGCCTTCATGGCACGCAGCGCTTCTTCGCCGTTGCTCGCCGTATCGGGATTCAGGTTGAGCTTGCCGAGCATGCCGCGGATCACTTTGGTCGAAATGCTGTTGTCTTCGGCTACCAGAATCCGGAAGTCGCCCGGTACGCTGACCGGCGTATTGATGACCGGGCCAGGCTTTTGTGCAGCAACGCCCTTGTTCAACTGGGTCAGTTCATCTGCCAGCGTCGTCTTGAGCGTGTAGCCCGCCACCGGTTTGGCCAGAATGCGCTTGATACCGGAGTTGCGAGCAATGATCTTGCTTGGGGCATTGCTGATGCCGGTAAGCATGATCAACAGAATGTCATGATTCAGACTTGGGTCTTCCTTGATCTTGGCGGCCAGTTGCATGCCGGTCATGCCGGGCATGTTCTGGTCGAGCAGGACCACATCGAAATAGTCGCGCAGATGCGCCTTGGTCCGCAGCAAGGCCAGTGCCTCCTTGCCGGACGCCACTGCACTGACATTCAGGCCCCAGGCGCTGCATTGCTGGACCAGCACCTTGCGGCAGGTATCGTTGTCGTCAACCACCAGCACTCTGGCATCTTTCAGCGGGCTGTCCAGATCGATGGTCGGCTGCTCCAGCAGCTTTGCGTCCAGCGGCAGGTTCAGCCATAACGTGTTGCCCTGGGTGCCGCTGTTCTGAATACCGAATTCACCGTCCATCAGGATGATCAACTGGCGGGCGATGACCAGCCCCAGGTGACCACCGAGCCTGCTGCTGGCCAGGAAGTTCCGGCTGTGCAGTTCGGCGTGCAGCAACTCTTCACGTTCTTCGTCGGAAAGCGATTCACCGCTGTCCTGCACCGAAATACGCAAACGCGTCTTTCCGTTTTTCGAAGACTCAAGGGCGACGGCCAGAAGAATTTCACCTTCGTCGGTCTTCTTCAGGGCATTTTCCAGAAGGCTCAACAGCGTCTGGCGCAGGCGAGTCGGGTCACCATTGATAACCCGTGGCACCTGAGGCTGGATCTGGCTGATCAGCTCGACCTGCTGCTGCTCGGCCTTGGCGCGGAAGATGTTCAGGCAGTCCTCGACCAGCGCGCCGATGTCGAACTGCACATCGTCCAGTTCTATCTGCCCTGACTCGAGCTTGGTGATGTCCAGAATCTCGTTGATCAGCGTCAGCAGTTCGTTACCGGCACTGTGAATGGTCTGCACATAGTCGCGCTGCTTGACTGACAGCGGCGTACCGAGCAGCAGTTCGGTCATGCCCAGCACGCCATTCATGGGGGTGCGAATCTCGTGACTGATCTTGGCCAGAAATTCGGCTTTGGCGTTGATTTCGGCGGTACTCGCAGCCTGATCACGGCTGAGGCTGAAACGGTCTTCGGTGATGCTGCGATGGCGTTCGCTAAGGGCCAGGCTCATCGACAGACCGCTGATGCAGAACACGCTGAGCAGCGCGAGTATCAGCCACTGTGGCGGCACCAGACTCAGCCACAGCAGGCCCGGCAGAACCACCATGTAACCAATGTTGAAAATGATCATCCCGAGGACAAACAGGCGCGCCGAACGATAGCCTTTCTGCCAGTGCCACATCGACACCGCCAGAATGCTCAACGTCGTCAACGAGACCAGGCCGAAAGTCAGAATATTGATCGGCAGTCTGTCGTCCAGCAGTACCAGCACAGTACCGATGCCCATGAGCACGGCGTTGCCCAGCAATAGACGATCCAGTTTGCGGGCGTTGCGATGGACGAAGAAGCAGTAGGTGTAGATCAGGCCTGCGACAGCCGCCAGCAACAGCGCAATGTGCGCACTGGGGGTCTGTGCGATATTCCACGGGTCAATCGGGCGCAGCAGGTTAAGCAGCAACAGGGCACTGAGCCCGAGCAGTGCTTCACAGGCGGCGAGCCATAGATTGCTACGCGAACGTGTATGCCCGTAGCGCGTCAGGTTCTGCACGATGAGCATCGACAGCGCACCGAAAAGCAGCCCGAACAGGAACGGCTCGGTCTCGTCGGCGGCGCTTTTGATGGCCGGCTCCAAGGTAATGCTGGGGCGCATTTTCTGGGTGGAGACCAGCTTCAGGTAGATATCCAGCGTGTTCGAACTCTGGGGGATCGGCAGCAGGAAATCGTTCGAAGGCAGACGCTGATCTTCCTTGGGCACCTCGTTGCCGGTGCGCAGGTGATCAATCTGTTGATCGCCATCCATGACATACATGTCCGCGCTGGCGAGGTCGGGAGCGAAGATGCGCAGAAGCTGCTCGTGCTGGGTAGGCAGCAGGCGGTAATGCAGCCATACCGCACTGTCACGTTCCGCTGCAGTGACTCGTTCCAGCTCGGTAGGACTGAATTGATTCTGATAGCGCGCCGAACGAATTTCATCCAGCGTCAGGTGGGCCTTTTCGTCGAGCAGCGTCGACCAACCTGCGCCATGCTCGGCCTGTGCCGAAAGCATGAACAGCAGGGTCAGCAGTCCAGCGATTGATGCTATGGCAATCCTGAGCCAGCGCACAATGAAATCCCTTCGTGAGTGAATGCCTGGTAAAACCGCGAATGCCGGGTCAATCGGCCTGCCTCTGATTGAAGAGGCAGGCCTGATCGATTATTCCAGCGCTTCGCCACGCTCACGGGCAATGGCACGGTAGCCAATGTCCTTGCGATAGAAACATCCTTGCCAATCAACCTTGGCAGCCAACACATAGGCATTTTGCTGCGCATTGCCAACACTGTCACCCAGTGCCGTAGCACACAGTACACGACCGCCGCTGGTCACGACACGATCATCCTGCAAGGCAGTGCCTGCGTGGAATATCTTGCCTTCCAACTGTGCAGCAGCTTCCAGGCCTTCGATAACTGCGCCTTTGGCGTAATCGCCGGGGTAGCCACCAGCGGCCAGGACGATCCCCAGGCTTGGACGGGGGTCCCACTGTGCTTCGATCTTGTCCAGCGCCTGCGCCAGCGCTGCTTCAACCAGCAGTACCAGACTTGATTGCAGGCGCAGCATGACCGGCTGGGTTTCCGGGTCGCCGAAGCGGCAATTGAATTCGATGACCTTCGGGTTGCCAGCTTTGTCGATCATCAGACCAGCATAGAGGAATCCGGTGTAAACATTGCCTTCATCAGCCATCCCCCTGACGGTCGGCCAGATAACCAGATCCATGACACGTTGATGAACTTCGGCGGTGACCACCGGGGCAGGGGAGTAGGCCCCCATGCCACCGGTGTTCGGGCCGGTGTCGCCGTCGCCGACGCGCTTGTGATCCTGGCTGGTGGCCATGGGAAGCACATTCTTGCCGTCGACCATGACAATGAAGCTGGCTTCTTCGCCATCGAGAAACTCTTCGATAACGACGCGGGAACCGGCTTCGCCAAAGGCGTTGCCAGCGAGCATGTCACGCACGGCATCTTCGGCTTCTGCCAGGGTCATGGCGACGATCACGCCCTTGCCTGCTGCAAGACCGTCGGCCTTGATGACTATCGGAGCGCCTTTTTCACGCAGATAGGCCAGGGCAGGCTCGATCTCGGTGAAGTTCTGATAGTCGGCAGTAGGGATCTTGTGGCGCGCCAGGAAGTCCTTGGTAAATGCCTTGGAACCCTCAAGCTGCGCAGCGCCGGCGGTCGGACCGAAGCAGTCCAGACCACGGCTGCGGAACAGGTCGACAACGCCTGCAACCAGCGGCACTTCAGGACCGACGATGGTCAGTGAAACGTTCTTTTCAGCGAAATCCGCCAGTTGCTCCAGTGCCAGAACGTCGATAGCCACGTTCTCGCATTTGGCTTCGATGGCCGTGCCCGCGTTGCCGGGTGCGACGAACACCTTCTGCACACGTGGGTCCTGAGCGACTTTCCATGCCAGGGCGTGTTCACGACCGCCGCTGCCAATGATCAAAACATTCATTTCAAAAACCTCGATGACGCTGATTCTGGAGTACGCGGTGTGCCTGAGGCGACCCAACCGCCGTACGAGACCGCACTGGCGCAGCAGACGCCTGCGCCAGTGCGGCCGTTTTTCTGATTAGTGCCGGAAGTGACGCATGCCGGTGAAGACCATCGCGATGCCGGCTTCGTCTGCTGCTGCAATCACTTCGTTGTCACGCATCGAGCCGCCGGGCTGGATGACGGCAGTGATGCCGACCTTGGCCGCGTTGTCGATACCGTCACGGAACGGGAAGAACGCATCGGAGGCCATGACCGCGCCCTGTACCTGCAGCCCTGCATGCTCGGCCTTGATAGCGGCGATGCGTGCCGAGTTCACGCGGCTCATCTGGCCTGCGCCGACGCCGACGGTCTGGCGGTTGCGGGCGTAGACGATGGCGTTGGACTTGACGTACTTGGCGACTTTCCAGGCAAAGATCAGGTCGTGCATTTCGTGTTCGGTAGGGGCACGCTGGGTAACGACCTTGAGGTCTGCCTGAGTGATCATGCCGATATCGCGGCTCTGTACCAGCAAGCCGCCATTGACGCGTTTGTAGTCCCAGGCAGGCAGACGCTCGCTCCACTGGCCGCTGGTCAGCAGGCGCACATTGGCTTTGCTGGCCACGATGGCACGCGCTTCGGCGCTGACGCTTGGCGCGATGATCACTTCGACGAACTGGCGCTCGACGATGGCCTTGGCCGTTGCTGCGTCCAGCTCGCGGTTGAAGGCGATGATGCCGCCAAATGCCGATTCGGAGTCGGTGGCATAGGCCAGCTCGTACGCCTGACGAATGCCGCCTTCATCATCCGGGCAGACCGCGACACCGCACGGATTGGCGTGTTTGACGATCACGCAGGCCGGTTTGACGAAGCTCTTGACGCATTCCAGCGCGGCGTCGGTATCGGCGACGTTGTTGAACGACAGTTCCTTGCCTTGCAACTGGGTGGCCGTGGCAATGCCGACCTCGGCAGGTTTGGCTTCAACGTAAAACGCCGCGCTCTGGTGCGGGTTCTCGCCGTAGCGCATTTCCTGGGCCTTGACGAACTGGGTGTTGAAGGTGCGCGGGAACTGACTGCGGCCTTCGGTGCTCAGGGTTTCGGCAGTCTGATCGACGCCGCCCAGGTAGTTGGCGATCATGCCGTCGTAGGCGGCGGTGTGCTCGAACGCCTTGAGCATCAGGTCGAAGCGCTGTGCGTAGGTCAGGCCGCCAGCCTTGAGGCTTTCCAATACCTGACCGTAGTCACTGGCGTTGACCACGATTGCGACATCTTTATGGTTCTTCGCAGCGGAACGGACCATGGTCGGGCCGCCGATATCGATGTTTTCGATGGCGGTCGGCAGGTCGCAGCCCGGCTTGGATACAGTGGCTTCAAACGGATACAGGTTGACTGCAACCAGATCGATCGGCTTGATGCCGTGCTCGGTCATGATGGCGTCGTCGATGCCGCGACGACCCAGAATGCCGCCGTGGATCATGGGGTGCAGAGTCTTGACCCGGCCATCCATCATTTCAGCGAAGCCGGTATAGTCAGCCACTTCGACTGCCGCGACACCGTTGTCCTTGAGCAGTTTGAACGTACCGCCAGTGGAAAGAATCTCGACGCCCAGCGCTTCAAGCTCGCGGGCAAACTCAAGGATTCCTGTCTTGTCGGATACGCTGATCAGGGCGCGACGGATAGGCAGGCGGGTAGTCTGGTCGGTCATCTCGATTTCCATCAAAAGCAAAAGAAGTCAGCAAAAAAAAGCGACCGCGGTGCAAGGTCGCCTTTTCTGTTTTGAATGCTTTAAAGCAGATCGTACTGTTTGAGTTTCTTGCGCAGCGTGCCGCGGTTCAGTCCCAGCAGCTCGGAAGCTTTCGTCTGGTTGCCCTTGACGTAGTTCATCACGCTTTCCAGAAGCGGAGCCTCGACTTCCGACAACACCAGGTTGTAGACGTCAGTGACGGATGCGCCTTCGAGGTGGGCGAAATAATTGTGCAGCGCCTTCTCGACACTTCCGCGCAGGGTCTGACCCTCTTCGCTCGGCGTGTTGAGGTGCTGTTTCAAATTGACGTTGTCGCTCACGGGTGTTGTTCCACTCACTAAAGTCTCGGTCATCATCGTCATGCGGCCACCTCTTTATCATTCTCGTTATCCGGGCCCTTGCAGCCTTGGCTGAAGAACTCCCGGACGTTGGCGCACTGTGCTTCCGTATCTTCCAAACGATTGAAGTGGGCGCGAAACTCTCTGGCGCCCGGCAGGGTTGCGAGATACCAACTGACGTGTTTGCGTGCAATACGCACGCCCATCACATCTCCATAGAAAACGTGGAGCGCTGCCAGATGCTCAAGCAGAATACGTTCCACTTCACTCGACTGCGGAGCCGGGAGTTTTTCTCCGGTACGCAGGAAGTGTTCTATCTCGCGAAAAATCCAGGGACGCCCTTGGGCGGCCCTGCCAATCAGTAACCCGTCTGCGCCGGTGGCCTGTAGCACGCGCCGGGCTTTTTCGGGTGAATCGATGTCGCCGTTGGCAAACACCGGTATCGACACTGCCTGTTTGATCATGGCAATGGTGTCGTACTCGGCTTCGCCGGTGTAAAGGTCGGCACGGGTTCGCCCGTGTACCGCCAGTGCCTGAATACCGGCCTGCTCGGCGATTTTCGCCACTGTCAGGCCGTTCCGGTTGTCGCGATCCCATCCGGTGCGGATCTTCAGCGTAACCGGCACATCGACCGCAGCCACGACGGCTTGCAGGATGTCGTTCACCAGTTGCTCGTCTTTCAACAGCGCCGAACCTGCTGCCTTGTTACAGACCTTCTTGGCCGGGCAACCCATGTTGATGTCGATGATCTGGGCACCCAGTTCGACATTGGCACGTGCTGCGTCTGCCAGCATCTGCGGATCACCGCCGGCGATCTGTACCGAGCGCGGCTCGGGATCACCTTCGTGGATCATGCGCAGACGCGATTTGCGGCTGTTCCACAGGCTCATGTCACTGGTGACCATCTCCGAAACCACCAGGCCGGCACCGAGTTGTCGGCACAGCTGGCGGAAAGGCTGGTCGGTGACGCCCGCCATCGGGGCGAGGACCAAGCCGTTTTGCACTGTATATGGGCCGATGCGTACTGCCGACATAGCCTTACCTGTTGTGGAGGCCAAATCATCCGCAGGCCGTGTAAAAAACCGTTTCACCCGGTCTGCAACGGCCCGTCCCGCCAGCCGCTTGCGCCACCGTCAGATCGAACCGAGAGTTTGAAAAAGGGTTGGCATGATACCCGCTCTCGATGACTGGATAAAGGCTGAATTGGATAAAATCTGAACAGCTGGTTGTGGCGCTTGCAGAGAACGATTACACGGCATCTGGCACTGTAAATTCTGCGATCATGCAGCGTTCCCTGGCCTAACGAGCCTGTATTGGATCAAGTAAAGCCGACGTTATGGCCGTAGGCCTGTCATTCCGGCGAACGGAAGTTCAGGCTGTAATTCACGGCCTTGGCGCCTGGATCAAGGATATCCAGCGCGATATGGATCGGCGTTTGCGGTGGCATCTCTTCCTTGCCGGCCATTTCGCCGCTCAGGTATTCACCGGGCTTGAACCGACGACTGGCAATCAACTGACCGCCGGTATCGGAAAAACGCAGCTCCAGCAGCGGGAACGGCTGGGAAAACGAGGCACGGTTGTAGATGATCGCATCAACCACCAGAGCCCCTTGAAACTCAGGATGGCTGCGTACCACCAGGTTGCTGCTCTTGAGCTGGGATATGTCTACCTTGGTCGGCACCTTGCAGCCAATTTGCGGGCAAATCTGCTGGAACCACGGGCGATACTGATCCTGGCGCGCCAGTTGATCGAAATGGTACCAGACGTATTGACCTGCCAGACCGGCCAAAGCCAGTACGATCAACAGGCCCCACGCAAAGCGGCGGCCCCAGCGCGGTTTGGGCGGCTGCCAGTCCAGTTGCAAAGGGTCGTCAGTCAGGTCAAGCAGTGCCTGCTCGCGCACTGCAGGTTCGTTACGGCTGCGTCTGCCACGTGGTTCAGGTTCAAGTTCTGGTTCGTCGTCGTCATGATCTTCGTCGTCATCCACGGCTGACCAGCGTTGCACTTTTTCCGCAGGCAGGGCCTTGCGCGGTGTGGTAACAAGCACGACGGGTTCGTCATCGTCCAGGTGCTTGTCCAGTGACAGCGAGGGCTCGGTCCTTTTGTCGTCGGGCAAAGGCTCCGGGTCTTCGGGCGAATCCGGGTCGGGGATGACCTCGGCGTGCAGCTCGGGCAGACGTTCGACATCGTCGTTGTGCAGCGTGCCGACCCAGGCAGCCTCGTCGGTCTGGCGATTGTCACGCTTCGCCGTCAGGTTCTCATCGTCAGTGCCGTTGTCGCTGGCCGGGCGGGCGAAGGTGTCGGGTCGTCGGGTCTCGCGCTGTTCGAGGCGAGCCAGTTCTTCGTCCAGGTTCAGATTGTCCAGATCCAGCTCGCTGACCTGCCAGGGGTCATCGTCTTCATGGGCCTTTTCCGGTTCAGGCTTCAATTCGGGTTCAGGCGTCGACGCAGGCTCTTGTTGGGGCGGCGCTATGACCACCGGTGCGGCGCTCAGGGCCTCCTTTTCGGAGTCGACTATGGCGCGCTGCTCCAGCAACTGCCGGGCTGCGTTGAAAACCTGCAGACAGGCGCCACATCGCACCACGCCGCGGGCCACGCTCAGTTGAGCGTGGCTGACTCTGAAACTGGTCTGGCAGTGCGGGCACTGGGTGACAAAACTGTCGGTCATGCGGCTGTCCGGTTGAAGCGGCGGTTAACGGCGGCGTCCCGTGATGCGTACCCAGCCATCTCGGTTTGCGATCGGGTCCAGATCAAAGCTGTCAGCATAGGCCGCAGCGACTTCCTCACCCTGTTCGGCCAGGATGCCTGACAGCGCCAGGCGACCACCGGTCCTGACCAGCGATGCCAGTTGCGGTGCCAGGGAAACCAGCGGGCCAGCCAGAATGTTGGCGACCAGCACATCGGCTTGCTGATGTGGCAGGTCCTCGGGCAGGTACAGCGGGAAGCGCTCGGCAGCGATGTTATTGCGTCCGGCATTGTCACGAGAGGCTTCCAGTGCCTGCACGTCGATGTCAGTGCCCACGGCCTGTTCGGCACCCAGCAGCAGAGCGGCGATGGCCAGAATGCCCGAGCCGCAGCCGAAATCCAGCACGTTGCAGCCTTTGAGGTCCTGGCCGTCCAGCCATTCAAGGCACAGTGCGGTGGTCGGATGGGTGCCGGTGCCGAATGCCAGGCCAGGATCAAGCAGCAGGTTCACGGCATCCGGTTGCGGTGCAGCATGCCAGCTTGGCACGATCCACAGGCGCTTGCCGAAACACATTGGCTGGAAGTTATCCATCCAGCTGCGCTCCCAGTCCTGATCTTCGATGACTTCGGCGCTGTGCTCGGGCAGTTCTTCGCCGGTCAGCAGGCTCAGGTGTGCCAAGGCCATTTCGGCATTGGTGTCGGCTTCGAACAGCGCCAGCAAATGGGTGTGTGTCCATAGCGGCGTGGTGTTGAGTTCAGGCTCGAAAATCGGCTGGTCTTCGGCGTCCATGAATGTCACGGACACGGCGCCGACTTCAAGAAGGGCGTCTTCGTAGGTTTCGGCTTGTTCTGGGCTGATGGCGAGACGGACTTGCAGCCAAGGCATGGCGGATTACCTTCGATTCGGAAATTAAGTGCGGCTTGCACGGCCGGCGCGGCCGCAGGAAGCGGGCAAGTTTACTGCTATGCGCTGCAAACAACAAAGCCGCATCGCTGCGGCTTTGTCGTTCTGAAACACACTGGCTTATTGATTGGCCAGTTTGTGCTCCAGGTAGTGGATGTTGACTCCGCCTTCGCAGAAGCCTTCATCACGGGTCAGATCACGGTGCAGCGGGATATTGGTCTTGATTCCGTCGACCACGATTTCGTCCAGGGCATTGCGCATGCGTGCCATGGCTTCTTCGCGGGTCGCGCCCCAGGTGATCACTTTGCCGATCAGCGAGTCGTAGTTGGACGGAACCTTGTAGCCGCTGTACAGGTGCGAATCGACCCGCACACCGTTGCCGCCCGGTGCGTGGAAGTGCTTGACCAGACCTGGGCTTGGAACGAAGGTTTTCGGGTCTTCAGCGTTGATCCGGCATTCCAGCGCATGCCCTTTGATGACCACGTCATCCTGGGTGTACGACAGTTTGTTGCCGGCGGCGATGCTGAGCATCTCCTTGACGATGTCGATACCGGTGACCATTTCGGATACCGGGTGCTCCACCTGAACACGGGTGTTCATTTCGATGAAGTAGAAACGACCGTTCTCGTACAGGAACTCGAAAGTACCCGCGCCGCGATAGCCGATATCGATACACGCCTTGACGCAGGCAGCCAGAACATCCGCACGCGCCTGTTCGTCGATGAACGGTGCCGGTGCTTCTTCCAGAACCTTCTGGTGACGGCGCTGCAGCGAGCAGTCGCGGTCGCCCAGATGAATCGCCTGGCCCTGGCCGTCGGAAATGACCTGGACTTCCACGTGACGCGGGTTAGTCAGGTATTTTTCCAGGTAGACCATCGGGTTGCTGAACCAGGCCGCAGCTTCGGCGCGGGTCTGGGAGGCGGCTTCGATCAGGTCTTCTTCGCGATGAACCACACGCATGCCGCGACCACCACCGCCACCGGCGGCCTTGATGATCACCGGGTAACCCACTTCACGACCGATGCGCAGAGCGGTTGCTTCGTCTTCCGGCAGCGGGCCGTCGGAGCCCGGAACGGTTGGCACGTTGGCCAGCTTCATGGCGTCCTTGGCAGAAACCTTGTCGCCCATCAGGCGGATGGTGTCTGCTTTCGGGCCGATGAAGGCAAAACCCGATTTTTCGACCTGTTCGGCGAAATCGGCGTTTTCAGCGAGGAAGCCGTAGCCAGGGTGGATCGCCGTGGCACCGGTCACTTCGGCAGCCGAGATAATCGCCGGAATGTTCAGGTAGGACAGATTGGCGGGTGCCGGACCAATGCAGACGGTTTCGTCTGCCAGGCCCAGGTGCATCAACTCGCGATCTGCCGTGGAGTGTACAGCGACGGTCTTGATGCCCAGTTCTTTACAGGCACGCAAGATGCGCAAGGCAATTTCGCCGCGGTTGGCGATTAGAACTTTTTCCAACATCGCAGGCTCTCCCCGGGTCAAACGATTGTGAACAGCGGCTGGTCAAACTCAACCGGCTGACCGTTTTCTACCAGGATGGATTCGATCACGCCGCTGGCTTCTGCCTGGATGTGGTTCATCATTTTCATCGCTTCAACGATGCAGATGGTGTCGCCTTTCTTGACGGTCTGACCCACTTCGACGAATGCAGGCGAAGTAGGTGCCGGGGTGCGGTAGAACGTACCGACCATTGGCGACTTGACCACAAAGCCGTTCAGTTTCGGAGCCGATGGTGCTTCTGCTGCGGCCGGAGCGGCTGCAGGCGCCGGTGCGGCGACAGGCGCAGCAACCGGGGCTGGCGCGTAGTAAGGCTGCGCTGGAGTCTTGCTGTGACGGCTGATCCGTACGGATTCTTCGCCTTCACGAATTTCCAGCTCGTCGATGCCGGACTCTTCCAGCAATTCGATCAGCTTCTTGACTTTGCGAATATCCATTAATCAACTCCCAAGGTTCTGTAAGGGCAATTTGTCGGCCGTTTCAAGCGATGTGGTCAGCGTCAGGCTGGACTCGTCATGGCTTGGCACTGGCGGCCAGTTGTTCCAGGGCGGCTTCCAGGGCCAGGCGGTATCCGCTGGCTCCCAGGCCGCAGATCACTCCTACAGCGACATCTGAAAAGTAGGAGTGATGGCGGAAAGGTTCGCGTTTGTGCACGTTTGATAAATGCACTTCGATGAATGGGATGCTCACTCCCATCAGCGCGTCACGTATTGCAACGCTTGTGTGCGTAAAAGCAGCCGGATTGATCAAAATAAAGTCCACACCCTCACCGCGCGCGGCGTGAATACGGTCGATCAGTTCATACTCGGCATTGCTTTGCAGATACATCAGGTGGTGACCGGCATCGCGCGCGCGTTGCTCCAGGTCCTGATTGATCTGGGGCAGGGTGATGGTGCCGTAGACCCCGGGTTCCCGAGTGCCCAGCAGGTTCAGGTTGGGCCCGTGAAGGACCAGGATAGTCGCCATTGCGTGTTCCTTTTATTGTCTGCGAGCGGTTTACGCCCGGCGACTATGCCGGAAGGGCAATGGACTGTCCAGTTAACAACAGTAGCCAGCACGATGAGCGATATTCGCGCAAAGTTTGTGACTCAGCGTTTAGTTTTGGTCATTTGCCCTATTCAAGCGTTCAATCAGGCCTGCGGCGTCGATTTCGCCGACGACTCGCACATTTTGCAGCTCTTCGCCGTTTTTAGCGAAAAACAGCAGCGCGGGAGGACCGAACAGCTTGTAGCGGTCGAGCAGGGCGCGTTGCTCCGCATTGCTGTCTGTCATGTCAAAGCGAACCAGGCTGTAACCCGATAATCCGGCAACGACCCCAGGATCGGGCAGAACTTCGTGCTCGATGACCTTGCAACTGATGCACCAGTCAGCGTACCAGTCGAGCAATAGCGGTTTGCCTGCGTTTTGCGCTTCCTGCATCACGCGGTCCAGTTCGGCTGAGGTGGTGATGGTTTGCCACTGGTTCGAGCTTGATGTGACTGTTGGGTTGTTTGCCGTGGCGTATTCGCGGCCCAGCGGACGCAGCGGGTCGGTTTGTCCGGACAGCGCGCCATACCAGCTGGCCAGCGCATAAACCAACAGCGCCAGACCGAGCAGTTGAGCGAGCTTTTGCCGAGTGGTCTTTTCAGTGAACTCCAGTGCGCCGAGAAACAGCGCAACACCCGCAGACAGCAGGCCGACCAGCAACAAGGTGACCTGGCCCGGCAAAACGCGGCTCAGCAAACCGATGGCCAGCGCCAGCAGCAGTACACCGATTGCATTTTTCACCGTGACCAGCCAAGGCCCGCTTTTCGGCAGCCATGCAGCACCACCGGTGGCTATCAACAGCAATGGCGCGCCCATGCCCAAGCCCAGCGCAAAAAGTTTCAACCCGCCACCAACGGCGTCGCCGCTGGCGCTGATATACAGCAGCGCACCGGCCAGAGGGGCGGAAACACAGGGGGAGACCAGCAGGCTGGAAACCACGCCCAGCACGGCTGCGCCCCACAGTGATCCGCCTTCGGTCTTGCCGGCGATACGGTCCAGACGAGAACTGATCGACTGCGGCAGACGCAGTTCGAAAGCGCCAAACATGGCGATGGCAAAGATCACGAAAAACGCTGAAAACGGCACCAGAACCCAGGCCGATTGCAGGCGTGCCTGCAGATTCAGGCTCGCGCCAAACATACCCATCAACGCGCCGAGCAAGGCAAAACAGGCCGCCATCGGCAGTACGTAAGCCAGTGACAGGCTCAGGCCGCGCAGGCCGCCAACCTTGCCGCGCAGCACCACGCCGGACAGAATCGGCAGCATCGGCAGTACACAGGGGGTGAAGGTCAGACCTACGCCTGCGAGGAAAAACAGCGTCAGTTCTTTCCAGCTCCAGGCGGCTGAGGTGGCTGCTGCAGTGGCGGATGCCGAGACGGCAGGGCTGGCGGCCACATCGCCAATGTTCAAACGCTCGGTTTCAGGCGGGTAGCACAGGCCCTTGTCGGCGCAGCCCTGATAGGTGACAGCGAGCGTGAAGGGGCGTTGTTCACCGGGTTTGCGTGGCAGGTCGATGTCGAGAATGCCGTGATAGACCTCGACATCGCCAAAGTATTCGTCGTGTTTCTGTTCGCCCTTGGGCAGTTGTGCTTCACCCAGGCCGATATCAGCAGGCTCGGTGCGAAACTGGAAACGATGGCGATACAGATAATAGCCATCGGTGGCGACCAGCCTTAGCTTGATCGATTCTGGCGTGGTTTCGATCAGGCTCAACTGAAAAGCCTGCCGCACGGGCAGGAAGTCCTTGCTGTTATCCAGCGAGCCGCCGCCCAGGGTTGACGACGGGCGGCTGTCCAGCAGACCGGCACCGAAGGCGGGCAGGGCCAGGATCAATAACATCAGGCATAACAAACGGCGCATGGCAGTCTCGAATCTCGAAAGTCCGCGCATGATAGCGGAGTGTTTCGCGGCCTGCTGACAGGAGGTTTGTAAGGTGCAGTGTCATTCAGGTGACAGAACCACCCCGCGAGGCTACTTGCTACCCGCTGAAAACTTGCCGCCAGCCTCCTGTTCGTAGTACTCGGGGATTTTGTACTTATAGGTTTCCAGCCAGCGTTGCAGGCTCAGGTCACGCTCGGCGGCGGTATTGATTTGCGGCGTCGGCGATGCAGCCTTGCCGCTGGCTTGCAGTTGCAGCCAGGTTTCAGTCTGTTTCTGCGCGTAAGGTGATTGCTCGTCGCTCGCAGCCCAGGCGCTGCTGACGATAAAAAGGGTGAAAATGCTGCCGACGAGTGCGCCTTTCATGGTTGTGCTCCTGTTGTACTGGCGGACGCGAGTGGCGTGGCGCGGGTTTTTCCGATTTTTTCGGCACGCGCCTGAGCCTCGGTGATCTGCTCGGGCGTCAGTCCGGCTCGAGAGGCCAGTTCGGCTGCTTGCGTCCATTTGTTCTGGTAGATCAGCAAGGTGGCCAGATTGATTGCCGCCAGCGGATCGGACTGTTTGAGCTCCATGGCGGTGAGGAACTGGAAGCGCGCCTGTTCCAGTTTCAACTGATTGAGATAGACAACGCCCAGGTCGTTGCGGATTTTTTCGTCAGTCGGTTGCAGTTTGCTGGCCATGAGCAGATGTTGCTGAGCCAGCGCATTGTCGCCACGCGCCGCAGCCAGTTGTCCCAGCCCATGCTCACCCTCGGCTGCCCGACAGGTGCCCAGCAGGCTGCGATACAGCGGCTCGGCTTCGTTGCTGCCCAACAGCCGCAATACCCGTGCCTTGCGCAGGCGAACCTCGCCCAGGCTGTCCGGCAGGCTTTCCAGATTGGCGAGGCTGGCATGCAAGCGTCCCTCATCTGCCATGTTCTGAGCCAGATTCAGGGAGAACTCCTGATCCGATGTCAGTTTGGGGCATTGGCCGGGCTGAGCCGTGGCCTGTGTCCAGAGCGCGCTGCCATCACTGGTACATCCGTTCAGCAACAGCATCCCGAGTAGTGCGATCACTGGTTTCATTGCAATGCGTCCTTTCGTGCACGGGTAACACTGGATTCAACTGCCCAGTGCGCGACTTATGGCGATAAATCCAGGGCCCGCCAACACGATCAGCAGGGCTGGAAACAGAAACACCATCATGACCACCGACATCTTTGCCGACAGTTTGGAAATATATTCCTGCAGGCGGGTCAGGCGTCGGTCGTCAATCAGTTGCTTGAGCGTGAGCAGAGACTTCAATGCGCCGCCGCCCTGATGAATCAACTGATTGAGGATCACACATGTGTCACTCAATTCGTCGACGGCCAGCAAGGCCGCGGTTTTTCGCAGTTCTTCGCCCAGTTCCAGGCCTGAGTCGACCCGCACCAGCACCACACGAATTTCCTCGGAGAGCACCGGCAGCAAGTCTTTACCTTCAAGACTCAGCACGCGTAGCGCCTGCTCGACGGCCATGCCGGACTCGAACAGGATGCGCAGCAACGGGATAAACGTAGAAATTTCCACCACCACCTGTTTCTGGCGGCGCTGAGCGACGGCCGCGAGAATTCGTTTGGGCAGCAGATAACCGATTCCCAAGGCAAATACCGGCGCTATGAGCGGCTGCTCGACGCCTTTGAAAAGCAGCAGTTGGGCCACAATGACCACGACCATCAGGCCGACCGGAACGCCGACCTGGCATGCGGCAAACAATGAGCGTTTGCTGGCGCGCCGCCAGCCGATTCGATTGAGCAACATCTGGGTTTCCGAGTCCAGGCTGATGCTGCGCTGGCCAATGCGGGTATCGCCGAGCAACCGCAACAGGCTGCCGATGCGGCTTTCGCGAATCACCTGGCCCCTCAATCGTCTTGCCACCAAGCGTTCGTTACGGCGTTGCCGAGCCATGCCGGACAGCAGCAGAAATGCGGCAGCGGCGAGCATCACGGCAGCGAGTAACAGTTCCATCTAAATGCTCCTCAACATGCGCCACAGCACCACACACCCTGTTGCCTGCAGGACGAAGGCCATGCTCAACATGATCTTCCCGCTGTCATCGTTCCACATATGCAACAGATAGCTGGGGTTCACGGTCAGAAAGTAGCCGGCCATGCCGACTGGCAGCAGCGCCAGCACTAGCGCTGTCATGCGGGTTTCACCGGTCATTGCGCGCAATTGGCGACCGGCCTGTTCCCGGTCACGAATCAGCTTGATCAGGTTTTCCATCAGCTCGCTGGCATTGCCGCCATATCGATGATTGACCCGCAAGCCAAGGGCAAACAGATGAAACTCGTCGCGTTCATACAGCTCGGCGAAATCCCTCGCGGCATCCGGCAGGCTGACGCCCAGTTGCACGTTCCGCTCGATACGGCTCATGCCATCCTTGAGTGGCTGATCCGTTGCTTCGATGCCGTGCAGCACCGCGTCGGCGAGGGTTCTGCCTGATTTGAGGCTGCGTACGGTATGGTCGAGCAGTTGCGGCAATTGCTGGATCATGCGGCGCACACGCACCTCATAGCGCCACGACACAAACAGGCGCAGGGTCAGCGGCACCGCCAGCAGCGCGCTGACCGCGCCGATGCCGCCGCCCAGTCCGTAGCCGATCAGAATCAACAAGGCATAGAGCGACAAAGCCAAGCCCATGCGCTCGGTCGGTCGACCCAACCCTGCACGCAAAAAGGCCCGATCCAGGTAGGTCCATCCAGCCTTTTCAACCACAGGCTGAACCTGTCCGGCGGTCAGACGCTGCCTGACCCGTTCGCTGGCGCCCTGATTGAGCGCGAGGTAGAACATGCGAATGGACGCAGTCAGCAGCAGCAAGGAGATCAGGCCGAGTACCAGTGATGCATTCATTGCGCCGCCTCCCTGAGCACGTCAGTAGCCTGGCCGCAGCTTGTCGCCTGCGGCGTGTGCAGCTTCGCGCATGAAGCCGACCCCGGTGCGGCGATCAAGCCGGAACAATGTATTGGTGACATAGATGTCATCGCGTATGCCGACTACCTCCACCACTTCGCTGACACAGCGTCGGCCATCAGGCAGGCGCGCCAGCTGGATAATCACATCCAGCGCCGCGCAGACCATCTGGCGCAGGGTTTTTTCCGGTATCAGTCGCCCGGTCAGGCCAACCAGCGTTTCCAGGCGCAGCAGAGCATCCTGAGCATTGTTGGCGTGAACGGTACTCATGGAACCGTCGTGGCCGGTGTTCATCGCCGTCAATACATCGAGCACTTCGACACCACGGATCTCGCCGAGGATGATGCGGTCCGGGCGCATCCGCAGCGAGTTGCGAATCAGGTCGCTGGCGCGCACCTCGCCATGCCCCTCGGCATTGGGCGGGCGGGTTTCCAGACGCACCACGTGCGGGTGGCTGAGCTGCAGCTCGGCAACGTCCTCGATAGTGACCAGGCGCTGGTTGCTGTCGATCAACTGGCTCAGCACGTTGAGCATGGTGGTCTTGCCTGTGCCGGTACCGCCGCTGACGAGGATGTTGCAGCGTTTGCCGACCGCTTCCTGAAAAAACTCGAAAATGGATTGATCGATGGTTTGCATGGCCACCAGATCTGCGCTCTTGAGCATGTCCTTGCGAAATTTCCGGATCGACAGGCAAGGGCCATCCAGCGCAATCGGCGGGATGATGGCATTGACCCGGCTGCCGTCGGGCAGACGCGCATCGACCATAGGCGAAGATTCATCCAGGCGCCGCCCGAGTGGCGCGAGGATGCGCTGCATCACGCGCTCGACGTGGTGCGAGTCGATAAAGCGCAGGTCGGTGTGGTGCAGCACGCCATCACGTTCGACAAATACCTTGCCCGGCCCGTTGACCAGAATTTCCGTGACCGACGTGTCGCGCAGCAACACTTCAAGCGGGCCGAAACCGGTCAGCTCATCGACCAGCTCTTCGGCCAGTCGCTCCATTTCATAGCGCGAAATAGCCAGCCGCAGTCGCGCAACGTATTCGGCCACCTTGTCGATGACAAATTGCGCCAGTGCCGGTCGTGAGCCTTCGAGCAGGTTTTTGCCGCTTTCTTCGATGCCGTCGATGATGTAACGGTGCAACACCAGTTTCAGGCCTTGGCCGTCATCGGCTTGCCCGCTGCCACGCGACGAGACGCCAAACAGTTTTTCCGCCATTACCTGTTCCCCCACAGTCGAGCGAGCCAGCCCTGATCGGGTTTGTCGTGAGCCTCGGTATTGCGTGCCAGGTGCTCGCCAAGCCGACGCAGCCCGGAACACAACGCGTCGCGTGAGGCCAGCTCGAACAGCGTCACTCCCTGGTTTTTGGCGTTGAGGCGCAGCTCTGGTGCCAGCGGCAATACGGCCTGCACCGGCAGGCCGAAGGTCTTGGCCACAGTTTCCGAATTGGGTGCGACCGAGCGCTGATAGCGATCAATCAGCAGGCTGGCGTGTTGCATTCTCATGCCTTTCTCACGCCAGTTATTAAGCACCGTCAGGTTGCGTCGACAGCCCAGTACGCTCTGGTCGGCGTACCACAGCAACTGATCGCAATGGCTGACCAGCGAGCGCAGTGCCTCGCTGTCCGGCTGGCCCACGAGGTTCACGACCACATGTTGAAAGTGCTGGCGCAGGGCGCTGAGCAGCATATAAAGCTCCGCTGCGCTGGACTGCTCCAGATGATCGTCGGCTTCGCTGTACGCCAGAATGCGCAGACCGCTTTCACTGGTGGTGAACGCACTGTCGATCAACGTTGCATCGAGCCTGCGCAAGTGGCGCAGGGCATCGCCAAAGCTGAATGTGGATTCAAGGCCGAGCATCAGCAGACTGTCGCCGCGCGGCAGGCCGAGGTCCAGCAGCAGCGTGCGTTGCCCGGTCTTGTGCACCACCATCGCCAGGTGCGTCGCGATCAAGGCTCCGTCGTCATCGCCTTGCGCGCCATACAGCACTGACAGGCCGCTCATGTTCGGGTTGGGCGTCACGGCAGGCAAGCGCTTGCTCAAGCGTCTGACCAGGCCGGCGACCTCGCTCGAACGAGAGCCGTAAGCGACGAAATCCCGCGCCCCGGCACGCATGGCGTTGAGCACCAGCTGGTTATCCATACCATCGCCAAGCGCGACGATGGCCAGCATCGGCTTGGCTTCCAGCGCGCTCTCGATCAGGGCGCTCTGGGTCATCAGATGCTCACGGTCCAGCCCGACGAACACTACACTGGCAAAGGTCACGTCCACCAGCGCGAGCAGATCGTCGAGGCTGCCCGTTCCGGCGCTAACCACCTGGCCCAGTGAGCCAAGAGCACTCTGTAGCCATTCCAGATCAGTGTTGTTACGGGTGATTGCCAGGAAGGTCTGGCTCAGGCTCTGGCTCATTTGGATAACCCGTCGCGACGGTCAAAGTCGCCGTTTTCCAGAAAATACAGGCGCGGAAAGCTTGGATCGTAGGTGCGCAGCCCCTCACCCGGCAGCGAGGGCAATTGCGCGTTGGCGGCCAGCGGTTGAACCAGGTGCGGGGTGACGATCATCAGCAGTTCGCGTTCATCGCGCTGGATTTGCGAATTGCGGAAAAACGCGCCGAGAATGGGAATGTCACCCAGGCCGGGAAACTTGCCTACCGAGCCGACGTTACTGGAGCTGATCAGCCCACTGACCACAAAGCTTTCTCCGTCTGCAAGCGCGATACTGGTGTCGGTACGCCGTATGTTAAGCGCCGGCACGTTTGTGCCGGCGATGGTGATACCGGCAGAGAAATCCAGTTCGCTGACTTCGGGGGCAACTTTTAGCAGGATTCGGTCACGGCCCACTACTGTCGGCGTCAGGGTCAGGCGTACGCCAAACTCCTTGTACTCGATGGAAATACCATTGCCCTCGCCATTGGGCACAGGCACCGGGAACTCGCCCCCTGCCAGAAAGCTTGCACTTTGCCCATTGAGCGCAACAAGGCTGGGGCGGGCCAGGGTGTAGGCGTAGCCGCTGTTTTCCATGGCGTTGAGCATGCCCAGCACTTTGCTGCTGCCGCCGCCCCAGACAATATTGAAATTGCTGTTGTTCAGCGGAATGCTCGGCCTTGTGCCACTCACCGTACCGGGGGTGACGTTTACGCCGGGAACCGTGCCAGGCGCGCCGAACAGAAAGTTGTTCGAGCCCTTGCCGAATATCGAGGTACTGGCCTCCTTGAGTTTGGTGCGGCTGACTTCGATAAAGCGGATGTCGGTCTGCACCTGGCTGGGTAACTCCGCATCAGCAGATGGCGCAGTAACGCTTTCTATCATCGATGCCGTGGCCCGGCCGCGTACGAATACCATGCTCTGGCGCGGGGCGGTGGCGCAGGCGGTCCAGACCATCAGGCTGGTCGTGCCCTGCGCAACGCCCGTCAACAGAAAACCATCCGTACCGTTGACATGCACATCGGCAATTTTCGGGTCGCCGACGGCAATGCGGGTGATGGCCACAGGTGAGCGCACTTCCTGCTGAATGCCTTGATCGATTTCCACCGCCGCTGGCATTGCAGCAAGTCCTGCACAACTGCCGGAAGCGGCCCAGGCTGATTGTGCAGACAGCGCCGCCAAGGCTAACGCCAGCAGCCGGGGTTTTGTTACTGGCACGGAACAACAGCTCATCAAATGCAATCCTTGCTCAATCAGGGAGTTTGTTGCGTGATCTGGTTACCGCGTATGACCTCGACTGCGCGAGGCGTGCGAGTGGCTGCGCCCTGTGTCGGCGAGTTGGCCGGGCCCAGGCTCAATTGTCTGAAGCTGACCAGTTGGCGGTTGGCAGAGTCCAGCCGTTCGGCGGCATCACGGCTACCGGCTTCGCTCGCCCAGTAATTCTGAAGGTTGCCCTCGTCGGCGCTGCGCACGGCCAGACGCAGGACACCGGTTTGCGACGCCAGCATCAGCCGTGCCAGCAAGGCTTCCGGTACCGCGACGGTGACGGTTCGCGCGTTGATCCGCAGCTGTTCCTGTTTAAGGCGTTCGTCAGCGTTGATGTCCTGCACCGGCTTGCCGTTGCGATCCGGGCCGAGCAGCCCGCCAACCCCGAGAACTCGCAGGGCGGGTACGACCACCTGGCTGGAGCGATTCAGGTTGCTGGTGTCCTCGGGCAGGTAAAGCAGCACATCCACATAGTCGCCTGGGCTGAGCTGCCCGGATGCGCCAATCACCTCGTCAACCTGCAACGCCAGCGCTCGTTCATGAGGGCGAATCATCCGCGCCAGTGTGCCGCCTGCTTCAAAACTGTTCTCGCTAAGCCAGGTTCCGGCCGTCAGTGTTCGCCAACTGCTGCGGCCCACCAGTTTGTCGATGTGCTCGAAACTTCCAGGCGGCGCGACCTTGAGGCGCTCTACGGTCAGGTCTTCAGCCGTGATGGGGGTATAGGCCGGTACGTCCCGGGCCAAAACCACTACGTTGTGGCGCAGCGCATCCTCGACCGGCGGAGTCGGGGGCGTTTGGGTCGATATTTCGGTGGCGTCAGGCACCGTGGGCGGCGTGACAACTGCAGGTGCCTCGGCCGGTTTGCTGACGGCGATTCCCAGATAACCGGCAATCAACGCTCCCAGCAAAAACAGGACAGCAAGCACCGTGGTAATGCGACTGCTCATGGCAACGTTCCCTTTGTCATTGCAGGACAACTTCAAACCGGTGCGACAACTTCGCAATGTGGCGCGGCGGACGACGTTCCCGTCCGTTATGTGACGTTAGCTCATGGCACTCAGAATGCCATTGTGCTTTGGTATAAAAATGCTGTTGCGTGAACAACATAGCGTTTGACCACGCCAGACGCAGGAGATGGCCAGTCTTATAACTTTCCGGTTAATGCTTTGTTGAGATTGTGGGTTTACGGATTGGAGACAATGCTGTGCAGGCAGACAGTTTCGCATGTGACACGCATGTTCGCGCCTAGAAGGCACAAGGAGAAATGAGATGTCCCTTACACGGCTATACGTAGGTACCTATATCCGGGTTAAATCCTTTATCAAAGACCGTGAAGCCGCTTCGGGTATAGAGTACGCCTTGATCGCAGCGATGGTTGCAGTGGCTATCGTTGCTTTTGTTCCCACGATAAGCGGCAGGATCACTGCAATGTTTACAACTATTCAGAATGCGTTGTGAGTTGAGCACAGATGGAAATATGTCAGTAGATAGCCTTTTTCAACAGGAGTAATCTGGATATCCTGATCGCATTTATTCACGTTTAAAGGTGTCAAAATGGCTGTCCATCCTACCCGCCAACAGCTGCTGTTGGTTGATGACGAAGAGGACGCGAACGAGGAGCTTGCAGAACTGCTCGAAGGCGAGGGGTTCTGCTGTTTCACGGCGTCGTCCGTGAAAATGGCCCTGCACCAGCTGACAGCCCATCCGGACATCGCGCTGGTGATTACCGATCTGCGGATGCCGGAGGAAAGTGGTATCCAGTTGATCCGCCACCTGCGCGAGCACACGTCGCGTCAACACCTGCCTGTCATCGTGACCTCAGGGCACGCCGACATGGACGACGTCAGCGACCTGTTGCGCCTGCATGTACTGGACTTGTTCCGCAAACCTATCTACCACGTTCGTCTGCTGGAAACGCTCAACAACCTGTTCCCCGAGCCGAAAATCTTTCAGGTTCAGTGACCACAGCGTTTTCGTAACCTTCACTCCACCACGCTGAATTCAACCCTCGCGGTCTGGCCGCTTTCGTCCAGCACGCTTAATTGATAACGGCCCGGTTTGCTAAGGGTCGGGGTGAAGTCTTGCCGGGTGTCGGTGTCCGCCAGTGGCACGCCGTCAATGAACCACCAGCGATGTCCGCTGCCGCCCAGGGCCGAGAGTCTGAGGCGCAGCGCCTGACGGCTGCTCGCTGGCAGGCGCAGGTTGTCGCCTTCGCGCACGCCGACGATGCTAAGCGGCGGTGCCTGGTTGAGGTTCTGTGGTGGACAGTCCGGGTCGGCGGGTGGCAGGCGGGCTTCGCGTCGTTCGGCCCTGTGCAGCCAGGGTTCCAGAGGGGCAGGCCAAAGCGCGATGTCCTGCGCTTGAGCGTCCGGGCAACCGGCCGCCACGCGTAACCCCTTGGCGTTGATCCAGACACGTTCCTGCAAGCCCAGGCCGAGCGGTTGATCGGCCGCCTGCAAGGTTGGCGGTGTGGTGCCGTCCAGTGTCCAGGCGAAGCGCTGTCGACGGCAGTTCGGGTCGCTTTTGCTCATCGGTTGCCCCAGCGGCCAGCAGATCGCTGCCACGCCGACATTCAGCGGCACCGGTTGCACCGGCGCAGCGATCCCGCGCTGGCTGTCGCGATTGACCAGCACATCATGAACCTGAAGCATCAGTGGCGCTGCCGACGCCAGCCCGAACTGTCCCGGCACCGGTGTGCCGTCCGGGCGACCGATCCATACACCGACCAGAAAACGCGGCCCCACACCAATCGCCCACGCATCGCGGAAGCCATAGCTGGTGCCGGTCTTCCAGGCCAGTTGCGGGCGCTGCACCAGCTCGGCGCGCGGGTCTATGTCCGGACGCGACTGGCCGCTGAGGATGCGCCGGATGATCCACGCGGCCCCTGGCGACATCATCTGCCGTTCGCGCAATCGGTCCTGCGGTTGCAAGCGAACATCGGCGCTTCGCCCGCCACGAGCGAAGGCGCTGTATCCCGTCACCAAATCCTCCAGCCGACTGCCCGCACCTCCCAGAATCAGCGCCAGATTCGGCTCGGCCAGCGGCGGCAGGGTCAGCGGTACGCCGCCATTGCGCAGTTCGGCGGCGAAGCGTTTCGGCCCATAAACCTCCAGTAACTGCACGGCAGGCAGGTTGAGCGACATCGACAGCGCCGAACTGGCCGCCACCGGCCCGCCGAAGCCGGTTGAGAAGTTGCCCGGCCGGTAGTCACCGTAGCGACGCGGGACGTCCTGCATCAGTGATTCGGAGTGGATCAGTCCGGCATCCAATGCCATGCCGTACAGGAATGGCTTGAGAGTGGAGCCGGGCGAACGCAGCGCCGTCACCATGTCCACATGCCCGAAACGTTTGGCGTCGTTGATGTCCACTGAACCCACATAAGCGCGCACGGCCATGTTTTCTGCCTCGACCACCAGAATCGCTGCCGAGGTCCGTTCCGGAAGGCGCGCGCGCCAGCCCATCAGCAGGTCTTCCATGCGCCGTTGCAGTGAGGCATCCAGCGTGGTGCGGATCAGCGGCGGGCTGTTGGGGCGATTAAGGCGTCGGGCCAGCAGCGGCGCAAGGCTGGGTTCCTGTCGCGGTGCCAGCCATAACGGCTCTTCCAGAGCCTCGTCCACGCTGGCTTGCGGCCATACCTGAAACTCGGCGAGACGCCTCAGGACCTTGTCGCGGGCACCTTGCGCCCGTTGTGGATGACGGTCCGGACGCAGACGGCTGGGCGCCTGTGGCAGCACCGCCAGCAATGCAGCCTCGGCGCGAGTCAGATTGTGTGGGGATTTGCCCAGATATGCCCAACTGGCGGCCGCCACCCCTTGCAACGTGCCGCCAAATGGCGCGCGATTGAGGTACAGGCTGAGGATTTCATCCTTGGACAGGTGCCACTCAAGCTGCAACGTGCGCCACAGCTGGCGAAACTTTCCGGATAAGGTTCGCGAGTGCGGGTCGAGTAGCCGCGCCACCTGCATTGACAGCGTACTGCCACCGGAGACCACGCGCGCGCCACTGAGGTTTTGCCAGGTGGCGCGCACCAGCGCCAGCGGGTTTACGCCAGGATGGCTGTAGAACCAGCGGTCTTCGTAGGTCAGCAGTGCTTCAAGGTAATAAGGCGAAATCTGCTCGTTGCTGACCGGATAGCGCCACACGCCATTGGCATCGGCAAAGCGCCACAGCGGTGTGCCGTCCTCGGCCAGTACGACGCGGGCCAGATCGTCTTTGGGCAGTGGCAACGGCCACAGGCGATCCGCCAGCCAAAGCAGGGCGATCAGCAGCATGATCGCGCCTGCCAGCCACTTGAGTTTTTGCCGCAGGCGCAGAAGAAATTCAGGTTTCAACGCAAAGAGCCTTTATGATCCACGGAACCTGACACGCCTTGCGACGGCCAAAGCGGACAGATCATTTTCTTCACGACCCCAATCAGGACGTACATATGCAGGTAGAAGGCTTTTTTGAATGGCTCGGGCAGGCCATCGGCGCGGTGATTCGCTTCTTCGTCGACGGTCTGGCGTGGTTGTTCAACGGGTTTACCCATGCTGGAGGAAATTTTGTCGATGGCCTGTCCCGCACGCTGGGCATGGACACTTCACTGATCAGCATCGTCGCACTGATCATCGGCCTGATGCTGCTTTACTCGGCTGTCCGGGCATTCATGCGCGCCTCGATCATCCTCGGGATCATCTGGCTGGCGCTGGGCCTGTGGTTGCTGAGCTGGATCATTCATTGATGCGCTAACTCCGCCTCCACGCCGTAAGCGCGTGCCTTTGTGGGAGCGAACGTGTTCGCGAAGGCTCTATTCCTGACGATACATCCTCAGTGGATGTATCGTCCTCTTCGCGAACAATGCGGATCGCCGCCCCGGTCGCTCCCACGGGTACGCATTCCAGTCAAGCATTTGCCCTTCACCACCACTGCGCATCCATATTTGGGAGCGACCGGAATCTTTTGAGATAACGCGCACTCTTTGTGGGAGCGAACTTGTTCGCGAAGGCTTTATTCCTGACGATACATCTTCAGCGGATGTATCGTCCCCTTCGCGAACAATGCGGATCGCCGCCCCGGTCGCTACCACGGGTACGCATTCCAGTCAAGCATTTGCCCTTCACCACCACTGCGCATCCATATTTGGGAGCGACCGGAATCTTTTGAGATAACGCGCACTCTTTGTGGGAGCGAACTTGTTCGCGAAGGCTTTATTCCTGAAGATACATCTTCAGCGGATGTACCGGCCCTTTCGCGAACAATGCGGATCGCCGCCCCGGTCGCTCCCACAGGTACGCATTCCAACCAACCAACCAACCAATCAGCGATCATTTGCCCTTTACCACTATCTGCGCGGGTGCATCACCCAGCGCCTGCCAGTTCGGGCGGTACATCGATTCGACCTGCGGCGGCGGCACGCGGTATGTTCCCGGCGTGACTGCGCGGGCCAGGTAGAGCAGGTGCACGGTGCTGCTGCCGTCGATATCCAGCGCCGCCACGTAACGATCACCGCGGTATTCCTGATGCTTGATCCCGGCGTTTTCCATCGATTCGCGGATCGTCTTCACTTCTTCACTGGCGTCTTCCAGGCTTGCCGAGCTTTGCGCCAGGTTCTGGTTTTCCAGCTCCAGGCCCGCAGGCAGCAAGTCCACCACCAACGCATCCGGTACGCGCTGTTTGGCACCAATCTCCAGATGCACCAGCACCAGTTGCCCGGTTTTCAGGGCTCCGACGTTCAGTGGCGCGCCGCTCAGGCTCAGGTATTCGCGACGAATGCTCAGGTTTTCGCCACCGGCCGCAGGTACCTGGGTTGGATAACCGGAAACGGTCAGTTGCTGATAAAGCGGTTCGCTGCCTTGATTGTGCACTGAAAGCGGCGAAGCCAGCAGCGCACCGTCCAGCTTGAGGCCCGGCTGTTTGTTGCTCAACTCGCGGGTTTGAGTGCCGCTGGTGAGGCTGGCGGTCCAGTCCTTCTCCGCTTTACCCAGCAGGTTACGACCGGCAAGGAACAGCGAGTTGCTTTCCTGAGTGGACAGGTAGCGATTGGCGGCCACTTCATCGGCCAGGGCAAACAGGCGCTCGTCACGCCTTTCCCTGGCGAGATCATTTTCTTCCAGCAAGGCCAGAATCAGTGCCTGATCACGCAGCGAGCTGCCGTAGTCGGCCAGCCATTCATTTTTGCGGCTGACTGCCAGGCCGGCGCTCAGGGCCAGATCGGCACGCGGTTTGTCGCCCATCTTCTCCAATGCGACCGCCAGTTGTACCAGCGGCAGCCCGGAGCGGGCGTCACTGCGTCGGTCGAACAGACTGCGCAAGGCCGCCAGCGGAGCCTGTTGGCTGCGTGACAGCACCAGCCCCGCGTAGGCTTGCACGGCAAAGCGCGTATGTTCGGCGTTCTGGCTGTAATTGACCTGAATCTGCCCGGCATCCTGCAAATAACGCAGCAGACGTTCACTGGCTTTCTTCAGCGCGTCCGGTGGTACGGCAAAGCCCTGATCGCGGGCGCGCAGCAGGAAGTCGGTGACATAGGCAGTCAGCCAGTATTCCTCGTCGCTGTCCGAACCCCAAAGGCCAAAGCTGCCGTTGTAACGTTGCATGCCCAGCAGGCGCTCGATGCCGATCTCGACCTTGCGCTTGCGTTCGGCATCCGGTTCGCCGGTCAGGCCCAGACGCTTGAGGGTCGCCGCGTCGGCATACAGCGATGGATACAGGCCGCTGGCGGTCTGCTCCAGACAACCGTAAGGGTAGGCTTTCAGTGCTCGAATCTGTTCACCGATGTTCAGCGGCGGACGGCTCGACAGCGACAGCATGGCTTCGCGACCGGCAGGCTCGAAGGCTTCAAGTGCACCGTCCGGCAGGCTCCAGCTTTGCTCGTTGAGAGTGGCGCGATAATGCCTGAGCATCGCCGGGTAGGCTGGGCGTACACCGATGTTCCACTCGCGAGTGAAGGCGGGCAGGGTTTCACCGGGCAGGTCCAGACCTTCGACCAGCACTTTGATTTTGCCCTGACCCAGTCCACCCTGCGCCAGTACCGGCACTTTAAGGGTGACGCGCTGACCCTCTTTGAGTTGCAAGGGCTTGATCTGATCGCCGCCAGGAATGCTCAACTGGCCTTCAGCGCTGATCTTCACGTCCAGCTTTTGCGCTTTGCCCGACAGGTTGGAGACGTCAAGCGCGACGCTGGTCTGGTCGCCACCTGCGAGGAAGCGCGGCGTCGACAGCTCGGCGATGATCGGCGCAGCAACGATGGTTTTTGTCTCGGCCATGCCATAGCGGTCGTCGGTCCAGGCCTGAGCCATGACCCGCAGTTCGCCGTTGAAGTCTGGAATGTCGACACTCGCTTCGCCTTCACCCGCGTCGTTCAGGGTAACCGGTGCGCTTTGCAGTGCCACGATGGTCACGCTGGTGTCCGGACGCTTGCCGCCTTTGGCCAGCGCATCGCCACCGAACGCCATGCTGGCCAGGCGTCCCTGACCGGCTTCGATCAACTGGCCATAGATATCCAGTTGGTCCGCGCCATACTGCTTGCGGCCAAACAGGCTGGCAAACGGGTCAGGCGTGGCGTAGCGGGTGATGTTGAGAATGCCGACGTCCACTGCCGACACCAGCACTTGCACCTGCCTTGGCACGCTGCCATCAGCATTTTTGGCGACAATCTTGAGTTTAAGCGGCTGTTTGGGGCGCATTTTCTCTGGTGCGGTGACCGTCAGCGCCAGTTTGCGTTGCGTGCGGTCCAGCGGCAGGTGCAGTACACCCACGGCGCGCTTCGGCGTGACGTTGGCCTTGCGCTCGCCGGGGCGTACGACCAGAGCAGTGACGTACAGATCGTGGCGCGCCCACTTTTTGTCCAGCGGGATTTCATACGATTTGCCCTCGGCCGGCACGTCGATTTCCTTCCACCACAATGGGCCTTCGCTGGACTCGACCAGCAGATAGCCCTTGCCCGCTGCGGGTGGCGTGACGGTCACCGTGGCGGTGTCGCCGTCGTTGTAGGCCGGTTTGTCCAGCGCCAGCTTGACCTGATCCGGCCTGACCGCACCGCCATCGGTGTTGTCCTGCCAACGATAGCCCGCCCAGAAGCGCAGGCTGCTGACCATGCCGGTGGACGGGTCTTCCACTTCGACACGGTACGGACCCCACTCGACCGGGAAGCTGATTTTGGCCGTCGAGTCCTTGGTGATGTTGAGGGTTTCCTCGTTCAGGTTGAGGAATTTCTCGTTGAAGTGGTAGCTCCAGCCATCGTTGGCCGAATAATTCCAGTAGTAGTCGCGGCGCTCACGAATCAACCGGACTTTTACGTTATCAGCAGCCAGTTTGTTGCCAGCGGCATCGGCCATCACGATTTCAAATTCGGCCGGGCCGTCGCCGTTGGTCTGCGCCTCGCCCTTGTCGGCTTCGTCGTCGTAGTCATCGCTGCCTGTACTGCTGCCGAACAACGCACGCACGCCGGGCAAGTGCTCGGCAGGCCAGATCGGCTGCACCAGACGACGGGTGATCGGACGCCCGCCGGACTCTTGCAGGCTGGCTTGCAGAATCAGTTGCAGTGGCGATTTGGCTTGCGCCCATTCGCTCTGCACGGCGAGCGTCGAGTGGCCTTCGGCGTCGAGCGTAACGGGCTCAAGCTCCAGGTCATGCTTGAGGTCTTCTTCGGTGATCGAACCGAACTGATAGCCCGGCAGTTTCGGCACGGCTTCGCGCAGCGGACGCACGTAGACCTGACCGGTCAGGGTATTGCCCGAGGCGGGCGCGCCGTACAGGTAGCGGCCCGTGATGTCGAACTCGGGGTTGTCAGCAGGCGCAACCGGCGTGTCGCTGCCCTTGAGTTCCAGAGCCAGGCGCTCGGGCAGGAAGTCTTCAACCTTGAATTCGTAAAGTTGCGGTTTGCCGTCGCCCAGATCGAACACCAATTGCCAACGACCGGTCGGCGCTTCATCGGCGAGTTGCAATTGATACTGGTAGAACCCACTGCTGTCGGCTTCCCAGACAAACTTGCGGCTTACCTGATCATCAGGGCGGCGCACCTCGACGGTGATGGGTTGTGGCTTGACGTTCTTGCCGTCGCTGTCACGCAGCAGGCCGTTGAGCAGCACGGTTTCACCGGGGCGATACAGGTCACGCGGGCCGAAAATGAAGAATTGCAGCGGGTGAGCCTGCGGGCCGGAGATGTCGAACTCGGCCAGGTCCAGCGCCGAACTGTTCAAACGCAGCATGCTGGTCTGTTCGTCCTTGTGCGCCAGCACCACCGCCGCCTTGGCTGGCAGCGGCAGTTGAGTGTGGCCGTCGCTGTCGGTCTTGCCCTGGGCGACAACCTTGCCGCTGTCGTCGTACACATCGACGCTCACATCGCTCAGGGCCTTGCCGCCCTCGAGCGCTTGAGTGAAGACGTCCAGACGGTTGCTGTAACGGTGTACCGACAGACCGATATCACTGAGGGTGAACAGGGTAGCCGGCTGCGAGTAGCTGTAGGTCCCCGACGCGCGCATGACTGCCAGATAAACACCCGGCTGTTGCAGAGGTTTGATACCGGCAATCGGCAGCAGCAGGGTTTCACGGGTATTGCGCGCAGGCTTGAGGTCGAAACGACCGCTGTAGACCAGTTCGGCCATAGGCAACAGCTCTTCGGAGCTGTAGCTGGACAGGCTCGACGCGCCGTCCCACTGGGCGAGGAAGTTGGGCATCGAGTCGGGTTTGACGCGAAAGAATTCGACATCCACCTTGTCGACGTTCAGGGCGATGACCGGCAAGCCCTCGGCCAGCCGCGTCGGCAAAAGGCTACCACGGCTGGCGAAGCCGACGGTGGCTTGCAGGTCACGGGTTTCCAGACGGCTGATGTATTCGGCCGCGAGCGTGGCCTTGTTGACGGCCTGCAGACCGGCATCGACGGTCAGCACCAGTTTGCGCTGCGGCTCAAGGTGGCGCAGGCGCAGTTCCATGAGGTTGTCCGACAGCTCCCAGGCACCGTCGACCTTGCCGTTCTTGCTGTCCACCAGATGAAGTTTTTCGCCGAACTTCTGCTCCGGGTCGAGCGGCACGGAAAAGCTCACTGACAATGCGCTTGCGCCGTCGATCTGGATTTCGGACACGTCGATGACGGTCAGTTCGCGTCCTGCGTAGCGCTTGCTCAGCGCGGCGAGGTCGACTGCGGGTTTGGGCTTTGTATCGGTAACCGCTGCCTGGGTCGTTGCTGCCGCGGCTGGCGCCGGTTTATCCGGGGAGGAGGAATCACAGGCGCTCAGCAACGCAAGCGCGCAAGCCAGAAACAATCCTTTGTTGAACATGGTGGCACTCATCGGCAACGGTAGAGAGGGTGCGACTATATAACAGTCGTGATGACAAGTATTACTGTCAGATTGAACAGGTAGTCCCTGGCATTCCTCACATGCCAGCGCAGGACTCAGAGCGTGGCTATCGTTCCTCACGCTCCAGCGTGGGAATGCCTTGGGTGATGCTCCGCGTCACAAATGTTCGCCGCGCCGCACATTCACGACCGGGCCACCATCATCTGCACAGCAAAGCCTTGGCGCTCTGGCTACAATGCTCGCCTTGCCGGGAGTTCTCATGTCCACGTTGCTCAACGATTGGCGTCATCGCTCAACCCATCGTCGTGTCTGGGCGCTGGCTGCGCCGATGATTCTGTCGAATATTTCCGTTCCGCTGGTAGCGCTGGTCGACAGCGCAGTGATCGGTCATCTGCCGCACGCGCATCAGTTGGGTTCCGTCGCGGTCGGGTCGACGCTTTATACCTTCCTTGCCTGGGCCATGGGTTTTCTACGCATGGGCACCACCGGTTTTGCTGCGCAGGCGGCGGGGCGCAATGACAGTGCTGCGCTGCGCCGGATCCTGTTGCAGGGGCTGTTGCTGGCCATCGGGCTGGCGTTGTTGCTGGGTGTGATCGCCTTGCCGTTCAGCCATCTGGCGCTGGCGCTGATGCAGCCGTCTGCCGATCTGCAGCAAATGACCCTGGATTTCTTTCACACCCGGCTGTTCGGCCTGCCTGCGGCGCTGGCCAGTTATGCGCTGGTCGGCTGGTTTCTCGGCGCGCAAAACGCCAGAGCGCCACTGGCCATTCTGCTCATCACCAATCTGGTCAATATCGCGCTCAACCTGTGGTTCGTCATCGGTCTGGACTGGGGAGTGGTCGGTTCGGCGCGTGCCTCGGTGCTGGCAGAGTGGACCGGCGTAGTGCTCGGTCTGCTGCTGGCCCGCAAGACCTTACGCGCCTGGCCGGGGCAGATCGTCTGGTCAGCGCTGAAGCTATGGAGCAACTGGAGACCCTTGCTGGCGGTCAATCGAGACATCTTTCTGCGCACACTGGCGCTGCAATCGGTGATGTTCCTGATCACCGTGCAGGGCGCTCGTCTGGGTGACGCAACGGTTGCCGCCAACGCGTTGCTGCTCAACGGCCTGCTGTTGACTGCCCACGCACTGGACGGGCTGGCGCATGCGGTCGAGGCGCTGTGCGGCCATGCCATTGGTGCGCGTGACCGGGATACGCTGCGGCGCTCGCTGGTGGTCGCGGGAGGCTGGTCACTGATTGCCAGCGTGGCATTTGCGCTGTTGTTTCTGGTAGGCGGGCATGGGTTCGTCAGCGTGCAGACCGATATTCCCGAGGTTCGCGCAACGGCCATGACCTATCTGCCATATCTGGCGCTAATGCCACTGCTGGCCGTCTGGAGTTACCTGCTGGACGGGCTGTTCATCGGTGCCACCCGTGCCCGTGAAATGCGCAACGCGATGCTGTTCAGCGCAGCAGGCATCGCGCCGGTGGCTTATCTGGCTTCCAGCCACGGCAATCACGCGCTATGGCTGACGTTTCTGGCTTTTACCCTGCTGCGCGGCCTGAGCCTTGGCGCCATTGCCTGGCGATTGACGCGCCGGGACGGCTGGTTCGTTCACTGAGTCTTCAAGGCCGCACGGTTCTTTTCCGCGAGCCTTGGCGGGGTGTGATTGACGAACATGTCGACCTCGTCGACCACCGGTGCCAGGCCGCTTAACAGCTTGGCAAATGCACCGACCAGCGTGCCGTGGTTAGTGCGCGAGAAGTACAGATCGCGTACTGGCACACCTGCCTCGCGCAATGCCCGCGCCAGGCCACCGGTGTTGCGTTCGGGGTTGACCACCGAGTCCGTACGCGATGCCATCAGCAACGCAGGAGGTGCGCTGGAACTGACGTGGTTGATGGGTTGCGAGTCAGGCGGTGAGTCGGGGTAAAAGAATACCGGTTTCACATCGGCCTCCTCGATAGGCAGAAAGTCGTACGGCCCGGCCAGCCCGATCCAGCCGCTGAGAATGGACGGCGATAAGCCTTCACGGGCCAGCCAGCGCGGGTCGAGCGCCAGCATCGCAGCGTTATAGGCACCTGCGCTGTGGCCCATCACGTACAACCGGTCAGGATCGCCACCGTAGGTTTTTGCATGTTTGTGCGCCCAGGCCAGCGCTTTGGCCGAATCTTCCAGAAAGCTTGGATAGCGCACTTGCGGATAGAGCCTGTAGTCGGCAATCACGACGACCATGCCACGCGCAGCCAATGCTTCGCCGATGAAGGCGTAATTGGCTTTCGAACCGGTGTTCCAACTGCCGCCATAGAAAAACAATACAACTGGCGCATTGGCCGGTTTAGTCTGTGGGGTGTAAACGTCCAGCGTGTTGCGTGGATCCTGCCCGTAGGCCAGCCCGTAGACATGATCGACAGGGCCGGTCGGATTCAACGTGTTGAGCAGCTTCAGGGGCGAGCAGCCGGACAATGCCGCCAGTACGGCACCCGTCATCAGAGTCAGGAAAATCACTCGTATCATAAGGGAAGTGCTCTGGCAGATGATTCGGACACGCCTTGGACCGTCGCGATTCGCCCAAGTGCCGCATGATTGGTGCTATTTCATTCAATAGCGTTCGGATCACCCGAGGAACGAACATTCGCCTTGCTGGCAAAGCCGATGCGCGGGCTGCTCAGTGTCAGGCCATCATCGTCGATCTGCACCGTGCTGGGCCCCGCATCCAGCGTGACTTTGCTGCCTTTGCCAAGGTATAGGCAGACCCCGTCTGCGAGTTGCAGCAGTCGGTCAGGCCCGATGAATATTTGCCGGTCGAGGTGCATTAGGACGTTATCGACAGGCGCTGGATCATTCTCGCGGCGCGCCTCCTGAGACGGCAGACCGCCGATGATCAGTGGTGGGTGTGTGTCATCCACAGAAAAGCTCACCGCCACTGACATGCCGGCGCGACATTCGATATCCAGCCCCGGTGCCAGATGCAGCCAGCAGCCACCGCCGGGATCATTCGGGTGTTGCCATTCCCACTCCAGCCGGACGTGCACCCGGCCTGACGCATCAAGCCTTGCCGGTTCGCCGCTGATGCCGATGATCCAGCCTTGCTGAAGATGCGCAATGGGCGCGCGCGGTGCCGGGGCAGGCGTTCTGAAGCCGACTTCCCATGGTATGGCCTTGAACTGGTTCGAGTAGCGTTCCGATGCCCCGCGGTCATTGCCATCAACGATGCCAAAGCGATGCCGGACTTCTGTGATCAGCCACATGTGGTTCCAGTTCTTCTCGGGATGGTCGGCCAGCGGCAGCAGTTCTGCGCAAGTCACGAACGGCAAGGTACTCTCGCCTGTCGCGTGCTGGGCTGCGCGGCTGCCGGGCAGATCCGTTGCATGCTCGGTGACGGCAAACCGGGTCACCCCGGACTGTTGCGCGAATTGACGCCAGCGTGCGACAGGGCTGCGCGCAAACCCGTGCAGGTTGGCGCCGAATACCAGTTCGTGGCGATGCCGTGAATGGACAAAGTGGTAGTGAATGCCTTCTTCTGCGCACAGGCGCTGGACCAGTTGCAGGTCGGATTCCTGATACTGCACGCAACAGTCGCGTTCGCGGCACTCGGTCGGCAGGTCAAAACGGAAACAGTTCTTCAGGCCATGTTCTTCGAGCACTTGGGTGATGATCCGGGTGGCGGTCATGTGCTGAAAGATGCGCGACTGGTGGCGTAACCCGAGACAGGCCAGTCGGGGCCCCATTATCAGCGTGTAAAACGCCGGGCCGGGTTGGTAATGCTTACGTGTCGCGCCTTGAATCTGACCGTGAAAGTTCTTCCGGCTTCCGAAGCTCAGCGAGGCAGGTTTGTACATCAGGCCGGTCAGGTCCAGATCCAGGCCGTCACCAAGAATGTCCAGTTCAAAGGTAAAAGGCTGGCTGATCGCCTCGCTTGCGCTGAACGATATGACAGTGAAGCAGCGCTGCAGGCGGGCAATTTCCAGACGAAAGAGCGGCGCGCTGGTGGGGTCGGGCATGATGGAGTGCTTCTCTACCGGGAATGCGACCGCGAATTCTGGCGCAGAAATCGGGCAGGGTAGAGGGCTGCAGGTAGAACAGGACGTTGCCTACAGGGAATGTTGGTAGCGGCTTACGATGTGCGCATGACCATCGCTCCAACGCATAAGTCTCGTAGGAGCGAGCTTGCTCGCGAAGAGGCCGGAACGCACCCCGAAACAAGGCGTTTGGCCTCGTTCTCCTGGCTTATCAGAACTTGCCTGTAACGATGAGTGCACAGCATTGGCACCACAGTTACAGTAGATGGGGCCCAATTGCAGGCCCCATCGCAAATCCTGGAATCAGGACGACAGGTACGAAGAGCGTGTCAGCCCCAGGCGCAGGGCGTCGAGGAAGTAGGTACGCTCGCGCGGGGTAATCTTGGCGCTGGCGACCTTGTCCCGGTAATGGGTCATCAGTTCTTCCGGCGACAAATGCACGTAGCGCAGCATGTCTTCGATGGTGTCGTGGGTCTCGATGCCCGCGTGGTAAACGCTGCCGTCCGGGTTCTGGTAGATGTTCACCGAGTCGGTATCACCGAACAGGTTGTGCATGTCCCCCAGAATTTCCTGATAGGCGCCTACCAGGAAGATCCCCAGCAGATAGTCTTCGCCTTCGTTCAACGAGTGCACCGGCATGCTGGTCTCGATGCTCTGCTCATCGACGTACTGCTTGATCTTGCCATCGGAATCGCAGGTCAGGTCCTGAAGCACGGCGCGGCGCACCGGCTCTTCGTCCAGACGGTGCAAGGGCAGAATCGGCAGCACCTGGCCGATGGCCCAGGTATCGGGCAGGCTCTGGAACACCGAGAAGTTGCAGATGTACTTGTCGGCCAGCTTGTCGTTGAGTTCGTCGAGCACCTGACGGTGTGAGCGTTGACGTGCCTTCAGCGAGTTGTACAGGCGGCGGCAGACGGCGAAGTAGCATTGTTCGCCGAGTGCTTTCTCCGCCAGGCTGATTTTGCCATCGGCGTACTGGGTAGCGATGTCGCTCATGTAGTGCGTGGCACGCCAGTAGGTTTCGGTGACCATTTCTATGTCGGTCGGACCCAGCAGGTCCACCAGCCACTGCACGGTTTCCGGCAGGCTTTCCTTGTCGGAGATTTCCGGCACTTCGTCGTTATGCTTCTCGACGTCGGTCACCTGGACCACCAGCATGGCGTGGTGGGCGGTCAGCGAGCGGCCGCTTTCCGAGAAGATATGCGGGTGCGGCAGGCTTTGCGCATCGCAGAACTCCTTGAGCATGCCGACCACCACGCCTGCGTAGTCGTCCATGTCGTAGTTGATCGAGCTGGCGTTGCGTGAGTGGGTGCCGTCGTAGTCGACGCCCAGACCGCCGCCGACATCGATGTAATCCACCGGCAGGCCGAGTTTGCGCAGCTCACCGTAATAGCGGATAGCCTCTTTGAAGCCGTGCTGGTAATCAGCCAGGTTGGCGATCTGCGAGCCCATGTGGAAGTGCAGCAGGCGGATGCCCTGATCGAGCCCGGCCTTGCGGAAGCGCTCGACCACCGACAGCAATTGTGCGGCCGACAGACCGAACTTGGATTTCTCGCCGCCGGTGTCCGCCCATTTGCTCGACGCCAGGGAAGACAGACGCACGCGCAGGCCTACCTGAGGGGCGACTTTCAGCTCGGCGGCTTCTTCGATCACCAGCTCGACTTCGGATTCTTTCTCGATGACGATGAATACGTTGTGGCCCAGCTTCTGGCCCATCAGCGCCAGACGGATGAACTCACGGTCCTTGTAACCGTTGCAGACGATGGTGCCGCCTTTGGGCGCCAATGCCAGCACGGCCATCAGCTCCGGTTTGGAACCCGCTTCCAGACCGATGGAAACGTTCTGCGTGGCGATGATGTTTTCCACCACCGCTTCCTGCTGGTTGACCTTGATCGGGTACAGCGCGGTGTATTGGCTCTGGTATTCCAGGCGCGCAATGTTGCTGTCGAATGCACCGGTCAGTTGACGCACACGGTCTTGCAGAATGTCGGGGAAGCGCACCAGCAAGGGCAGTGACAGGCCGCTCTTGCGCAGGTTGTCGACCTGTTCGTAAAGATCGATGGGCGAGCTGTCCGGCCCATTGGGACGGACTTCAACGCGACCTGCTTCGTTGATTGCAAAATAACCCGCGCCCCAATGGCGAATACCATAAACGCTGCGGCTGTCCGCAACTGTCCATTGGCTGCCATCGTCTTTGCGTGTGCGTCGTACGGACATCAAAGTCCCCTATAAAGAAGTCGTTGCGCCAGCCAATAGCCAGCTGGGCGCAGTGTAATGAGTTGAAATGACGATTTGATTCGCTGCCCGCTACGCGGATTCAGCCGCCGGACTTTTTAGCCTTGAAGCCTTTTTTGATCAGCTCTGCCAATAGCAGTTCGACGTGATCGCCCTGAATCTCGATCACGCCGTCCTTGAGCGATCCGCCTGTGCCACAGCGCTGCTTGAGGGCCTTGGCGAGGTCCTTGAGCGGCTCTTCTGCCAGCGGGACACCACTGATGGTAGTCACGGTCTTGCCGCCACGGCCTTTGCTTTCCCGGCGCACGCGGGCAATACCGTCACCTTCGGGGATGGCGGTCTGTTTGCAGGTGCAGTCGGCAACGGGCTGACGACAATCCGGGCAGTGACGCCCTGCGTCGGTTGAAAACACCAGGCCACCAAGGGCGGCGAGAGAAGCGGCTTTTTTAGCCACGCAAAAATCCTCTTGTTGAGGACTGAAGATGGGTCGGGCTCACACGAACCATCGACCGCGAAGCCCCACTCTGGCAGGGGCAGCGCTACTGAAACGGCAGGGCCGGTCCAGTTTGAAAAGGTCGCGCAGTGTAACGGCAAACAGACCGGTTGCTAAGGGGCTGGATACGCCAATTTCTGAACACTGGCTTACTGAGCATTCTCTATCTGCTGCAGGTAGCGTTTCAGCGCCGCGAGCGAGTCCGGGCAGTAAGGGATTTTTTCAGCCTGATGCAGAACGTCGGCGATGGGCATGAAGCGCGCTTCCAGCACTTCTTCGGGCTGCAATCTCAAGGGCCCGTCCCACACGGCCGAAAACACGGCGCACCAGAGCCGGTTGCCCGGCTGATCGAAGAAAAACCGTTCGTGGGCCAGCAGCGGTACGCCACTGACGCCCAGCTCTTCTTCCAGCTCCCGGGCAGCGGACTCGTCATAGCTTTCATCCGCCTGCACCATTCCGCCTGCGGCGACGTCCCAATAACCGGGATAAATCGCTTTGCTCAGTGTGCGCCGATGCACGCAAAGCTCACCGGCACTGTTGAACAGCAGGATATAAGTGCCGCGCCCGATCAGTCCGCGCTCACGCAAATCGGCGCGGACCCGCGAGCCGAGCAGTCGGTCCTGCTCGTCGACCCAGGCGATCTGCTCGGCATCCGAGGCGGCACGGTGCGCGGCCTCGTTGGCGGGAATAGACATCAGCCTTGATTCAGCAACTGGCGCAGGTCGATGACCGCAGCGTTGGCACGCGAGATGTAGTTGGCCATGACCAGCGAGTGGTTGGCGAACACACCGAACGGGCTGCCATTCAGAATCATCGGGCTCCACAGCGGTTCCTGGGACGCTTCCAGCTCACGAATGATCTGACGCACGCTGACGGTCGCATTCTTCTTGGCCAGTACATCGGCGAAGTCGACCTCGATGGCGCGCAGCAGATGCGACAGAGCCCAGGCCTGACCGCGCGCTTCATAGAACACGTTGTCCACTTCCAGCCACGGGGTCTCGACGATTTCCTCGTCTACCTGCGGTACTTCGCCAGGCTTGACCGAAACAGCGGCCTCGGTTTTCAGCGTGCTGTTGAGTTTGACCCGACCGACACTGGCCGAAAGGCGTTGCGACAGCGAGCCCAGGCGGGTGCCGACATCACCCAGCCAGTTGTTCAGGTTGTCGGCGCGGGCATAGAACAGCGCGCCTTTCTGGTTCGGGTCGGACAAACGTGCCTGGTAGCGACTCAGAGAGTTGATACCTTCGGCGTATTGCGACTCGCTGGAAGGCAGGATCCAGCTGCGATTGTTGAAGTTGAACAGCGGCTCGGCGCGAGCCAGATCGCCATCTTCGGCAGATTGAGACTGGGAACGGGCAAAGTCCTTGCGCAGCGCACGACTCAAGTCACGCACCTGCACCAGTACGCCGTATTCCCAGCTTGGAATGTTGTCCAGCCACAAGCCCGGTGGCATGCGGTCGTTGGACAGATATCCACCGCGCTTGTTGAGCAGGGTGCCAGCCACGGTCTTGAGCGTTTCAACCGTCGTGTAGCCGATAACCATTGGCTTGCCTTCGCGCTCGGCGGCGGCTTGAGCGTTCTGTTGTACAGGGAACAGTGCAGGCTCTTTGCTCCAGTACCAGCCGACTACCAGTGCAACCAGCAGGTAAATCAAGATCAAGGCGCCCAGAGCGCGGCTATAGAACAGGTTACCCAGGTAACCGCGGCGTTTGACCGATGAAGTGTCAGCGGTGCGCTCACCCGCGCTGCCTGCGCGGTTCTTCCAATCCAGCATGGTAGGGTCCTTTCGATCTTGAGTTGAATGCTTCACGTGGGGTTCGACCGCAACCTTACCCTAAGGTGCGATCGGGGCAGCTGCAAGCTTCGAGCTTCAAGCCAAAAGCGAATTGCTTTCAACTTCCAGGTTGCAACTTAAGGCCTATAGCCAGGCTCTATCAGTCGATTGATTTTGAGTAATGGCTAAGCGCCATCAAAATGTTGTCAAATAAGTGACTTACGGCACTGTTCTGTTGTAATGGAGGTGCTAGCATAGCGCCATCAGCCGTATCGCTCAGTAAAATCACAGTAGTCTCAATATGACCGAGCCAGAAGACCCTAGCCGAGATCGCCTGAAGCATCATTTTGCCCAAAGGGTCATCCACCAGGCACGCCAGATTCTGGAGACGTGGCAACGTCTGCAGAAAGCCGAGTGGTCGGCTGGCGACATGGCTGAGCTCAAGGAGTCGACGTTGCGTTTACTGCGCTTTGCCGAGCGCTTCGAGCAGGTTGAACACATTTCACTGGCGCATGACATCAACCAGGCACTTGAGGCTGTCGAAGCCAATCGCGGTCGCCTCAACAGCAGCGTCATCACTGACCTCAATCGTCTGATGCAACGTCTCTCCCGCACCGGGCTGCGGCATGGCGACCAGCTTGAGCAAACGTCGCTGCCTCCGCTGCGCAAGCCGGTCTATGTGGTGCTTCAGGACCATGAGCGGGCCGAGCGTCTGGCCAAGCAGCTGGAGTTTTTCGGTCTGGCAGCCCTGTCGCTGCACAGTGTTGCCGAGTTTCAGCGCGCAATGGCGCAACGGCATCCGGCGGCGATTGTCATGGATGTCGATTTCAGCGGGGCCGGTCAGGGTCTGAAGCTGGCTTCACAGGCCCAGGAAGGCCTGGAGCAGAAGCTTCCACTGTTGTTTTTCAGCCTTAACGAAACCGATACGCCCACCCGCCTCGCAGCAGTGCGGGCCGGTGGCGAAGAGTTTTTGACCGGCGCGCTGGAAGCGTCGAGTCTGCTGGAAAAAATCGAAGTTCTGACCTGCGTCGCTCAATACGAACCCTATAAAGTGCTGATCATCGACGATTCCCGCGCTCAGGCAATGCACACCGAACGCATTCTGAATGCAGCCGGAATTGTTACGCGGGTTCTGCTCGACCCGATTCAGGCAATGTCCGAACTGGCGGAGTTTCAGCCGGACCTGATCATTCTCGACATGTACATGCCTGGTTGCACCGGCACTGAGCTGGCCAAGGTCATTCGCCATAATGACCGCTATGTCAGCGTGCCGATCATTTACCTGTCGGCCGAGGATGATCAGGACAAGCAGCTTGACGCCATGAGCGAGGGTGGCGATGACTTCCTCACCAAGCCGATCAAGCCACGCCACCTGATCACCACGGTTCGCAATCGCGCCGCCAGAGCCCGCAGCCTCAAGGCACGCATGGTTCGTGACAGCCTGACCGGGCTCTACAATCACACGCACATCCTGCAACTGCTGGAAGATTGCAGCTTTCGCTCGCGACGCGAGGGTAAGCCGCTGTGTTTTGCCATGCTCGATATCGACCACTTCAAGAAGGTCAACGACAGCCACGGTCACCCGATGGGAGATCGCGTCATCAAAAGCCTGGCGCTGTTTCTCAAGCAGCGCCTGCGCAAGACCGACTTCATCGGTCGTTACGGTGGTGAGGAGTTTGCCATCGTCATGCCGGATACCGACATTCAAAGTGCCCATAAAGTGCTTGATGAGATCCGCCATCGCTTTGCGGAGATCCATTACCCCGCGCAGCCGACCGATCTGTTTTGCACTTTCAGCGCCGGGGTCGTTTCTCTGGGGGCTAATGACGACAGTCTGAGCCTTGCGTCACAGGCGGATACTGCGTTGTACTGCGCCAAGCACGCGGGCCGCAATCAGGTGCATTCGGCCCTGGTGGATGTGCCCTATCACGTCGTGTTGACGGAAATCGAGGCCTGATTCGGTTTCAGTCCTGGCTTTCGATCAGCTTTTGCCGCTCTGCCGATTTGCCGGGTGAAAATGCCAAGGCCAGTTGGGTGCGGTTATGCATGTGGGTCAAGCGCAGCACTTGGGACACGTAGAGTTTGACAGTGTTTTCGGTAATTCCCAGTTCGCAGGCAATCTGGTAATTGGTCAGCCCCTTGCTGACCAGGCGCGCGACGTCCAGCTGGCGGGGTGACAATTTGGCCAGCGATACGGGCATCTGTGCATCACTCTCGAAGCTGGTTTTGCGCTCGGACTGCGCCCTGTTCTGAACGTTATCCAGATTTTGATAGAGGTCGTCTATGGATGCGGCCAGAAACTGAAGTTTCTCGTTGAGCAGGCCCAATTGCTGACGGTTTTTCTGCCGTTCGTGCAGCGCTTCCACCTGCAACTGGACACCCTCAAGCAACTCTTCAAGGTTGACCGGCTTCTGGTAGTAATCGGCGATGCCGGCTCGCAGAGCCTTGATGACGTCCTTTTTCTCGGCTTGTCCGGTCAGCATGATGGCCTCGAACAGATGCGTCTTGCCGCCAGCCATCTTCATGGCTTCGACCATCTCGATCCCATTCATGCCTGGCATTTCCAGGTCGCAGAGTACGATGCCAATAGCGCTGTCGCTGCTGAAATGCTCGATGGCCTCAAGGCTTGAATGGCAGCGCACGCACGCATAGCCGTTGCTCTCCAGAAACTCACAGAGTTCTTCAACAATAAGAGGCTGGTCGTCGACCACCAGAACTTTCGTGACCGGGTAGTTATCCACATGCAACTCCATGCTGTTAAGGCCGGCAGACCGGAACCTTTATCCATTCAGCAAAACATGATTAAGCGTTGTATGACCCGTTTCGGGTAGTTCAATGACAGTACGCCACAGCGATGTGTTAACCGTAGTCGTACTTTCCGACTATGTACATAGCATTAAACTTTCAATTGGCCGAGAGTCGACTAATGGAGCAACGCTACTGTCAGCAGCAAGCCCGCCAATAAAAAAGGTGAAAAAGGATATTTATCTGGCGCGTCAGGGAACATATAGGCGTAACGCCGCGCAACTCGTTGGTTTATATGATGCTGCACTTTCCTGGCGAGCAACACCCAGGTCAGCACGGCGATGCCTGCGCCGATAAATGTGCACAGTAAATAGACGCTGTCGGAGGCGAGCGCGAGTGCGGCCATCAGCTTGACGTCTCCGGCGCCCAGCTTGCCGAGCGCATAACCAGGCAATGTCAAGCCCAGTGCCAGCGCCAGTGCCAGCGCGGCTTCCAGTGGCGGGGCGCCTAGCCAGGTCGTTCCGGTGCCTGCCAGCCAGGCGGCCGCCAGTGCTGCTGCGCCCAGTGTCAGCCCGTTTGAAATGTGCTTGCGTCGCGCATCCTGTTCGGCGCAAATTACAAACCAGACAAGCAGAAGAAATAATTTCATCAAGCAAAAAACATCCTGTTTTCCGGAAAGAATCTATGCTCTGTTGAAGCCGTAAATGTCAGGGTAGACGTTGATATGAAAACCGTTCTGCAGCATGCCTTGCCTCATCGGCAGCAAGGTGCCGCCGCTATTGAGTTCGCTGCGGTGTTCGTTGTTTTCTTTGCCGTGTTCTATGGCGTGGTGAGTTATAGCCTGCCGTTGCTTATGATGCAGTCTTTCAATGCGGCTGCCAGTGAAGCCGTGCGCCGAAGTGTCGCCCTTAGCCCGACAGTGAGTGGCTATAACACTCTGTTGGTCAGCCAGGCGCAGAGTGTCGTCATGAATCAGCTGTCATGGATGCCGCCTGCGCTGGGTTTCAACGCCAGTTATACCAACGTGACCTACACCGCCGGTGTTCTGACGGTGACCATCCAGTACCCCAAGACCCGATTGACCCAGGTACTCCCGTTATTGACGCTCCCTGGCATCGGCGAGGTCCCGCGCTTGCCGACCAACCTTACTGCACAAGCGAGTCTGCAACTTGCCCCTTGAAAAAAATCGTCTGAGCCGTTGGCTGGGCCGTGGTGAAGCGCCGCCGGTATCCCAGGCTGTGCCCGTGTCAAGCGAGCCGGGCCCGGTCGGGGTCGACCTTTATGTGCTGCTCGATGACGAAGGACGGATACAGAGCATCAGCCCGCAGTTGCTTGCGCGTTTGGGCATTGCCGCTCCGCTGTCAGCTGCGCAGCGGTTGATGAACCTGTTGCTGCCAAACAGCGCGCTGGTCATTGAAGGCGTGCCGCATGACTGGCTGGGGCACATGCTGGACCTGGACTTCAAGAGTGCCGATGCGCACACCTTGCACGCCCGTGGCTGGGTGCAGGCGCATGGCAAGGGCTGGCTGTTGCAGTTGCTGGATATCAGCGACTTGATGGAGGAGGCCAGTGCCGCCCGCAGCCGCCAGCAATGCCTGCGCTTTGCCGGGCAAATGGCCGAGCGTGTGCGCGTGTGCAACGTGGACCGGCTGACTGCCGTGGTGACCGAGCAACTCGAGGAACTGGCACAGCTATGGCGCGTTCCCTGTCTGGCGCTGGTATTGCCGGAAGTCAGCGGCGCTGGCTGGCGTGTCTACTGCCAGTACAGCGCCCACACCGCGCCGGAGTTATGGCAGGTTGGGCAGCGACTGGGCAATGCGCTGGATCGATTCGATGCCAATATCACCCATCAACTCAGGTTTGGCGGCGGCGTCGACCAAGGGCCGTTGCAGAGTGCCTTCGGCAACGCGGACGGTTTTCTGATCCCCCACAGCCGTGACAACGTTGCTAAAGCATGGCTGATGTTCGGTTTCTATAACCCGCAACAGCAGGCTCCGGATCTTGGTGAACGCGAGTGGCTCAACCTGTGTTCGGCGCTGGCCGGGCCGGTGCTTTTTCGCTTGTCCGAGCAGCACAATCGTCACCATGTAGAGCGCCTGGCGGTGCTTCAGGATCTACTGGGCACCGGTTGGTGGGAGCTGATGCCTGCTCGTGACGAAATCCTGCTGGCACCGCAACTGGCGCGCAGTCTGCGTCTGGGTGACCGGGTCGAAAGTCTGTCGCGTCAAGACTGGCTGGCGTTGATTCATCCGGCTGATCGACAAGAGCTTTCCAGTCGTCTGGCGCAGTTACGTGACAAAGGCACGCCGCTGATGCTTTGCGTGCGTCTCGCACAGAGCGACCCCGCCCAGGAAACCCTCTGGTACCGTATTCAGGGCCAGGCGCTGATCAGTGGTCAGGTTCAGCGGGTGTTGGGTTTCATGCTCGATGTCAGTGATATCAAGAATCAGGAAACCGAAGCAGCGGCCGCTCACGCCCGGCTGGATAACCTCATTGCCAGCTCGCCGGCCGTGATTTACGTGCAGCGCTACGATCACGGCAACCTTGAGCCAACCTTTTTCAGTGACAGTCTCACGCCCTTGCTGGGCTGGACGCTGGCTGACTGCGTAGACGGCCAGCTGGCGGAATACATTCACCCCGAAGACCGCGACATCTGGTTCGAGCGTAACCGGCAGCTGTTGCGCGGAGGCGTTGTCAGTCGGCGTTACAGGTTGCGCAACAAGAACGGCCACTACCATTGGTTGCTGGACGAAGCGCGATTGTTGCGTGACGACCTCGGCATGCCCGTGGAGGCGGTCGGCCTGTGGCTGGACGTGACCGAAGCCACTCTGGCGGCCGAGCACGTGCGCCAGAGCGAAGAGCGATACCGCATTCTGGTCGAAGACTCACCGGCCATGATCTGCCGCTATTCTCCGGATCTGGTACTGAGTTTCGGCAACCGTCCACTGGCCAATTACATGGAATGCACGCCGGAACAACTGACCGGGATCAATCTGGGGGACTGGCTTTCGGACGAGCAGCGCGAGGCGTTCATTCGGCGCATTGGTCAACTCACCCCGCAAGCGCCGGTGAGCACCGAAGAAATCTGTATCGAGCTGCCCGGCCGTGAGTATGCCTGGTGGGTCTGGGCCGACCGGGGAATATTCGACGAGCACGGCACGCTGGTCGAGGTTCAGGCCGTGGGCCGTGATAACACGGATGTGCGCCGCTCCAGGATGCAATTGAACCAGAGCGCGAAAATGGCCACGCTTGGCGAAATGTCCACAGGCCTCGCCCATGAGATAAATCAGCCCCTCAATGTTATGCGCATGGCGGTGGTCAACGTCCTCAAGCGTCTTGGGCGCGGGGACGTGGACATCGAATACCTCACCGAAAAGCTCAACCGTATCGACACACAGGTACAGCGCGCTGCCCGCGTGGTGGACCACATGAGGGTATTCGGGCGGCGCTCCGAAGTGGAGGAGCGGCTGTTCGATCCGGCGCAGGCGGTGGAAGGCACCCTCTCGATGCTGGCCGAAGGCATGAAAGGCAAGGGTGTGCAGTTGCGGGTCGGCACCATGATCGAAGACGTGCAGGTTCGCGGGCATGTCGATCAGCTTGAGCAGGTGCTGATCAACCTGATGGTCAACGCCCGTGATGCGTTGTTGTCACGTCGGGAAAAAGACCGGGATTTCGAACCGTGGATCAGCGTCGAGGCCGAGCGGGACGAAAATATCATCCGGCTGGCGGTTCAGGACAACGGCGGGGGGATTGATCCGCGTTTGCTGGAGCGCATTTTCGAGCCTTTCTTCACCACCAAGCCTGTCGGTGTCGGCACCGGACTGGGCTTGTCTGTCAGCTACGGCATCGTCGACCAGATGGGCGGCCAGCTCAGCGTCGGCAACGTCGGGGAGGGCGCTCGTTTCCAGATCGAGCTGCCGATATTCAACGCCGGTTAGATAATCAGCGTCGCCTGACCGATGTTGCAGCTTAAATTGGCACCCACATCGGTGGCACCCAGACTCAGGCCAAGTGACTCGAACAGCGGGTCGACGACTGATGTCAGCAAGCCGGTCAGCGTGTTCTCCACAATAGCGTCCAGCGCAACGGTCAGGCTGTTCAGCGTTGCAGCTGCTCCAGTAATGACGTTGCCTAGCACATTGCTGGTCGCAGGTTTATAGACATTCACCTTTACGCTGGAAACCGTGCCGTTCAGCAACGTACTGGGTTTGGTGTGCGCAACGCTCGTCAGGAAATAAGGCGCGCTGTTGATTTCCGGCAGATTGGGCGAGCTGAAGGTTGTACTGACGACCGGTGAGCTGCCCAGCGGCGACTGGCTTACCGTGTCGAACGTGAGACCTATGCCGCCACCGCCGAAGGGGGTACGGGCGGTGCAGTTGCCCAACAGTCCCGCTATCTTCTGGCAGGTCTTGGTGCCTATATCCAGCACCGGTAGAGGCAGTGCGGTGATTGCCGAGGGGTCAGTGCTGGCAGGAAACGCTGCCGTGCTGTCAATCCAGCCAACCTTGGCGCTGAGCAATCCTGCATCTGTTTTGACACTCAAGGTTTTGCTGGTATTGCTGGTACAGGTGTAGCCGGTGACATAGGTGTCGGCGCTGGCCAGCGACAGGCTCAGATCTATCCTGGGGCCGGCGCTGGCAGAAGAGTCCGAGGTCAGAAACTTGAAATCGGTGACCATGCAACTGTTTAGTCCTACGGCGCAGGTGGCTGATGTCACCAGGCCCGCGATGTTCAGGCTCAACGCGCTATTGAGGATCGGTGTCAGGCTGCCGACCACCGAGCCCGCAGTGTTGGCCAATGACGTGATGGTGCCCAGCACCGGCAGATTGACTGACACCAGCGCGCGCATCTGCGCGGTGCGCACGTAGATCCGGTTGGCACCGGTTTTGGGATTGAGCGGGTCGATCTTGCTCGGGTCGCCGATGGCCGATAACTGAGGCGGCTCAACGACCTGAAATCGTGTGGTGACCTGTGCCAGGGTGCCTACATTTATCTGCGCAGCTGTCGATATGCCGGTCTTGTCGTTGGCCAGTTGCGCAAGGCCCTGAACCAGGTCCAGAAGGCGCAGATTGGTGTTCAATGCAGCGAGGTCCGAACTGCCTTGTATCGACAGCACGTCGCCGAGCAACACAGTGGTTGCGCCAGCCGCCAGCCTCAATGCCTGCAGGCCCGCGATGGTGGCCGTGCCGTTCAAGGTCGCGCCGGGGTCGAGCACATTGATAGCACTCTGGATCAACTGGCTGACAGAAACCGATGTGTTGAGCACCTCGCTGTAACCGACCGCAGTCAGGTTAAGGTCGGTCTTGAGTCGGTTCAGATAGCTCAACAGGCTGAGGTCGGTGCTGGCGAGGCCCTGCCAGTTCGCTACGCTCAGGTTGAGTGTGCCACCGAGCAGGCTGCCGATGAGCGGGTTCAGAATGGCCGCCCGAGTGCTGTCCATTGTTACCGCCGCACTGCGAATGGTGAGTGCCGCCAGTGGCGCGGCACTGGCAGCCACGGCTGTGGCGCTGATCGTGATGTTCGCAGGGGAGGGAGTTTTTTCGAACAGGGCAACAATACCGGCAGCAATACTTCGTGGCACCGGATGCGCCGCGACCACTTGAATGGCCAGTGCCTGGGTGGAGTCCGCGACAAATACGCGCTGGCTCTGCAGGCCCACTGTAAGGGTGCCGCAGAGGGTGGTTAGCGTTCGACCTCCGCTATTCGGGGTAAAGCCGTTACGCGTGGCACTTTGTGTGGCGAAACCGGGGGCGGTGGCCGCCCCGCTGCACGTTCCCCTGCGCCCCGCAGCTTCCAGGGCGGCGATGTCCGCAACCCGCTGCAACGAGCGTTTCTCCAGATACAGCCTGCCGCTGTCGACCACTATCAGTGTGCACAGCAGCGCCAATCCCAATGTGAGCGCGGCCATCATGCCTATGGCGCCGCGTTGCCGGGCGGGCATTGCCGTATAACCATCCAGTGGGGACATCAGCACTCCTTCGGCCACGCCGTTGCTCACTCACCTGCTTCAGGGGAGTGTAGTCAACGCCTCGAAAGAGCACTGGCAAGGTGCCAGATTTGAGAAGTGTCGCACCCGATTTGTACGGGCGCGATCAGGTATGCCGATCAGTACTGGTAACGCAGTACTGCGTGCGAGAGGGCGCGCACCGCAAAAATGCCGAGCAGCGCGGTCATTGCCGGGACGATGAGCCACCATACCCGGACCGACATGGCGGGCAAGGGGGCGTTGCGCTGAATGAACGCCAGGCTGGCGGCGCAGACACAGAACGCCAGGAGCATTCCAGCGAGGATGTCGGTTGGCCAGTGAACGCCCAGGTAAACCCTGGAAAGCGCGATGGCCAGTGCCGGAATGCCACCGACCAGCATCCAGCTCAGGCGCAGGCGCACGGGCTGGCCGCGTCCGGCCAGCACCGCCAGCGTCATGAACAGCGCAAAGGCCGCAGAACTGTGGCCACTGGGCATACTGTAAGTGGTCAGCGGCTCTACCAGAACGTCCGGGCGAGTGCGGGCGAAGAACGTTTTCAGGGTGCCATTGGCAATCGCGGTACCCAGTGTTGCGGTCAGGGCAAAAGCTGCGTGACGCCATTGTCTGGCAACGGCCAGCACGATGATCAGCAGGGAGGCCGCCAGCAACTGGGCCTTGAAGTCGCCGATGCTGGTGACGAAGATCACGATGTTCTGTGCGGCCTCGCTGCGATGCTCCTGAATGAGCGTCATCAGGCCGTTGTCGAAGTCCGCCAGATAAGGCCAGCCGATGAACAGCGCCGCGACCAGCGTCAGGCTGAGCACGGAAATAAGTTTGGTTGCATAGCGCTTCTGGCGAATGCTGCTCTGAATACTCAGCCCGAACAGAATCGCCAGACCGGCACCGACCACTGCCGCCTCAGGCCAGAAGCCTTCCGGCAGGGGCAGGCGAATGGCCGCGCCCGCCGCCCAGCCCGGCATCAGGTAGGCAATCGACCAGCCTGCCGCGGCCAGTACACTGACGGCCGCAAAGCGCGGGAGCGGCATGTCGCACATGCCGGCAATCATTGGCAGCATCGGGCGTAGCGGTCCGATGAAGCGCCCGACCAGCAAACTGGCGATGCCGTAACGGTGGAAGTATTTTTCCGCACCTTCCATCCACTCCGGGTGCGTGCGCAAGCCGGGCAACTGACGGATATTCTGATGAAAGCGCCGGCCTATGAAGTACGACACTGCGTCCCCCAACAGCCCGCCGAGAAAACCCAGTAACAGTACTTCGCTCAACGGCAGTATGCCGCTGCCCGCCAAGGCGGCGATGGCAAACATGATGACCGTGCCCGGCACGACGATCCCGACGATCGCGACGCATTCAGTGAAGGCCACCAAAAAGATCGCGACAGCCACCCAGGAAGGATTCGCTGTCAGCCAGCCGGTCATGCCATTGAGCAGATCGCCCATCGGTCAGTTTCCTTGATCGAGAAATAAGTAGTCGCGGCCTTCGACCTGACCGCGTCTGAGAGGGTTCCGTGTGCAGAAACGGGCGTAACCGGCATCCACGAAGCGATACATCAAGTGCTCATCGCGCCCGGCAGGAATGCCCAGACGGGTGGTCTGGATAATGCGCTCGGGTGCCTGGCCGATGTCTTCGACCAGCAACCTCTGTGGGTCGAAGCGTCTGGCGTCCCACTCCGGTACTTTCAGGCCAAGTGCCTTGCACAGTAGCGTCTGGCCAGCGCAGAGCCGTTGCGGCGGGCGGATTGCGCCGCTGGCGTCGGGGTTGTTCAACTGCATCTGCGCCAGGGCGTTTTCGTCGCTGGTTGCGTCGGTCCAGGGAAATGCCGATTTGATCAGCACTGCATTGCCCGGTCCCTCGGCGCTGAAATTCAGCGAGTCACCGCCGCGCGCGTAGTACATATAGATGTGCCCGCCGTCGAGGAACAGCGCTTTGCGCTTTTCGGTATAGCCCAGCGAAGCATGGCTGCCTTTTTCAGCGCAGTAGTACGCTTCTGTTTCGATGATGCGGGCGGCCAGCCACAGCTCGCCCACTTTATGCCGAATGACCTTGCCCAGCAGATCGCGGGCCAGCAACTGGGCATCGCGATGGAAGAAATGATCCGGAAGAGCAGCAGGCATAGTCAGGCAGGTACGTTGAGAAGGTGCCCGATAATAACAAGCGCAACTTTAATTGCAGCTGAATGTGTCTGGATTAGCGGCTTTGTTGTTTCTGAAAGTGACTGAGGCATGACAAACCGGTTAACCCATAAGAGCGTTTTGTGCGTGCGTTTCCCTGCGACGCTGGTCGAGAGGGCGTGCAGGCTGAGCGCTCATCGTTATACACAAGTCCTGAAGAGCCCGGAAAATGGTGGTGTTCAGGCTTCTGCCCGCAGGGCGTGGGAGCGAACTTGTTCGCGAAAGCTTTATTTCGGGCGACACACCTCCTGCGGATGTCACGGCCCCTTCGCGGACAAGTCCGCTCCTACGGCTTTCGGCCAGAATCAAAAGCGGACTTGTTTATAACGATGAAGGCTGAGCGTGATAAATGGTGGCGTTCAGGCTTCTGCCCACAGGGCGTGGGAGCGAACTTGTTCGCGAAAGCTTTATTTCGGGCGATACACCTCCTGCGGATGTCACGGCCCCTTCGCGGACAAGTCCGCTCCTACGGCTTTCGGCCAGAATCAAAAGCGGACTTGTGTATAACGATGAGGGCTGAGCGTGATAGATGGGGGTGTTCAGGCTTCTGCCCGCAGGGCGTGGGAGCGAACTTGTTCGCGAAAGCTTTATTTCGGGCGACACACCTCCTGCGGATGTCACGGCCCCTTCGCGGACAAGTCCGCTCCTACGGCTTTCGGCCAGAATCAAAAGCGGACTTGTTTATAACGATGAAGGCTGAGCGTGATAAATGGTGGCGTTCAGGCTTCTGCCCACAGGGCGTGGGAGCGAACTTGTTCGCGAAAGCTTTATTTCGGGCGATACACCTCCTGCGGATGTCACGGCCCCTTCGCGGACAAGTCCGCTCCTACGGCTTTCGGCCAGAATCAAAAGCGGACTTGCGTATAACGATGAGGGCTGAGCGTGATAAATGGTGGCGTTCAGGCTTCTGCCCGCAGGGCGTGGGACCGAACTTGTTCGCGAAAGCTTTATTTCGGGCGATACACCTCCTGCGGATGTCACGGCCCCTTCGCGGACAAGTCCGCTCCTACGGCTTTTGGCCAGAATCAAAAGCGGACTTTGTATGTAACGATGAGGGCTGAGGGGGATAGGCATCGGTCTGCGCAATAAATCTGCGCACTGATATCGACCATCCGCCTGTCTGCGCTGTCGTTCGTGCGGCACGACAGCTATAATCAGCCGCTTTCCTCTTTGCCAAGACCTCTGAGACCATGACTGAGTCCGTTCTTGACTACATGACCCGCCTGGGTCGCGCCGCCCGCGAAGCATCGCGAGTGATCGGTCGTGCCAGCACTGCGCAGAAGAACCGCGCCCTGCAAGCCACTGCCGCTGCTCTGGATGAAGCGCGCGCCGAGCTGTCTGCCGCCAATGCGCTGGACCTGGCCAATGGTCAGGCCAATGGCCTTGAGCCGGCAATGCTGGAACGACTGGCCCTGACCCCCGCGCGTATCGACAGCATGATCGTCGGGTTGCGTCAGGTAGCAGGTCTGGCAGACCCGGTCGGTGCGATCCGCGACATGAGCTATCGGCCGTCGGGTATTCAGGTCGGCAAGATGCGTGTGCCGCTGGGTGTTGTGGGAATCATCTACGAGTCGCGTCCGAATGTGACCATCGATGCGGCCAGTCTGTGCCTGAAGTCCGGCAATGCGACCATTTTGCGCGGCGGTTCCGAAGCCATTCATTCCAATCGTGCCATTGCCGCCTGCATCGAGCGTGGTCTGGCCGAGGCCGGGCTGCCTGCTGCTGTGGTGCAGGTGGTTGAAACCACCGACCGTGCAGCGGTTGGCGCATTGATCACCATGCCCGAGTACGTTGACGTCATCGTTCCGCGTGGGGGCAAGGGCCTGATCGAGCGGGTCAGCCGCGATGCGCGCGTGCCGGTCATCAAGCATCTGGACGGCATCTGCCATGTGTATGTGAGTGCCCACGCCGATCTGGCCAAGGCGCAGAAGATTGCCTTCAATGCCAAGACGTACCGCTACGGTATCTGCGGCGCGATGGAAACCCTGCTGGTCGATCAAACCATCGCCGCCGATTTCCTGCCCGCCATGGCCGCGCAGTTTCGCGAGAAGGGCGTCGAGTTGCGCGGTTGCGAGCGCACCCGTGACCTGATCGACGTAACTCCGGCCACCGAAGACGACTGGCACACCGAATACCTGGCTGCAATCCTGTCGATTCGCGTCGTTTCAGGGCTGGACGAAGCCATCGAGCACATCAACCATTATGGTTCGCATCACAGCGATGCCATCGTTTCCGACCATCAAAGTCAGATTCGCCGGTTCATGGCCGAGGTCGATTCCAGTTCGGTCATGGTCAATGCACCGACCAGCTTTGCGGACGGGTTCGAATACGGATTGGGTGCCGAGATCGGCATTTCTACTGATAAGCTGCACGCCCGTGGTCCAGTCGGGCTTGAAGGGTTGACCTGCGAGAAGTACATCGTGATCGGTGATGGTCAATTGCGCGGACAAGCCTGACTTGAACAACCCCACGACAGCGCTGCCCAGACGTATCGGTATGCTTGGGGGTACGTTTGACCCGGTTCATATCGGTCACTTGCGCGGTGCGCTTGAAGTGGCCGAACTGCTGGAACTTGATGAGTTGCGCCTGACGCCCAGCGCCAGGCCTCCGCATCGTGACATGCCGAGTGTCACCGCCGAGGACCGTCTGGCGATGGTTCAGAGCGCGGTTGCGGGTGTGTCGCCCTTGACGGTGGATGACCGTGAACTGAAGCGGGACAAACCGTCGTATACCCTCGACACACTGGAATCGATGCGCGCCGAACTGGCGCCTCAGGACCAGTTGTTCCTGTTGCTGGGTTGGGATGCCTTTTGCGGGCTGCCGACCTGGCACAGGTGGGAAGAACTGCTGGAGCACTGCCATATCGTGGTGCTGCAACGCCCGGACGCGGACAGCGAGTCGCCGGATGCCATGCGCAATCTGCTGGCGGCACGCGCGGTCAGCGACCCCAAGGCCCTGAAAGGGCCGGGTGGACACATTACATTCGTCTGGCAGACGCCTTTATCGGTGTCTGCCACCCAGATCCGTCAACTGCTGGCCAGCGGTAAGTCGGTACGTTTTCTGGTGCCAGACGCGGTACTGGCCTATATCGATGCACGCGGACTTTACCGCGCGCCGAACACTGATGGGTCGTCCTGAAACTGCTTTGATCGATAAGCGTTTGAACGGTCCCACACATACGAGCTGAATGAGTTTTATATGACAAAGCAAAAAATGAGCAGTGAAGAAGTCATCAATGTTGCGATTGCAGCCCTTGAAGAAGTCAAGGGTGCAGACATCCTGACCATCGATGTGCGTGACAAGACCAGCATCGCTGACTATATGCTGATCTGCACCGGTACGTCCAACCGTCAGTTGAATGCACTGGTCGATAACGTCCGTGACAAGGTCAAGGCAGCCGGCCTGAAGTCCCTGAGCGAAGAAGGCAAGGGCGACAGCGACTGGGTTCTGCTGGACCTGGGCGATGTGATCGTTCACGTAATGACCGCTGCGGCACGCCAGTTCTACGACCTGGAACGCTTGTGGCAGGGCGCTGAACAAAGCCGTGCCGCCAGCGCTGCGCACCACACTCCAGGCAACGAATAAGGCCTTGATGTGCGTTTGCGTCTGATTGCTGTGGGTTCGCGCATGCCCAAGTGGGTGGAGGAAGGTTGGCATGAGTACGCCAAGCGGATGCCCTCCGAGCTTGCGCTTGAACTGGTGGAAATCCCGCTCAATACCCGGGGCAAGAACGCCGATGTTGCGCGCTTCATCCGTCAGGAAGGCGAGGCGATGCTGGCGAAAGTGCAGCCGGGCGAGCGGATTGTCACGCTTGAAGTGCATGGCAAACCGTGGAGCACCGAACAGCTGGCGGTCGAACTCGATCGCTGGCGCCTCGATGCGCGTACGGTCAACCTGATGGTCGGCGGCCCCGAGGGGCTGGCGCCTGAAGTCTGTGCCCGCAGTGAACAACGCTGGTCCCTGTCGCCGCTGACCCTGCCGCATCCACTGGTGCGCATTCTGATCGGCGAACAGATGTATCGCGCCTGGACAGTCCTGTCCGGGCACCCTTATCACAAGTAGCATCGTCTTTACTGTGAATACGGCCTAAATGTCTCAACCGATCCGCCTCAAAGACCACGAAAAGGACGCACGCCTGGTGCGCGGCAGGGTCGTGTTCGGTGCCGTGGCGGTGGTGTTGCTGGTGTGCGTGCTGATTGCCCGGTTGTATTACCTGCAGGTCATCCAGTACGAGTATCACTCCACGCTTTCGGAAAACAACCGCGTTCACGTTCAGCCGATTCCGCCCAGCCGTGGGCTGATCTACGACCGTAATGGCGTTGTGGTTGCGGACAACCGGCCCAGTTTCAGTCTCAGCATGACCCGTGAGCGTGCCGGCGAGTGGTCCAGTGTGCTCGACACCATTGTCGAGATCCTGCAGCTCACCCCGGATGATCGCATCATCTTCGAAAAGCGTATGAAGCAGGGGCGTCGGCCGTTCGAGCCGGTGCCTATCCTGTTCGAGCTGAGCGAAGAGCAGATCGCCCTGATTGCGGTCAACCAGTTCCGCCTGCCAGGTGTCGAAGTGGTTGCGCAACTGGTCAGGCATTACCCGCAAGGGCCGCATTTTGCTCACTCGGTCGGTTACATGGGGCGGATCAACGAAAAAGAGCTCAAGAGCCTCGATCCGATCAATTACAGCGGCACGCACCATATCGGCAAGACCGGTATCGAGCGATTTTACGAACCCGATCTGCATGGTCAGGTCGGCTACGAAGAGGTCGAGACCAACGCCCGTGGCCGCGTGCTGCGCGTGCTCAAGCGCACCGACCCGATCCCTGGAAAGGACATCGTTCTTAGCCTGGACATCAACCTTCAGGAAGCTGCCGAGGCCGCATTGGGTGGGCGTCGTGGCGCGGTAGTCGCGCTGGACCCTGCCACCGGAGAAGTGCTGGCGATGGTCAGTGCGCCGAGCTTCGATCCGAATCTGTTTGTCACCGGTATCAGCTTCAAGGCCTACGCCGAGCTACGCGATTCAATCGACCGGCCGCTGTTCAACCGCATTCTGCGCGGCCTTTACCCGCCCGGTTCGACCATCAAGCCTGCCGTGGCGATTGCCGGGCTGGACGCCGGTGCAGTAACGCCCGGCTCAAGAGTGTTCGACCCCGGCTATTACCAACTGCCCAATTACGATCACAAGTACCGTAACTGGAACCGCACCGGTGATGGCTGGGTGGATCTGGATACCGCGATCATGCGTTCCAATGACACGTACTTCTACGATCTGGCGCACAAACTGGGCATCGATCGGCTTTCCACCTACATGAACAAGTTCGGCATCGGGCAGAAAGTGTCGCTGGATATGTTCGAGGAGTCCCCCGGTCTGATGCCGTCCCGTGAATGGAAGCGTGCGACCCGTCGCCAGGCCTGGTTCCCTGGCGAAACCCTGATTCTCGGCATTGGGCAGGGCTACATGCAGGCAACGCCGTTGCAACTGGCCCAGGCGACCGCACTGGTGGCCAACAAAGGTGTGTGGAACCGTCCGCATCTGGCCAGAACCATCGAAGGCAAGGCACCTGTGGATGAAAACCCGATGCCGAATATCGTGCTGCGCGACCCGGCCAACTGGGGGCGAGTCAACCACGGCATGCAGGAAGTGATGCATGGCGCGCGTGGTACGGCGCGCAAGGCTGCCATCGGTGCGCAATACCGGATCGCCGGTAAAAGCGGTACGGCTCAGGTAGTCGCCATCAAGCAGGGCGAGAAATACGACCGTACCAAGGTTCAGGAGCGTCATCGTGACCATGCCCTGTTTGTCGGTTTTGCACCGGCCGACAATCCAAAAATCGTTGTTGCAGTGATGGTCGAGAACGGCGAGTCCGGTTCCGGCGTTGCTGCACCCGTTGTGCGGCAGGTGATGGACGCCTGGCTGCTCGACGAAAACGGCCATCTCAAGCCTGAGTATGCCGGTTCCCTGAATCTGGAGGCTGCGGCCCGTGAAGAGTAATTTCGACCGCATCCTGTCCAGCGAAGACGTGATGCGTCGCCGTGCCACTTTTTTGCAGCGCATTCATATCGATGGCCCGTTGTTGATCCTGTTGCTGACCCTGGCGGCTGGCAGCCTGTTCGTCCTGTATTCGGCCAGCGGCAAGAACTGGGACCTGCTCATCAAGCAGGCCAGTTCGTTTGGTATCGGTCTGGTGGCAATGGTGGTGATTGCCCAGCTGGAGCCGCGTTTCATGGCGCGCTGGGTGCCTGTGCTGTATGTGCTCGGCGTCCTGCTGCTGGTAGTCGTGGATGTCATGGGCCACAACGCCATGGGCGCGACACGCTGGATCAATATCCCCGGTGTGATCCGCTTCCAGCCTTCGGAGTTTCTCAAGATCATCATGCCGGCAACCATCGCCTGGTATCTGTCCAAACGCACGCTGCCACCGCATCTCAAACATGTGGCGGTCAGTCTCGCCTTGATTGGTGTGCCGTTCATTCTGATCGTGCGCCAGCCTGATCTGGGCACCTCGCTGCTGATTCTGGCGTCCGGGGCCTTCGTGCTGTTCATGGCCGGCCTGCGCTGGCGCTGGATTATCAGTGTGCTGGCGGCCGCTGTGCCTGCTGCAGTGGCCATGTGGTTCTTCTTCATGCACGACTACCAGAAGCAGCGCGTACTGACGTTTCTGGACCCGGAAAGCGATCCGCTGGGGACCGGCTGGAACATCATTCAATCAAAGGCTGCCATCGGTTCGGGCGGTGTATTCGGCAAAGGCTGGCTGCTGGGCACTCAGTCGCACCTGGACTTTTTGCCGGAAAGCCACACCGACTTCATCATCGCGGTACTGGGTGAAGAGTTCGGTCTGGTGGGCATCTGTGCGCTGCTGATCATCTATATGCTGCTGATCGGACGTGGGCTTGTGATCACGGCACAGGCGCAGACATTATTCGGCAAGCTGCTGGCCGGAGCGTTGACCATGACGTTTTTTGTTTACGTTTTCGTCAACATCGGTATGGTCAGTGGCCTGCTGCCAGTGGTGGGGGTGCCATTGCCCTTCATTAGCTACGGCGGAACTTCGCTGGTGACCCTACTGTCAGCGTTTGGGGTTTTGATGTCGATCCATACACACCGTAAATGGATTGCTCAAGTTTGATTAAGGTGAACTATTCAATGCAAGCAATGCGTAACTGGGCTCGATATGCTCCGGTGGTCGGTCTGGTAGGCATCCTTGGATCGGTGCAAGAGGCGCTGGCCGGCGACTATGAGGGTTCGCCCCAGGTAGCGGAATTCGTCGGTGAGCTGACCCGCGATCACGGTTTTGCCGGTGAGCAGTTGATGAGCCTGTTTCGTGAGGTCGAGCGCAAGCAGGCGATTCTCGATGCCATTTCCCGCCCGGCCGAACGCGTCAAGCAGTGGAAAGAGTATCGGCCGATGTTCATCACCGATACGCGCATCGCCCGCGGCGTCGATTTCTGGCGTCAGCACGAGGCCGCATTGGCCCGCGCCGAGCAGGAATATGGCGTACCGGCGCAGATCATCGTTTCGATCATTGGCGTGGAAACCTTTTTCGGCCGCAATACCGGCAATTACCGGGTGATCGATGCATTGTCGACGCTCGGTTTCGATTACCCTCCACGCGCACAGTTCTTCCGCAAGGAATTGCGTGAGTTTCTGCTGCTGGCTCGCGAACAACAGGTTGACCCCTTGACTCTCAAAGGCTCGTACGCCGGAGCAATGGGCCTGCCGCAGTTCATGCCGAGCAGTTTCCGCGCCTATGCAGTGGATTTCGACGGCGACGGCCATATCAACATCTGGACCGACCCGGACGATGCCATCGGCAGCGTTGCCAGTTATTTCAAGCGTCATGGCTGGGTAGCCGGTCAGCCGGTAGTCAGCCGCGCGACCGCACGTGGCGACCGGGTTGACGAAGGGTTGAGCCCTGCGCTTGATCCGGTAATGTCGGTCGGGGAGTTGCGACAGCTGGGCTGGGCGAGTCATGATGCGCTGCGCGACGATATGCCGGTAACGGCGTTCCGTCTTGAAGGCGACAATGGTCCTGAATACTGGCTGGGTTTGAACAATTTTTATGCTATCACCCGTTATAACCGCAGTGTGATGTACGCCATGGCCGTGTATCAGCTGTCTGAATCGTTGGTTCAAGCTCGAGGCGTCAAGTAATGCGGGCATTGCCGATTCTGCAAACATTCAAGCTTCTGGCGCTGACCGGCCTGGCAGTGCTGGTTGCCAGTTGCTCGTCGCCGTCACGCACAACCTCGTCGCAGTCGCCAAAAGGCGGTGCCGCTGTGCGCTCGATGCCGGGGCTGGACATCAACCGTGCCCACAAGGACGGCGCGCCGTGGTGGGACGTGGATGTCTCGCGCATCCCCGATGCAACGCCGACCCTGCATACCGGTGCCTACAAGGCGAACCCGTATACGGTGCTGGGCAAGACCTATTTCCCGATGAGCGATTCAAAGCGTTACGTCGCTTCGGGCACCGCTTCCTGGTATGGCACCAAGTTTCATGGCCAGAACACCGCCAACGGCGAGGTGTATGACCTGTATGGCATGAGCGCCGCGCACAAGACCCTGCCGCTGCCCAGCTATGTCAAAGTGACCAACCTGGACAACAACCGTACGGTGATTCTGCGCGTCAACGACCGCGGGCCGTTCTATTCTGACCGCATTATCGACTTGTCCTACGCCGCCGCCAAAAAGCTGGGCTATGCCGAAACCGGCACCGCCCGGGTCAAGGTCGAAGGTATCGACCCGCAGGAATGGTGGGCGCAACGTGGCCGTCCTGCACCGCTTATGCTCAATCAGCCGCAAGTGATGGCCCAGGCCACGCCGCCCGCGCTGTCGACATCGACCGGAACCGTCGAGCAATACACGCCGCCACCGCAGCAACATGCCGCACCTGTCGTGCCGTTGCAGGTTGACGCAAAAAAAAACGCTTCAGGACAAGCCGCTGGGCTGTTTCTCCAGGTGGGAGCCTTCGCCAACCCGGACGCTGCGGAGCTCCTGAGGTCGAAACTGAGCGGGATGGTTCGAGCGCCGGTGTTCGTCAGCTCGATAGCTCGCAATCAGCAAACGCTCTATCGGGTCCGGATGGGACCGATCGACACGCCGGGTGAAGCCCAGCAACTGCAAAACAGCGTCAGGTCGGCCAATCTGGGTCAGCCAAGCGTAGTGACATCGGATCAATAAGTTTTTCGACAATCGTTTTCCAGCAACAATGGAGGACGATATGCAGTCGCAGGCAGCGCAGCTTTGCCATCAGGGCCAGCGTTGCAGGTAACTGCCCACAAGGTCGTGTGTCGAACAGGCGACTTTGTCAGCCAGGGTTACAGTCTGGCGCCACGAGCCGTACCGAGGCGTCTTCGCCTCGCCGGTCTGTTCAGTTTTGCCCGCAAGGGCATGTTTGCCCATTAGGATTCTCGAGAGACGGATGAACATCACCACCTTTGCAAAACGTTTGTGCCTGCTTGTTCCACTGATTATCACCCCGACCGTCTGGGCGGCAGAGCAGATGACGCCTGCTGCGCCGCAACTGGCAGCCAAGTCCTACGTACTGATGGATGCCACCAGCGGCAACGTTCTGGTCGAGAACAACGGTGACCAGCGTCTGGCACCTGCCAGTCTGACCAAGCTGATGACTGCCTACATCGCGACCCTGGAAATTCGTCGCGGCCAGATCGGCGAGAACGATCCGGTGACCATCAGTGAAAACGCCTGGCGCACAGGCGGTTCGCGGATGTTCATCAAGGTGGGCAGCCAGGTGACGGTCAGCGACCTGCTGCACGGCATCATTATCCAATCGGGTAACGACGCCAGTGTTGCGATCTCCGAGCACATTGCCGGCAGCGAAGATGCATTTGCCGACATGATGAACAAAACCGCTGGCGACCTGGGCATGACCAACAGCCACTTCATGAACCCGACCGGTCTGCCGAACCCCGAGCACTACTCGTCGGCTCACGACATGGCGATCCTGGCGCGTGCAATCATTCACGAAGACCCGGCTCACTATGCGATCTACTCGCAGAAAGAGTTCTTCTGGAACGGCATCAAGCAGCCTAACCGCAACCTGCTGCTGTGGCGCGACAAGACCGTTGACGGTCTGAAGACCGGCCACACCGACGAGGCCGGCTACTGCATGGTGTCTTCGGCTGTACGTGACGGCATGCGTCTGATCGCAGTAGTGTTCGGCACCAACAGCGAGCAGGCCCGCGCGGCTGAAACCCAGAAGCTGCTGACCTATGGCTTCCGTTTCTTCGAAACCCAGAACTTCTATCAGAAGGGCACCGAGCTGGCTCAGGCAACCGTCTGGAAAGGCACTGAGCGTCAGGTCAAGGCCGGTCTGGCTGAAGATCTGAGCATGACCATGCCAAAAGGTGACATGAAGAAGCTGTCCGCCAGCATGACCATGAACCCGCAACTGGTTGCGCCAATCGCCAAGGGCGACGTGATCGGTAAGGTCGAGGTCAAGAAAGACGATCAGGTGGTTCACACCGCTAACCTGATTGCGCTTGATGCAGTTGAGGAAGGTGGCATTTTCCGCCGCGTGTGGGATAGCATCCGCCTGTTCTTCTACGGCTTGTTCAACTGACCCTCCAGTAACTACTGCCGACCTTCTCGCGGCCTGCTCATGATCTGAGCGGGCTGCGTGTCCGTCGTCACGGCTTGTGAGACCTTTACTGCCATGACTGATACCGACATCAAGTCGCACAAAATCGAATTCCCCTGCGATGACTATCCGATCAAGGTGATCGGTGATACCAGCGTGGGCTTTACTGCTGCTGTCATGGAAGTCCTGCACAAGTACGCACAGGTCGACCTCAAGACGCTCGCCGAGCGTCAGAGCAGCAACGGCAAATACACCACCGTCCAGTTGCACATCGTCGCTACAGGCGAAGATCAATTGCGCGATATCAATAGTGCCCTTCGCGCTACGGGTTTCGTGCACATGGTGCTCTGATGACGGCTGCGCTGGGTTTTCGTGATCTGGGCCTGATCGATTACGAAACTGCCTGGCACGCCATGCAACGCTTTACCGATGGGCGTGGCCGCGAGGCTGCCGATGAGGTCTGGCTGGTCCAGCACCCCCCGGTTTTCACCCAGGGACAGTCCGGCAAGGCCGAACATTTGCTGCTGCCGGGCAATATTCCTGTCGTACAGGTCGATCGTGGCGGCCAAGTGACTTATCATGGCCCGGGCCAACTGGTGGCTTACCTGATGCTGGACGTCAGGCGCCTTGGTTTCGGTGTTCGCGATCTGGTAACACGGATCGAGAATACCCTTATCGCCTTGCTCGCCGACTACGGCGTCAAGGCAGCCGCCAAGGCCGATGCACCGGGTGTATACGTCGACGGCGCGAAAATCGCGTCGCTCGGTCTGCGCATTCGCAACGGCTGCTCGTTTCATGGTCTGGCGTTGAACGTCGACATGGACCTGGAGCCGTTCCGCCGCATCAACCCTTGCGGATACGCCGGGTTGGCCATGACCCAACTGAGCGATCAGGCAGGGCAGATAGAATTTTCCGAGGTAAGTGCCCGACTGCGTGCGCAGCTCGTCAAACACCTCGACTACGCTGAGCAGGCGACCCTTACGGGCGGAATAAACCATTATGACTGACACCGTGCAAACCCTGATCCCGACGCTGGATGTTTCCGAGCGAGTGGCCCGTCCGAAAGTCGAAGCGGGCGTCAAGCTTCGCGGAGCGGAAAAGGTTGCGCGCATCCCGGTCAAGATCATTCCAACGGTAGATCTGCCGAAGAAACCCGACTGGATTCGTGTGCGCATCCCGGTTTCTCCGGAAGTCGACCGTATCAAGCAATTGCTGCGCAAGCACAAGCTGCACAGTGTCTGTGAAGAGGCGTCCTGCCCGAACCTGGGCGAATGCTTCTCCGGTGGCACCGCAACGTTCATGATCATGGGCGACATCTGCACCCGTCGCTGCCCATTCTGCGACGTGGGCCATGGTCGTCCGAAGCCGCTCGACGTCAACGAACCGAAGAGCCTCGCCATCGCAATTGCCGACCTGCGTCTGAAGTACGTAGTGATCACCTCGGTGGACCGTGACGACTTGCGTGACGGCGGTGCTCAGCACTTTGCCGACTGCATCCGCGAAATCCGCCTGCTGTCGCCGGGCGTACAGCTTGAAACACTGGTGCCGGATTACCGTGGCCGCATGGACGTTGCGCTGGAAATCACCGCCGCCGAGCCACCGGATGTGTTCAACCACAATCTGGAAACCGTGCCGCGTCTGTACAAGGCTGCGCGTCCGGGTTCGGACTACCAGTGGTCGTTGACCCTGCTGCAGCGCTTCAAACAGATGGTCCCGCATGTACCGACCAAATCAGGGCTGATGCTGGGCCTGGGCGAGACCGACGAAGAGGTTATCGAAGTCATGCAGCGCATGCGCGAGCACGACATCGACATGCTGACGCTGGGTCAGTACCTGCAGCCATCGCGCAACCACCTGCCGGTGCAGCGCTTTGTCCACCCTGACACCTTTGCCTGGTTTGCCGAGGAAGGTTACAAGATGGGCTTCAAGAACGTCGCATCCGGGCCGCTGGTACGCTCTTCGTATCATGCCGACGAGCAAGCCAAGATCGCCAAGGCAATGCTCTGACAGCACGCCGCAAAAACAAGAAGGGCCAGGTAGCGATACCTGGCCCTTTTTGTTTGCGGTTGATTATCGTGCCAACGCTCCGCGTGGGCATGCTGTTCTGGACGCTCTGCGTCCTCCCGATTATTGCCCCACAGGCTTGCGCAGGGCCTCCAGCAATTCATGCGTCGGGTAACCATCTGCCGGCCAGCCGAATGACTGCTGCGCGCTACGAATGGCCTTGCGCGTATTGGCACCGATAATGCCGTCTGGTGCGCCTGCGTCATATTGACGTGCCGAGAGCAGGGTTTGCAGTTCAATGCGTTCAGAGCGGCTCAGCGGAGTGTCCCCGCGTGGCCATGCACCTACTACGTACCCGGCCCCTTTGAACCGGTCAGAAAGCAGGCTGATCGCCAGTGCGTACGAGGTGGAGTTGTTGTACTTGAGAATTGCTCGGAAGTTATCCAGCACCAGAAAGGCTGGCCCGCGATAACCGGCTGGCAACAACAAGGCGGCTTGCTGCTGGCTGGCTGCGACTGGAATCGCCGAGCCGTCCGGCTGTTTCAGGCCCAGTTGTTGCCATTCAGCGAGGCTCTTGCGAGTGGTCGAATCTGCCAGCGAGTAATCAAACCCGGAGCCGAGTACCACTTCAAAGCCCCAGGGCTGACCGCGTTGCCAGCCAGAGCTTTGCAGGTAATGCGCAGTGGAGGCCAGGGCATCGGCGGGAGTGTTCCAGATGTCACGACGGCCATCGCCGTCAAAGTCGACGGCATGAGTGTTATAGGTGGTCGGGATGAACTGGGTCTGGCCCATCGCACCGGCCCACGAACCCAGCATCTTGTCCGGTGTGATGTCGCCATGCTGGATGATTTCCAGCGCGGCCAGCAACTGGCTCTGTGCAAAACCGGGACGGCGACCTTCATAGGCCAGCGTAGCCAGCGAGCGGATGACGGATTGCGTGCCTTGGAACGACCCGAAATTACTTTCCATGCCCCATACCGCGACCAGCGCCTGACGATCCACACCATACTGCTGCTCGATCTTCTGCAGGTCGTCAGCGTACTGCGAAAGCAGCGCCTGCCCCTTGCGCACGCGTGCGGCGGAGATGGCACCGTCCAGGTATTCCCAGATCGGACGGGTGAACTCAGGCTGGCTGCGGTCGGCCTTGACCACGCTCATGTCGGGAGTGACACCGGCGAATGCCTGATCGAATATATCCGCCCGGATACCTGCCTTTAACGCCTGAACACGAAAACCGGCCTGCCATTCGCTGAAGCTGACGGCGGGTTGAATCGTGAGGCTGTCATCAACGACCAGCGCAGGCGTAGGAGCTACGGCAGGAGCGTTTGTCTGTGCTTTGCTGGATTGAAGAGGCGTGGCATCGGCTGCAGTGGGTTTTTCTGCGCAGGCTACCAAGGCAACAAGGCTGGAGGCAGCGATGAGTTGGCGCAGCTGCGGGCGATGGGTAAAACGAGAAGGCATGCTTGAGTCCAAGGGTATTACCGTTAGGTGCAGACCATAACACGGCTAAGCGGTTGAAAGCGCCCCGGAGATGTTGCTCGATATCAGGCCGCCATAAAGCAGGAAGCCTCCCAGCTTTTAGACTGGAAGGCTTCGCGGCGGTAGCTGCCTTTGCCCTTGGCGGGTTGTTCCTGACGACTGCGGAACAATGGCTGGGCGATGATGGATTTGGCCTTGTTCGGCCGCTTTGGCTTGCTCATGGCGGGGTGCTCCTGATGGGTGTTGTAAAGCGATGCAAATAATCGGGCAGAACGGCGCTTGTGTCTAATAGTCGTGTGCTATGACGCGGGAGGCGGACTTGAATGCAATACCTGTGGGAGCGAGCTTGCTCGCGAATGGGGCGGTGCAGGCTGCTCGCTTTATCGTGCCGGCGCTCCGCGTCGACATGCAGTTCGTGACGCTCCGCGTCACAAGAGGACGCAGAGCGTCCTGAAAGGCGTTACCACGCAGAGCGTGGGAACGAGAGTCGACAACCTCACTCACTCCGCAGGCAGTGCCAGCCGTTGCCCTGCCATCAATAGCGCCAGTCGGCTGAGGCTGCTCCACGGCGAGCCTGGCGCCTGCCCCTTGATCTGTGCGTCGATGCGCTGTGCGTCCATCAGCAACTGGCTCCAGCGTTTTGCCGAATGGCGTTGCAGGGCTTTGCTCATCAATGGCTTGCGCTTGTCCCAGATCGGTGGGCGGGCCGAGCTGAACACTTTGTCGAGTGGCATGCCCTGACTGAACTGCTGGGACATGTTGGCCAGCGCGCGCAGCTCGCGGGTCAGGGCCCAGAGGATCACGGGGGTTTCGACCCCTTCGCCGCGCAGCCCTTCCAGCATGCGCAAGGCATGGGCAGCTTCGCCGTTGAGCACTGCATCGGTCAGACCAAATACGTCGAAGCGCGCACTGTCGGCCACGGCCGCCTGCACAGTCTCGACGGTTATCTGGCCTTCTTCGGCCATCAGCTTGAGCTTTTCGATTTCCTGCGCGGCCGCCAGCAGGTTGCCTTCGACCCGGGCCGCGATCAGTTCGACGGCATCCTGAGTCGCTGCCAGGCCCGCCTGCAACAGGCGCTGGCGAATCCATTGCGGCAGCTGGCCGACGTCCACCGGCCAGATTTGCACGAACTGGGTTTGCGCACCCTCAACCAGAGCCTTGCCCCATTTGGTTTTCTGCGCACTGCCATCGAGCTTGGGCAGGCTGATCAGCAGCAGGGTGTCTTCGGCAGGTCTGGCGCAATATTCCATGAGCGCCGCAGCGCCTTTGTCACCGGGTTTGCCTGAGGGCAAGCGCAGTTCCAGAAGACGGCGCTCGGCGAACAGCGACATGCTGGCGCCGGCCTGGAGCAGCGTACCCCAGTCGAAGCTGGCGTCAGCGCTGAATACCTGCCGTTCATCGAAACCTTGCTGGCGCGCAGCAGCACGCACGGCATCAGCAGCTTCCTGGCAGAGCAGCGGATCGTCACCGCTGATCACGTAGACGGGCGCAAGTGTGCCTTGCAAGTGCTTGCCGAGTTGGGCGGGGGCGAGTTTCATGAGTCAGAGCATGCCGGGGCCAGCTGACTGGCCCCGGACACTTACCTGGCCGGTACTTCGACAGGCGATTGCTGAGGCGTCTCGTCGCGGATCCGCTGGGCGGCTTCCTGTGCGTCGGCTTCAGCCTTGGCAACTGCGTCGGCCTTGGCCTGCAGTTCTTCAAGGCGTGTCGGCGTCATTTGCTGCAAGCGCGCCATCAGTTTCTGGATCAGGTCGTTGCGCATTTCCTGACGAACCTGAGAGGCTTCCTGATCGGAACCGGTCAGGTTGTTGCCATCGTGAACGTAGGAGCGGTCTGCGGTGACCTTGTCGCCGAGCAGGAAACGATCTCTGTCGCCATGCACTTCATAGGTCAGGGTGGTGGTCAGCTGGTATTCAGCCGAACGACCCGAACCCGAATAGCTGATGGCGCGCTGGGTTTCTGCTTCGTTGGTCAGCATGAGCTTGTAAGGCGCGCCGGTGTAGACCTTGACGCCGGAACTGGTCAGCAGGCGAGTGAGTTGGGTCACGGTTTCGCCATAAGCGTTACGCGCGCTTACATCCAGCTCCTTGATGGCCAGCTCGGTGGTGCCGGTGCCGCGCAGCTGGAAGCCACAGGCACTCAACAGAACAGCCAGGCCCATCACCAGCAAATTGCGTTTGATCATCTTGATGCTCCCCTTGAATCCGTTTGGGCCGACACTGCGTACCCTGGAAATATGTTCGGCGCCCGGCGTCTGCCGGGCGCCCGATCCAATCAGCTTGCGACGATGTTGACCAGCTTGCCAGGCACGACGATCACCTTGCGAATGGTCAGGCCATCAGTGAAGCGCAATACGTTCTCGTTGATACGTGCGGCCGCTTCGACTTCTTCGCGGCTGGCGCTGGCGGGCATTTCGATATGGCCGCGCAGCTTGCCGTTGACCTGAATCACCAGTTGCAGGCTGTCCTGAACCAGCGCATTTGCATCGAATGCAGGCCAGCCAGCGTCGATGACCGGCTCATTGTGGCCCAGTTGCGTCCACAGCTCGTGGCTGATGTGCGGCGTGATCGGTGCCAGCAGCAGGGTGACCGTTTCCAGACCCTCCTGCAGCAGCGCGCGATCCTGCGGGGTGACCTGCGGGGCTTTTTCCAGGACGTTCATCAGCGTCATCACTTGTGCGACGGCGGTATTGAATTTCTGGTTCTGGCCAATATCCTGGCTCGCCTGCCTGATCGCCTGGTGAATCGAGCGGCGGATGGCTTTCTGGTCATCCGTCAGTGCCGCAATGTCCAGACCGGTCGATGCGCCTTGAGCGACATGCGCCTGAGCCAGACGCCACACGCGGCGCAGGAAGCGATGCGAGCCTTCGACGCCCGAGTCGGACCATTCCAGGCTCATGTCGGGCGGGGAGGCGAACATCATGAACAGACGGCAGGTATCAGCACCGTACTGATCGATCATGGTTTGCGGGTCGATGCCGTTTTTCTTCGACTTCGACATCTTTTCAGTGCCGCCGATTTCCACCGGCAGGCCATCGCTGGTCAGCTTCGCGCTGATAACCTTGGCCTTGGCGTCTCTTTCGAGAGTCACGTCGGCCGGGTTGATCCAGGTTTTCTTGCCGCTGGTTTCCATGCGGAAGTAGGTTTCGGCGTTGACCATGCCCTGGGTCAGCAGGTTCTTGAACGGCTCGTTCGAGGTCACCAGGCCTTCGTCACGCATCAGCTTGTGGAAGAAGCGCGCGTAAAGCAGGTGCAAAATGGCGTGTTCGATGCCGCCGATGTACTGGTCCACCGGCAACCAGTGGTTAGCAGCGTTCGGCTCGACCAGACCACCCTCGTAATGCGGTGACGCATAGCGAGCGTAGTACCACGAGGACTCGACGAAGGTGTCCATGGTGTCGGTTTCACGCTTGGCCGGTGCGCCGCATTTCGGGCAACTGCATTCGTAGAACTCGGGCATGCGCGCCAGTGGCGAGCCAGCACCATCAGGCACTACGTCTTCAGGCAGGACAACCGGCAACTGGTCTTCAGGAACCGGCACGTCGCCACAGGTATCGCAATGCACGATAGGGATCGGGCAGCCCCAATAACGCTGGCGGCTGATGCCCCAGTCACGCAGGCGGAACTGGGTGCGCGACTGGCCGAGGGATTTTTTCACCAGTGCCGCTTCGATGGCATCGAATGCGGCCTGGAAATTCAGGCCGGTGAACTCGCCGGAATTGATCAGCTCGCCATGCTCGCCGTAGGCCGGCTGCCATGGGGCAGGCGTCTGGTCGCCGGCGCTGGTGCGTACTACGGGCTTGATCGGCAGACCGTACTGGGTGGCAAACTCGAAATCACGCTCATCGTGTGCCGGCACGGCCATGACTGCGCCATCGCCATAATGCATCAACACGTAATTGGCGACCCACACCGGCAGTTTTTCGCCGGTCAGCGGGTGCTCGACGAACAGCGAAGTCGGCTGGCCTTTCTTTTCCTGAGTGGCAACGTCGGCTTCGGCAACGCTGCCGCCTTTGCACTCATCGATGAACGCTTGCAGCCCAGGGTTGCCTTGCGCGGCCAGGGTCGCCAGCGGGTGTTCGGCGGCGACGGCGACGTAGGTCGCGCCCATCAGGGTGTCAGGGCGAGTGGTGAAGACTTTCAGTGCACCGGCTTCGCCGATCGAGGCCTGATCGTACGGAAACTGCACTTCCATGCCGCGCGACCTGCCGATCCAGTTGCGCTGCATGGTCTTGACCTGTTCAGGCCAGCCCGGCAGTTCGTCGAGGCTTTCCAGCAGCTCATCGGCGTACGCGGTGATCTTGAAGTAGTACATCGGGATTTCGCGCTTTTCGATCAGCGCGCCGGAACGCCAGCCGCGGCCATCGATGACCTGCTCGTTGGCCAGTACGGTCTGGTCGATCGGATCCCAGTTTACGGTGCCGTTCTTGCGGTAGATCACGCCTTTTTCGAACAGGCGAGTGAACAGCCATTGTTCCCAGCGGTAGTAATCAGGCTTGCAGGTGGTGACTTCGCGCGACCAGTCGACCGCCAGACCCAGGCTCTTGAGCTGGTTCTTCATGTAGGCGATGTTTTCGTAGGTCCACTTGGCCGGCGCGACGTTGTTGTCGATGGCGGCGTTTTCGGCCGGCATGCCGAACGCGTCCCAGCCCAGTGGCTGCAGGACATTCTTGCCCAGCATGCGCTGGTATCGGGAAATGACATCGCCAATGGTGTAGTTGCGTACATGACCCATGTGCAGCTTGCCGCTTGGGTAAGGAAACATCGACAGGCAATAGAAAGTGTCCTTGCCTGGCTGTTCACTGACTTCAAAAGACTTTTGCTCATCCCAGAATGTTTGGGCAGCGGCTTCGATTTCGCGGGGCTGATAGAGTTCGTGCATGGCTACTTTTTACTAAAGATTAGTGACCCTTGACCTCTTCATTGCTTCGCCGAGTCAGGTCGGCACCGCGTGGCGGACAATTGCAACTGTCTGTGCGGTGCGTTCGGGCTCAAGAGCACGGAAGTGGAATTACAGGAAGCGCAGTAGCATACATGAGGGCTGTCTATCGAGGGAAACCCTGATTGCGCCTCGCAGCGCTCAAAGCCCGGCTGACAGCCCTATCTGCCCGTTGGTCGCAGTTCCATGCCGGTTTGTACAGCAGCGCTAAGCTCAATTTCGAGGGTGATGATTATCTTCGATGAGGTGAGCGGATGACCGAGTTGCAGCATGTAGTAAGCCTGTCCGAACTGTATGAGCGTCTGATCGACCGCCTCGGGCTTGCGCTCGAGACGGCGAGTACCTCGGTCCGGCTCCGAAACGAGACGCCAGCCGAGCTTGAACTCAAGGGCTTGAGCAGTGCCGAACTCCAGCTGATCGAAGCCTATCTGGAAAAAGGTTTGGGGGCCGCAGACGTCTCTGTCAGGGATCGCCTGTTCTTCCAGCCAGAGCTCGGCAGGCCGTCCAGAGCATCAGCCACTATCATTTGGCTGAAAGACAGGCGACGGGGCAAATCTTCGGCGCGGTTGGGCCGTCATAGTTAGGCATTTGAATTATCTTCTCTACGCGCAGGTAGGACCTGCCTACTTCAGGCGTTGTCGCCTGGCTTCAAACATTCTAGGCTGCGGACATCCTTGGAGATGTCCCGATGCCTTTGCGCTACCTGCTCAAAACCCTCCTTTTGCCGCCCGGTGTCCTGTTTGTTCTGCTCATTCTTGGCTGGTGGTTGCGTCGTTCCCGTCCGCGCCTGGCAACGGCATTTTTTGCCTTCGGTCTTGGTGGGTTGTGGCTGATGAGTCTGCCGGTGGCGGTAGAGTTCGCTGCCCGTAAAATTGAGCAGGTCCCGCCCTTGCCGCAGCAGCAATGGGCGACACTGGCGCAGCAGGCGGACGCCATCGTGGTACTGGGCAATGGCCGTGAGCGCAATTCTCCGACGTGGGGCACAGATACACCGACTGGTCTGGGGCTGGAGCGATTGCGTCTGGCGGCGCGGTTGTCGAAAACGTCCGGACTGCCAATACTGACCACCGGCGGCTTGCACTTTGATCAGCCGCCCAGCGAGGCGTCGATCATGGCGCAGTCGCTGCACGATGATTTTGGTGTGACGGCACGCTGGCAGGAAGGGCTGAGCCGAACGACATGGGAAAACGCGACAATGACCGCTGCGGTTCTTCAACCGCTAGGCATCAAGCGCGTGGTGCTGGTCACGCAAGCCTGGCATATGCAACGAGCGCGCTGGAGTTTCGAGAAGGCTGGTTTTACCGTGGTGAGTGCGCCGGTCGGCTTTCTTGGTGTCGACAACGCTCGCCCCTTTGGAGGCTGGCTGCCTGAAAGTCGTGTGTTCACGCAAAGCGGCGTGTTGCTTAATGAAGCGGCAGGCTTGCTGGTTTATCCGTGGATTTATCCGCCCAGCCACTGACTCTTTAGCCGGTATCGCCTGAAAGCAGGCGATACCGGCTTCGTGCACTCAGACGGTTTTGGCAATCCGTGCTGCCATCAATGCCCAGCCGAACAGCAGCAGGCAGACAATTGCCAGTGGCCATGAGCGCCAGCGCAGGTAGGGCGTGAGTTCGTGCATCGGTACCACTTCGCCGTACAACACGCCGCGTTCGAACTGCGGAATCTGTACCGTAATCCTGCCAAACGGGTCGATCAGCGCGGTCACGCCGTTGTTGGTGGCGCGGATCATCCAGCGGCCCGCTTCAAGGGCGCGCATCTGGGCCATCTGCAAGTGTTGCAGCGGACCGATCGAGGTACCGAACCAGGTGTCATTGCTGACCGTCAGCAACAAGTCGCTTTGCGCCGACAGGCCTGCGGCGAACTCTGGATAAACCACTTCGTAGCAGATGAACGGCGCGATGTGGTAACCCTTGGCCTGCAACAGCGCCTGGTCGTTCGGGCCGCGGGCGAAGTCCGACATCGGCAGGTCGAAGAAGGAAATCAACCCGCGCAACAGGTCCTGCAGCGGCACGTACTCACCGAACGGCACGAGCTTTTGCTTGTAGTAGGTGCCATCGCCTTGGCCGGTAACCGTGATGCCGTTGTAATAGCGATACTCGCCGCGCCCGGTCGGCTCACGCACTGGCACGCCGGTGATCAGCGCTGCGCCGCGGTCCGAAGCGAACTTGCCCATCATCGCCAGATAGCCTTCTGCGCTTTCCTTGAGTACCGGCACGGCGGTTTCCGGCCAGACGATCAGGTCCGCCTGCTGTGAACGGAAGGTCATGTCCCGGTACAGCGCGAGCTGATCATTGAGCTTTTGCGGGTCCCACTTCATGCTTTGTTCAATGTTGCCCTGCATCGCCGCGACTTTCAGCGGCGGGCCGGACGGTGATGTCCAGGCATGGTCCTTGAGTGCCAGGCCTGCGATCCAGGGTGCCAGCAACAGCACCACACCCGTCGCCAGGAACGATTTGCGTGCCCGCAAGCGGTGCAGGTTGCACAACAGTGCGGCAGTCAGGCCCAGCAAGAACGAGATTAGCCATACACCACCGACCGGGGCGAGCCCGGCAAGTGGTCCGTCAAGCTGGCTGTAACCGGAATAAAGCCACGGGAAGCCGGTAAGGAACCAGCCGCGAAATGCCTCCTGCCACAGCCATAGTGCTGCAAACGCCAGTGCATCGGCCAGCGGCGCCTCGTTGCGACGTAGCCAGCGCGCCCAGACCCAGGCGGGCAGGGCGAAAAACAGGGCAATGGCAGCGATGAACAGCAGCATCAACAGCCCGGCCAGCAGTACCGAAGCACCACCGTAGGTATGGATGCTGACGTAGATCCAACTGGTGCCCGCGCCGTACAGGCCAAAGCCGTAACACCAGCCACGAGCCAGCGCCTGGCGCGGATTCAGCTCGCGCAGCCCCAGATAGAAGAGGGCCACCGACACCAGCACCAGCGGCCAGAAGTCGAAGGGCGCCAGGGCCAGGGTCGTGAGCCCGCCAGCCGCCAGGGCCAGCAGGTTACCGGGCCAGCCGGGGCGGGTTATCCAGCGCATGTAGATTCCTTAAAACAGCATCAAGTGGTTACGGACGTGAAATGGGAGTCACGCGCAGCAAATGAATGCGACGGCTGTCAGCGCTCAGGATGCGGAAACGATACGCACCGATTTCAGTGATTTCGTTGCGCTTGGGCAGATGGCCGAAGGCATTCATCACCAGACCGCCCACGGTGTCGAACTCGTCATCGGAGAACGCACTGTCGAAGAATTCGTTGAAATTCTCGACCGGCGTGAGGGCCTTGACCAGGAAGTCACCGCTGGGCAGTGGCTTGATATAGCTGTCTTCCTCGACGTCATGCTCATCTTCGATATCGCCGACGATCTGTTCCAGCACGTCTTCGATAGTCACCAAACCTGCCACACCACCGTATTCGTCAATGACGATGGCCATGTGATTGTGGTTGGCGCGAAACTCGCGCAACAGCACGTTGAGGCGCTTGGATTCGGGCACGAACGTAGCGGGACGCAGCAGCTTCTTGACGTCGTCGCTGTCGCCGTCGGCTTTAAGGATCAGAGGCAGCAGATCCTTGGCCAGCAGCACGCCGAGTACGTCATCGTGGCTCTCGCCGATCACCGGGTAGCGCGAGTGCGCAGCATCGATGACCGCAGGCAGGAACTCACGGGGTGTCTGGGTCGCCTTGATGCTGATCATCTGCGAGCGCGGCACCATGATGTCGCGCACTTGCAGGTCAGCCACTTGAATGGCGCCCTCGACGATGGCCAGCGCTTCGCTGTCCAGCAGTTTGTTCTGGTGGGCTTCGCGCAGCAGCTCAAGCAGCTCCTGGCGGTTTTTCGGCTCATGGACAAAGGCCTGGGTCAGTTTACCCAACCATGACTTTTGCCCGTTGCTCGATCGGTCTTCGCTCATAGCCCTTACTCGTGGTCCTTGCTTGGTGTGTCTGAATGGGGGTGCTCGGCACTTTCATCTTCTGCGTAAGGGTCGGGGTAGCCCAGCTCCTCAAGCAACGTTCGTTCCAGTGCTTCCATTTCTTCGGCTTCTTCATCATCGATGTGGTCGTAACCCAGCAGATGAAGGCAGCCATGAATGACCATATGTGCCCAGTGCGCGTCGACGGACTTGCCTTGTTCAGCAGCTTCACGGTTGACCACCGGGACGCAGATGACCAGGTCGCCCAGCAACGGGATGTCCAGCATGTCGTCTGGAACATCCGCCGGGAATGAAAGCACATTTGTAGCGTAATTTTTATGTCGCCAGGTGTGATTGAGCTCGCGCCCTTCGTTTTCGTCGACGAGGCGGATGGTCAGCTCGGAATCGGCACTGCGCTGGCGCAGGCCCATTTCACACCAGAGGCGGAATCGGGCTTCATCGGGAGCGCTTGTTTCGCTTGCAATCTGCAGGTCCAGCTCAAGCATCGCGGTTCTTGTCCCGTGGGTAACTGTTGTTGCCCGACGAACCGTCGCTGAGCTGATCATCGAAACGCTCATAGGCCTCGACAATGCGCTGCACCAGCGGGTGGCGAACCACATCCTTGGGTTTGAAATGCGTGAAGCTGATGCCCGGCACGTCCTTGAGCACATCAATGACATGCGTCAGCCCCGACCGGGTGCCCTTGGGCAGGTCGACCTGGGTGATGTCGCCGGTGATCACGGCGGTAGAGCCGAAGCCGATACGGGTCAGGAACATCTTCATCTGCTCGACAGTGGTGTTCTGACTTTCGTCGAGAATGATGAAGCTGTTATTAAGGGTACGTCCGCGCATGTAAGCCAGCGGTGCCACTTCAATGACCTGCTTCTCGATCAGCTTGGCGACGTATTCGAAACCGAGCATCTCGTACAGCGCGTCATACAGCGGGCGCAGGTACGGGTCGATCTTCTGGGCCAGATCGCCGGGCAAGAAGCCCAGTTTCTCGCCCGCTTCGACCGCCGGACGCACCAGCAGGATGCGACGAATCTGCTCGCGTTCCAGCGCATCGACTGCGCAGGCAACCGCCAGGTACGTCTTGCCAGTACCCGCAGGGCCGATGCCGAAGTTGATGTCGTTGCTGAGGACTTCCTTGACGTAACGCTGCTGATTCAGGCCGCGCGGGCGAATCATGCCCTTTTTGGTGCGCAGCGAGACGCCGACTTCGGCGGCAGGTTGGTTGTCGAGGCCGTCCACGCCTGATTCCTGAAGGAACAGGTGGACCATGTCCGGCGTCAGCTCGGTACCCTTGGTTTCCCGGTACAGGCGGCGCAGAAGATTCTCGGCGGAGTGATTTTGTTTTGAATCGCCAATAAGCTCGAATTGATTGCCGCGATTGCGGATCTCGATGTCCAGGCGTTGCTCGATCAGGCGCAAGTGCTCGTCGAGTTGCCCGCACAGGTTGGCGAAACGATGGGCCTCGAAAGGCTCGAGGGTGAAGCGATGAGGTTCTATGGGTGCGTTCAAGGTCGTTTAATGGCCGTCCGGCGGCAATTGAGATGTATTGAAGAATACCCCTGGCGCTGGTTGTGTGAAAGCTTTGCCTTGTTAAAGGCCGCGCCAGGGATTCACCGTGCTCAATGGTAGGGACCGCGCAGAACCGAATTCATTCGGCGATTCGTTTCTGCGGCGACATTCAAGGTTTACTGTAGCAGCGAGCCACGCAGAGAGTGAGGCTGCGCATCATCAATGTGTACGTTGGCAAACTGCCCGATCAGTTTCGGATTGTTGCAGCGAAAATTCACAATCCGGTTGTTCTCGGTGCGGCCCTGCAGTTCGCCAGGGTCTTTCTTCGAATAGTCGGTTACCAGAATGCGCTGGATGCTGCCCACCATCTGCCGGCTGATCTCGAAACCCTGCTGGTTCAGGCGGTGTTGCAGCGCGGCCAGGCGCTCTTTCTTGAGCGCTTCTGGCGTGTCGTCTTTCAGATCTGCGGCAGGCGTACCCGGGCGCGGGCTGTAGACGAACGAGAACGAGAAGTCGAAACCCACGTCTTCAATCAGCTTCATGGTGTTGTCGAAATCTTTTTCGGTCTCGCCGGGGAAGCCAACGATGAAGTCGGAACTGATACTGATGCCCGGCACGGCCGCCCTGAGCTTGCGCAAGCGGGACTTGTATTCCAGCGTGGTGTGGTTGCGCTTCATGGCCGCCAGAATGCGGTCGGAACCCGACTGCACCGGCAAGTGCAGGTGTTTGACCAGCTCCGGCACCTCCGCATGGGCCTGAATCAGGCTGTCGGAAAACTCCAGCGGGTGCGAGGTGGTGTAGCGAATTCGGTCGATGCCATCGACGGCGGCGACCACGCGGATCAGGTCCGCCAGATCTGCAACCCGCCCGTCGTGGGTAGTGCCGCGATAACCGTTGACGTTCTGCCCCAGCAGGGTGACTTCACGCACGCCGTTTTCGGCGAGGTGGATGACTTCGCTCAGCACATCGTCAAACGGCCGGCTGACTTCCTCGCCACGTGTATAGGGCACCACGCAGAACGTGCAGTATTTGCTGCAGCCTTCCATCACCGATACATAAGCGCTCGGGCCATCGACGCGAGGCTCGGGCAAGTGGTCGAATTTTTCGATTTCCGGGAACGAGACGTCGACCTGCGGCAAGCGGGTGATACGCGCTGCGTCGATCATTTCCGGCAGGCGGTGCAGGGTCTGGGGGCCGAACACCACGTCCACATAGGGCGCGCGATCACGAATGGCTGCGCCTTCCTGGCTGGCTACGCAGCCACCGACAGCGATCACCATCTCGGGATTGGCCAGCTTCAATTCACGCCAGCGGCCAAGCTGGGAGTACACCCGGTCCTGGGCGCGCTCGCGAATCGAGCAGGTATTGAGCAGGATCACGTCGGCGTCTTCCGCGCGAGCGGTGACTTCCAGGGCCTGATGTTCGCCCAGCAGATCGACCATGCGCGAGCTGTCGTACTCGTTCATCTGGCAACCGTGGGTTTCGATATAAAGCTTCTTGGCCATGCGTGATCATCAACCGTATCAGTGAACCGAGCATTATAAGGATGAAGGGCTTGGGTTCCTAGCGTTGGCTGTCCGATGGACATGCTATAGTCCGTGCCCCTTTTTCATCTCCGATCGTTACCCGCCCGTTATGACCAAACGCGAAGCTCCAATCTACAAGGTGATTTTCCTCAACCAGGGACAGGTGTTCGAGATGTACGCCAAGCAGATCTATCAAAGTGATCTGTGGGGCTTTCTGGAAGTTGAAGAATTCGTTTTCGGCGAACGCACGACGGTTGTGGTGGACCCGAGCGAAGAGAAGCTCAAGGCTCAGTTCGAAGGCGTGGTGCGCAGTTTCGTACCAATGCATTCGATTGTGCGCATCGACGAAGTCGAGCGCATGGGCGTGCCGAAGATCAGCGAAGCGCGCGGCAGCAGCAACGTAATGCCGTTTCCCATGCCGATGCCGGAAAAGTAACTCTGAATCGCAAGTGCCCTGAGCTATTGCTGGTCAGGGCAGCGGAGAGAAGGGGCTGCGCCCTTCGGCGGTCTGCAGTTCAAGCAGGTATTTGCGGAAGATCTGCCCCAGTACCTGGGTGGCAACTTCCAGTTCGTCGCGCTGCATCTTTGCCGATACCTCGTCGGCGGCATCCAGCGCTTCTTCCGAGCCATTGACTGCGGCCATCTTCAGCACGATATACGCCTGAATGTTATTGGCCTGCACCCCTTCACCACGGCTGAACATCAAGCCCAGTTGATACTGCGCCTGGGCATGCCCCTGCAATGAGGCCTGCTCGAAGTAATTCAGCGCCTGCGGCAAATCGCGAGGTGCATTTCTGCCCTCGTAATAGAACTCACCCAACTCGTACTGCGCCTGCGCATCCCCACCCTTGGCGGCCTGCTGGCACGCTTCAAGCGCAGCGGGCAGGTTCTCTGGCTGGGTATTGAGGGTGCAACGACCCATCGCCGGGATTAACAACGAGTTGCCGCCAGCAGTCGCCAGCAGGGGATAGACAAGCAACAGGCAGCCCAATACAAGGGTGCGGCCGGTGCGGTTCATGGGAGTCGACTTACCTCTGAAAAAGGTGCGGGCATGCCCGACCAGCTAAACGTGCTGGCTGCGCATTATGAAATAAGCAGAGCCAACCTTACAAAGTCTTTACGGATTTTCTGCTGCACGGCGTTGAAAGCGCCCTTCTTTAGGGGAGGCATTACCTGAAACAACACTTCCAGTGACCTGTGTTTGCAGCATCCGCACTGCATTGTAGAAGCAAAATACGTACTTAGCGTTCCGTTTCATTCACAGGCATCACTCGCGCCGGTTCAATGACACACCGGCGCGGGTGAGTCTGACGAGCTTATTTCAGCGCAGCAAACGCTTTTTCCGCGGCATCGAGTGTCAGTTTCAACTCGGCATCGCCGTGGGCGATGGAGGTGAAGCCGGCTTCGAATGCGCTCGGCGCGAGGTACACGCCGCCCTCCAGCATCAAGTGGAAGAAACGTTTGAAACGCTCGGCATCGCTGGTCATCACGTCTTCAAACGTTACGATTTCACGCGCTTCACTGAAGTACAGGCCGAACATGCCACCCGCCTGGGTTGTCACGAACGCAATGCCTGCTGCATCGGCGCGCTGTTGCAGGCCTTCAAGCAGGCGACGGGTGTAGTCGCTCAATTCATCGTGAAAGCCCGGGCGGCTGATCAGGCGCAGGGTAGTCAGGCCAGCGGCCATCGCCAACGGGTTACCCGACAGGGTGCCCGCCTGATAGACCGGACCAAGCGGTGCGATGTGCGACATGATTTCGCGTTTGCCGCCAAAGCAGCCGACCGGCATACCGCCACCGATGATCTTGCCAAAGGTGCTCAGGTCGGGCGTCACGCCGTAGTAAGCCTGTGCGCCACCGAGGGCTACGCGGAAACCGGTCATCACTTCATCGAAAATCAGCACCACGCCGTGCTCGTCGCACAGGTCGCGCAGACCTTGCAGGTAGCCAGGCGCAGGCGGCACGCAGTTCATGTTGCCAGCAACGGGCTCGACGATGATGCACGCCACTTCCTGACCCACTTCAGCCAACAGGTCACGCACGGCGTCGAGGTTGTTGAAGGGCACGGTCAGAGTGTGTTTCGCAAACGCTGCCGGTACGCCAGGCGAACTGGGTACGCCCAGGGTAAGGGCACCAGAGCCGGCCTTGACCAGCAGGCTGTCGGAGTGACCGTGGTAGCAGCCCTCGAACTTGATGATGCTGTCGCGGCCGGTAAAGCCTCGGGCCAGACGGATCGCGCTCATGGTCGCTTCGGTGCCGGAGCTCACCATGCGGACCATTTCCATGGACGGCACCAGTGCGCAGACCAGATCGGCCATTTCGGTTTCCATGGCCGTCGGTGCGCCGTAAGACAGGCCGTGTTCCAGCTGGCTGCGCACGGCATCGAGCACTTCCGGGTGGCTATGGCCAAGAATCATCGGCCCCCAGGAGCCAACGTAATCAACATAGCGTTTGTCGTCTTCGTCAGTCACGTAAGCGCCCGCAGCGTGCTTGAAGAACAGCGGCGTGCCACCCACGCTTTTGAAAGCACGAACCGGCGAGTTGACGCCACCGGGGATGTGTTTTTGGGCGTTGGCGAACAGTGTTTCGGAACGGGACATGATCGGGTCTCTGCTTTGAAACGGGGAATTCGTGTCTACGCTGGGGTCAGCCGAGGCGGGCAGCTTCAGGGTGGGCTGCTTTATTGGTTGGCATGAGCCAGAGAAGGCGCAGGAACGCGCACTATATCAAATGAAGAAGGATCCACGTACTCGTGGGAGCGAGCTTGCTCGCGAAGGGGGCGGTGCAGGCCCCGAAAACAGAGCATTTTGAGCCATCGCCTTCGCGAGCAATGCGGATCGCCGCCCCGGTCACTCCCACAGCAATTCTGCTTTACAACAACGCCATGAAGGCTTTTGCCCGGCGAGTGACTTCCTGGGCGTTTTCAGCGCCGAACAGGCCGTGTACCACAGCGAGCAAATCTGCTCCATGTTCGACCAGTTGCGGGGCGTTCTCCAGGGTGATGCCGCCGATCACGGCAATCGGCAAGTGAACCCTGGCACGCACCTGAGCAATCAGGTCCAGCGGTACTGCAGGGGCGCCGGGCTTGGTCAGGGAGTTGAAGAACCTGCCAAATGCTACGTACGTCGCGCCATCTGCCTTTGCCTGCTCGGCCAGTTCCAGGCTGCCGTGACAGGTGGCACCGACAATCGCCTTGTGCCCCAGCAGGGCACGCGCATCCGGCAACGAGCCGTCGGTCTGGCCCAAATGCACACCCACGCCCAGACGCGCCGCCAGTTCGGCGTCGTCGTTGATGATCAGCCGCGTCTTGTAGCGTTCGCAGAGTTTGAGCAGCTCGGTCGCTTCGCGCAGACGGCGGGACTCGTCACTGGTCTTGTCGCGGTATTGCAGCAGCGTCACGCCGCCATCCAGCGCAGCTTCGACGTACGAGAGAAATTTGCCGGACAGCAACTGACTGTCGGTAATGGCATACAGGCCACGTAGTTTCATGAATCGAGCCTCATGGCGATGTGTTACGAGCAAAAATCCAGCGGCAACCGACGAGGCACAAATTGCCCGCGGCCCAGCTGTTCGGCGTCCCTGAGCGTTCGCCAGGTGTAGTCCAGCGCCGATCTTACCGCGCTGACCAGTTCTTCTCCCTGGGCAATACGCCCGGCCAGTGCGCTGGCCAGTGTGCAGCCTGAACCGTGGTAGCTGCCGGGTAGACGTTCGCAAATGAAAGTGTGGGTCTGGCCGCCACGCACATAAAGACGATTATGGATTTGCTGTTCGTCACCATGACCGCCAGTGATTAACAGGTATTCACAAAACAGCAGTAGCTTGTCGGCGCACTCGTCCGCAGTACCCTCAGGCAGCTCGGCAAGAATGCGTGCTTCCGGAAGATTGGGGGTGGCGATGGTCGACAAAGGCAGCAGCCGTTCGCGCATGGCGTAGCCAACTTCGTCCTTGCCCAGCCGTCCGCCGCCGCCAGCACGCAGCACCGGGTCGCAGACCATTGGCAAATGCGGGTGAGCAAGAAGCAGGTCGACGACCGTGTCGACCATCTCCAGCGAACCGAGCATGCCCAGCTTGACGGCGGCTACGTTCGAATCGTTGAGGACGGCATTGGCCTGTGCCATGACCCATTCGCGATCGAGCACGCGAAAATCACTGACATCTACAGTGTCTTGCACGGTGAGCGCAGTAATCGCCGGAGCGGCGTGACAGCCCTGGGCGAGCAGGGCTTCTATATCGGCCTGCATACCGGCACCGCCACTAGGGTCGTGGCCGGAGAGGCAAAGGACAACGGGGCGGGAGCTATAGATATTCATGGTGCGCGAGCTTATCACTAAACCTTTCGCGGGCCGCTCGGGGTGCCAGGTTTTTCTTGCTGGTGATGGTCCGTCGGCGACTGTCGCAGATTCGACAAACCTGCAAAAAATACTCATGTTTGGCCTGAAATAGCCGATGTAGAGCTATTGCCTTGATTTTTATCGCGATACTGTCTTTACGCTATTAGCGGCTATGCTTGTGTGGTCAGACCGATTACCGACGGTTTGCATCGTTTTTTATACCGATGCCAGCCAGGTCATCCCTACGTTCAATGGTCTGTTTGAATCATTAGCCTGTTTCAAGGACAGAAAATTGCGGGACGTCGTAATCAATGGATGGATTGAACGCGACGACCTACCTTGGGGCTTCAATGCGCTATCTGTTGATCATTCTGGCTCTTTGGCTGCCGTTGCAGAGTCATGCAGTCGAGTTTGATGAAAACACTCGTTTTCTGCCGTTGGGTCGTGCCATTCAGGTATTCGAAGACCCGACCGGCGATGCGACCATTGAAAGCGTCAGCGCCGCCGCTCACGCCGGTGCCTTTCAGTCCGTGCCTGCCGGGACCTTCAACGCCGGGTATTCGCGTTCCGCCTTCTGGCTGAAAGTCGAGCTGACCTATCGCCCGATAGACGCCAGCATCCATAACGACTGGTTGCTGGAACTGGCCTATCCGCCAATGGACCACGTTGATTTCTATGTCCCGGATGCCGACGGGAATCCCGGGCGGGTCTGGCAGACCGGCGACATGTTGCCGTTCTCCAGCCGTCAGTTCGCTCAGAACAACTACCTTTTCCAGCTGGACCTGCCAGCGGGTCAGACGCGAACCTTGTATATGCGCATACGCAGCGAAGGGTCGGTTCAGGCTCCGCTCAATCTCTGGTCTACTCACGCCTACCTCGAGGCGCAGCCCACCAAGGTTTACGTCTTCGGGCTGATCTACGGCGTGCTGCTGGGCATGCTGGTCTACAACCTGTTCATCTACCTCAGCGTCCGTGAGGTGGATTACCTGTACTACCTGCTGTATGTCGCCTCGTTCGGGCTTTACCAGATGTCGATCAACGGGGTTGCCATTGAATACCTGTGGCCTGACAGCCCCTGGTGGGCAAATGCGTCGACGCCCTTTCTGATGGCGCTGGCCACGCTGTTCGCGTGCCAGTTTTCGCGCAGTTTTCTGGGTACGGCACAGTTGGCGCGCTGGCTGGACCGCTTGCTGCTGATAGTCATCGGCGCTGCTGTGCTGGTGATGGGCATGGCCTTGTTCCTGGGTTACGGGCCAGCCCTGCGCGGGGCCACTCAGCTGGTCATGACAGGGGCCGTGACGATCTACCTGGCGGGCATTGTCGCCATCATGAAAGGCGAGCGGGTAGGGCGCTATTTTGTGCTGGCCTGGTCTGTCTTCATGGTCAGCGGGTTGATCTTCGGGCTGATGCTGCTGGGCTATTTGCCCAACACCTTCCTGACCATGTACGCCTCGCACATCGGCACGGTGCTGGAAATGGCATTCCTTTCCATGGCGCTTGCCGACCGTATCAACCATGCCCGGTGCCAGCAGGCGCGAACGCTGCTGGCGGCAGGTCAGGATCTGGAGCGTCTCAACCAGCAACTGGCCAACAGCAACCGGCTGAAAGATGAGTTCCTTGCCACGCTTACCCATGAGCTGCGCACGCCGATGAACGGCGTGATCGGCTCGCTGGAAGTGATGCAGACACTCGATATGGATGACGAACTGGAGATGTATCAGCAAACGGCTGCCAGTTCCGCGCGGGACATGATGAGCATGATCAACGGCATTCTGACCCTCACCGAACTTCAAGCCGGTGTGCTGTATGCCGACTGCAATGCCTTTTCGCCCGAAGACCTCACCGACAGGCTACGCAATCGCTTCCTGGGCGCGGCTCAGTCCAAGGGGCTGATTTTGACGCTCGATCTGGACGATAAGCTGCCGCCGTACCTGCGTGGCGACATCGACAAGCTCTACCAGTGCATCGAGTGCCTGGTGGACAACGCGATCAAATTCACCCGTAAGGGCGCGGTGCAAGTGCGCTTCAGCGGGCACCCGCAGGATCTGGAGCGCATGTACCTGCGGGTTGAAGTGATGGACAGCGGCATCGGTTTCAGCCGACTGGACGAAGCCCAACTGTATCAACACTTCTTTCAGGTCGACGGCTCCATGACCCGCGAATACGGCGGGCTGGGCATCGGTCTGGCGATTTGCCGGAAACTGGTCGAGTTGCAGGGTGGCGAGCTGAGTCATCGTTCCGAGCCAGGCAAGGGCAGTTGCTTTACCTTGAATGTCCCGATGCTGATGGTTGTACCTGGCGCAGTGCGCAGAGCCCCAGAACTCAAGGCTCAGTGGGGTATATAAAGCGTCATTTGATACGCGCATCAGGTAAAAGCGCCGAGATTTCGGCGGCTACGGCACTTTTGCAAGTGTCGGGCGCGTGATTCACTGTCTGCATGTTGCGCGTGCACACAGGCAGGAGATGACTCATGAACCTGAATCAATTCGCCGAAACCCACGAAGTCACCAATCAACCGCCACCGCTGGACGGGGCGAACCTCTACCGTATCGACGTGCCGCTTCAGGAGTGGAGCAGCCGCTTCGGTGCAGGCTGGGCGCAACCGCGCATAGACGCTTACGGTGCCCTTGCAGGCGGCCCGCTGATGGAGGCGGGCTTTCTGGCCAATCAGAACAAGCCTGCATTCGCCAGCCATGACCGTTACGGGCACCGCATCGATCTGATCGAATTTCACCCGGCGTACCACCAGTTGATGAGCACGGCCATCGAGCATGGCATCCCGTCGTTGCCATGGACCGATCCGCAACCCGGTGCTCATGTGGCGCGCGCTGCCATGAGCTATCTGCATACGCAGGCAGAACCGGGCAGCGGCTGCCCGCTGACCATGACGTTCGCCAGTGTTCCTGCGCTCAGGCTGCAACCGGATCTGGCTGAAATGTGGCTGCCCAAGGTGCTGTCGACTGAGTACGACCCACGTAACGTGGGCATTGCGCACAAGCGTGGCGCAACCATCGGCATGGCCATGACCGAAAAACAGGGCGGCACCGACGTGCGCGCCAACACCACGCGCGCGTTCCCGGTAGGCGCAGGTGGCCCCGGCCAGGCTTATGAGCTGGTCGGACACAAGTGGTTCTGCTCGGCACCGATGTGCGACGCGTTTCTGACCCTGGCGCAGACCGATAAGGGCCTCAGCTGTTTTCTACTGCCGCGCCACCGACCGGACGACACCCGCAACGAGTTCTATATCCAGCGCCTGAAAAACAAGCTCGGCAACTGGTCCAACGCATCGAGCGAAGTCGAGTTTCGCGGCGCGCTGGCGTGGATGATCGGTGAGGAAGGGCGCGGCGTACCGACCATCATTGAAATGGTCGCCATGACCCGTTTCGACTGCATGATTGGCTCCAGCGCCTTGATGCGTCAGGCGCTGACGCAGGCCACGCATCATTGCGCGCATCGTGCGGTCAGTGGCAGGGTGCTCGCCGAGCAACCGTTGATGCAGAACGTTCTGGCGGACCTGGCGCTGGAAAGCGAGGCCGCGCTGGCCCTGACCCTGCGCATGGGCCGTGCGCTGGATCATCTCGATGATGATCACGAAAAACGCTTTGTCCGTCTGGTCACGGCGGTGGGTAAATACTGGATCTGCAAGCGGGCTCCGGCCATGATCAACGAAGCCGCCGAATGCCTGGGCGGTGCCGGTTATGTCGAGGACAGCATTCTGCCCCGGCTTTACCGCGAAGCCCCGGTCAACTCCACGTGGGAAGGCTCGGGCAATGTGCAATGCCTGGATGTGCTGCGAACCCTGTCCAAAGAACCAGGCGCGCTCGATGCGCTGTTCGACGAACTGGGCGACGGGCACGGCGATCGGCATCTGGCGGCGCATATAGCTGCATTGAAAGGTGCGTTTCAGGACACGAGCGATATTCAGTACCGCGCCCGCCAACTGACCGAGGACATTGCCGTCGCCTTGCAGGGCAAGCTATTGCTGGAAGCGGGCAATGCCGCTGTCAGCGATGGCTTTATCGCGGGGCGGATAGCCTCTGGCGGGCGGGTGTATGGCACATTGCCGCGTGGTGTCGATGTCGAAACATTGCTGCTCAGGTCCTCGCCACAGGTGGCATGAGCACGCGAACCCGTTACGATGCACGTCTGCAAGATCAGACAGGACATGAATCGTGACCCAAGCCTTTGTTGTTGTCGACACCGCCGAGCAGGCCGTAGAGCGGCTCGCCGAGCTGCATGAGCGCGCGACCAGCGCGCTGAGCCAGGCGCTCAAGCGCTATTTGAAAGACCGCGTCGAGCCCACTGCCGAGGAGCGAGCGCAATTCAGCTACCCGGAACTGCGCCTGGTCTACCAATGCAAGGGCGAAGTGCCGGTAACCACTCGTGCCTACGCCAAGGTGCAGCTGCCGGGCACTTACAGCGTTACCGTCACGCAGCCCAAGGCCTTCAAGAAGTACCTGCTCGAACAACTTGTCCCGCTGATGAAAGATTTCACCGTGACGGTCGAAGTCGGCATGAGCGAGCAGAGCATTCCTTATCCTTACGTGGTCGAGCAGGGCGATGAGCTGGCCGGCACTGGCGTTACCGCAGCGGCGCTGGCGCGGGTATTCCCCAGCACCGACCTGTCGGCTGCCACCGATGGTATTGCCGACGGCCTTTATGACTGGGCCAATGTCGACCCGCTGCCACTGGCGCTGTTCGATGCCGCGCGGGTGGATTTCTCGCTACGCCGTCTGGTGCATTACACCGGCAGCGACTGGCGTCATGTGCAGCCGTGGATTCTGCTGACCAACTACCACCGCTATGTCGACCAGTTCATCCTGCACGGGCTGGAAAAACTCCGCGAAGACCCGCGTTTCGTGCGTATGGTTCTACCGGGCAATGTGGTGGTCGACAAGAGCATGAGCCTGGATGAAGCCCAGGCCATCGTCGCCAGCGTGGTCTGGCACCGCTATCAGATGCCTGCGTACCACCTGATCGCCGAAGACGGCCATGGCGTGACCCTGGTCAACATCGGCGTCGGCCCGTCCAACGCCAAGAACATCACTGATCACCTGGCAGTCCTGCGTCCGCATTGCTGGCTGATGATTGGTCACTGCGGCGGCCTGCGTCAGTCGCAGACCATCGGCGATTACGTACTGGCCCACGCCTATATGCGTCGCGACGGTATTCTCGACCGCGTGTTGCCGCCGCATATCCCGATTCCGGCGCTCGCCGAAGTGCAATTGGCTTTACAGGAATCGGCGGCGCAGATCACCGGCGAACGCGGCGAAGAGCTCAAGAAGCGCCTGCGCACCGGCACGGTGTTGACCTATGACGACCGTAACTGGGAGCTGCGCTGGGCTCAGGAACGTCCATTGATCAACCTGTCGCGTGCCGTGGCGGTCGACATGGAAAGTGGCACCATCGCCGCTCAAGGGTATCGCTTGCGTGTGCCTTACGGCACGTTGCTGTGCGTATCCGACAAGCCGTTGCACAGTGAAATCAAGCTGCCGGGTTCGGCCAATGCGTTCTACGAACGTGCGGTCAGCCAGCACCTGAAGATCGGTATCGCCGCGCTGGACCTGCTGCGCACCGAGCTGAACTCGCTGCACTCGCGCAAACTGCGCAGCTTCGACGAGCCGCCATTCCGTTAATAGCATTCCGTTAATAGATTGGTATTTGCACAAAGGGCCACTAAAGTGGCCCTTTCTGTTTTTTGATTGCCTAATTCCCATGTCCCGCACCCAACGCCCCGTTTCCCGCCGTCCTGCCTCCAACCCGGCAGGCGCTGCCCGGCGTGTCGCCAAAGCGCCACCGGCCGAGCCGAAGCTGTTCCTCTTCAACAAGCCATTCGATGTGCTGACTCAATTCAGTGACGAAGGAGGGCGCGCCACGCTCAAGGACTTCATCAAGATCCCCGGCATTTATCCGGCCGGACGACTGGATCGCGACAGTGAAGGCTTGTTGCTGCTGACCAACGACGGCCAGTTGCAGGCGCGCATCGCCGACCCGAAACACAAACTGGCCAAGACCTACTGGGTGCAGGTCGAGGGTGAGCCGACCGATGAGCAGTTGCAGCAGTTGCGCGACGGTGTCCAGCTCAACGACGGCCCGACCTTGCCCGCCGAGGCGCGGCAGCTCGATGAACCGCAACTGTGGCCGCGCAACCCGCCTGTGCGCTTTCGCAAGAGCGTGCCGACCAGCTGGCTGGAACTGGTGATCAAGGAAGGGCGTAATCGGCAGGTGCGGCGCATGACTGCTGCCGTCGGGTTGCCGACCCTGCGGCTGGTGCGGGTCAGAATTGGCGACTGGACGCTGGATGGCCTGGATCAGGGCCAATACCGGGAAGTCGCCGCAAAGCTGTGAGGTCGAGCGGGCTCAGTTTCGCAAGTGGGTCAGCGGCATTTCGGTGCTGGCCAGTACCTGATTGAGCACAAAGCTGGACTTGACGCTGGTCACGCCCTCGATCCGCGTCAGATGGCCCAGTAGCAGTTTCTGGTAGTGATCCATGTCCGGCACTACCACTTTCAGTTGGTAGTCTGCGTCCATGCCGGTCACCAGGCTGCATTCCAGAACCTGAGGCAGGTTACGGATTTGCTGCTCGAAATTCTCGAATCGCTCGGGCGTATGCCGGTCCATGCCGATCAGCACGTAGGCGGTGAGGTTCAGGCCAAGTTTCTTGCGATCCAGCAGGGCCACCTGGCGCACGATGTAACCGTCGTCCTCCAGTTGCTTGACCCGGCGCGAGCAGGGTGAGGGTGACAGACCGATGCGTTCGGCCAATTCCTGGTTGGATATGCGTGCGTCACGTTGCAATTCAGCCAAAATGCTCAGGTCGTATCTGTCGAGCTTGCTCACGATGCACCCCTTTATCAATTCAATTGCGCTGGATTATTCATCTGAAGTCAAAAATTGCGCAAGTAATGTTTTAATCCGCAATATTAGCAATCCTCTGCCTTAGCCTCAGGCCTATTCTTTTAACCAGAATCACTGCCCGGACACAGCGTCCAGCGCGACTCGCCGAATCAGGCCAGTCGCGGCCTCCCACCCAACAGGGTGTGCCAGGCCCCCGGGCTACATACTGTCCAGAAGACGGCATGAGGTGAGCCAACGTCAAAAGCGTTGCGCCAGGGCGAAGTATCTCAAGGGGGCCATTTGGTCCCCTTTTCTTTGTCTGCTGATAAAGTGCGCAGAACGGCGCTACGCTTAAACAGTCTTAATGACGTCAAACCGCGCTCTAGTGAGGAAAGCATGAAATCTGGCATCTGGCAGTTTGCGGGTGTAAGTCTGTTGTGTCTGAGCATCAGCGCTCAGGCATTGGCCGACGAACGTGATGATTCGCCGCGCAATCAGTTGTACAACAGCTCTGGCGAAAACGGGCAGCAGCGTCAGCAACAACAGCAGCGCTTCCAGGAACAGAATAATCAGCAGCGTCAGATCCAACAGCAGCAGAATCAGCAGCGCCAGGTCGAGCGTCAGCAGCAACAACAGATCAACCAGCAGCAGATCAATCAGCAACGCCAGATTCAGGAACAGCAGAACCAGCAGCGTCAGGTTGAGCGCCAGCAACAGCAGCAGATCCAGCAACAGCAGATCCAGCAACGCAATGTCGAGCGCCAGCAGCAACAGCAGATCGACCAGCAACAACGTGATCAGCAGCGTCAGATTCAGCAGCAGCAAAACCAGCAGCGCCAGCAGTTGCGCCAAAGCCAGAACAACCTGCCGATCCAGGGTGGTCCTGGAGAGGTGTGGCAAACCCAGCAGCCGCGTCAGGGCTACTATCAGGACATCCCGCGCGGCAACAACCGCAACTGGCAGGCCGGTAACGGTCGCCCCAATGACCGTTGGGAAGGGCGTCCCGACGGGCGTGGCAATGGCTGGGGGCCAGGCCCGCAATATCGGCCTGGCTATGCGATAGATCGCGTACCGGGTGGCTACTCGCGTATTCCCTATCGTGGTCAGGACTATTACTACTCGGGTGGTTACTGGTATCGCCCGCAAGGCCCGCGTTATGTCGTGGTGACACCGCCTTACGGGGTACGTGTCAGCAGACTACCGTCCTACTCGCAGGAAGTGTGGATCGGCAGCAGTCTGCTGTTTCTGGCAGCCGGTACTTATTATGCCTACCAGCCTGACAGTCAGGACTACGTAGTGGTCAACCCGCCGCAGAACGAGGCGGTGTATCAGGCCCCTGCTGGACAGCAGGTCAATGGCTACGACCCGGTTGCCTACCCTGCCAATGGCCAGAGCCCGCAACAGGTCGAGCTTGATCACTATCAGTGCTACTTGCAGGCTGCGCAGCAGAGCGGCTTCGACCCGGCCAATGTCAGCGGCCAGCCGCCGCCGGACTTGGTGGATGCCTATCGTCGCTCGATGGGCGACTGTCTGGCAGGGCGTGGCTACAACGTCAGCGCCAATTGACGCTGATCAGGTATTGGCCTGCTTGACGACTTCCTGAGGGTCGGCGTGCACCAGCACTTCGGCCTTCGGGAATTGCTCGTGAATAGCGTCGGCGACCTTGTCGCAGAGCGCATGGGCGACCGACAGGGTCAGTGTGCCCGGCAACTCCAGATGTAGCTGCACAAACCAGTGATTGCCGGAAATCCGTGTACGCAGATCATGCGCCCCAAGCACGCCCGGCACGTCGCACGCCAGCGCCAGCATGCGCGTGCTGACATCGGCGGGCAATTCTTCATCCATCAACACCGATACTGTTTCGCGGGCGATCTGCAAAGCGCTCCACAAGATGTACAGCGCGATGCCCAGACCAAAATACGCATCCAGCTGTTGCCAGCCGAAATACGCAAGGGTCAGCGCCACCAGAATACTGGCGTTCAGCAGCAAGTCGGAACGGTAGTGCAGTGAGTCGGCACGGATAGCCGCCGAGCCTGTCGCCTTGATCACCCGGTATTGCAAGGTGAGCAGTGCAAGCGTCAGTGCGATGGAAATCACCATCACCACCATGCCCAACAGCGGCGCGCCCAGCGGCTCCGGGTTCTGGATGCGTTCGACCGCCTGAACAGCGATCAGCACGCCACTGACGGTGATGAACAGCGCTTGCGCCATACCCGACAGCGCTTCCGCCTTGCCATGACCATAGCGATGATCCTCATCGGCTGGGCGCAACGCGTAATGCACCGCCAGCAGATTGAGGAACGAGGCCGCGCCATCAAGCAGCGAATCGGTAAGGCCGGCCAACAGGCTCACTGAACCACTGAGCCACCAGGCAACGCCCTTGGCCAGGATCAGCGTCACGGCAACCGCCAGCGAGGCCCGCGTCGCCAGGCGCAGCAGTCGGGAATGTTCGGCAGTGGTGCTCATGACGCTTCCTTGAACCGTATCGATATCAGGCTGCCGGGACCAGGCCCAAGGCTGCCAGTTGTTCCACGCTGCCTTTGTGCTGAATCAGGCGTGGGTCGTTCAGTGGCAGGGAACGGCCCAGCTCGGTTTCAATGATGGCTTGCAGCTTGGTGTTGTCGACGCTGCCGTCAGCCTTGATCGCCTTTTGCAGCTTCTGCGGATCGATCTGCGCATGCTCGCCGGGCGCGTAATAGATCGCGCCCGTCGCGAAGTCCACTGCAAACGCAATCACCCCGGGAACGATATAGAACAGCAGCGCAAAAGCATCCAGCGCCGCAATGGCCGGGTCAACCTTGCCATCAATCTGACCGCGACGGTCAGGATAGAAAATACTGCCGCAGGCAGAAATCTGAGTCAGCAACGTGGCGACCAGAACGCCACCGATCAAGCGAGAAGGAATGCGCATGGAAAGCTCCTGAGATGAAGAGGGCAACTATACAAGGCAATGGCTGCAAGGCTAAGACTATTGAGTGATGGCGTGGTTCTGCGAGAGTGCAGTTGACCGAACTGCAGAATCGCAGCCGTGGGAGGAAAACAGTTCCCGCGCCGATGCCCCTTACCGCCCACTATTAACATCTGGTTTACTGTGCCCACGATAATTACAAAAACTCAGGAGTCATGTATGCAACCGATTCGTCTCGGTCTGGTGGGCTACGGCAAGATTGCGCAGGATCAACACGTCCCTGCCATCCATGCCAACCCCGCATTTGAGCTGGTGGCTGTCGCTACGCAAGGGCAGCCGTGTGCCGGGGTGGAGAACTTCAAGTCGCTGGGTGAGTTGCTCGAGAGTGGAGTGCAGGTTGACGCTATTGCGTTCTGTACGCCCCCGCAAGGTCGGTTTGCCCTGGTGCAAGAGGCGTTGGCGGCAGGCAAACACGTGCTGGTCGAGAAACCGCCATGTGCGACGCTGGGTGAGGCGATGGCGTTGGTGGCGCACGTGTCGGAGCAGGGCGTCAGCGGTCTGTTTGCCTGGCATTCGCGTTACGCGCAGGGTATCGAAGCGGCGCGTGAGTGGTTGTCCACCCGTACTCTGCAAAGTGTCCAGATCGACTGGAAGGAAGATGTGCGCAAATGGCACCCTGGGCAGGCGTGGATCTGGCAGCCCGGTGGCCTGGGTGTGTTCGATCCAGGCATCAACGCCCTGTCGATAGTGACTCACCTGCTGCCACTTCCATTGTTCGTCGAATCTGCCGAACTGCGCGTGCCGAGCAACTGCCAGTCGCCAATTGCCGCTTCTATCAAGATGTCCGACACGCGCCACCTCGATATTCATGCCGAGTTCGACTTCGATCACGGTCATGACGAACTCTGGAGCATCGAGATTCGTTGCGCCGAAGGCACCTTGCGCCTGGATAACGGCGGCGCACTGTTGAGTATCGATGGCGTGCGCCAGACGGTTTCGGAGGAAGGCGAGTACGCGGCGGTGTATCGACACTTCCAACAGTTGATCGGCAACAAGGCCAGTGACCTGGACCTGCAACCGTTGCGGCTGGTCGCGGACAGTTTTTTCGTGGGCAGTCGGGCATCCGTTGAACCGTTCTACGACTAAGAGTCTCTCAGGTACAGGTGGGGGCAAGCGCTTTGTCGGCCCCCGCACACGTCAGCCTGACAAGAGAGCAGAAATTGGACAAAAAACAGCCTTGGCCTTGCAGTGAGCAGGAGTTGTCAGAAGTGCGACGGTTTAATAAAACCCTCGCGCGAATGCCGCGTTTCCAGATTCGCAATCGTGTTACACCCCGGTTGATTCAGGCGTTATTGCGTGCGGCTCAGATTGGCAGCGCTTTCAAACCGGGAGGGCATGGGCTGCGGATTGAAAAAAGAACGGTCAGCACGGATAACGTACCGGTCCCCGTGCGCATCATCCGTCCCAAAGGCAAACCCAAGGGCGTGGTGTTCGACATCCACGGTGGCGGATGGGTGATTGGCAACGCCCAGATGAACGATGAGCTCAACGTCGGCATGGTCAACGCCTGCAATGTGGCAGTGGTTTCTGTCGATTACCGGCTGGCGGTGACAACCCCCATTGAAGGCCTGATGGAAGATTGCTTTTCTGCCGCCTGCTGGCTGTTGGGAAACGAGTGCGACGAGTTCGCCGGTCTGCCAGTTATTGTCGTCGGCGAATCAGCTGGCGGGCATCTTGCCGCAGCCACGCTTCTGAAATTGAAAAGCCGACCTGATCTGCTCGAGCGGATAGTGGGTACGGTCCTGTACTACGGCGTCTATGACCTGACGGGCACCAAGAGCGTGCGTACCGCAGGGCCGGAGACGCTGGTGCTGGACGGGCCGGGCATGGTCGGTGCAATGCGTTTGCTTACCCCCGACCGAAGCGACGATAAACGCCGCGAGCCGCCACTATCGCCTTTGTATGGCGGCTTGACTGACTTGCCGCCTGCACTGATGTTCGTCGGGGAGATCGACCCTCTGCTGGATGACACACTGCAAATGGCCGAGCGCTGGGCCGACTCGGCAGAGGTTGAAATGCACCTCATGCCCGAGTCGCCGCACGGCTTCATCCACTTCCCGACTACCTTGGCGCGCAAGGCTCTGGCGCGGAGCCGCGAGTGGATCAATGAGCGGATCGACGCGCTGGATTGAGCTCGCCTCTCAGCCTATCTCCGTGACCCACTTCGATACTGGGTCGCCACTGCTCAAGCCCGGCTGCACAAGACCGTCGATCATGAAGGTCGGCGAGACGTGTATGCCGTTCTGGCGGGCGTATTTAGCATGCCATTTCACAGCGTGCTCAAGCTCGGGATTGGCGAATGCGTCAGCCAGCGCAAGGCCGCTGTAACGCTCGATACGCGCGATGATGTCGTTGGGCGTCGCGTCCATGTTCGGGCCGCTTGCGTGGTGTTCAAACTCGAACTCTTCACGGTGCGAGGCAACCGCTGTCATGACGGCCTTGGCACTTTCCTTTCCGCCTTCCAGCGTCGCAGCCGCCAGAATGCAGTGCACGATAACGCCCGAAAACATGTGCCAGGGCTGCGATTGCAGGCGGATTTTGACCGTGATCCTGTCTTCTCCGGCCTGAGCCAGCAGCTCATCGAGCTTGAAGAAGGCCTTGACCGAAAAGGGGCAGGTTGGCTCAAGGAAGACTTCGAACAGACGAGGTCCGTGGCCCCAGGAAAGTACGTCTGAATACATGGTCGTGTTGCTCCCGTCGATGGTTATGTAGAAGACGCGCTGGGCTGATTGCATTGCGACGAGCATGGTGGCCAGAAGCGTTCTCCCGAACACCTCTCGTTCCTCACGCAGAGCATTGGCGCGAGATAAACAAGGCGCGCCCGGCTGATTTGCCTTGCGCCGGGCATGGTCACGAGAAGTAATGTCCCGGAGACCTCTCGTTCCTCACGCTCCGCGTGGGAATGCAGTTCGTGACGCTCCGCGTCACATTGCAACTTTGACGCCACCAGATGAAGGCGCCATAAAGCCTGAACTGTGGATCATGCGGATTTGAGAGCAAGTTCGTGCACGAGTTCGATTTTCAGGCCAGCAATGCGCTAATCCAGCGAATCTGCTGCGCAACCTCCTGCCATTTTTCTTCGCTCACGCCTTTCTGTGCCCTTTCGAAGTTGTTCAGCGTTTTCTGTTTTTTGCCCAATAAACGCTGCCACTTGAGCAGAAATGCCGGGCTGCGCGCCTGCATCTGCAGCGGGCCGAAATACAGCTCCTCGGCGTTGTATTTAACGGGCCCGGTGCGCTCGGCGACGATGATTTCGTAGTCGAAACGGTTTTCCCGCAGCACCTCTTCGCTGACGATGCGGTAGTCATGCTCCATCAGCCAAAGCCGCAACGGCTGCTCGCCGCCATTGGGTTGCAGGATCAAGCGTTCCTGACCGCTCAGGCGCGCCTTGCCACGTTCAAGGATGTCGCGGATCGTCTCGCCACCCATGCCGCACATGCTGACCGCTGTTATCCCGTCTTCCGCCTCAATCGCCGCCAGACCATCGGCCAGACGCACGCTAACCTGTTGCTCCAGTTCATTCTCGCGCACCGTACGTTCGGCTGCGTGGAACGGCGTCAACGCCACCTCGCCAGCCACCGCCGCCGAGATGGCACCACGGTTCAGCAGCGCCACCGGCAGATAACCGTGATCCGAGCCGATATCAGCCAGCCGCGCACCGGTGGGTACGTGCGTCGCCACACGCTCCAGGCGCATGGACAATCTCTGTTCGTTCAACGGCAACCCCTTTCAGCACAAGCGTCCGGCAGCACGGCCGGGTCCGGGCGCGATTCTGTAGAGCAACGCGGCGCATTTCAACTTTCCGCGACATAGCCCGCGACTCGACCCCTAACTGACGCTCGCGTAGGCTTGGCGTTTTCCGTCCTTTGCAAAGCAGAGATCTTATGGCAAACGCAGACATCATCTTCACCCCCGATCCCGATGCGGACTCCATCTCGTCGGACGTCGCCGACTTCAACGGCGTGCTGGTCAGCACCCAGATCCCTACTCATCCCGACGGTAGCCTGGAACTGGGCGGCATCACCGAGCAGAGCGAATGCACCCTGCGTGCCCTGAAAGACGCCCTCGAACGCGCCGGCAGCTCGATGGACCGGGTCATGCACCTGACCATCTACCTGACCGACATGGCCGATCGCGCCGCCTTCAACGAAGTGTACAAACGCTTCTTCAAAAAACCGTGGCCAGTGCGCGCAGCAGTGGGCGTGGCATCGCTGGCGGTTGAAGGTATGCGCGTGGAAGTAACGGCGATGGCGGCCAAGGCGGGCTGAATGCAGTCGCTCGTCCCACACTCTGCGTGGGGACGCATTTTGTAACGCTCTTCGTCATAACATGCTTGTCATGAATAATGAGGCGAAACACGTCTGTCAGCCTCCAGCAGCACTAAACATAAGGAGATGTATGTGAGACCGGGTCGTAGACTGTCGATGATCGCGGGAGGGCTGGCAGTGCTGGGTTTTGTTGGCCATGCCGTATATGAAGCTCTGCCCGGTGATATGGGTAATGATCATATCAATGTCGTATGCGAGGAGGTTGTTAGCGGGCGCTTTAATGGAGACGGGACCATTGATAATTCAAAAAAGAAGACACGAAAGTGTTCTTCGGATCTTCGTACCCTTTCTGCCCATTACGTGGTGCTTGATGACGACGTCTATTGGATGAACCAAGTACGTTATAGGGAGAAACCCTGTATTACTGGCGCCGGTGATGCCTCAGGAGCGATTAGTAATTTTTCGTTTTCATGCCTGTTATCAAAACAAGGTCAGATCAACTCGATCGAGACGCGCGAGCTTAACCTGGTGGCACATTACTCGCCTTCCTTCAAGCCGCTGGAGGGCAGCCTTCAGGGGATTGCTGACTGGCAGACTGATCAGCTTGCCTATTACGCCAAAGACGATATTTCTGTTTACTATGAGGGACGAAAGATAAAGGGCGCAGATCCACATCTTTTTTCGGTGGTTTTTCCTTTGGGCGATGACAAAAAGTGGCGCAGTCTTAGTGTCTCTATGAGCGGCAACGAGATGTTCGTCGGCGGTTTGAGTATTGGCGACATTGATTTATACGATTTTCGTCCGTTGATTCCTGTTGATTGTCCTGAACACGGTATTTCTGAATGTGCGGGGCATAGAGAGTTAGAAGATTTTTTAAAGTATGATAATTGGGGTCAAGGCCTGCTGGGGGTGGTAGGCAATGATCTCGTCTTTCTGCATACCTCTGGCGCTGAGCGATTTGCTGATATGGCGTCTTCCGACACATTTATGTTCGCGACCAGCAAGAAAATCTATGTTTACACCAAAGCGAAATTTTATGAACTCGGCGGTGAGTATTCATTTAATAAAAAATTGGTACCGATGGACGTGAATGACTTTACAAATAATCGTGGGTGATTCGATTTTTGCGATGGCGGCCAAGGCGGGCTAACCATAAGGAGATGGAATGCTACAGATACTGGGCAAAGCCTCATCGATCAATGTCCGCAAAGTGCTCTGGACCTGTGCAGAGTTGGACATCCCGTTCAAACGGCAGGACTGGGGCTCTGGTTTCAGGGAAACCAACACGCCTGAATTCATGGCACTCAACCCTAATGCGATGGTTCCAGTCATTGAGGATGATGGCTTCGTTCTGTGGGAGTCGAACACGATCATCAGGTACCTGGCGAACCGCAGCAACGCCGTGCATCTCTATCCAGCGCACGCAATAGCCAGAGCCAGAGTGGATCAATGGATCGACTGGCAGGCCACAGATCTCAACAAATCCTGGGGTTATGCCTTCATGTCGCTGGTCAGGCACAGCGTCGCCCATCAAGACCCTGACGCGCTGGCTGCCGGATGCCTTCAATGGACCCGACACATGGCGATCCTGGATCGACAGCTTGATGCTACCGGGGCGTACGTTAGCGGCAGCGAGTTTTCGCTGGCAGACATCCCGATGGGCCTTTCAGTAAATCGCTGGTTTGAAACCCCGTTAAGTCATTCAGACTTCCCGGCAGTGAAGGCCTATTACGAACGACTGAGCGAACGTCCCGGCTACCGCTTGCACGGCCGAAACGGAACGCCGTGAGCCTTATACCCGAGCCCTGCATCGAATATTGACTCGCCCGTGGAACCAGATCCCGTTGCTTGCCACCAAGACGACAATGAGTTTCCGGGGACGCATATGATCAACCTCACCAGCATTGCATCTTCGTTGGCGCGTGTAGCGCTCAGCGATTCGACAAGGCCAACGATAGACCGCGCGATGAACGTCGTTAGCCATATCGCTGGCAAAGTGGCGTTGCAGGTCAACAGCTCATTGCTGGAGCAGAAAGGCCGGCTCAACGAGCGTCAGCAGAAAGGCCTCGCGGTAATCCTGGACGCATTGCGCGGCAAGGAACCGGTGACCAATGTCGAGACTCACGAAGGCGGAGGCCGATTCAATCTGGCGCGAGCTGCCTTCGACGTGACCAGCGTTGTCTGGGAGCGCGACAAGTCGATGCATAACGTGATGAGCTTTTTGGGCGTCAGCGACAGCCAGGGCAAGATGTTGTTCTCTCTGGGCAAGAAGCTGACCGACGCGATGGCCAAGCTTGAACCCGCGCAGGGCAAGGATAACTGTGAGGCGCACCACGCGTTCTTCTCCAGCAACCTGAAGCTGAACAAGCTGATGAACGACATCGCTGACCAGTTGATCAACGAGATTCGTCAGTCGAACACCGATCGCGTACGACGACCCACACCGGGCCCATCCTGGAGACCTGAAAGCGCCCAACAGCAAGCACATCCGCAAACGCCTCCACGCACTCGCCCGCAGGCCAACAGCACACCGCCGCCACCGAAAGCAAAGCCCAATGCAGGTGCTGAGCGGCCGTCAACGCAACGGCCCCACAACACACCAGCCGCTGACGCTTCCTCGAAGGTGGGCGATTCCGGCCCCACCAAGCCACCCGTCAAGCTGTTGTACGAGCACCTGGGACTCTCGGACATGACGGCAGACCTCTCCGCAGTCAAAATGGCCTACAAGAAAGCCGCGTTGAAGAACCATCCTGATAAAAACGCGGGCAACGTGGCGGAGGCGACTGAGCGTTTCAAAGTGATTTCAAATGCGTTCAAGATTTTGTCCGACCCAGAATTGCGCAAGAAATACGACAATGGCCTTATTAATGAGAATGGCGACGAGGTCCAGGTCTGATTTTTCGGCGTGAGGCATGCTTGCGGCAGTCTTTCTGGCGACTGCCGTTCAGCTAAAACACGCCGCCTGATTCCCCAACCCCACCCCGGTATACTCCCCGCATCTCTCAGGGAGCCCCCATGATCTCGTTACCCATCGATGCCGTCCTGCCAGCCCTGCGCCAGGCCCTGACCACGCGCCATGAAGCCGTACTCGAAGCCCCTCCCGGCGCGGGCAAGACCACGCGTGTGCCGCTCGCGCTGCTTGAGGAAACCTGGCTGGCCGGGCAGACCATTCTGATGCTGGAGCCTCGGCGACTGGCCGCGAGAGCAGCCGCCGAACGGTTGGCCAGTGAGCTGGGCGAGAAGGTCGGCGAGACGGTGGGTTATCGAATCCGTCTGGAAAGTCGGGTCGGCCCGAAGACGCGTATTGAAGTGGTGACTGAGGGGATTCTCACGCGTCGTTTGCAGGACGACCCTGCGCTGGAAGGTGTGGGGCTGCTGATTTTCGACGAGTTTCACGAGCGCAGTCTGGACGCCGATCTGGCATTGGCCCTGACCCTCAATGGTCGTGAGCTGTTTCGTGACGATCAGCCGCTGAAGATTCTGCTGATGTCGGCCACGCTGGAAGGCGAGCGACTGGCGGCGTTGCTGGACGATGCGCCGGTAGTGCGCAGCGACGGGCGGATGTTTCCGGTGACGATGCAGTGGGGGCGTCCTTTTCAGCCGGGTGAATTCATCGAGCCGCGTGTCGTGCAGACGGTACTGGATGCGCTGGGCAGCGAGCCCGGCAGTCTGCTGGTATTTCTGCCGGGGCAGGCCGAGATTCGTCGGGTCAACCAGCAACTGGCAGAAGCGCTGGGCGAACGCGCCGACATCCTGCTTTGCCCTTTGCATGGCGAGCTTGATCTGAATGCGCAACGCGCTGCTATCGAGCCGGCGCCCAAGGGCACGCGCAAAGTGGTGCTGGCGACCAATATCGCAGAGACCAGCCTGACCATCGATGGCGTGCGTGTGGTGATCGATGCCGGGTTGGCGCGGGTGCCGCGTTTCGATCCGGGCAGCGGCATGACGCGTCTGGAAACCCAGCGTATCTCCCGTGCCAGCGCCACCCAGCGTGCCGGGCGGGCAGGGCGGCTGGAGCCGGGTGTGTGTTATCGGCTGTGGTCAGAAGCGCAACACGATCAACTGGCCGCCTACGGCGCGGCAGAAATTCTTCAGGCGGATCTCGCCGGGCTTGCGCTGCAACTGGCGCGCTGGGGCGTCATGCCTGCGCAACTGGCTTGGCTCGATGTCCCGCCAGCGGCGGCTTATTCACAGGCGCAGGATTTGCTGGTGCAGCTTGAGGCGCTGAGCAATCAGCCGGGCCAACCGCCAGCGCTGACGTCCCACGGTCAGGCGATGGCCGAGCTGCCGGCCCATCCGCGCATCGCGCACCTGCTGTTGCGCGGCCATGCGCTGGGGCTGGGCGAACTGGCGTGCGACGTGGCGGCTTTGCTGGGCGAGCGCGATATCTTGCGCGGCGCTGGCGCGGACCTGCACAGCCGCCTGACCCTGCTGGCCGGCACCGAACGCGCGGCGCGCGGCGCACAAGGCGGGGTACAGCGGGCCAGACAACTGTCGCGGCAATATCGCGGGTATCTGCGCGGCGCGGCGAGCAGCCCGGTCAGCGATCCGGACCACTCCCGCTGGCTGGGCGCTCTGCTGGCACTGGCCTACCCGGATCGCGTGGCACAACAACGTCGCCCCGGCGGTGCTGAATATCGCTTGGCCAACCGTCGCGCGGCACTTTTCGCCGAGGCCGACGCACTGATGAAGCAGCCTTGGCTGGTCATCGCAGATTTAGGCAGCCGTCAGGGTCAGCGCGAGGAACGCATCTACCTCGCTGCCGAATTCGATCCAGCGCTGTTCGACTCTGTGCTGGCCGAGCAGGTCATCACCGTGGACCAGATAGACTGGGATGAGCGCGAAGGCGTGTTCCGCGCAGAACGGCAGCGCAAGGCGGGCGAGCTTATTATCAGCCGCGAACCGCTGACCGGCCTCGATGACGCAGCCCGCAGCCAGGCATTGCTGGCGCTGGTGCGTCGCAAAGGCCTGGAACTGCTGCCGTGGACACCCGAACTGCGCCAGTGGCAGGCGCGTGTCGCGCTGCTACGCAACCTGGACATCGACAAAAGTGCAGCAAGCGAATGGCCCGACCTGAGTGACGCGCAACTGCTGGCGACACTCGAAAACTGGCTGATGCCCTATCTGGGCAAAGTCACCCGGCTCAGCCATTTCAGCCAGCTCGACCTGTCCTCCATCCTGCGCAACCTCCTCCCGTGGCCAATGCCGCAACAACTGGAAGCGCAGGCTCCGCAGACCATCCAGGTGCCGTCTGGCTCGAATATCCGTATCGACTACAGTGAACAGCCGCCGATTCTGTCGGTGCGGCTGCAAGAGTTGTTTGGGTTATCTGACACCCCACGCATCGCCAATGGGCGGCAGGTGCTGAAACTGCACCTGCTGTCTCCGGCGCGCCGTCCGGTGCAGGTGACGCAGGACCTGGCTAACTTTTGGCGGTCTACCTACATTGAGGTGAAGAAGGATTTGAAGGGACGGTATCCGAAGCATTATTGGCCGGATGATCCGTTGGTGGCGGAGGCTACGGCGCGGGTGAAGCCGCGGGGGGCGTGAGGCCGAGGAGCAAAAACTTGTAAACCAATGCATCGAAAGGCTTAAGGTATAACTGCCACAGCCGTCAAGCTTTGGCAGCCGGTAAAATTGAGCTGTTATTACTGCCTAATACAGTTTGGCAAGCCGTTATTTAAAGTAATAAAATTGGTGTGGTGACGCAGGGCAGGCGATGTCTCACACAAACTGATCGAGCTCTTGATATAAATAAAAAATCTAAAATTTTAACAGAAGCAGAGGAGCGAGTCGTACGATAATTAACAGTAATTTAAAAGCGCACGAAAGGTTTTTTAAAGATCAAAGTTGATTTCAGTCAGGTTGTTGATATTTTTGATTTCCTATGGCCCGCATCCGCAGTATTATGAAACCTTTGTTGGTATAGTTTCTGAGCTGCTTGAAATAATCTATGCTGAACGATTGGATTTCTTTCTTTCGATCAGCAATGTTTACGGTAATAATCTGCGGTGTTCTTATATTGAAGGTTGGTTGGGCGCATAATAAGCGCCGGTGGTCAAGTTAATGCTGTCCGAAATTTGTGCGCTTTATAAAGTCTGGCTTTGACTAGATGTTAGGCCAGCTTATCAAGTATGGCAAGCTTGAAGTCTGTTGAAGTCAAGATGTGGTAGGTAATATGATCTCTGCTAAAATTGTGTTCTTGTTCTTTAGGTCTTATATCTTATTATTAGATTCGATGTCATTATCTATGCTGCAAGCATGTATAGCATAATTTTAGGGCGTCTGCATAGTGGCAGTATAGTGATATGCAAGAAAATAATTTTAGTTTTATATTTCAATAAATAGGCTGTTGGTTTTAAGTAAGTGGCGCTACTTTTTGAGAAGCGCCTTTTTTAAGTTGAGAGGAAATAAACTTATGAGGTTTTAGATATTGCGGGCTTTTACTGGCATTAACTTGCTCATCCGGTAGCCGTATTCTCCTGACATGTCTCATTTAGGTAGCACTCTTTATCAAGTGCTGGCCATTTATTGTATTTAAAAATCAGCCCTGGATCCATTTCTAGTTTTTTCTTTATGATGCGCTTGGCATCGTTGTATTGACCCAATAATGAAAATGCACATATTTTCACCTCGTAAGAAGAACTCAATGCGCTAAGATTACGGAGAGTGACTTCGCTATAGGTCCTACTACCACATTTTTTAGCTGCGAACTGTATATTAATCTGGATAGTTTCAGTGTCTGCACTAGCTAATTGAGTTTCATAACGTGTTGCCAAGGTCAAAACTTGCGAGTATTTTTCGGCCAGCAATAAGATGTAAGTTTTGCTCGCTATGTATGATGTTAATGGTATTCCTTCTCGATAAGCTGCTTCAAGATGCTGCTCAGCAGTAGAGTAATCAGATTTTAAAATATAGATTTCACTAAGAGTTTCAAAATAATAACTATTTAATAAAACATGTTTTTCGGATTCTAGTTTTTTTTCTAGAATATCTAGCGTCGTTTGATCGAATTCCATGGGTAGCTTTAAGATTGCACCTATCTGTGATCCTAAGTGTTTTTTTCCTAACAATGTTTTAAAATCTTGATTTGCGATTTCTAAATCTTTTCCGATGCTTAGCCAGTAACGAATTCTAGCATATGATACCGAAAAGCCCTTATCTTTCGCATCTAGGTATTCTTCTATAAAACGTTTTAGTTCGATCTTTAAAGTTTCATTGTCTTCAATTTCGTAGACGTGTCCAAAAGATTTGGCTATGACAGCATTAACCTTTTTTTGATTTGAGGTTGAGCTCTTTTTTGCAAGCTCAAATAAAAAGTTAATTAGTTTTTGAAGATCATCTTTTTCACAAGCTATGTCTAGCTGTTGTTCTGCTAATTCAAGTGTCTGTGGATGTTCAGGGTTGCGTGTCCGAGCAAGTTTTACATGTTCAGCTATTGTGCCTGCTATCTCCTTCTTCTTTTTTGGATCATTAATTATGAAGTGAGTTAGCCGTAAAAACTCCATTCGAAAGCTCCAAGCCGAATTATCAAGGCTTGGATCTATCGCAAGGCTTCTATCCAAATAGGTAGATAAAGCTTCACTGTGTTTTTTTACTGAGTCCGCTCCTTCCTCTCGAATTCGACGAATTAAAGCGGATGCAGTAGTGTTTAAAAGAGCAGTGCTATATGTAAAGGATTCCAGTATGCCAGTTAAATATTCCACCCGGTCAGCCAAGTGCTCAATAGATCGAGCTTTTTTTAGATGGTATTGGATATTATTAGGGTCGGTTTCTATGAGCTTGTCGCACCATAGACTTACTTTGTAATCTAGGCCAAGTCGCTCGTAGATGTCGATATATTTTTCAATATATACTTTTCTGTCTTCTGGGTTAGTAGTGGCTTCATAGTACATGCTGCATATTTCTTCAGCTTTCTGTAAGTCGAAGCTCTCAATTAAAGTATCTATTTCGAGCAGATTCCTTACATCTCTCATGCCTAGCTTTGAAGATTCATTTGCTACCGACATCTGTTTAACAAATTCCGAGATATCTTTTGAGTCACCATCATCTTTTATAGATAGTATTTCTTGTTCGATAATCGTATTTTTAGAAAGTCCAAAGCTATCATTTACTATGTTTTGCACTGTTTGATACAGTTTAGACTGTTTTTTATTTGAGTTTAGTTTTAACTCCCCTACTACTGTCTGTGCGTGAATCTCTGCGAATAACTCGTCAAATCCATCAATTAGTACTGGATAAACCTTATCCTTCCATATTAGGTTTTTAAGAGCATGGCATACATTGTCCGTTCGTCGCAGGCACCAGTAGATTCCATTTTTTAGATAATTTTCTTGACGAGCTAAGAACTCCAAGACGTCCATTATTGAACGATCACTCCCAGAGTAACCAACTATAATTAATCCGTATTCTTTGCAGAATTCAACAAACTTTTCTTTGGTGTTTTGTTCAAGTGACTCGGTTTCTCTTAGGGTGCTTTTTATATCGTCAAACAAGTAGTCGCCATGTAGTTTTACGACTTTTGGTCGCTTAGATGTGATGCTGATAGAGTGGATTGACGAGTCGTGTGCGCATACAATGGGGCGAGCATTTGAAAATAAATAGAAAGCTTCATTGACTAGGTCGTCAAAGTTGGTTGTAAAAATCGTGTTAAAGTAGTTCTTATCTACTAATGATGTTAGGTATGCATACCCGATAGACGGAAACTTACTATCAACCTCCTGCTCTACAAAGCGCCTGCGTTGAGTTGGTAAATCGAATTTTTTTTCAAATAGCGAAGAGTACGGGTTGTCAGGGCTGTACCAGCTTGAATGTCTGCTCTCAAAAAACTTTCTAGCCATCTCTGCACTTTCGACTGTCTCACCATCGTTGAAACGTTCGTAAAGCTCTTTCGCCCACTCGTCTATTAGCTGCGATGCCGTTCTAATGCCCGATGTAACGGAAGCCCCTGCACCTAAAAAAATACTATAGTTTGCAGGGCTGTCATGTTCTTTAGTTTTTATATGACGAATCAGATCCGAAACAGTACGAAGCTTATGCGAGAGCTCCCCTTTTTTACCTTCAGTATTACTAAAAACTTCTTCGGCTTTCACGCTGCACTCCATTGAGCATTTTCATCTATGCGGTAGTTTTTGAGAATTAATCTCATTTTACCGAAAATAAGGCCGACATGGCTTGCGGATGATGGCGATATGATACTCCTTTGTCTACCCCATTCCCCGCTAAAAAATCAAAAGCGAATGCACCTGCTTTGGGCTGCGCTCAGTTCTTTCAGTTTAGGCGTGTTGTGCGTTAGGCTCGGAGAGCTAGTTGAGGCTTTCTGTTAGGCTAAATGTTTGCTTATGCTACTGATGTAGTGCTGCTTCATGCATATATTTTATACAAGCTTTGAGCGCATTGGTAAAACAAAACAGGCAGACAACGTAATCTCTCTAGTTGAGAGTACTTCACTCTAATTAAAGTGATTTTGAATTAAACATTGATTTTTGAGGCCCTACTGGCTTGATGGTGGGAAATATAGCCCGATCAGATAATTAAAGTTTTCTTATTTTTAACTGAAGAGATTTTTAAGTAGTCCTTTTCAAAACGTTTTCTACATTGCAGTCTCTCATTCTCTTTTGTCGGAAGCTACTTTTGCATGATTCGAAGGGTCGACAGGGCATTTATCGTAGCTCTGTTGAGCAGTTTTTGCGATAACTCGCAACTCGTATTTTCTTATGATTAAACTGGCTTTTTATCGGGTGCTTCGGGTATTTAAACTTTGCTAGAAAGTGAACGTTCGCGTACTCAAGGTTTCGATGCGGCCCTGCGATAACACTGGGGCGCTATGCTTTTTTTAGCTCAGACATGTGCCAACCGATTATATCGTTTGACGATCCTGATGCTCCGGAAACTAGCTCGCGCCGGTATAGTCAGCATCATAGCGGGCATAAGCTTCCTTACTTATAACAATCGATCGATCTGAGTAATGCCTGCCATATTCGTGGTCTTGCCCCGTAGGTAATAGACCAATCCCGCTTAATATCAACAGCGGCGTGGCTTTCATGCCAAAAAAGTAGTGGTTGCCTTTCTTCGTCTAATGCATTTTGGGATCACGCTTGGCGTTCGCGCTTTTTCGAGCTCGGCGTATTAATGATCTTTGCATTGACTAGGGTAAATTGGAGCAGCATCGGGCTGCGACGATATAGATACTCGTGTTGGCCTCCAAAATCCAGCCTGGCAACTCATGTTTTTCCGAAAGCGCCGGAAGTTGAGAATGGTCGTTTTGTCGGGATTTCGATCTATGCCCCCCCCCCCCCCCCCCCCCCCCGGGGGGAGCGGCTGCAAGATCAGCGGTTGCTGAACTAGCTTGTATCAGGTTTATACGTAGCTCAGCTATTAAAAGATAGGCTGAACTGCGATTTTTGCCTTTTGGGTCGATAATATTAATCGACACCATCTAACTTAAATCTGATCTATTTCGATCAGAAAACTTTTTTAGTAACTTACTAGCGTTTGCCCGCTCACCTGACGTCGGCGACGGACACTTGCTCATAAATTGCTTCTATGATTGAGATTTATACAGTCCGCCAAATTTGGAGTTTATTCTTAAGCTTTTATCTAAGGTATATTATCATGCGGCCATTCGGCTCAAGTAAATTGGATTTATGCCTCCAGCTATTGAGTGATTACAGCAGTTCACGCGATCCGTATCGCTATTCCGCAGGGCTGACTCAGCTGTTCATAGCAAGACGTCTGCAGATTCTGCTAAGCTCTTTTTTCGTCACTTATTAGATAGTATTCTATAATTAAACTAATTTGACTCTTTTATTGCTGGTATTAATATTTATCTCGGACTGCATTTAAACTTATTAAGGCAAAAGTATCGCAGTTACCAAAGACGCTTCAGGGCGCGTCGTACAGACTATTGAAGCAGGGAGGAGACTTAGCCTAGCCAAGGTTATGAAATGCGTCTCCAAAAAATCTGGGACGTGCAACATTGAGTTGATCTCTAGAAGTGGAAAACCCTCCCGTTCTTGTTCTTGTCATTTATCTCACGAGCGGGGCCGTGAGCTAGTGAACGTCAGGGCACAATGCCCTGACAGGCAGCAAACATCACTTTTTCTTTTTAGCCGGCTTTTCCGCCTTGTCTGACTTCTTGGCCTTGTCTGGCTTGCTATCAGCTTTTTTGGCTGCTTTCTTTGGCTCGGCGTCTTTTTTCTTGTCTTTCTTTTCGGAAGACTTGGAAAGCGTCGAGGCCGCTTCAGATTTTTTTGCCGGTGATGCTTTCTTGTCTTTCAGATCCTTGCTGGCTTTCGAGGCTTCGCCTTTACTTTTCTTGTCGTCTTTAGCCACGTTGATCACCCTTTGGGTATGCCGGTATTGGCACGTAGCCTGTGGGAGTATCCACAGGCTAATCATTAGGCGAGCGCGCTCAGAAACGGTTCAAACTCTTTTGACACTGTCGGCTGTGAGGACGCCATTCGAAAGTTTGGTGGCCAGCCAGAATATTGAAACCTGCATACCGTTTTCTACCTCAAGGCAAAACCGGCAACAAAAACCGCCCAATCACCGGTAAATGATCAGAGATCAACAAAGTATCGTCCCGCCGTACCCGCGCACTGACTCGCTTCAAACTCGGGCTGTAAAACAGGTAATCCACCGTCCGGTCCGGCCCGTTGATGCGGCTGTCGTTGGGGAAGTGCGTGAGCCATTTGCCGCGGTCTATGCCGCTGGATTCGGCGTTGTCGGGGATCATCGGGTATTTTTCCCACAGCTCGTGCAGTTCGCTGTCGGCGGCGTAGCCGAGGCGCTGTTCTTCGGGGAGGCGCTGGTATTGGCCCAGCGGCAGCAGGTTGAAGTCGCCGCCGATCAGCCACGGTGTGCCGCCGCTTTCCAGTTTGTCCAACTGCTTTTCAGTGGCGACGATCTGTTTTTGTGCGGTGTCGCCGGTGTGTCTGGCGGTGGTCAGGCTGGTGTTGATGACGGCCAGTTTGCCGCCGTCACGCAGGGGCAGGTAGCTGACCAGCAAGGCATCCTTGGGCTGGAACTGACGGCTGATGATATTGGCGTCTGGCACCGGCAGTTGCACGCGTTCGGCACTGTCGATGTGGAAGCGGCTGAGGGTCGCCAGTTTTCTGCCGACGCTGCCCCAGATATGCGGGTTGGGTACAAACTCCGATTTCCAGTAGAACGCCTGCGTGCTGCAGGGGTAGAGGTCCGCCACACGTTCTTTGATCAATGCCAGTTGGTCTTCGTAATCGGAGTTTTTGGCACCATCGTCGACCCCTTGCAGCAGTACGATATCCGGCTGTTCATCACGGATGACCCGCGCCACTTCATCCAGGTTGTAGGCCAGGTCTTCATGCGTCGGGCGTTCGTCCGGGCCGCTGCCGTCGGCCATGTCGTACCAGAACACATAGCGCTTGCCCGCCAGGTACTGGATGTTCCAGGTCATGACCTTGAGGGCTTGCCCCGGCACCAGCTTTGGCGCCTGAACCGCAGGGTTGCAGCTGGCCGGGAGTAACTCGCGAGCTGGAGGGCGCCACGTCAGTTGGTAAACCATTACCAGCAATACGGCGACCAGCAGCAGGCTGTACAGGGTCAGACGTAGCAGTAGACGTGGCATCGGCTCGACTTGGAGCGCCTGGCGCTCGGTGAGGGATTCGGTATTTAGCATACCGAATCGGTGCGTCTGGCGTCAGCTGTTGGTTCAGGCCCGGTGCGCGGGCTCGCTGATCAGCATGAACAGGCGGAACGTCACAATGGTGGTGAGCAGTTGCAGGAAGCTGCCGATGCTGTCGGTGATCACGGAAACCGCTGCGCTTTGCGGTTCCGGAAACAGGTACAGGCTGGCGCCCTCAAGCAGCCACAGGGGAATGTAGACGCTCAGTACGCACACCAGAATGCGGGTGAAGTGTCCGGTGGTCATCTGCATACTTTCGCGCATGGCCATGAACGGCGTGAGTTTGCGCAGAACCAGCAGGTATTCGCTGAACGCCAGTTTGATCATCACCCAGATGCCGGGTACCACAAACAGTGAGAGGCCGAACATGATCAGCAGGGTGCTCATGGCCGACAGCACGGCGAAGGTCGGCCACAAGCGCACCGCCATGGCCAGTACATCGCGGGTGTGTACGTCCTCGCCACGGCTGCGTGCGTCGAGAAGCAGGATCAGCGCGGCTGTATAAACAGGGTAGAAGAACAGCCCGATCACCAATGCATAGGCAGGCGAAGTGTCGGCGGACATGGCGCTGCCCAGCGCTTGTTTGGCCAGCACTTCAAGGATCACGACAGGCAGGCACAGCAGCGCGATGCTGCCCAGATTACGCCGAAAGAAATAAAGCGAATCCTGGATGATGTTCAACGGGTTCATGGAGATAGATCGCAGGCTAAAAGCAGGCGCACACTTTAGCCCATGGCCCTTGCCGAACCAAGCGCAGTGGTGGTGGGCCGAGATCTTCTTATCTTTTTCTTCATGTCATTGAAGCGGGTGGATGAGGCCCCATTTTCTGAGCATGGTCCTGCCGGTGCGGCAGGAAAGAATTCCAGTGGCAACTCAGTGAGGTGGTCATGAACAGCGAAGAGCAAACCCTGATTGATGGTCTTTTCTCGAAACTGAAAGACGCCGAGACGGCATCCGCTCCGCGAGATGCTGCGGCCGAGGCGCGCATCAAGGAGCATCTGGCTCGCCAGCCCGCTGCGCCGTATTACATGACGCAGGCGATTCTGGTGCAGGAAGCTGCGGTCAATCAGCTCAATCAGCAGGTGAAACAACGCGACGAGCAGATTCAGCAGTTGCAGGCCGAGCTGCAGCAGGCCAGGGGGCAATCTTCGTCAGCGCCGGCCAGCGGCGGGTTTCTGTCGAGTATTTTCGGCAGCAGCGCCTCGCGAGCGCCTCAGGCTCAGCCTGGCCAGACTTCGGGTGGTGGCTGGCGCGACGGTGCCGGTTTCAATCCTGCCCCTGCACCTGCAGCGCCGCAGGGTGGTTACGCCGCGCCTGCCCCGGCTGCGGGCAGTGGCTTTCTCGGCGGTGCGTTGAAGACCGCGGCCGGTGTGGCGGGCGGTGTGCTGCTGGCAGAGGGCATCAGCAGCATGTTCAGCCACCACAGCCAGCCGCAGGAGATTGTCGAGGTCATTCACGACGCGCCACAGGCTCAGGACACCGGCTCGTTCAATGATCAGGGCGGTTGGGGACAGCCGGATCAGCAGTACACGGCCGATGACAGCTTTGACGATGGCGGCGACATGTTTTCTGATGATGATTCGTTTGTTTGAGGACGCAGTGATCGCTCCTCACGCTCCAGAACAGACAACTATCGTTCCGCACGCTCCAGCGTGGGAATGCCTTGGGTGACGCTCCGCGTCACAGGTCTGCGCCGCGCCGCCCATTCAAGATCGGGCGTGGAGCGTCCAGAAATGCGTGCGACGCGGAGCGTCGCACGATAGTTGAAGCTCAATTCCGTTCTCAAGCTGGCATACTGGGCACCGATTCACATTCCGGATCGCTGTAACCAGTGGGCGTGTTGCCCGCCATGAGGAATTGCGGTGAAGAAGATCGCGGTGTTCGCCGACGTGCAGAACCTGTATTACACCGTGCGCCAGGCGCATGGCTGTCATTTCAATTACGCCGCCTTGTGGGCGGATATCAGCAAGCGCGGCGAGATTGTTCACGCGTTTGCCTACGCCATCGATCGTGGCGACAGCAAACAACAGCAGTTCCAGCAGATCCTGCGCAATCTGGGGTTTACCGTCAGGCTCAAACCGTACATCCAGCGCAGCGACGGTTCGGCGAAAGGGGACTGGGATGTCGGCATCACCATCGATATCATGGATTTCGCACCGCAAGTGGACGAAGTCGTGCTGGCATCGGGTGATGGCGATTTCGACATGTTGCTCGAACGCGTGATCAGCAAACATGGTGTTGAGGCGGTGGCCTATGGCGTGCCGGGGCTGACCGCGAACTCGTTGATCCGCGCAGCCAGTCGTTATGTGCCTATCGAAGGCGCGTTGTTGCTGAAATGAATTTACAGGGTCAGGCCAGTGTTGGAACGTATTGCAGTCATCGACTTTGAAACCACCGGCATCTCCCCGGGCCATAGCTGCCGGGCAACCGAGATTGCCGTGGTCATCATGGAGCAGGGGCGTATCGTCGAGCGCTTTCAGAGCCTGATGAATGCCGGGGTGCGTATTCCTGCGTTTATCGAGGGGTTGACCGGGATCAGCAACAACATGATTCGCACCGCCCCCAGCGCCGAACGGGTGATGGGCGATGTGGCAGATTTCGTCGGCGCCACGCCGCTGGTCGCGCACAATGCCTCGTTCGACCAGAAGTTCTGGGACTACGAACTGTCGCGCATCCAGCGCAAGCGCGAACAGAGCTTTGCCTGTTCGATGCTGCTGGCCCGACGCCTGATGCCTGGAGCACCGAATCACAAGCTTGGCACGCTGACCAGCTACGCGCGCCTGCCCAATACCGGCAAGGCTCACCGGGCGATGGCGGATGCGGAAATGGCCGCTAACCTTACGGCGTATCTGACCAACGAACTGCGCAATACCCACGGCATTGCCGCAATCTCCCACCAGATGCTGTGCTCGCTGCAGAAAGTCCCCGCCGCCAAGATCGGCGAAACACTCAAGCGTCAGCGCGGCTTCTGATCTTTTAGTGTTCCTGCTTGCCGTTGCTGGTCAGATAATCGGCCGGCAGGCTGCGCTCCACTGCTGTCGACAGCACGATTGAGGTTTTGCTGAAGCCAAACCTGGCGATCCGATTGATCAGGTCTTCCAAGTGCGGCATCGAATCCACCGCAGCCCTCATGATCACGCACGGGTCGCCCGTCACCCGGTAACACTGGATCAGTTCAGGGACCTGCCACAGCTCCTTGTACGCCTGTTGATTGCCGTGACTGCCCATGCGCAACTCGATCAGGCATTGAATCGGCAAACCGACCTTCGACAGATCGACCTTCGCCTCGTAACCGGTAATCACTCCGCTTGCCTCAAGCTTGGCGACCCGCTCGGCCACGGCGGGCGCGGACAGATTGACCAGTTTCGCCAGCTGCGCAAAAGACGCCCGGCCATTTTTCAGCAGCTCATCGAGCAGAATCCGATCGTATTTATCCAGCGTCATGACGTGCCTCGTGCTGTGCGATAGGTAATTTTAAAATAAAAGGAAAGCAGACCTTACAAGCATTGAATCGTAAGTTTCAGTGCGGTTTAAACAGGTTTGTCTGCTTAATATCCGCATCTGGCCTTCATACAATAGGTCCACCATAACAATGATCGCAGAGCCTTGCCATGCCTCAGTCCGTTCGTGTTTCGCCGTTGCTCATTGGTGCCTTTCTGGCCTTGTACCTGATCTGGGGCTCTACCTATCTGGTCATCCGTATCGGCGTGGAGTCATGGCCGCCGCTGATGATGGCTGGCGTGCGTTTTCTGATTGCCGGGTGCCTGATGTACGGTTTCCTGCGTTATCGCGGCGTGCCAGCACCGACCTGGCGCGAGTGGAAGGCGGCGTTTCTGATCGGCTTTTTGCTGTTGGCATGCGGTAACGGCGGTGTGACGCTGGCCGAACACGCAGGCGTTGCATCAGGCGTCGCGGCGCTGGCGGTGGCGACCATGCCGCTGTTTACCTTGCTGTTCGGCCTGTTCTGGGGCAATCGCACGACTAATCTGGAGTGGGCGGGCATCGTGCTGGGCCTGATCGGTATCGGCCTGCTGAATCTCGGTTCCAATCTGCAAGCCAGCCCTTATGGCGCTGTGCTGGTGCTCTTTGCCGCTGCGTCGTGGGCGTTCGGCTCTGTATTAAGCAAGCATATGCCGTTGCCCAAAGGACCGATGGCCAGTGCGGCGGAAATGATCACTGCCGGGGCGACGCTGCTGATCGGCAGCGCTTTGAGCGGCGAGCGTCTTGCGCATATGCCGACTGCGGCGGGCTGGGGCGCGCTGCTGTATCTGGTGGTGTTTGGCTCTATCGTCGCGTTCAGCGCGTATATGTACCTGCTCAAGAACGTGCGCCCGGCAGCCGCAACCAGCTATGCCTACGTCAACCCGGCAGTGGCGGTGATGCTTGGCGTGGTGTTTGCGGGAGAGACTATCGGTATTGAAGAGTGCCTGGCCATGGTGGTGATTATCAGCGCTGTCGTGCTGATTGGCCTACCGCAATGGCGCAGGTCGGCGGTACGAAAGGTCGGATCGACACGCACAAGCTAACCGAGGCGGGCCGGACAGGTTAAACTGCGCGCCTTGCGTTGAATTTTTCCTACGGTATTTCCATGACATTCGCCTCTCTCGGCCTGATCGAACCCTTGCTGCGCGCTCTTGAAGCGCTCGGTTACCAGACTCCGACGCCTGTACAGACCCAGGCAATTCCTCCGGTACTGGCGGGCCGCGATCTGATGGCAGCTGCCCAGACCGGCACCGGCAAGACCGCAGGTTTTGCCTTGCCGCTGTTGCAGCGCCTGACCATGGAAGGGCCGAAAGTCGCGCCTAATTGCGTTCGCGCGCTGGTATTGGCCCCGACCCGCGAACTGGCCGATCAGGTTCACGAAAGCATTCGTCAGTATGCCGAGCACCTGCCGTTGAGCACTTACGCAGCCTACGGTGGCGTGAGCATCAACCCGCAAATGATGAAGCTGCGCAAGGGCGTGGACGTGCTGGTTGCGACACCGGGACGTCTGCTCGACCTGCATCGCCAGAATGCAGTCAAGTTCTCGCAGTTGCAGACTCTTATCCTCGATGAAGCCGACCGCATGCTTGATCTGGGCTTCGCCGAGGAATTGCGTGGCATCTACGCTGTACTGCCCAAGCAGCGCCAGACCTTGCTGTTCTCCGCGACCTTTTCCGACGAAATTCGTCTGCTGGCCGCGCAGATGCTGAATGACCCGCTGACCATCGAGGTCAGCCCGCGCAACGTGGCGGCGTCATCGGTCAAGCAATGGGTTGTGACCGTGGACAAGAAGCGCAAGGCTGATCTGTTCATCCATCTGATGAAAAAGCATCGCTGGGGCCAGGTGCTGGTGTTCGCCAAGACCCGGGTTGGCGTTGATCAACTGGTGGATCGTTTGCAGGGGCTGGGTCTGAACGCTGATGGTATTCACGGCGACAAGCCGCAGGCCACTCGCCAGCGTGCGCTGGATCGTTTCAAGAGCAATGAAGTGAAGATTCTGGTTGCCACCGACGTGGCGGCTCGTGGTCTGGATATCGATGATCTGCCGACGGTCGTCAACCTGGACCTGCCGATTGTGGCCGAGGATTACATCCACCGTATTGGCCGCACCGGCCGGGCGGGCCTGACGGGCGAGGCGATCTCGCTGGTGTGTGCCGATGAAGTCGAACTGCTGTCGGCCATCGAAGTGCTGACCCGCCAGACGCTTGAGCGCAAGGAAGAACAGGACTTTGAGCCTGAGCACCGGGTGCCGACTACAGATGCCAGCGGCCAGATCCTGAAAAAACCCAAGAAACCGAAAAAGCCCAAGGTCTCGGGCAGCAAACGTAACCTGGGCAAATGGGTCGACAGCGGCGAGTCAGAGCCTGCGCCAGCGGTCAAACCCGTACGTAAAGTGCCGGTCTTCAATACCGGCCCGCGCAAGAAGAAGCCTTGATATACGCATGTGGGCGCGAGCCGGGCGAAGCTCCCACAGAAGGATTTATGTATAACGTGAGCAAGCTCCCACAGGTTATCCGTGGGCTTTGTGGGAGCGAACTTGTTCGCGAAGAGGGCAGCGCAGTCGACGAATTTGCTGCGTTTGGAATATAGCCTTCGCGAACAAATTCTCACAGAAAGGGTTTATGTATAACGCTGAGCGCAGAGCATACGCACAGGAATCACTGTGAGTTCAGCCACTCCACCATCCCCAGCCCCGCAGCGCGGCCGCTGGCGAAGCAGGCGGTCAGCAGGTAGCCGCCTGTAGGGGCTTCCCAGTCGAGCATTTCGCCTGCGCAGAACACGCCGGGCAATTGCCTGAGCATCAGACGCTCGTCCATGGCTTCGAAGGTCACGCCACCTGCGGTGCTGATGGCCTCATCGATGGGGCGTGGTTTGATCAGGGGCAGTGGCAACGCCTTGATGGCTTCACTCAACAACAGCGGATCGGCAAACGCTTCACGAGGCGCAAGCTCGCGTAAAAGCGCTGCCTTTGCGCCGTCCAGGCCCAATTGGCTGTGCAGGTGCTTGGACATCGAGCGCGAGCCACGTGGTTTGCTCAGAGCTTTTTGAATGTCTGTCAGTGTTTTGCCGGGCAGCAGGTCAATGTCCACTGTCGCCGAGCCGCGAAGGTTGATCTGTTCACGAATTTGCGCCGACAGTGCATACACCAGACTGCCTTCCACGCCCGTCCCGGTCAGCACGCATTCGCCAAGGCGCAGGGCATGGCCATGCAGACCCATCGCGATATTTTTCAATGGTGCACCGGCAAACTTGTCGCGCAGCAGGTCGCTCCAGGCGCTCACTTCGAAACCACAGTTGGCGGCTTGCAGAGGTGCAACCTCGACCTGCCTTGCCTGCAGCCATGGCAGCCAGGCCCCGTCAGACCCCAGCCGGGCCCAGCTGGCACCGCCCAGTGCCAACAATGTGGCCGCAGGGTTGAGCGCCAGCTCACCGTCAGCATTAGTGATGCGCAGGCTGCCATCAACGTTCCATCCCAGCCAGCGGTGACGGGTATGGATCGTGACGCCCGCATCACGCAGCCGCTTGAGCCAGGCGCGCAGTAGCGGGGCGGCTTTCATGTCAGTGGGAAAAACACGGCCCGAGCTGCCGACAAACGTCTCGATACCCAGGGCATGAATCCACTGGCACAGCTGATCGGCACTAAAACTACGCAATAGCGGCGCGATCATCGGCGAACGTTCAGCGTAGCGCGACAAAAAAGCCGGGTAGGGCTCGGAGTGCGTTATGTTCATGCCGCCAACCCCGGCCAGCAGAAACTTGCGCCCTACTGAAGGCATTGCGTCATACAGATCGACGTTCAGCCCTGCCTGGCTCAACACCTCTGCTGCCATCAACCCCGCAGGGCCGCCTCCGATAATGGCGACGGTTCGGGAAGCAGGAGAGGCGAGGTCGGTCATGGTCAGTGAAGTATCGATAGCAGAAGAGGCGGGCATTCTACCCGAGCGTTGTTTCCAGATGTGGTGCAACTCATTGGCTGCAATTGCGATGAGGCGCAACGCGCTGTCATAAGCCCATGTCGTCCCAGACCCGTTGCGCACTGTGATGCAGGATCCCGTGGCGTCTTGCCAGCGCCTGACGGTCCTTGCTGTAGCCGCCGCCGATCACGCCCATGACCGGAATGTCGCGGCTCAGGCAATGACGCAACACGGCTTCGTCGCGATTGGCCACGCCCTGATCGGTCAGTTGCAGATAGCCCAGCGCATCATCCTTGTGAACGTCCACTCCTGCGTCATACAGCACAAGATCCGGCTTGTAGAACGGCAACAGGTAGTTGAGCAGATCGTCGACCACGTTGAGGTAATCGGCGTCGCCCATCCCCATCGGCAGCGGGATATCCCAGTCGCTCTGCGCCTTGCGTGCCGGGAAGTTCTTTTCGCAGTGCAGCGAGACGGTAATGGCGTCCTCGGTATCGGCCAGAATGCGCGCCGTACCGTCGCCTTGATGCACATCGCAGTCGAAGATCAGCACCTTGTCCACGCGGCCGCTTTGCAACAGGTACTGACTGATCACTGCCAGGTCGTTGAAAATGCAGAAACCGGCCGGGTAATCATAGTGCGCATGGTGTGTCCCGCCCGCCAAGTGGCAAGCCATACCGTGCTTCAAGGCCTGCTCGGCAGTCAGTAACGAACCACCCACGGCACGAACCGTGCGACGTGCCAGCGCCTCGCTCCAGGGCAGGCCCAGACGCCGCTGGTCTTCACGGGACAGGTCGCCATTAAGGTAGCGGCTGATGTAGGACGGGTCATGAGCCAGCGCCAGAATGTCCGCCGGGCATAACTCAGGACGCATTAATTGAACGTCACTGGTCAGGCCGCTGTCGACCAGGTAGTCACGTAACAGACGGAACTTGTCCATCGGGAAGCGGTGATCCGCCGGGAAGTCCGGGCTGTAGTCTTCATGGTAGATAAGCGGTAGGGACATTTTGCGTCCGTTGACAGGTCGAAGCCCGATAGTGCCAGCAAAGCGTGCGCACGCCCAGTTGTCTGGCGTAGTGGATAACTACACTGACGCCCACTCATGTCTCGTTACACGGGGGAATCGATGGAACCGATACTCAAGCTAGACAGCGCCCGGCTGCTGATGCGGCAGTGGCGCGACGATGACTTGCCAGCATTCGCCGAGATGTGCGCGGACTGCCGCGTCATGCGTTATTTCCCCGAACCCCTGAGCCGTCTTGAAAGCGCTGCCATGATCGGACGGTTACGTGGCCATTTTGCCGAACTGGGCTTCGGGTTTTGGGCGCTGGAGCGCAAGGATACCGGCGAATTCATCGGTTTTACCGGCCTGCATGTCGTAGGTTTCAAGGCACCTTTTACGCCGGCGGTGGAAATCGGCTGGCGGCTGGCTTACGACCACTGGGGTCTGGGTTTTGCCAGCGAGGCGGCATGGACCGCGCTGGGCTGTGGTTTCGAGCGCCTGAAGTTAAAGGAGATCGTGTCGTTTACCGCGGCCAATAATCAGCCGTCGCAAAAGGTGATGCAGGCAATCGGTATGCAGCAGGATGAGTCCGGCAACTTCGATCATCCCAATTTGCCTGACGGCCACCCGCTCAAGCCGCACGTGTTGTACCGGATCAGCCATGAGCAGTGGCGCAAGACGCTGAAGCCTTGATCAGGGTGTAGATTGAATTAAGCCAATCATCTTAAATCTGTATCATTCCATTCCAGTGGGATGGGCCAGAGGTCTGTCGGAAAATGCAGCGACTGCCGTTGCCGTACAAGTGCAGAGTCGATGTGCAAGAGGAGTGGGAATGAGCCAAGTGCTGGATGATCTGGTTGAGTTGCTGACGCTGGAAGCCATTGAAGAAAATCTTTTTCGCGGCCGCAGTCAGGACCTGGGTTTTCGCCAGCTGTTTGGCGGCCAGGTGCTGGGGCAGTCGTTGTCTGCCGCCAGTCAGACCGTCGAAGAGGACCGCCACGTTCACTCGCTGCACGGCTATTTCCTGCGCCCTGGCGACGCAGGCCTGCCGGTGGTCTACCAAGTGGACCGCGTGCGTGACGGTGGCAGTTTCAGCACGCGTCGCGTAACCGCCATTCAGAAGGGCAAGCCGATTTTCACGTGCAGCGCCTCTTTTCAGTACGACGAAGAGGGCTTTGAGCACCAGGCGTCGATGCCGCAGATTGTCGGTCCGGAAAACCTGCCGTCCGAGCTAGAGCTGCTGACGGGCCGAGCACACCTGACTCCCGAAGCGATGCACGACAAGTTTCTGCGTCCCAAACCGATTCAGTTCCGCCCGGTGACATCCGAAGACCCGTACGATCCCAAGCCAGGCGAGCCGGTGAAGTACGTGTGGTTTCGCGCCGATGGCAGCCTGTCGGACGTACAGGCGCTGCATCGTTACATGCTGGCTTATGCCTCCGACTTCAACCTGCTGACCACTTCGTTACGGCCGCATGGCAAGACGGTCTGGCAGCGCGATATGCAGGTCGCCAGCCTCGATCACTCGCTGTGGTTCCACAATGACCTGCGCACCGATGACTGGCTGCTCTATGCAATGGACAGTCCCTGGGCAGGCAACTCCCGCGGTTTCTCACGCGGCAGTATCTTCAACCGCGCCGGGCAACTGGTTGCATCGGTCAGCCAGGAAGGGCTGATCCGCCATCGCAAGGATTGGACATGACACTCGACGGCATACAGCACTGGGTGTTTGACATGGATGGCACCCTGACCATCCCGGTCCACGACTTTCCGGCAATCAAGCGTGAACTGGGCATCCCTCAGGACGACGACATTCTGGGTCATCTTGCCGCGTTGCCCGCTGAGGAATCGGCGGCCAAACACGCCTGGCTGCTTGAGCACGAGCGCGATTTGGCGCTGGCTTCGCAGCCTGCCGAGGGCGCGGTCGAGCTGGTTCGTGAGTTGTCGGCGCGCGGCTATCGGTTGGGAATACTGACCCGCAACGCTCAAGAGCTCGCGTACATCACCTTGAAAGCCATCGGCCTCGCTGACTGCTTTGCTGTCGAGGATGTACTGGGCCGAGACGAAGCGACCCCCAAGCCGGATCCGGCGGGTTTGCTGAAGCTGGCCGCTCGCTGGAGTGTCGAGCCGGAGAAGATGGTCATGATCGGCGACTATATGCATGACCTGAACTGCGGCCGTGCGGCGGGTGCCAAGACTGTTCTGGTCAATCTGAAAGACAACCCCTGGCCGGAGCTGACTGACTGGCATGCGGAGAATTGCACAGTGCTGCGCGGGATGCTGAGGTGATCTGAGCTGCCTACCGTGCCAATGCGGAGCGCTCACCGTTATCCACAAGTGTTTGTGGGAGCGACCGGGGCGGCGATCCGCATTGCTCGCGAAGACGGTATTTCAGTCGATGCATTTTCGACGATTATGTTGACCCTTTCGCGAACAAGTTCGCTCCCACGGCCTCCGGCCAGAATCAAAAGCGGACTTGTATGTGGCGCTGAACGCGGAGCGTGGGGACGATAGTTATATCCCTATCACTCAAAACGGCTTGAACAACACCGCCTGACCCTCAGGTGAGGTGAATATCCCGTCGCCGTTGTGGCCGACTTTCGGCACGATTACCAGGCGCTGGTTCAGCCCTTCAGGGTGGCGCTTCTTGAGGTAGTTGAAGTAGTTCTGGCCACGAATCAGGCGATATGCGCCTTGTGCTTCGGCCGCGCAGGTCTTGTCCAGAGCAGGGTGATTGCGATCGGTGTCCAGCTCGCCCATCAGGTAAGTGATGTCGCGCTTCACGTAATTCTTCTCGATGTCAGCCGGCTTTTCCTTTCCCGAATAGAACGGCATCTTGTTCAGACCGTATTTCCACTCGTCGAAATCAGGGCAGCTCTGCGCCGTTACCGGTTCAGGCCGCTCTGCGTCGAAATAGGCATAGGACGACGGGTTGGCAATCACATAACGCAGCTTCACGCCTTCCCGCTGCAGCAGCGCATCTTCCTTGCCGCCGATCATCGCGTAGCGCTGCACCACCTGGGCACCACCGGAATGCCCGGCAATAACCACTTCTTTGAGATTCGGGAACAGCTTGCTGTCGCTCAGACGCTTGAGGATATGGTCCAGGACCAGAAACGAACTGACGGGCTTGGGATTGGTGGCGGTTGCGCCTTCCATCCAGCTGTTCTGGCGCCAGCGCAGAATCGACTCCGGCAGGTGATGCGCGACAATGTCCTTCTCATCCAGAAATTGCGGGGCGATCAGCAAGGTCTTGCTGCGCTCTTTGGATTGATTGGCGGCACGTTCGATGCTGCGCAGGTAGGTTTGCGCATTGCGCAGGCGGCCGTGCAGCACGATCACCGCGCGCTCGATCTTCGGCTTGGGGTGTACCCATTCCTGGCTAAGCCCCAGTGTCGCCTCTGCACCATTGATGGCCAGGCGATCCGGACTGATAGACGTAACCGCTTGATCCTCGGCATGCGCCCCGAGGCTCGCGAAGGCAGTGCTCAACAACAGGACCAGAAGCGGTTTAATCATGTGTTCAGAGACTCTTGGCGGCGAATGTATCGCATTGATTGATTTGGCCTTGGGCAAAGCCTGCCTTGAACCAGCGTACACGCTGGGCAGACGTCCCATGAGTAAAGGAGTCCGGAGCGACTCGACCACTGCTTTGCTGTTGCAAGCGATCATCGCCGATAGCGTTGGCCGCATTCAATGCCTCTTCAATATCACCCGGCTCAAGCCAGTTCAAACGATTTTGTGCGTTGTACGCCCAAACACCTGCAAAGCAGTCCGCCTGAAGCTCCTGGCGGACCAGTAAACCGTTGGCACCTTCCATTTTTTGCCCGGCCTGACGAGCCTTGTCGACCTTGGCAGAAATGCCCAGCAGGGTCTGCACATGGTGCCCGATTTCGTGGGCAATCACGTAAGCCTGGGCGAAGTCTCCAGCGGCGGAAAAGCGTTGGGCCATTTCGCGGAAGAAGTCCATGTCCAGATAGACCTGCTGGTCAGCCGGGCAGTAGAACGGGCCGGTCGCCGAGGTGGCGCGACCGCAAGCCGAGTTGACCTGGCCGCTGAACAGCACCAGCGTCGGGTCCTTGTACTCGCGACCGTTCTGAGCAAACACAGCACGCCAGGTGTCTTCGGTATCGCCGAGGATGCTGCGCACGAATTCGGCTTGCTGGTCGTTGGCCGGTGGCGCCTGACGCGTTTGCGCGCTGGGTGGAGCGCTTTGCTCGGTGCCTTGCCCGGTCAGTTGCCCGAGAATCTGCATCGGGTCCTGACCGGTCAGCAGGCCGATGGCAACGATGATCACAATGCCGCCCAGGCCCAGCCCCTTGCCACCGATGCGCATGCCGCCGCCGCCACTGCTGCCGCCATCACGCGCATCGACTACGTTGTCGCTACGTCGGCCTTTTTTCCAGAGCATGTCGGATCCCTCTTCTTTTCGTGCAATGAGTGTCGCTGCTGATACAGGTCTGCGCCAGTCTGGCGGTCCGGCCAGCGTGTGCAGGATGCGAGGGTATAGAGGTGCGAGAGAGCCGATTGGTTCGGGAAGTCCGTGTCTAGCTTTTCACGGGCTGCGCCTGCAACACTTCAGGTGGCGACGCATCGGCAAAACGGTCGACCTGCCGCAGCGATTTGAAGCCCGTCATCCACGCGCCGACCACGCCCAGTGTGCAGACGCCGCCCATGATTGCCGCAGGTATCGCGCCGACCAGCGAGGCGCTGGTGCCTGCGCGAAATTCGCCCAGCTCGTTGGATGAGCCGATAAACAGCATATTCACGGCATTGACCCGGCCGCGCATGTTGTCCGGCGTCGAAAACTGCACCAGCGCCGAGCGAATGAACACGCTGACCATGTCCGCCGCGCCCGCGACCAGCAGAGCCAGGCACGAAAGCCAGAACAGTGTCGACAGTGCGAACACCAGATTCGCTACGCCGAACAGGCCGACGGCAATAAACATGGTCATGCCGACGTTGCGCTGCAGCGGGCGCATGCTCAGGTAAATACCGACGCCCAGCTCGCCCAGGCTCATCGACGCACGCAGCATGCCCAGCCCTTGGGGGCCCAGATGCAGCACTTCATGGGCGTAAATCGGCAGCAGCGCCACCACGCCGCCGAGCAGCACGGCGAACAGGTCCAGCGAAATGGTGCCGAGGATGATCGGTCGCGAGCGGATGAAGGCAATGCCCGCGGTGAACCGGCCCCAGGCGCTGGAGCCAAGTTCCACTGGCTTGCCGGCAAAGGGCGTCGCTACAGGGGCCAGAAACAGGATGCCAGCTATGAATGCTGCCACGCAGACTGAATACGTCAGTTCTGCGCCGCCCAGCCAATACAGATAGCCGCCGATCAGCGGGCCGCCAACGGTCGAACAGCGCATGATCACACTGTTGGTGGCAATGGCCGAAGGCAGTTGGTCACGCGGGACAATCTGTGGCAGCAGGCTTTGCAGGGCCGGGCCGGTGAAGGCGCGGGCGCAGCCGTAGAGCATCAGCGCGCCGTAGATCAGCCGCAGGTCTTGCAGTTTGAGGGCCGAAAACACAAACAGAATGGTGCCGCAGAACGCCTGCACGCCCCAACTGATCATCAGGATGACCTTGCGGTTGTAGCGGTCGATCAGGTCCCCGGCAGGCATCAACAGCAGCAACATGGGAATAAACTGAGCAAGGCCGACATACGCCAGTGCCATTGGCTCGCGGGTCATGTCATAGACCTGCCAGGCGACCACCACTGCCTGAATCTGCATGGCAAACACTGCCATCAGGCGCGAGAGGATAAAACTGACGAAACCGGGCTGGCTGGACAACTTGACCGGGGCAGGAGAGGCGGAAGACTCAGAGCTCAAGAAAGGGATCCCATTGAAGCGGCTAATTCACGTTTTCGGTTTATACCTTAGCGTATCGATAGGAAGCTAATAAATATTCTGACAGTTTCGCCGTGACGGGCATGAAAGAATCTGCGCCGCGCCGCATGTACAGGATAGGACGCGGAGCGTCCGGAACGGCATGCGACGCAGAGCGCCGCACGATAGTCGAGATTATCGTTCCTCACGCTCCAGCGTGGGAATGCCGTGGGTGACGCTCTGCGTCACAGATCTACGCCGCGCCGCCTGTTCAGGATAGGACGCGGAGCGTCCAGAAAGGCATGCGACGCAGAGCGCCGCACGATAGTCGAGATAATCGTTCCTCACGCTCCAGCGTGGGAATGCCTTGGGTGACGCTCCGCGTCGCAGATCTGCGTCGCGCCGCCTGTTCAGGATAGGACGCGGAGCGTCCAGAAAGGCATGCGACGCAGAGCGCCGCACGATAGTGATATGCCTCAACGGCGAACCAGCAGCACACCTGATTCCATGTGGTGGGTGTACGGAAACTGGTCGAACAGGGCGCAGCGCTCGACCCGGTGGGTGTCGTGCAACTGGGCGATGTTGGCGGCCAGGGTTTCCGGGTTGCAGGAAATGTACAGAATGCGTTCGAAGCGGCGGGTCAGTTCGCAGGTGTCCGGGTCCATGCCGGCGCGGGGCGGGTCGACTAACACGCTGCCGAAATCGTAGCTTTTCAAGTCCACGCCGTGCAGACGACGGAACGGGCGCACTTCGTTCAGCGCTTCGGTCAGCTCTTCTGCCGACAAACGCACCAGCGTGACATTGTCCACGCCATTGTCATCCAGGTTGCTCAGCGCTGCATTGACCGAGGTCTTGCTGATCTCGGTTGCCAATACCTTGCGCACGCGGGTGGCCAGCGGCAGGGTGAAGTTGCCGTTGCCGCAGTACAACTCCAGCAGATCGTCCTGCCGCTCGCCCAGCGCATCAAACGCCCAGTTGAGCATTTTGCCGTTCACCGTGCCGTTGGGCTGGGTGAACGCGCCTTCCGGTTGGCGGTAGCTGAAGGTGCGGCCAGCCACGTCGAGCTTCTCGGTCACGTAATCCTGGCCGATGATCAGCTTCTGGCCCTTGGAACGACCGATCAGGCTCACGTTCAGCTCAGCCGCCAATTGCTCGGCAGCGGCTTGCCATTCAGCGTCCAGCGGGCGGTGATAGCACATGGTGATCATCGCATCACCCGCCAGCGTGGTCAGGAAGTCCACCTGAAACAGCTTGTGATTCAACGTCGGGCTGGCTTCCCAGCGCTCGCGCAGCACCGGCATCAGCGCGTTGATGCGCTCGCTGGCGATCGGCAGGCCTTCCAGCAGGATCGGTGTCCTGTTGTCGCCCGGCGCGAACATCGCGTAATAACGCTTTTGGTCTTCGCGCCACAGGCGAAATTCGGCGCGCAGCCGATAGTGCTCGCGCGGTGAATCAAACACCTGCGGCTCAGGTGCATCGAACGGCGCGAGCAACTCGCGCAGGCGAACGGTTTTTTCTTCGAGCTGACGGTCGTAGCTCGCAGGGTCGAAAGGAACACTCATGCGTTGAACCAGCCCAGCTTGATCACGAACAGGATCGACAGGATCACCAGCGCGGAATTCAGCTCGCGCCAGCGTCCCGACAACAGCTTGATCGCTGTCCAGGAAATGAAACCAAAGGCGATGCCGTTGGCAATGGAGTAGGTGAACGGCATCGCCAGAGCGGTAATCACCACCGGCGCTGCGACGGTGATGTCGTCCCAGTCGATTTCAGCCATGCCGGACGCCATCAGCACGGCGACGAACAGCAGCGCCGGCGCGGTGGCAAAGGCGGGCACGCTGCCGGCCAGCGGGGCGAAGAACAGCGCCAGCAGGAACAGCACGGCGACCACTACGGCGGTAAGACCGGTGCGGCCACCCGCGCTGACGCCCGCAGCCGACTCGATGTAGCTGGTGGTGGTCGAGGTGCCCAGCAGGGAACCGGCCATCGCGGCAGTACTGTCGGCGATCAGCGCACGGCCCATTTTCGGCATGTGCCCGTCCTTGCCCATCAGCCCGGCGCGTTTGGCCACGCCGATCAGGGTGCCGGAGTTATCGAAGATATCGACGAACAGGAAGGCGAAGATGATGCTCACCAGACCAACGTCCAGCGCGCCCATGATGTCCAGCTGCATGAAGGTCGGTGCCAGCGAAGGCGGCATCGACACCACACCGCCAAACGGCGTGAAGCCCAGCACGATGGACACCAGGGTGACCGCGAGGATGCCGATCAGCACCGCGCCGCGCACTTTGAGGTGGTCCAGCGCCACGATCAGAAAGAAGCCCAGGGTAGCCAGCACCGGAGCAGGCTGCTTGAGGTCGCCCATGCCGATGATGGTGGCCGGGTTGCTGACCACGATTCCGGCGTTATGCAGGGCGATCAGTGCCAGAAACAGGCCGATACCAGCGGCAATGGCCGAACGCAGGGGCAGAGGGATGCTGTTGATGATCCATTCACGGATGCGAAAGATCGACAGAATGAAGAACATCACCGCCGAGATGAACACTGCACCCAGCGCGACCTGCCAGCTGTGACCCATGTGCAGGACCACGGTGTAGGTAAAGAAGGCGTTCAGGCCCATGCCCGGTGCGAGGGCGATCGGGTAGTTGGCGATCAGCCCCATCACCGTCGAGCCGATGGCGGCTGCCAGGCAGGTGGCGACGAATACCGCGCCCTTGTCCATGCCGGTTTCGCCGAGGATGCTCGGGTTGACGAACAGTATGTAGGCCATCGCCAGGAAAGTCGTGACGCCCGCGAGAATCTCGGTCCTCACGTTGGTGTTGTGTGCCTTGAGTTGAAACAGCCTTTCCAGCATGTCTGGCTCTCCGTGACGCGGCGCGCGTCGTGAATGATCGACTCCAACAGCAAAGCACAGACTGCGAGGCAGCCCGTTTGATTTCTGCGGGTCGGAAAAAGCCGCGCATCATACCAGCAGCGGGTCAGGATGGCTGCCTGTGGATAAGGGCCTTTCGATGACAAGTGCGCTCATCAAGAAAGCCTGAACGTTGCAAACCTCACGAAGTCCCACCCCTTAAGACGCATAAAAATGCGCTAAGCGAACGCCTACCGTGAGGTTTCCATGAGTGCAACGACCCCGAACCCGAAGGATTTCGCGACCCACGCGATTTCTCTTACCCTGAACGGGCAGCAGCGCCAGCTGGACGTGCTGCCCTGGACCACCCTGCTGGACCTGCTGCGTGATCAGCTTGATCTGGTCGGCACCAAGAAAGGCTGCGACCACGGCCAGTGTGGTGCATGTACCGTACTGCGTGACGGTACGCGCATCAATGCCTGCCTGACGTTGGCGATCATGTGCGAGGGCGCCGAATTGACCACCATTGAAGGTCTTGCCGACGGCGATCAGTTGCATCCAATGCAGCAGGCGTTCATCAAGAACGATGCGTTCCAGTGCGGCTATTGCACGCCCGGGCAAATCTGCTCGGCTGTCGGGCTGGCCAACGAGGGGCGCGCCAGCACGCGTGCCGAGATCCAGGAACTGATGAGCGGTAACCTGTGCCGCTGCGGTGCCTATAGCAATATTCTTGCGGCGGTCGAAGAGGCCTTGCCACAGTTTCACGATGCAGCGCCGAAGCCGGAGGTGAACGCATGAATCCGTTTACCTACAGCAAGCCGACCGACATCACCGCAGCGGTCAACCTGAGCGGGCCTGCCACGCGTTTCATTGCTGGCGGCACCAACCTGCTCGATCTGATGAAAGAAAACGTCGCAACGCCTGAACACTTGATCGATATCACCGGCCTGCCATTGAGGGAGGTCAGCGAAACCGCTTCTGGCGGGCTGATGATCGGCGCCCTGGTGAGTAATGCCGACCTGGCGTATCACCCGTTGATCGAGGCGCGGTACCCGTTGCTGAGCAAAGCCGTCCTGGCCGGTGCCTCGCCACAGTTGCGCAATATGGCGAGCACTGGCGGCAACCTGTTGCAACGGACCCGTTGCTATTACTTCTATGACACCGGTGTGCCGTGCAACAAGCGTGAACCGGGTAGCGGCTGCCCGGCGCGTGAAGGTCTGAACCGTATTCACGCAATCCTCGGTGCCAGTGACGAATGTGTCGCCACGCATCCATCCGACATGTGCGTGGCCCTTGCTGCGCTGGAGGCTGTGGTGCATGTCGAAGGACGTGCCGGTCGCCGCACCATCGAGTTCGCGGATTTCCACCGCCTGCCGGGTGATGCGCCGCAACGCGACAACCAATTGGCCGATGATGAGTTGATCATCGCGGTCGAGCTGCCTGCACAGGGCTTTGCCAGTCACAACGCTTATCTGAAGATTCGTGATCGCGCATCCTATGCGTTTGCCCTGATATCGGTCGCTGCTGCCATCGATCTGGACGGTGACGTGGTACGCGACGTGCGTCTGGCGCTGGGTGGCGTCGCGCACAAGCCGTGGCGCGACAAAGCGGTCGAGGCATTGTTGATCGGTAAACCGGTCACTCGCGAGCACTTCGCCGCTGCGGCAGACGCCATGCTTGAAGATGCCAAGCCTCTGGAGCACAACGGTTTCAAAGTCAGGCTGGCCCGCCGCGCGATCATTCGCGCCTTGAGCGATGCCGCAACAGGAGGGAGCGCCCAATGAACCAGCCATTTTCGCCAATGGGCAAGCCGGTAGACCGCGTCGACGGCCGACTGAAAGTGACAGGCGGCGCGCGCTACGCCGGTGAATACCCTGAAGAAGGGCTGCTGTATGCCAGCGTTGTCTCCAGCACCATCGCCAACGGTCGCGTCGTCAGCATCGATACCAGCGAGGCGTTGAAAGTCGCGGGTGTCGTCGCCGTCATCGACCATACCAATCGTCCTTCAGTGGCCAGCTACGACGAAAACTACGAAGACGCTGACTCGGCCGACGGTTCGCCGTTTCGGCCTTTTTACAACGACAACGTTATGTACAGCGGCCAGCCGCTTGCGCTGGTCGTTGCCGATACGCTGGAGCTGGCACGGCACGCCGGTTCGCTGGTGCGTATCGAATATGAACAGCAGGCTCACCAGACCGATTTGCAGGCCATGCTCGACACTGCCCATGACGCGCCTGCCGAACTGCCGCCGCCGCGTGGCAACTTCGAGGGGGAGCTGGCCAGTTCTGCGCTCAGCGTTGACGTGACCTACAGCACGCCCAGCGAATACCACAACCCGATGGAACCGCATGCTTCCACCGTCCTGTATCAGGCTGACGGCAGCCTGCAGATTCACGACAAGACCCAGGGCACGCAGAACTGTCAGGACTACCTGCATAAGGTCTTCGGTCTGGAAAAGGACAAGATCCGCGTGCTGGCAGCCTTCGTCGGCGGTGCCTTCGGTTCAGGCCTACGCCCGCAATATCAGCTGCCATTGGCGGTGATGGCGGCGTTGCATCTGAAGCGCTCGGTGCGCCTGACCCTGACCCGACAACAGATGTTCACCTTCGGCTATCGCCCGCGCACCGTGCAGCGCTTGCGTCTGGGGGCGGCTGCCAACGGTCGTCTGCTGGCCATTGGGCATGAAGCCATCGGCCAGACTTCGCGATTCGAGGACTTCAGCGAGCATGTTGTTGAGTGGAGCGGCATGCTCTATCACTGCGATAACGTGCAACTGACCTACAAGCTGGTGCCGCTGGACGTGTTCACGCCGTTGGATATGCGTGCGCCGGGCGCTGCATTGGGCATGATCGGTCTGGAGTGCGCCATGGACGAGCTGGCCTGTGCGTTGGCCATCGACCCTGTGCGCCTGCGCCTGACCAATTACGCCGAACGCAACGGTAATGAAGACAAGCCGTACTCCAGCAAAGAGCTGCGCGAGTGCTATCGCCAGGGCGCCGAGCGTTTTGGTTGGGAAAGTCGCAACCCCGAGCCGCGCAGCATGCGTCAAGGTCGCCAACTGGTCGGCTGGGGCATGGCGGGCGGTGTCTGGGAAGCCATGCAGATGAAAGCCAGCGCCAAGGCGCGTCTTGAGGCTGATGGCAGTTTAGTAGTCAGCAGTGCCACGACTGACATCGGTACGGGTACGTACACTGTGATGACGCAGATCGCTGCTGAAGCCTCGGGCATCGATGTGGAGAATGTCACCTTTCTACTGGGTGACTCTTCGTTGCCGACCGCGCCTTTGCAGGGCGGCTCGTTTACTGTGTCTTCAGTGGGTACAGCGGTGCAGCAGGCGTGTCAGGCCCTGCAGCGTCAGGTGCTGGAAGTTGCCAAAGGGCTTCATCCGCAGTTCGCATCTGCCACGCCGGATGAGGTGCGTTTCGAAGCGGGCAAGCTGTATGTGGGCGAGCAGGCGCTGTCGATGGCAGAGCTGGCTGCCTCTCAAGCCAGTGGTGCGATTGAAGTGCAAGTTGATGCCGAGCCGGACAAGAAGCGTGAAGCCTATGCGGCTGCAACGCACTCGGCGGTATTCGTCGAAGTGCTGGTCGACGAGGACCTGGGCACGATCAAGGTCAATCGCGTAGTCAGTGCCGTGGCAGCGGGCCGGGTAGTGAACCCGAAGATGGCGCGTAGTCAGATTCTGGGTGGTGTTGTGTGGGGGATGGGCATGGCGCTTCAGGAAGAGGCGATGCTTGATCACACTCTGGGTCGCCCGATGAACCACAGCCTGGCCGAGTACCACATCCCGGTTAATGCTGATATCGGCGATATTGACGTGCTGTTTGTCGAAGAACACGACGAGATCGTCAACGCGCTGGGTTCCAAAGGCGTCGGCGAGATCGGCATCGTGGGCGTACCGGCAGCGATTGCCAACGCGATCTACCACGCCACCGGCAAGCGGATCCGCGAGTTTCCGATCACGCTGGACAAGTTGTTGTAATCGCGCGCGCAAATCCAACTGCTTATCGTGCCAACGCTCTGCGTTGGCATGCGGTTCTGGACGCTCTGCGTCCTCTTGCGTAGGTGGTGCGGCGCAGGTGTGACGCGGAGCGTCACGAACGGCATTCCCACGCTAGAGCGTGAGGAACGGTGGGCGTCTGCAAGTGCTCTACCGGTGAGACAACTCGCCACGCGACAATAGACCACACGACTTTAGCGGCTGAACAGGACTACTCTTTCATGGTCGATTGATCTGCATCATTGCGTTCAGCCAGTGATCAGTGCTTCGGCCAGCGTTTTCGCCATTGGAAACGCCAGAATAAAGAAACATAAGCACTCATTACCGTGGGAGCAATCGTTGTTGGCTCACGGCCAGCAGCAGGTTTCATCTGAGAGAGGAACATATTATGTTCGGTTTAGAGGCTATAGATCTCGCCCGAATTCAGTTCGCATTCACCATTTCGTTTCACATCCTGTTTCCTGCCATCACTATTGGTCTGGCAAGTTACCTGGCTGTGCTCGAAGGTCTGTGGCTGAAGACCCGCGATGACGTCTACCGTGACCTGTACCACTTCTGGTCGAAGATCTTTGCCGTCAACTTCGGCATGGGCGTGGTCTCCGGGCTGGTCATGGCCTATCAATTCGGCACCAACTGGAGCCGCTTCTCCGATTTTGCAGGTGCTGTTACCGGCCCGCTGCTGACCTACGAGGTACTGACCGCCTTCTTCCTTGAAGCGGGTTTCCTCGGCGTCATGCTGTTCGGCTGGAACCGCGTCGGCCGTAAGCTGCACTTCTTTTCCACGGTGATGGTTGCCATCGGCACGCTGATCTCCACGTTCTGGATTCTGTCGTCCAACAGCTGGATGCAGACGCCGCAAGGTTTCGAGATCATCGACGGCCGTGTCATTCCGACCGACTGGTTCGCAGTGGTGTTCAACCCCTCGTTCCCGTACCGCCTGACGCACATGGCGATTGCCGCATTCGTCGCAACTGCGTTCTTCGTCGGCTCCTCGGCTGCCTGGCACCTGTTGCGCGGTCGCGATACACCCGCCGTACGCAAAATGCTTTCGATGGCCATGTGGATGGCCTTGCTGGTTGCACCTATTCAGGCAGTGGTCGGTGACTTCCACGGTCTGAACACGCTCAAGCATCAGCCGGCGAAGATCGCCGCCATTGAAGGCCACTGGGAAAACGTCGGTGACGAACCGACCCCGCTGATCCTGTTCGGCATTCCCGACATGAAGGAAGAGCGTACCAAGTACGCGGTGGAAATTCCGTACCTGGGCAGCCTGATCCTGACCCACAGCCTCGACAAGCAGGTGCCGGCGCTCAAGGAGTTCAAGCCTGAGGATCGCCCTAATTCGACAATCGTATTCTGGTCGTTCCGGGTCATGGTCGCCCTCGGCATGCTGATGATCTTCACCGGCCTGTGGAGCCTGTGGCTGCGCAAGCGCGGCACGCTGTATAACTCGCGTCCGTTCCTGTACCTGGCGCTGTGGATGGGGCCGTCTGGCCTTATCGCGATTCTCGCCGGCTGGTTTACTACCGAAATCGGTCGTCAGCCGTGGGTCGTGTATGGCCTGATGCGCACCGCCGATGCATCGTCCGGCCACAGCGTGGCGCAGATGAGCATCACTCTGGTGCTGTTCGTGGTCGTGTATTTCGTGCTGTTCGGTGCAGGTCTTGGCTACATGATGCGCCTGGTTCGCAAGGGGCCAAAAGCCTATGTCGAACATGTGCCTCACGGTGGTCCCGGCCAACAACGCACTCCGGCCCGTCCGCTCTCCGCTGCTGTTGAAGGCGAAGAAGATGGCGACCATCCTGACCGTCTCGGCAAGGGGATTTAAGCCATGGGTATCGATCTTCCGCTGATCTGGGCCATCATCATCGTCTTCGGCATCATGATGTACGTGGTGATGGACGGCTTCGATCTGGGCATCGGGATTCTCTTCCCGTTCATGAAAGACAGTTCCGACCGTGACGTGATGATGAATACCGTCGCGCCGGTCTGGGACGGCAACGAGACCTGGCTGGTACTGGGCGGTGCGGCACTGTTCGGTGCATTCCCGCTGGCCTACTCGGTGGTCTTGTCTGCGCTGTACCTGCCGCTGATGTTCATGCTCATGGGCCTGATCTTTCGCGGCGTGGCGTTCGAGTTTCGCTTCAAGGCGACCGAACAGAAACGCCACCTCTGGGACAAGGCGTTCATTGGCGGTTCGCTGGCTGCAACCTTCTTTCAGGGCGTGGCGCTGGGCGCCTACATTGAAGGCATTCCGGTGGTCAATCGTCAGTTCGCTGGCGGTTCACTGGACTGGCTCGCGCCGTTTCCGATGTTCTGCGGCCTGGCCCTGATTGTCGCCTATGCGCTGCTGGGCTGTACCTGGCTGATCATGAAAACCGAAGGTTCGCTGCAGAAGGCGATGCATGATCTGGCCCGCCCTCTGGCACTGGCTGTGCTGGCGGTCATGGCGGTGGTCAGCCTGTGGACGCCGCTGGCTCACGCGGACATTGCCCATCGCTGGTTCAGCATGCCCAATCTACTGTGGTTCATGCCCGTGCCGGTTCTGGTGCTGGTGACCATGTACGGTTTGTTCAAGGCTGTCGCCCGCAATGCCCACTACACGCCGTTCCTGCTGACCCTGTTGCTGATATTTCTGGGTTACAGCGGGCTGGGCATCAGCCTGTGGCCGAACATCATTCCGCCTTCGGTATCGATCTGGGCAGCCGCCGCACCGCCCCAGAGCCAGGGCTTCATGCTGGTCGGCACGCTGTTCATCATTCCGTTCATCCTGGGCTACACCTTCTGGAGCTACTACGTATTCCGCGGCAAGGTGACGGCTGCAGACGGTTATCACTAGTCCGAACCGAGGAGAATGACGATGTCTGGTAAAAATTCCATGCACGATCCTGATCCGGCGCTGAGCAAGCCGCTCTGGCAACGCCTGGCCTGGCTGGTCGGGATCTGGGCGGGCAGCGTATTTGCGCTGTTTATCGTAGCCAGCCTGATGCGCATGTTCATGAGCGCAGCGGGCCTGACGACACACTGATACTGAATTCCCGTTCGTGTCCACCGGACACGTTTTGCGACCTTCTTGCCACCCGCTGGCAAGAGGGTCTTTTTTTGCGCCGTGGATTACTTGCGTGCTTTCAGGATCACGAATTTCGGCGTGGCCGCCACTTGCTCGACACCGCGGAACAGGCGCGACAGCTTGGTGTGATAACCCAGGTGACGGTTGCCGACGATATACAGCGCGCCGCCGTTAACCAGTGCGGCACGCGCCTGGAGGAACATGCGCCAGGCAAGAAAATCTCCCACTACCTGTTGTTGATGGAAGGGCGGGTTGCACAGCACCACATCCAGCGAGTCGGGTTCCTGAGTGTCCAGCCCGTCGGCTGCCCGAACTTCCACCATACGTTCGCCCAGCGTTGCGCGCCAGTTCTCGGCTGCCGATTGCACGGCCATGAACGACTCGTCGACCAGCGTGTAGTGCGCCTGCGGGTTGTCCAGCGCGCTGGCAATAGCCAGCACGCCGTTGCCGCATCCCAGGTCGGCGACCCTTGCGGTGCCGAGGTTTTTCGGCAGATAAGGCAGGAATGCCCGGGTACCGATGTCCAGCCCGTCGCGGCAAAATACATTGGCGTGGTTGAGCAGTTCGATGGCCGGCTCGTCCAGACGGTAACGGGTCGGGTAGGGCGAAGTCCGTACTTCCATGGGCTGCGGCGTGGCGAACAGCAGCCGGGCTTTTTTCACCGCCAGTGAGGCCTGCACCGGCCCTACGTATTCCTCCAGCAGGTCGCCAGCCGAACGTGGCAAATGCTTGACCATGGCTGCCGCGACCACGCGAGCACCGGGTGCCAGTTGACCCTGCAGGCGTATCAGTTGTTCTTCCAGCAGCGCCAGAGTCTTCGGCACCCGGATCAGTACCCAGTCGAACGGCCCGCTCAAGGGCTCGCTGGCGGGGATGTGCGGTACCGCGTCATAGCTCATGCCATTGCGTGCCAGGTTCTTTTCCAGACCTTGTGCAGCCAGGAAAGAGTCGGTGCTGCTGACCACCGTGGCATGAGACGCCAGACTGGCCGCCAGCGCGCCGAAACTGTCATTGAGCACCAGCACCCGGCTTTGCAGGCTCAGCCCGGTTTCTGCAACATGATTGAGCAGGTACTCGTCAGCAGCATCGAATGCCTGCAACGGCTCATCCTGTTGCTCGGGTTGGCGAATGAGATCAAGTTCAGCGAAAGGACTGATGAGCAGGGGCATTGGCGGGAGAACTCTGTGCAATCGAAAGTATGTCAGTGAGCCCGAAGACAGGTGGGCTCGCCGAGGCAGACGATTTTACGTATTTTTTCGTTTTCATACCTGTTTGATTGCGGTTCGGCTGCGGGCTTTATCAGAACATCCCGCTCAGTGCGGCCTGTACGGCAGCAGCCGTCTTGTTGCAAACGCCCATTTTCTGAATGGCGCTGGCAATGTGAAAGTGGATGGTGCGCTCCTTCAGGCAGAGAATCATTGCGATATCGCCAGCTGTCTTGCCTTCGGCGGACCACTTGAGGACTTCAATTTCTCTCTGAGTCAGGTTTTTTGCTGGCGAGGGCTGTGAAAATTTTATTTCCATTGTGTTCATGTAGCCTCCTTGCAGTACGTGTCCAGACCTTGCTGTTCGTTTATCCAGTCTAGGAACAAAAACACCGCAAACTGCGCCTGCGCGCATTACCCGGACGGATGGGCTGATGGCAATTGGCAGCGTGTTATCGGCCTTTTGGCTGGAACCCCTGTGCAAGAGAGGTCGCGGCAATTTGCCCTGTAGAGGTTCGGTCAGGCATTTGCGGACTCAAGAACCAAATACTCTAAGCCGCAGCGCCGCTGACCGGGTAATTCACCACAAACAGCCGGTGTTTATCGGGCCCGCTTTGCGGGACACTGGGTTCTGCTTTTCATATTCAGGAGTTCAAAGCACACCATGACCGTCAGTGACGACAAATTCACCCGACAGACACTGCAGCGTGTCACGCCGCTGACCACCAACCTGTTCACCCTGCGCACCACGCGCGACCCTGGTTTTCGCTTTCGGGCAGGACAGTTTGCGCGCCTCGGTGTGACCAAGGCCGACGGCACCACCGTATGGCGTGCCTACTCGATGGTGTCGTCACCGCACGACGAGTTTCTGGAGTTTTTTTCCATCGTGGTGCCGGATGGCGAATTCACCAGCGAACTGAGCCGTCTGCGCGAAGGCGACGAATTGATGGTGGAAAAACTGGCGTTTGGTTATTTGACCCTGGACCGTTTTGTCGATGGCCGCGACCTCTGGCTGTTATCCACAGGTACAGGTGTCGCGCCGTTTCTATCGATCCTTCAGGATTTCGAGGTCTGGGAGAAGTTCGAGCGGGTGATTCTGGTGTACAGCGTTCGTGAGTCCCGCGAACTGGCCTATCAGCAGTTGATTGGCGAACTGATGCAGCGTGAATATCTGGCTGAATACGCAGACAAGTTCCTGTTCCTACCGACTGTGACCCGCGAACAGCATCCGGGCGCACTAAGTGGCCGCATTACGCAGTTGATTGAAAACGGCGAGCTTGAGCGCGCGGCAGGCATCGCACTGACACCGGAGCATTCCCGAGTGATGCTGTGTGGTAACCCGCAGATGATCGACGACACACGCGCACTGCTCAAACAGCGTGACATGCGCCTGAGCCTGTCACGCAAGCCGGGGCAGGTTGCGGTGGAGACGTATTGGTAAGTGGGGAAGGCAGAACGCTCTGCATGACTATCGTGCCAATGCTCCGCGTTGGCATGCAGTTCGTGACGCTCTGCGTCACACAGCGGTTCTTCGACATCAGGTGAATTGGCGCCCGACTCAGGGCACCTTTTCGCCCCTCGGCGAGTTACTTTGATGGGGCCAAAGTAACCAAAGCCCCTCGCTCCTGTTTCCGGCCCGACTTCGTCGGGTTCCTTCGCCCTGTCACTGATCCGGGGGTCGCCGCAACGGGCCATCCATGGCCCGGTGCGGCTAGCCTGGCGTCCTGCCAGGCTACCCCCGGATCAGCGCCAGGACTCAGCCGTCACTAAGGTCGCACTCTGCGTCGTCTGTGCCACCGCGGTTGAAAAGCACTGCGTGGGGACGATAGTCAGCAGGTCCAGGCCTTATTCGATCAAAGCGGACGCGTAGGGTCTACAGTGACTGGCGCGGCCGGTTTGTTCTGTTCCTTGAGCAGGTCGCGAATCTCGCTCAGCAGCACTTCCTGCTTGGAAGGCGTTGGTGGCAGGGTCGGTGCCTTGGCTTCTTCGCGCTTGAGGCGGTTGATGGCCTTGACGCCCATGAAGATCGCGAACGCGACGATAATGAAGTCGATAACCGTCTGGATGAACTTGCCATAAGCCAGCAGCACTGCCGGTGCCGTACCTTGCGCAGGGCGCAGGGTGATGGCCAGGTCACTGAAGTCTACGCCGCCGATCAGCAAGCCTAACGGTGGCATAATCACATCGCCGACGAACGACGAAACGATCTTGCCGAATGCCGCGCCAATGATGATACCGACGGCCATATCGACCACGTTACCTTTGACCGCGAAGGCCTTGAACTCGCTAAGTACGCTCATGGGTAATTCCTTGTTACAGATAAAAGTGATCCGGGAGAGTGTAGTCCAGCCTTACAGTTGTCGTCCGTTCTACGTTCAATCGACCGGAGCGGCTTGTGTAAGTTTTATCCGGTTTTGAAAGTCATGGTTCGCTGCGCAGGTAACTGCTGGCGCAACCTGCGTTATCATGGGCGTTTTTTACGACTGGGGTTGTCATGGCCAAGGCCAAACGCTTGTACGGCTGCACCGAGTGCGGCGCGACATTTCCCAAGTGGGCGGGCCAGTGCAGCGAATGCGGTGCCTGGAACACACTGGTCGAAACGATGATTGAGAGTGGCGCTGCTGCGCCGCCCACCGGGCGTACCGGCTGGACCGGTTCACAGGCGCAAATCAGAACCCTGGCAGAAGTCAGTGTCGAAGAGATTCCGCGCTTCTCCACCAACTCCACCGAGCTCGACCGAGTGCTGGGCGGCGGGCTGGTTGACGGCTCGGTGGTGCTGATTGGCGGCGACCCCGGCATCGGCAAGTCGACAATTCTGTTGCAGACACTGTGCAATATCGCCCAGCGCATGCCCGCGCTGTATGTCACCGGCGAGGAATCCCAGCAGCAGGTGGCCATGCGTGCCCGACGCCTGGGGCTGCCGCAGGACAAGCTGCGCGTCATGACTGAAACCTGTATCGAAACCATCATTGCGACTGCCAAGGTCGAGAAGCCCAAGGTCATGGTAATCGATTCGATCCAGACGATTTTCACCGAACAGTTGCAGTCAGCCCCGGGCGGCGTGTCGCAGGTTCGCGAAAGCGCGGCCTTGCTGGTGCGCTACGCCAAACAGAGCGGCACGGCGATCTTTCTGGTTGGTCACGTCACTAAAGAGGGCGCGCTTGCCGGCCCGCGTGTGCTTGAGCACATGGTCGACACCGTATTGTATTTCGAGGGCGAGTCGGATGGCCGTCTGCGTCTGCTGCGGGCGGTGAAGAATCGCTTCGGCGCGGTGAACGAACTGGGCGTGTTCGGCATGACCGACAAGGGCCTGAAAGAAGTCTCCAACCCGTCGGCGATTTTTCTCACCCGTGCTCAGGAAGAAGTGCCGGGCAGTGTGGTCATGGCCACCTGGGAAGGCACTCGGCCGATGCTGGTGGAGGTTCAGGCGCTGGTGGACGACAGCCACATGTCCAACCCGCGTCGTGTAACGCTGGGTCTGGACCAGAACCGTCTGGCCATGCTCCTGGCGGTCCTGCATCGACATGGCGGTATTCCGACTCACGATCAGGACGTGTTTCTCAACGTAGTGGGCGGTGTGAAAGTGCTGGAAACCGCATCCGACCTGGCCTTGATGGCTGCGGTGATGTCCAGCCTGCGCAATCGTCCGCTGCCGCATGACTTGCTGGTGTTTGGCGAAGTGGGGCTGTCGGGTGAGGTCAGGCCGGTGCCCAGCGGCCAGGAGCGCCTTAAGGAAGCCGCCAAGCATGGCTTCAAGCGGGCCATCGTACCTAAAGGCAATGCGCCGAAGGAAGCGCCACCCGGTTTGCAGATCATTGCCGTCACGCGTCTGGAGCAGGCACTGGATGCGTTGTTCGAATAACCTCGCCCCGAGGATTATCCCTGCAGTTCGATCAAGGCTGCCAGTTCCCGATCCAGTTCCTCGGGGTCTCCGAGGTTCAATTCGACCAGCCGCTTCAGGTGGCTGATTGACTCCAGCCCTATGTGCCGGCAAACGAATCCCAATTGGCGGCTGTTGTCATGGGTGATTTTGACATCCATTTTTACGTGGGCGTCGTTGCTTAGAATGATGTCGACTTCAAAGGGCTGCGTCTGATCACCGTTCCACGGATCAGGCCGCTCGATGAGCAACCCTTTCAGGGAAAGATCGACCAGTTGAACCTTCCAGGTCTGATCGCCTTGCTTCAAATCGGTTTTGGCGTCGAAGGCAATGCGCTTGAAACGACGGCGATCTGCAGGTGAGTCGGTCATCGAATGAACTCTCTTGTTGACCGCCACTGGGGGGGCAGCGGGCAGGTCGTTATCTGATCAATTCTGTTGTTCCTGCACGATAGACCTGAAAGCCATTACAGAACAGTTCCGCATCACTGTTTTGTGATCCGGCAACCATCTGTCGAGGCCATTCCAGCCCTCTATGCCGGGTATCTGCCGCAATTGATCAAATTTCGCTCTAGACCATGGTTGGGGGTGGTCTTTCGCTGATCCGGCGCTAAACTCGGACTGCTTGCCTTCTAGTCAACTCTGCTGGAATAAAAAAATGAAAAATAATAATAGTCTGATGCGCCATGTTCCCTGGCTCATCGTCGCAATTGTCGGGGCATGTGCCCTTGGGGTCGTGGCCTTGCGTCGCGGAGAAGCGATCAACGCTTTGTGGATAGTGGTCGCTGCGGTGGCTATCTATCTGGTTGCCTATCGTTACTACAGTCTGTTCATCGCCACCCATGTCATGCAGCTCGATCCGCTGCGCGCGACACCGGCGGTGGTCAACAACGATGGTCTGGACTACGTGCCGACCAACAAACACATCCTTTTCGGTCATCACTTTGCTGCCATCGCCGGTGCAGGCCCGCTGGTCGGCCCGGTACTGGCCGCGCAAATGGGTTATCTGCCCGGTACGCTCTGGCTGATCGCCGGTGTGGTGCTGGCCGGTGCGGTACAGGATTTCATGATCCTGTTTCTCTCCACGCGCCGTAACGGTCGCTCGCTGGGCGACATGGTTCGCGAGGAAATGGGCCGTATTCCCGGCACCATCGCCCTGTTCGGCTGTTTCCTGATCATGATCATCATCCTGGCGGTGCTGGCGCTGATCGTGGTCAAGGCCTTGGCCGAGAGCCCGTGGGGCATGTTCACGGTCATGGCGACGATCCCGATCGCGATGTTCATGGGCATCTATATGCGCTACATCCGCCCGGGTCGTATCGGTGAAATCTCCATTATCGGTGTCATTCTGCTACTCGGTTCGATCTGGGTCGGCGGCATGGTAGCGGCCGATCCGACCTGGGGGCCGATGTTCACCTTCACCGGCGTGCAGATCACCTGGATGTTGGTGGGCTATGGTTTTGTAGCAGCAATGCTGCCGGTCTGGCTGCTGCTTGCGCCACGTGACTACCTGTCGACCTTCCTGAAAATCGGCACCATTCTGGCACTGGCAATCGGCATCCTGATTCTGGCGCCCGAGCTGAAAATGCCGGCCCTGACCCAGTTCACCAACGGCACAGGCCCGGTCTGGAAGGGCGCACTGTTCCCGTTCCTGTTCATCACTATCGCTTGCGGTGCGGTATCGGGCTTCCACGCGCTGATCTCTTCGGGCACCACGCCCAAGCTGCTGGATAACGAAAAGAACGCTCGTTACATCGGTTACGGCGGCATGCTGATGGAGTCGTTCGTGGCCATCATGGCAATGGTTGCCGCCTCGGTGATCGAGCCAGGCGTGTACTTCGCCATGAACAGCCCGGCTGCGGTGGTTGGCAGTGACGTGGTGACTGTCGCGCAGACTGTCTCCAGCTGGGGCTTTGCCATCACGCCGGAGCAATTGACTGCTGTTGCGAAAGACATCGGTGAAAACACTGTGCTGGCGCGTGCCGGTGGTGCGCCGACGCTGGCGGTTGGTATCGCGCAGATCCTCCATCAGGTGCTGCCGGGTGAAAACACCATGGCGTTCTGGTACCACTTCGCGATTCTGTTCGAGGCGTTGTTCATTCTGACCGCAGTCGACGCCGGTACACGAGCCGGACGCTTTATGCTGCAGGATCTGCTGGGCAGTTTCGTTCCGGCTCTGAAACGTACCGAGTCGTGGACGGCCAACGCCATCGGCACCGGTGGTTGCGTGGCGCTGTGGGGCTATCTGCTGTACCAAGGCGTAATCGACCCGCTGGGCGGCATCAATACCCTGTGGCCGCTGTTCGGCATCTCCAACCAGATGCTCGCCGGTATTGCCCTGATGCTGGCCAGCGTCGTGCTGATCAAGATGAAGCGTCAGCGCTATGTGTGGGTGACCATGCTGCCTGCCACCTGGCTGCTGATCTGCACCGTGACGGCTGGTCTGATCAAGCTGTTCGACGCCAATCCTGCGGTGGGCTTTCTGGCCCTGGCCAAGAAATACAGCGCGGCGGCGGATGCCGGCCAGATCCTGGCCCCGGCCAAGACCATGGACCAGATGCAGCATGTGATCTTCAACGCTTACACCAATGCCGGGCTGACCGTGCTGTTCCTGTTCGTGGTGTTCAGCATCCTGTTCTACGCCATTAAAGTGGGCCGTGCGGCGTGGACCACCAAGGCGCGTACCGACAAGGAAGCTCCTTACCAGGCCATGCCGCCAGCGTCGCAGGTGTGATGATGGTTACCCACAGAGGATTTGCCCATGTTCAATGACCTGAGTCGCCTCGGGAAATACCTCGGTCAGGCCGCGCGTCTGATGGTGGGCATGCCTGACTACGACACGTACGTAGAGCACATGCAGAACACCCACCCGGACAAGCCGATGATGACCTACGAGCAGTTCTTCCGGGAGCGGCAAGAGGCACGTTACGGCGGCAAGGGCGGTCCTAAGTGCTGCTGATCCTCTGAACTGCGTTATTGTTTGATCCGACGCGCCGCAGGCCATCACCTGTGGCGCGTTTTCATTTCAGCTGAATGCATCACGCCAGGAGCCTTATGACTGAGTTGCAACCCATCCCCGTGACCGTGCTGACCGGTTTTCTGGGGGCAGGCAAAACCACTTTGCTGCGCCACCTGCTCAAGGCCGAGCACGGCCTGAAAATCGCCGTGATTGAAAACGAATTCAGCGATGCAGGTATCGACAGCCAGTTGCTCGGCACTGATCCCGTACAGATCATGACCCTGTCCAATGGCTGCGTGTGCTGCACCATCCACACCGACCTGACCAAGGCGCTCTACCTGTTGCTGGAGCGCCTGGACAGTGGCGAAATCGCTTTCGACCGACTGGTGATCGAATGCACCGGCCTGGCCGATCCTGCGCCGGTCGCCCAGACCTTTTTCATCGATGAAGAGCTGCGCGAGCGCTATATCCTCGACGGCATCATCACTCTGGTCGATGCTGCACACGCCGATACCCACCTGGCGCAAACCATCGCCCAGGCGCAAATCGGCTTTGCCGACCGATTGCTGGTGAGCAAGCGTGATCTGGTCGACGACGCAACCTTCGATGCCCTCAGCGCACGCCTGACCCGCATCAACCGCCGCGCCCCGATCCGCATCGTCGAACATGGCAACATCGACCTTGCCGAACTGCTCGACGTGCGCGGCTTCAACCTCAACGCCGATCTCGGCGGCGGCATGATCCTGCGCCCACTGGCCCCGGTCGGCAATTCAGGCGACCGCATCACCAGCCTCGTCCTGCGCAGCGAAAAACCGCTAAACCTGGACCGCCTCAGCGAGTTCATGAACGAACTGCTGGAAGACCATGGCAAGCAACTGCTGCGTTACAAGGGCGTGCTCAACATCGAAGACGAACCGCGCAAGATGGTGTTTCAGGGCGTGCTCAAGCTGTACGGCTTTGACTGGGACACCGAGTGGGCCGAAGGCGAAAAACGCGAGAGCGTGATCGTGTTCATTGCCGATGAATTGCCGGAGGAGAAGATCCGGGCGGGGTTCGAGAGGGTATGCGGCTGAGAGGTCAGGCAGCGGCTGAGCTTCTGCCCATAGAGTGATCTGCCCAACAAAAAGCCCCGGCTCTCACGAGCCGGGGCTTTTTGGTACTGCGTTTAAACCAGGCTTATCAAGCGCCGTAAACCGGCAGTTTCGCGCAGATGGCCTTGACCTTCTCGCGAACGGCGTCGATCACGGCTTCGTTGTTCAGGTCAGCCAGGATGTCGCAGATCCAGCCCGCGAGTTCCTTGCACTCAGCTTCCTTGAAGCCGCGAGTGGTCACTGCCGGGGTGCCGAAGCGCAGGCCGGAGGTGACGAACGGGGAGCGTGGGTCGTTCGGTACGGAGTTCTTGTTGACGGTGATGAAGGCGCGACCCAGGGCGGCGTCGGCGTCTTTACCGGAGATGTCCTGCTTGATCAGCGACAGCAGGAACAGGTGGTTTTCAGTACCACCGGAAACCACGTCGAAGCCGCGCTCGATGAACACACCGGCCATTGCCTTGGCGTTCTTGACCACTTGTTGCTGGTAGGTCTTGAACTCAGGCTGCAGCGCTTCCTTGAAGCACACGGCCTTGGCTGCGATGACGTGCTCCAGCGGACCGCCCTGGGAGCCAGGGAATACCGCGGAGTTCAGCTTCTTCTCGATTTCGGCGTTGGCGCGCGCCAGGATCAGGCCGCCACGTGGACCGCGCAGGGTCTTGTGTGTGGTGGTGGTCACGACGTCGGCGAATGGCACCGGGTTCGGGTAGACGCCTGCGGCGACCAGACCGGCTACGTGAGCCATGTCGACGAACAGGTAGGCACCGACCTTGTCAGCGATTGCACGGAAGCGCGGGAAGTCGAGGATCTGCGAGTAGGCAGAGAAACCGGCGACGATCATTTTTGGCTTGTGCTCGACAGCCAGGCGCTCGACTTCGTCGTAGTCGATCATGCCGTTGGCATCGATACCGTACTGAACGGCGTTGTACAGCTTGCCCGAGGACGAAACGCTGGCGCCGTGGGTCAGGTGACCACCGTGAGCCAGGCTCATGCCCAGAATGGTGTCGCCGCCTTGCAGCAGGGCCAGGTAGACCGCCGAGTTGGCTTGCGAACCCGCATGTGGCTGGACGTTGGCGTAATCAGCGCCGAACAGCTCCTTGGCGCGGTCGATGGCCAGTTGTTCGATAACGTCGACGTACTCGCAACCACCGTAGTAGCGCTTGCCTGGATAGCCTTCGGCGTACTTGTTGGTCAGGGCCGAGCCCTGAGCTTCCATGACGGCCGGACTGGTGTAGTTTTCCGAGGCAATCAGCTCGATGTGTTCTTCCTGACGCAGAGCTTCTTGCTCCATGGCGGCAAACAGATCGGCGTCGTACTTGGCGATAGTCAAATCACGGCTGAACATGGCAGTCCTCAAGGGGGCATGGCGGAAAAGGCGGGTATTCTACCCCATCGGGTTTTATCTGGCATATGAAAGGCAGTCATCTTGACCAGTGACGCCGTTCACGCGGGTTTCGACAAGGCCTGAAATCATGGACGTGCCGCAGGCGCAAGGCTCGTTCTGGGGGGGCTCGCCCACATGAGAGGGTCGAGATCGATTTAGTCATCGGCGGCGTGAACCGGGCACATCCACTCGAATTTTCAGCGATCACGCATCTATTTACCTTCAACTGCCGGAACCGTTCCGGGCCGGACGACACTCAGTCGGTCTGTTGCCCATATCCACCGACAGTAGGTAAAAACGCCATGATGCCCTCTCAGATCACGCGCTCCTCTCATTCCTCATTGCCGGAGGTTGCTCCTGCGTCCGGCGATGCAACCGGCGTTAGTGAGCCAACTCCGCAGCAGGCTCGTACCGTAGCGTTTTTTGCCTCCGGCGAGCTGGCCGTGGCATTTGGTCGCACCTCGGCTGCGCCAGCGCAGGACTCTGCGCGTCTGTTGTCTGCTCTTCAGCGTGAGCTGGATAAACAGCATCCGTCCTGGCACACCGTTGCTCAACTCTGTCAGAGCCTCGCCGAGGTTGGCACGACCGAGCAGGGCTGGCATCAACTGGCAAGCGAGGATCAGGTGCCGGCGCTGAGAGAACTGCTTGACCGTTGTACTCACCGGCTGGCCGATATGCCGGCTGCTCACGCATCTCACGACTCGCTGTCGCAGGCCTGTGAAGGGCTCAGGACGGCGCGGCTGCACCAATCCGTCGCTCGTTTGACTGCCCGACCGTCCGCCCTGGCCCGGGCGATTGCGGATCTGCTTACGTTGACTCATCTGGATCCCGAGACGCAGGGCGCAGAGCCCCCCGTTATTTCGTCTTACACGCTCTTCAGTCATTTCGTTCGCACGGCCAAGCAGCGTACGGCGGATTTGAATGACAGCCTCCAGCGTCAACCCGACGCGGTCGTCAGTCTGCTGCGCTCACATGTCGACACGCTCAATGATCTGGAGATGTTGCCGGGCGCATTGCAGGCATTGACCGAAAATTGCCAGGACGCGCCAGCCCGCAATGAATTGCGCGAGCTGGCGGAAGTAGCGGGGGCGCTGCTGCAGCTATTGCGCGAACACGATCTTTTGCCGAGGCTGGAGGAAATCTCTATCGAGCCAGGTGAAGCACCTGCACCTGGCCACGAGCCTGCGGAGCCCATGCTGACCACACGCCAGGCATTGCTCAAGGCCGGCGGCAATCTGGTGCGCAAGTTTGATGCCTACGGGGCGCTCGCGCCGATGGATGACAAGGCGTTGCTGGCTTTGATGCGCACCCCGGCACCACACCTGTCGCCCGATCAGATGCATGCCTTCCTGAACAAGCATGTTCTGCATCTCACGCAAGAACAACGCGATATCGTCAGCAATACCCCGCTGCCCTTCGCCCCTGAAGAAGACATCGAGGCCAGGTGCGGCATGGGTTTCGATGAAAAACTGCGGTTGGCGCTGGCCAACGGTTCGCTGGTGTTGAGCGAGGAGCAACTGGCCCGTCTTGGTGATTTGCCAAGTGCCGCTACCACGACGTCCGACGTTGTGCAGACGCTGCTTGAAAAGCCATCGTCTACGCTGAGCGAAGCCGAGCGTGACATGTTGGGCGCAATCGTTCAGGCCAATGCTCAGGGGCAACTCGACGCCTGGCGCGCTCACAACGAACAGTTGCCAGCAGTGTTGAGCCGCTCGGGGCTGCCCTCTGATGTGAAAGACGAGTTGCTCAGCCTCAACAAAAGCATGAATGCCGAACTGGGCACGCTCAAGAACGGCGCCTCGCTCAAGAGTCGCGTCCTTGCAAGCCCGGCGATGCTGCTCGCGCTGGCACCCTTGCCACTGGCCGTGGCGTTCGTCAGCAAGGACAACTCCTACAGCTCATCGCTGGTTGCCCACTTCACCAAGAACGCGGTGTTCATGGCTGGCCTGATGATGAACGAGCTGACCAATGCGCGGACCAATGTCGATCACGGCCTGAACCGTTACTTCGTCACCGTGCTGGCCAACGCCATCGTGGCGCAGCCCACCTTTGCCAGGAACGAACACCTGCTGGAGCAGGTCGGCTTCGGTATCGCAACGGCCGTGGCATCGGGCGCTGCCACGCTGGGCGTATTCAACCGTGAATCAATCGTCGCTGCCTTCAAGCTCGCCAAGAGCAAGCTTTCCAGGCAAGACACCGGGAACGCCCGCATCCCGGAGGAAGACCATCTGGCCGTGGTCAAGCATTTCGATGTCAGCGAGCATTTTGCCCAGCAGATGAAAGTGGCGACCGAATTGTACAAGCAAGACAAAAGCATCACCGACATCATGAACTCGAGCCTGACATACCTGGGCACCAAAAGCAGCGAGTTCCAGGCCAGGTTCGAAGTCGCCGATGCCCTGCGCGCAGGGCTGCAACTGGCCGAGGGGGAGCGCAAGGCGGACCCTGACTTCTACACCAAGCTGGGCCTGGTGGCCTTGACGGCGAGTATCGGTGCGGCGCTGGTGATGTTGATGAAAAGCATGGTCGGCAAAGCCGATTACGCGGCGGATGGCGTCTGGTGCGTATCGGAGATGCTCAAACTGGCCATGAACCCTGAAGTCGATATGCAAAAGGCGGTTCAGGTCTTCAAGGAAATCGTCGGTCTGAATCTGGTGATGACGGGGTTTCTGGGCGTCAACAAAGTCTGGAATTTTCTCGACAAGGGGATCAAAGGCTACGCCTCCGGTGCTGCGGTCCTTACCGCAGCCAACCTCACACTTCCCGGTATGGTTGGAGAAGTGGCTGGCGCAGCAGCCGGCAAGGGGTTGAGCTACCTGACTGACAAAGGCAAGGCGGCGCATCAGGCCGGCAGGGCGGCAGCGTCCTGGGCCGGAGATTACGTCAGCACCTCGCGTTTGGGGAGCGCGGTCGGCACCCTGCAAACGGCAATTCCGGGCAGGATTGCAGGCGGGCAGGTAGTGGCGGGTCTCTACGACCGCTTCCGGTACCTGACCTGGTCGCACCCGGCGCCTGCACCGCAAGCGGCTGGCGAGCCATAAGCCTGTAGCCGGTAGACCGCCGCCAGCAACGCAGGCGGTGGTCTTGCCTGGCTTACCACCATCACCGCCAATGATCCCTTCCACCTTGTTCAAGGCTTCGACGACCTGACAGGAAACACTGTCCAGGGACGTTGTATCGCTGATCATGCTACCCCCTTGTGTTCTTTGTTATGGGTAGAGCGCTCGCTGTCATTGACGCTGTGCGAGGCAGTGGCTCAAGTCTACTCATATTCAAGGGTTCGGCTATCGTTCAAATGGACGATGGCCGGGTCGCAAGGCTGGCCCTCAATCCAGCATGAACAGCGCATCATTGCTGAATTGCGCTTCGAACTGGCTTGCTGGCATCGGGCGGCCGAACAGATAGCCCTGGACTTCGTCGCAGTCGTGTTCGCGAAGAAACTCCAGTTGCTCGTGGGTTTCTACGCCTTCGGCGATGACCGAGAGGTTCAGGCTGTGGGCCATGGCGATGATGGCGCGAGCGATCTGGGCGTCCTGTTCGCCCGACGGAAGGCCGTCGACGAAGGTGCGGTCGATCTTCAGTACGTCGATCGGGAACTGTTTGAGGTAATTCAGCGACGAGTAGCCTGTGCCGAAGTCATCGACAGCGATACTCAGGCCAAGGTTTTTGAGGCCGTCGAGGATCTGCATGGCTTCGTTGACCTCGCGCATCAGGATGCTTTCGGTCAGTTCCAGCTCCAGGCAGGCAGGTGACAGGCCGGTCTGCTCCAGGATGTTGGCGATGCGCTTGCCGAGCTGGCCGTCCGAGAACTGTCGCGCCGAGATGTTGACCGACACTTTCGGAACGCGAACCCGCGCCTGATGCCACTGTTTGAGCTGACGGCACGCTTCAGTGAGCACCCAGTCGCCGACTTCCACCACCAGCCCGAGCTCTTCGAGCACCGGGATGAAGTCGTTGGGCGGCACCAGCCCGCGGCGTGGATGGCGCCAGCGCAACAAGGCTTCCGCACCCGTCAGGCGCTTGCCGTCGCCGCTGAACTGCGGCTGGTAATAAAGGGTGAACTCCTGCTGTTCCAGCGCATGCCGCAAGTCGCTTTCCAGCTCCAGACGCTCCAGAGCGGTCGCGTTCATGTCCGCCTGATAGAACTGGAAGTTGTTCTTGCCACGTTCTTTGGCGTGGTACATCGCCGTGTCGGCGTTCTTCATCAACTGGCTCAGTTCCTTGCCGTCCTGCGGACTGAGTGCAATGCCGATGCTGGCAGTGACAAAGAACTCGCGGCCTTCAAGCACAAACGGCGTTACCAGACTGGTCAGAATCCGCTCGGCCACGTGAATGGCGCGAGTCAGTGCGGCTTCGCGCGAGGTGTCCGGCTGCAGTAACAGGGTGAACTCATCCCCACCCATACGCGCCACGGTGTCATCGGAAGACACGCAGGCGAGTAGCCGCGTGGCCATTTCCTGAAGCATCCGGTCGCCAGCGGCATGGCCCAGAGAGTCATTGATCGGTTTGAAACGGTCCAGGTCGAGGAACATCAGCACCACCCAGGCCTGTTGGCGCTCGGCGTGTTGCAGCGCCGAATGCAGGCGGTCCTGAAACAGGGTGCGATTGGGCAGGTGAGTCAGGGCGTCGTAGTAGGCCAGGCGGTGGATACGGTCTTCACTGGCCTTGCGCTCGCTGATATCGCTGAAAAAGCACACATAACTCGCCAGATCGCCTTCATCGTCGAGCACTGCGGTAATGCCGACCCAGGCCGGGTAGTGTTCGCCGTTACGGCGCTTGAGCCTGATTTCACCTTCCCAGGTGCCTTGGCCGTTCAATTGTTTGAGGATGTAGCGCAGGTGGTTTTCCTGTTCCGATTCCACCGTGAGCATGCCCGGTAGCTGGTCGAGCACCTGGGCAACTTCATAGCCGCTGACGCGGGTGAACGCCTCGTTGGCCTGAACGATATAGCCGGCAGGGTCGGTAATGAGGATCGCCGATGTCGAGTGTTCAAATACGGTGGCGGCCATGCGCAGGTCTTTTTCTGCCCGACGCTGCTGGCTGATGTCCCGGCCGACCCCGAAGATGCCCTCGAAATTGCCGTTTTCGTCCCACACCAGAACCACCCGCAATTCCACCGGGATTTTGCGACCGTCTGCACGCAGGCAGTCGAACAGAAACATTCTGGTCGTCACCTCTTCGCGCAATCTGGCGAGTTCCTGAGGTTTGTGCAGCACCTTGCCGATGCGGCTGATGAGCGCATCGAAACCGATCACTTGTTGAGGGTTGGCAATGACGGCGGACCAGCCGTTCTGGAGAATCCATTCGGCGCTGTACCCCAGCGCGCGTTCCACCGAGGGGCTGACGTAATTGACTGCCAACTGGCCATCCGTGGAAAAGATCACATCGCTGATGCTTTCAGCGAGCATCCGGTAACGCTGTTCGCTGTCACGCAGCGACTGGCTGGACGCGACCTGCTCGGTAATGTCCTTGGCGATGCCGATGATGCGGGTGACCAGGTTTTCTGCGTCCCAGGCCAGCGCCTGTTCGCGCACATCGAAGCAGCGCCAGTTGTTCTCGCGATCCCGAAAGCGCAGCACGCATTGCAATAACTCGTTATGGCCGTGATGGCGCTGGCGCAGGCGCATGTCCTGATAGCTTCTGGCGTCGTCGGGGTGCAGCAGGATTTCCCAGAAGAACTCGCCCATGGCGCGCAGCTCGGATTTGCTGTAGCCCAGCGTGTAGCCGAAATGGTGGTTGCTGTAGATCACTCGCTGGCTGAGTACGTCCTGAACGTACAGGTGGTCCGGCACGGTTCGCACCACGTCGGACCAAAAGCTCTCGCGGTCCAGCAAGGACAGCTCGATCTGTTTGCGGCTGGTGATATCGCCGATGCTGAGAATAACGGCATCGAAGTCGCTACGTGACTCGGGCAGGCGCATGACCAGCCATAGATGCTGGTCCTGGCCGCTCGCGCGTGTCAGGCATATTTCCAGTTCCAGCCTGGGCAGCCCGGCGAGAACAGCCTGAATAACCTGAACGCCGATGCCGGGGCGCGAGCGCGATTCGCCCTCGATCAACGGCTGCCACGCCTGTTCACTGTGTTCTATTTCCAGCAGGCCCAGAGCAACTTCGTTGAGTTCGTTGATTCGCAACTGCTGCAACAGTCTTTTCAGCGAGGCAGGCTGGCTTTTGAGCAGAAGTTCGAAGTCTTCGTCCGTTCTGACTTGGAGTGCTTCCAGTTGCTCTTGCAGACCCGACATGTCCATGACGCAGATCGCAACGCCCGCACCCTCGAAGATATCGCGATAGCGGCGGCGGCTTTGCAGCATCTGGCGCTGGCGTTTGCGCAGGCTCATCAGCGCGATCAGTGGCAGGATCGACAGCAGCAGGCCGATCAGACACTTGCCGATCAGAGGCGCAAGCAGCTCGCTGCGGGCCTTGTAGGCATCGAACAGGCCTCGCAGTTGCCAGTCGCTGTTACTCAGTGGCTGAAGCAGAACGGTATCGGAAAGACCGCTGTCCGCCTCGTTGGAGGGTGCCGGTTCACGGAGGAGAACCCGTTGGGTCTTGCGTTGCTCCAGGCGCCAGATATGTTGAAAGTCCTGAGCTGGCTGGCTTGCCAGGTCCTTCAAGGCGTCGGGTGCCATGCGTAGCGCCCAGTAATCGCCGCTAACGCCACCGCCTTGGCGAATCAGTATATAAATCTGTTTAACGTCTTCGGTGCCGGTGTAGAAATAGGGGTGGCCTTGGGCCTTTTTCATGGCCTGTCGGAGAAACTCTCCGTCGCGGGATGCCTCGGCGCTGTCACCGACAATGTCACCCGTCGGGTTTAGCCGCGCGGCGCTGCGCAGCGCGGGCAGGGCAGTACGCAGGCTTGCCAGTGCCGTCGGCTGCTCCAGCCGGTCTCCGGAGGATTGCGCCTCGTCCAGCAGGTTCATGGCGATTTGCGCCTTGAGTGCCATGTTCAGACTCATCCTGTCGGAAAGCTGGATGCTGTACTCCAGGCTGCGCTGACGCTGGCGTTCCTGAGTCTGATGAAACTGCTCGATCAATTGCCAGAACAGCAGTGCAAGCACCACCAACACCAGCGCGGCCAATATACCTTTCACTGAGCCGCGCAAAGGCCTGGTCGCACTGTCTGTAGCGACACTGGATGACGGCAGAGGCGTTGAAGTGGGCAAATCGTTGTTCCTGACTGCTGGACTGAAGCAGCGATGCTTTATGTAAAATGAGCGGGTCGCCCAAAGAGGGCGGCTAGCATGCCTTTACTTGTGGCAGAGTGCCAGCCCCATTGGGCCGGATCGTTTGCCCTGCACGCTGCATTCGGGTAGCTTTGCGCAACGCGTGGTATCCACCGACTCCTGCATGAGTGACTCCACTTTTTGCAATATCGACCAGGCTTTATATGTGTCAGCACGGCCCCGATCTGTTTCTGCCTGGGTTCATTCAAGGCTCGGAACGGTCTCGCGGCAAGTCTTGCGGACAAATAAAAGCTTTTTTCCGGCCGGAGCTTTAAGCTCGCGTTCTAAATCGGTCCTCATCACAGACGCTAGGTTTTCATTTCATGGCTCAATACGTCTACACCATGCATCGGCTGAGCAAAGTTGTGCCGCCGAAGCGTGAAATCCTGAAAAACATCTCTCTGTCTTTCTTCCCCGGCGCCAAGATCGGCGTGTTGGGTCTCAACGGTTCGGGCAAGTCCACGCTGTTGAAAATCATGGCTGGCGTCGACACCGAGTTTGACGGCGAAGCACGTCCGATGCCCGAGCTTAATGTGGGTTATCTGCCGCAAGAGCCACAACTTGACCCGAACAAGACGGTCCGTGAAGTGGTTGAAGAGGCGGTCAGCGTCATCAAGGACGCCCAGGCGCGTCTTGATCAGGTTTACGCCGAATATGCCGAGCCGGACGCTGATTTCGATAAGCTGGCAGCCGAGCAGGCCAAGCTTGAAGCGATCCTGCAGGCCAGCGACGGTCATAACCTGGAACGCCAGCTGGAAGTAGCCGCCGACGCACTGCGTCTGCCCGCCTGGGATGCGAAGGTTTCGGTCCTGTCAGGTGGTGAAAAACGCCGTGTTGCGCTGTGCCGCCTGTTGCTCTCTGCACCGGACATGCTGCTGCTCGACGAACCGACCAACCACCTGGATGCCGACTCTGTCGCCTGGCTGGAGCATTTCCTGCACGACTTCCCGGGCACCGTGGTTGCGATCACGCACGACCGTTACTTCCTGGATAACGTAGCCGGCTGGATTCTGGAACTCGACCGCGGTGCGGGTATTCCTTACGAGGGTAATTATTCCGGCTGGCTTGAAGCCAAGTCCGACCGTCTGGCTCAGGAGTCCAAGCAACAGACCGCCCACGAAAAGGCCATGAAAGACGAGCTGGAATGGGTCCGCAAGGGCGCCAAGGCGCGTCAGTCCAAATCCAAGGCGCGTCTGCAACGCTTCGAAGAAATGCAGTCGCAGGAATTCCAGAAGCGCAGTGAGACCAACGAGATCTATATCCCGGCCGGTCCGCGTCTGGGCGACAAGGTCATCGAGTTCAAGAACGTTACCAAGGGCTACGGCGACCGTGTGTTGATCGACAATCTGTCGTTCTCCATGCCTAAAGGCGCCATCGTTGGCGTGATCGGTGGTAACGGTGCCGGTAAATCGACCCTGTTCCGTATGCTGATGGGTAAGGAACAGCCGGATTCGGGCAGCATCGAAGTCGGTGAAACCGTACAGCTGGCCTGCGTGGACCAGAGCCGCGATGACCTGGACGGCAGCAAATCGGTGTTTCAGGCGGTGTCCGACGGTTCCGATGTGATCCGTATCGGCAACTATGAAATCCCGTCGCGCACCTACGTTGGCCGCTTCAACTTCAAGGGTGGCGATCAGCAGAAGTTCGTCAAGGACCTGTCTGGTGGTGAGCGTGGCCGTCTGCATCTGGCGCTGACCCTGAAAGAGGGCGGCAACGTGCTGCTGCTCGACGAACCGTCAAACGACCTTGACGTTGAAACCCTTCGTTCGCTGGAGGAAGCGCTGCTGGACTTCCCGGGCGCCGCCATTGTGATCTCCCACGATCGGTGGTTCCTTGACCGTGTGGCGACGCATATCCTGGCGTACGAAGACGATTCGCAAGCGATCTTCTTCGAGGGTAACTACACCGAGTATGAAGCGGATCGCAAGAAACGTCTGGGCGAAGCCGCTGCCCAGCCGCATCGTGTGCGTCACAAGAAGCTGGCCTGATCAGCGTTTAGGCACGCGCCGTTCCTGATCGGGAACGGCGCTGCCGTTATTGTTCATCAGCACGCTTTAAGCATCCGGCTCGATCAGCAGTATTTCAATCGACTGATTTCCCGCCGGCCGCTCCCACACCACTTCATCGCCTTTCTGCGCACCGATCAATGCACGTCCCAGCGGCGAGCCCCAGTTGATCAGCCCTTTGGCGGCATCCGCCTGATCCTCCCCGACCAGATGCACGCGCTGGCGGTTGTCTTCTTCATCCGCGAACGTGACCCAACTGCCAATTTGTACTTTTTCGGTCGACACGGCCGTCGTCACAACCTGCGCACTTTGCAGGCGCTGGGTGTAGTAACGCAGGTCGCGTTCAAGGTCAGCCTGGCGCTGTTTATCGGCGGCGTCTCCCAACGCAGTTTGCGCACTGTGCTGCGCCTGCAGGCTGCTGACGTGCTTCTTGAGCAACTTCAGGCCCTCGGCGGTGACGTAATTGGTCTGTGCGCTGACCAGCCGCTCTACCGGTTGCTCGGCATCGGCGGCAGCGTTGTCTTCGTTTACAAATGCGCGGCTCATGAGGTGTCCTCCCTAATGAGCTTTGGGCCACAAGAGGGCATCATTGGTTTCGTCGATCTTCCCGCGTGCGTCAGTTTGGGCGATAGGCCTTGGCTGCACTGCGGGTCTTTTCCCGCTCCCAGGCACGGTCACGATCGTTGAAGACCTGGCCGGGGTCGAGTCGGTCGCGGTTATCCTGCGAGGCCTGACACTGGCGAAAACCGTCAGTCCAGCCTTGGGCGTAGAGCTTGTCCTTCAGATAGCGGGGTACGTTTTTTCTGAATTGACCGGTGCTGGCACCTGCTGCGTCCCTGCCACTGCTGCAACCATCCTGATAACCGTCTGCAAAACCCGGCGGATAACCCTCGGCCAACATCTGGTCACGGGTGGACTGACAACCTGCCAGCACGATGGCCAGCGACAACAACACCCAATACCGCTTCATGGTGGTTCCCTCTACTTATGAGAGGAGTCTAGAAGGTAATTTGTGAGTTATTTGTAAAAGCGATGTAGGGAATAGGTGATGGCAGCGTGCCTTTTTTTTGAGGCAGCGCCGCCCGCAGTTTTTGCACTTATCCTGTCAGTAGTGATACCACTTCACCTCAAGCATCACTTCGTTCTGCGGCGAGCTCATCTGGCTGAACTCGCGTTGGGCACTCAGGCGCAAACCGAGATTGCGCGACAGCTCCCACTGCTGATTGAGGCTGACGCTGCGGCGTACTTCGCCGTTGGTGAAGTAGTCGCCCTTGGCTTCCAGGCTCAGGTTGCCCAGCGGGTTGCGCCACAGTAAGCCAGTGTTGAAACCAGCAGCGGGAGAGATGAATTCGGCGAAGTCGTTGTTGTGCTCGACCCTTACAGTGCCCAGCGCAAAGCCCAGCACTTCGTCGCCCAATTGCCAGGTACCGCCGCCACCACCGTTGACATGGCTGACAAGGTTTTCATCGCCATGTTTGCCAAGTACCCGTTCCAGCCCGCCGGTAACTTGCCATGACCAGGGTTTCAGCAGCTCGGTACGCGGGGTCAGGGAGCGAATGGTGGCCAGGTCCAACTGCTGAACTTGCCAGTCGTTACCTTCGTATTGGCGCACCTTGAGCTGAAGAATCTCGATCTGCGCACCCAGCGGAAAGCCGTAAGCGTTGTCGTTCAGGTCGTGATAGGCCATGCGCAGGCCATATTCGGCGAACGCTTTGTCACCGCGTGTGCCCGCACCCAGTTGCCAGGTACGTGATTCGTGGCCTTCTTCCGGCAGGCCGGGGCGCGGGATGTCCAGCTGTGGCGGCGGGTTCTGATTGATCGCCTGCAGCAACTCGAAACTGCGTTGCGAGCGCTGCGTGTCGCGTTCAAGCCCGTTGGCGCGGTAGCGCTCCAGACGGTAGGCCGCGTCCTGAATCAACGCGCGTCGTTCTTTCGGCTGGGCGAGGTACTCGCTGTTTTGCAGTTGTTTCTGATCGGCGCTGACTTTCAGCACCCACTGTTGTTCGTCGGCATCAAGGGGCTCGGCGCGGCTCAGCAATTCCCGCTCGCGAGAAGGGCGATAGTCGATCTTTTCCACAAGCCCTGCGGCCTTGATCGCCTTGACCGTATCGGTCGGGATCGCAGTCAGGCCGAATTGCTCGGTGAGATTCAGCCCGGGTCGTGCGACCTGCAGCAATTCCAGCAGACGGTACGAGCAGTTTTCGTCGAAGAAGAAATAGCTGAAGCGAATCTGTTTCAATTCCCAGACATGTTCAACCATGCGCCCGGTTTCTTCCGGGGTAAGGTTCAGACGGTATTCCCACAGGTCACGGTTTTCCAGGCTGCGGTATTCCGAGAGCTTTTCCTGATAGGGCACCAGTGCGAACAAGCCCGGATAGCCGCCAGCCAAGCCTTTCCAGGCATACAGAATGCTGTTGTCCATGCCTTCGATGTAGGCACCGAAGTTGATCGCATAGCTGAGTAACGTGGTGTTGTTGGTTTTCGCGCTGGCCGGATCGATGCGCAGTAACGTGTGGCCGAACATCGACGAGGGGCTGTTGAGGTACGCGGCCGGAAAAATCAGCACGGTGCTGTCTGGTGCCACATCCTTGTACCAGGCCTTGAACTCTTTGCAGTCCGGCGTGGGCAGGTCAGTCAGTTGCAACTGGTCGCGCAGCCAGCGGGTGCGTGCCGGGTACACGCACTGGGCGTGGGTCTGTTCGTTGGTTACGGGGGCGTATATGGCGTCAAGTGTCGCGCTCAATTCCGCCTTCGGGTCGTGTGCACCGTCCGCAGCGAGAAAGAATTTCGGGTCTGTCACATAGCTGCGCCAACCGCCGAGCTTGCCTGCCTCGTAGTGACCCAGTGAAATCCAGAACGGCTCATTGGCCAATTGCTGCAAACGGTCAGCGGTAGCATGAGGTGCCGCAGACAAGGGGGCACAGACAAACAGCGCCAGCGAGACAAGACGTTTGAGCATAGAGGGCAACTAGTCAAGAGAAGTCAGGAAAGGTGATCCCGCCTTTTGCGATGAAAAGGCGGGCGAACGACTTTAAGCCTGGGTAGCGTACTTGGCCAGAGTCGGATCGTTTTTCAGAACGTTGACGGTGTTGGTGTGAACGTCTTCAGCGGTGGCGTCGGCCTTGCTGAAAATTTGCGAGAAGTGCTCGTGAGTGACCGCAGCGAAGTGCTCACGATCTTCTGGTGCAACGCCCAATACCACAGCGTAGGTAGTCAGTGCTTCGCCCTGACCCATCGCCATGTCCTTGGAAAGTTCATCCATCATGCCGTTCATGGCAAGCCAGGATTTACCGCCGTAAGTCAGTGCGCTGTTGGTCGAGCAGCCGTTGGTACCGGAGGTCATGCCGAAGGTGGCGTTACCCGAGGTGCCGTTGGTGGTTGAGGCCAGGAAGTGAGCTGGAGTGCCGCGTTGACCTTCAAACAGCATGTTGCCCCAGCCGCAGTCCGGACCGCCTGGCGCTTGAGCCATAGCGTTGATGGATACAGCGGCGAAGAGCGTTCCAAGAAGAATCCGTTTCATAGCTTTTTCTCTTTTTAGTTCAGCCAAGGGTCGAGTTTCTTGAGTAGTCACATCAAGACAGACGGCCAACCAGCAACCACCTGTGCAGTTTGGAGCTTAGGCGGGTTCCAAGGGTTCCGTGAGCTATTACAGATTATTGCCGAAAATAGAAATTTTCCGGGCAGCGGGCTATGGCTTTAAGGCTGTAAGTGCCTTTCGGTTTTTCCTGCCTTGCAAGTCTTGTACGGCGAGCGCCAGAATGCCGACATCTGCCCCGCCTGATGTAAGGATTACTGATGCCCGATTCTGTCGCAGCCAACCTACGCCTGGCGCCACATGCGCTGACCCGTCCGTTTTCCGCTGAGCAGTTCAGCTTTGCGACCACTAACGAGCTTGAACCCTTTCGCGGTGTGCTAGGCCAGGAGCGTGCCGTAGAGGCCTTGCAGTTCGGCGTTGCCATGCCGCGCCCTGGTTACAACGTATTTGTCATGGGTGAACCCGGCACTGGCCGCTTTTCGTTCGTCAAACGCTACCTCAAGGCCGAAGGCAAGCGGATGAAGACGCCTTCGGACTGGGTTTACGTCAATAATTTCGATGAGCCCCGCGAGCCCAAGGCGCTGGAACTGCCACCGGGCACTGCGCATGAATTCACGGCCGACATCGGTGGCCTGATCGATAACCTGTTGGTGACCTTTCCGGCGGTATTCGAGCACCCGTCCTATCAGCAGAAGAAAAGCTCGATCGACCGTGCGTTCAATCAGCGCTACGACCGCGCACTGGATGTGATCGAGCGCCTGTCGCTGGAAAAGGACATCGCGCTGTATCGCGACAGCTCCAACATCGCCTTCACGCCGATGGCCGATGGCAAGGCGCTGGACGAGGCCGAGTTTTCGCAGTTGCCCGAGGCTGATCGCGAGCGTTTTCACGAAGATATCTCCGCCCTTGAGGAGCGCCTCAACGAAGAGCTGGCCAGCCTGCCGCAGTGGAAGCGTGAGTCGAACAACCAGCTTCGTCAGTTGAACGAAGAAACCATCACGCTGACCTTGCAGCCTTTGTTGGCGCCGCTCTCGGAAAAGTACGCCGAGAACGCTGCGGTCTGTGCGTACCTGCAAGCGATGCAGGTGTACCTGCTCAAGACCTTGGTCGAGCAACTGGTCGACGATGCCAAGACCGACGCTCAGGCACGCAAGTTACTGGAAGAGCAGTACAGCCCGAGCCTGGTGGTCGGCAATACCCGTGACGGCGGCGCACCGATGGTTTTCGAGCAGCATCCTACGTATGACAACCTGTTCGGGCGTATCGAATACAGCACTGATCAGGGCGCGCTGTACACCACGTATCGCCAGTTGCGGCCCGGTGCGCTGCATCGCGCCAATGGAGGCTTTCTGATTCTGGAAGCCGAAAAAATGCTCGGCGAGCCGTTCGTCTGGGACGCGCTGAAGCGCACCCTGCAGTCGCGCAAGCTGAAGATGGAATCACCGCTGGGCGAGCTGGGGCGCGTGGCAACCGTGAGCCTGACGCCGCAGGTTATTCCGTGGAACGTCAAGATCATCATCATTGGTTCGCGCTCGCTGTATTACACCCTGCAAGACCTCGATCCTGACTTTCAGGAGATGTTTCGGGTACTGGTCGATTTCGACGAAGAAATTCCGATGGTCGATGAAACGCTCGAGCAATTCGCTCAGTTGCTGAAAACCCGAACGTCAGAAGAGGGCATGGCACCTTTGACCGCCGATGCGGTGGCGCGACTGGCAACCTACAGCGCTCGACTGGCTGAACACCAGGGGCGTTTGTCGGCGCGTATCGGCGATCTGTTCCAGTTGGTCAGCGAGGCAGACTTCATCCGCCAGCTGGCCAGTGACGACAAGACCGACGCCGGGCATATCGAGCGTGCGCTGAAGGCCAAGGCCACGCGCACCGGGCGGGTTTCCGCGCGGATTCTCGATGACATGATGGCGGGTGTGATCCTCATCGACACTGACGGTGCCGCGGTCGGCAAATGCAATGGCCTGACGGTTCTGGAGGTCGGTGATTCGGCGTTTGGCGTGCCGGCGCGTATTTCCGCCACGGTCTATCCGGGTGGCAGCGGGATTGTCGACATCGAGCGCGAGGTCAATCTTGGCCAGCCGATTCACTCCAAGGGCGTGATGATCCTTACCGGCTACCTGGGTAGTCGTTACGCTCAGGAATTCCCGCTGGCGATATCCGCGAGTATCGCGCTTGAGCAATCCTACGGTTACGTGGACGGCGACAGTGCGTCGCTGGGCGAGGCCTGTACGCTGATTTCAGCGTTGTCGCGCACACCGCTCAAGCAGTGCTTCGCAATCACCGGTTCCATCAACCAGTTCGGCGAAGTGCAGGCGGTGGGCGGGGTCAACGAAAAAATCGAAGGCTTCTTCCGTCTTTGTGAGGCTCGCGGGCTGACGGGCGAGCAGGGCGCTATCATTCCGCACGCCAACGTCACCACGCTGATGCTGGATGAGCGTGTGGTTCAGGCCGTGCGTGACGGGCAATTCCATATCTATGCGGTACGTCAGGCCGATGAGGCCTTGAGCCTGCTGGTCGGCGAGCCTGCCGGTGCGCCTGACGAGAATGGCGAGTTTCCGGAAGGCAGCGTGAATGCACGTGTGGTCGAGCGCTTGCGCGACATCGCGGAAATGCTCAGCGACGAAGACCTCAAGGAAGAGCTGGAGAAGGAGCCAGCCCAGTTACAACCTGAACTGAAGGTCTGACAACGGCGCTAGCCGGGCGGTGCTGAAACCGTCCGGTATTGCGTTCACCAGCGATCCGTTCATCAGGGATATTTTCTGCGGGACGGTTTTCTTCTAATCTTGATCATGACCGCAGTGGCCAATCGGATTGGCGCACATCCTGCTTTGCCAGACGGATGAATACTGTTGCTGATCAGGAGCGCATCATGCAGCGTAGCCTTTGCCTTACCCGAGAATGCATGGGGCTGATGACCCGCATCGAATGTGTCATTCGGCCTCTTCCCCACGATGGTGGACAATGGATGGTGCTCTTCGCAGCCGGCATGGCTGAAGAACAGCCCTCCGCGATCAAATCCCAAGGACCGTTCAACGGCCTGCCAGCGGCGCAGGCGGTATTGACGAGCATTATCGAGAGCCTGTCGCTGCATGGTTATCAATGCGCCGATGATGTACCGATATGGACCTTGCATATTCAAGCTGAACTGCGACGTATCAACAGTGGCATGGTGGTGTGTGAGCGCTCATCGCTTTTCTAGCCAGTCTGCGCTATGCATGCCGGTCTCCTGACAGTGCGTATATGCGCGCTGTGCGATATTTTGTCGCATCTCCAGAGCAGCGCGTTACCGCTGATATACTCGCCCGCTCCTTCAAAACACCTTGCGAGTATCAATGGAACGTTTTTTTGAAAATGCCATGTACGCATCGCGCTGGCTGCTGGCGCCGATCTATTTCGGTCTTTCCCTTGGGCTGCTGGCGTTGTGTCTGAAATTCTTCCAGGAAATCTTTCACGTCATCCCCAATATCTTCTCGCTGGCCGAAGCTGATCTGATTCTGGTGCTGCTGTCGCTGATCGACATGGCGCTGGTGGGTGGTTTGCTGGTGATGGTGATGATTTCCGGCTACGAGAACTTCGTATCGCAGCTGGACATCGATGAGGACAAGGAAAAGCTCAACTGGCTGGGCACCATGGATTCGTCTTCGCTGAAGATGAAAGTGGCGGCCTCCATTGTGGCAATTTCCTCCATCCACCTGCTGCGGGTGTTCATGGATGCCACCAACATCAAGCCTGAATACCTGATGTGGTACGTGATTATCCACATGACCTTCGTGATATCCGCGTTTGCGATGGGCTATCTGGACAAGGTCACCAAGCACTAAGGCGACACGCGATGAAAGGGGCGGGCGTTATCGTTTCTGGTATGTCGGCGCTGTGTGTTGTAAAACGTCCGTTCCGATGCATCAGGCATTTGCGCAGGAGGTTCGATCATGAATTATCAGGAATTTATCGAACACGCCCAGGCCGGGCGGGTCGATGAGCTGAACCTGATCTCCATCGAAGGCGGCATCTATCTGCTGGATGTGCGCATGAATGGCACTTCGGTGATGCTCAAGGACCCGGCAGGCAAGACCCTGCATCTTCGCTCGGTGGAGCATGCGCGGGATTTGCTCAAGGACATACCGGTGGTGCCTTTTTACCTGGTCCATTGTGTGGTGCATGACGAGCTGTGCGGCATGCCGGTCAATGACCGTTCCGAGATGCGCATGCCGATCTCTTTTCATTCCTCCTGGTCCTGATCGCCAGCAGCGTATTGCTGCTGCGGTAGGGGCTGTAGCGGCAATTGTGCTAGGCTGCTCGCCCTTTTGGTTCGGGGCGCATCAGAGTATAGCGTGATTGCCGTTCAGGTATTGCGTGATTGCCGACTGCGTGCCCCTCTGCGGAGCAGTGTCATGTCCGAAGTCAATCTGTCCACCGATGAAACCCGCGTCAGCTACGGCATTGGCCGTCAGTTGGGCGACCAGTTGCGCGACAACCCGCCACCGGGTGTCGACCTGGAAGCCATCGTGGCAGGCCTGCGTGATGCATTTGGCGGTCAGCCAAGCCGTGTGGGTCAGGAAGAAATGTCCGCCAGCTTCAAGGTCATCCGTGAAATCATGCAGGCCGAAGCGGCCGCCAAGGCTGAACAGGCTGCGGGTGCCGGCAAGGCTTACCTGGCTGAAAATGCCAAACGCGAAGGTGTGACCACGCTGGCCTCGGGTCTGCAATTCGAAGTGCTGACCGCTGGCGCTGGCGCCAAGCCAACCCGTGAAGATCAGGTGCGCGTGCACTATCACGGTACGCTGATCGACGGTAACGTCTTTGACAGCTCCTACGATCGTGGCGAGCCTGCGGAATTTCCGGTCAGCGGCGTGATTGCTGGCTGGACCGAGGCGCTGCAACTGATGAACGCTGGCAGCAAATGGCGTCTGCACGTACCGAGCGAGCTGGCTTACGGCGCTCAGGGCGTGGGCAGCATCGCACCGCACAGCGTGCTGGTGTTCGACGTGGAACTGCTCGACGTTCTGTAATCGACCCGGTCGATCCAGAGGGTCGCTGAACGAATCGCGCTGATTCGTTCAGCGGCGGGGTTGTGCTGATGCTCCATGCTCAGTGCAACTCACCCATCGGGCGTAACGCCCGCGCATAGCAGAACAGAAACAGGTTTCTCACCAGCTCCTTGAGCACCAATGGTTCGCTGGAACTCAAGCTGCACACATCCAGATCGCCCTGATCACGTAACTCCTCCAGCGCTTCCTCTTCCAGCACCGCACACACTTCGCCCGTCTCGCGATGAAGAATTCTCAGGTAAGGGTGGGGCCGGTCCAGCCATGCATCGATCAAATAGGTCATGTCTCATCTCCTGTGCAAGTAAGATGAGAATAATTCTTATCGGGATAATAGCAAGGCACTATTGAGATTAATTCTCATTTTGCGCTGAATGGTTGATCCAGGTCAGTGGATGTTCAGGAAGGGTTGGACGCAGAGCGTCCAGAACGGCATGCGACGCAGAGCGTCGCACGATAGTCGCCATTGAGCTTATCGTTCCTCACGCTCCAGCGTGGGAATGCCGTTCCCGACGCTCTGCGTCGCACGATAGTCTGGGTTATCAATGGTGCTCGCGGGTGGCGCGGAATTTCACGTCGGGCCAGCGTTCTTCCATCAGTGCCAGGTTCACGCGGGTAGGGGCGAGGTAGGTCAGGTGACCGCCGCCGTCCACTGCCAGGTTTTCCACAGCCTTGTTCTCAAACTCTTCAAGCTTCTTCTTGTCGGCGCAGTCGATCCAGCGGGCTGACCAGACGGTGATTGGCTCGTAGGCGCACTCGACCTTGTATTCTTCCTTCAGACGGCTGGCGACCACATCGAACTGCAGCACCCCGACGGCGCCGAGGATGATGTCGTTGCTGCGCTGCGGAAAGAACACCTGTGTGGCGCCTTCTTCGGCCAGCTGCTGAAGGCCCTGACGCAGTTGCTTGGATTTGAGCGGGTCCTTCAGGCGCACGCGGCGGAACAGCTCCGGTGCGAAGTGCGGAATACCGGTGAAGCCCAGCGCTTCGCCTTCGGTGAAGGTGTCGCCGATCTGGATGGTGCCGTGGTTGTGCAAACCGATGATGTCACCGGCGTAGGCTTCTTCCAGTTGCTCGCGCTCGGAAGAGAAGAACGTCAGCGCATCACCGATCCGCACGTCCTTGCCCAAGCGCACGTGGCGCATTTTCATGCCCTTGTCGTAACGGCCGGAGCAGATACGCATGAACGCGATGCGGTCGCGGTGCTTGGGGTCCATGTTCGCCTGGATCTTGAACACGAAACCGCTGAATTTCTCTTCGGCCGGTTCGACGGTGCGCTCGTTGGCCACGCGTGCCAGTGGCTTGGGAGCCCAGTTCACCACGGCATCGAGTACATGGTCGACGCCGAAGTTGCCCAGCGCGGTGCCGAAAAACACCGGGGTCAATTGGCCGTCGATGAATTCCTGCTGGTTGAACTCGTGGCAGGCACCCTGCACCAGTTCCAGTTGCTCGACAAAGCGGTCGTACTCGTCACCCAGATGGGCGCGGGCTTCGTCCGAATCGAGTTTCTCGATGATTTTGGTTTCCGTACGCTCGTGGCCATGACCTGCGGTGTAGACAATGATGTAGTCGTCGGCCAGGTGATAGACACCTTTGAAGTCGCGGTAGCAACCAATCGGCCAGGTGATCGGCGCAGCCTTGATCTTGAGGACGGCTTCGATTTCATCAAGCAGCTCGATAGGGTCGCGGATGTCGCGGTCGAGCTTGTTGATGAAACTGACGATAGGCGTGTCGCGCAGGCGGCAGACATCCATCAGCGCAATGGTGCGTGGCTCGACGCCTTTACCGCCGTCGAGGACCATCAGCGCGGAGTCGACTGCCGTCAGGGTGCGATAGGTGTCTTCGGAGAAGTCTTCGTGACCCGGCGTGTCGAGCAGGTTGATCATGTGCTCGCGATACGGAAACTGCATCACGGATGTGGTGATGGAAATACCGCGTTGTTTCTCCATTTCCATCCAGTCGGATGTGGCATGACGGTCGGATTTACGCGACTTGACCGTACCGGCGATAGAAATGGCCTTGCCCATCAGCAGGAGTTTTTCCGTGATGGTGGTTTTACCCGCATCCGGGTGGGAAATAATGGCGAAAGTGCGGCGTTTCGCGACTTCGGCGGCCTGTTGGGTCATGGGAAATCGCCTGAGACGGTATTGAAAAAGGGCGCAGATTATAGCTCAACTCGCGGCAATAACCGAACCGTTCAGACAATAAACGATGGCCAGATAATGTCTCGTGTGGGAACCTTTCAGGTCGTGGAGACGTCCACTCCCCCGTCAAGGCTCGCAACGAAGCCAACGCAAGGGGCTGATTCATCAGCATGTTGGCTTGACGAAGCTGCGCTTATGGCTTGTGTTTTCGCCGAGGTTAAACCCTTACCGGCGACCCACCCGCTGCTCTTCGCGAACGTTATTGCCGGTGTCCTTTGCGGACGCCCTGGTCAACGCGTTCGCCGACTGAAATAAGGAGTCCGCCTGTGGCTAATCGCTATGGCAAGGGGCTATTGGGAGGTGCGGTTGTGATCGCACTCCTGGCCCTGCTGATCCACTGGATCGGCATCAGTACTATCAAGCAATACCAGGATGACCTGCTGTTCTACCTTCAGGCTCACCTGATTCTGGTTCTGGTTTCAATGTTGGCGGCCCTGGTGGTCGGTATCCCCGCAGGCATCGCCCTAAGCCGCCCGAGCATGGTTGGCCGCGCCGAACGTTTCATGCAGATATTCAACATTGGCAACACCGTTCCTCCTCTCGCCGTTCTGGCCATTGCCCTCGGGATACTCGGGATCGGCAGCGGGCCTGCGATCTTCGCGCTGTTCCTCGCCTCTTTGCTGCCCATCGTGCGCAACACCTATGAAGGCCTGAAAAACGTTCAGGGTTCACTCAAGGAAGCCGCTGTCGGTATCGGCATGACGCCGCGTCAGGTGTTGTGGCGTGTCGAGTTGCCTAACGCCGTGCCGATCATCATCGGTGGTGTGCGTGTCGCGCTGGCGATCAATGTCGGGACCGCGCCGCTGGCGTTTCTCATCGGTGCCAATAGCCTGGGCAGCCTGATTTTCCCCGGCATCGCCTTGAACAACCAGCCGCAATTGGTGCTGGGTGCGGCGTGTACCGCTCTGCTGGCGCTGCTGCTTGACGGGCTGGTGGTACTGGCCAGTCGTCTCTGGCTGGAACGCGGTCTGGCTCGCTGAGCGAAGGAATTATCATGAAAAGAATATGTTTGTTTTTAGGTTTGGCCTTGCTGTTTCCGGCATTTGCCCAAGCGGCGGATAAACCCCTTCTACGGGTCGGCGCACGGGTGTTCACTGAACAGACCATGCTTGCCGAGCTGACTGCGCAATACCTGCGAACCAAGAACTACGATGTGCAGATTACCGGCGGTCTTGGTAGCAACCTGGCGCGTAGCGCACAGGAAAGCGGTCAGTTGGATCTACTCTGGGAATACACTGGTGTGTCGCTGGTTGCCTACAACCACATCGATGAAAAACTCGACAGCGCACAGACTTACGCGCGAGTGAAGGAAGTCGATGCCAAGAAAGGCCTGGTCTGGCTTTCGCCGTCGAAATTCAACAACACCTACGCGTTGGCACTGCCGCAAAAAGTGGCTGACAAGTACCCGCAGGTCAACACCATGACCGACCTGACCAAAGTGCTCAAGGACGAAGCCAAAGAGGGTCATGTCGTAGCGCTGGACACCGAGTTTGCCAACCGTTCCGACGGCCTGATCGGTATGGTCAAGCACTACGACATGAATCTCGGTCGTGAAAACACCCGGCAGATGGACGCCGGGCTGGTCTACACCGCGTTGCGCAACGGTCAGGTTTTCGCCGGTCTGGTGTACACCACCGACGGACGTCTCAATGCGTTCAAACTGAAAGTGCTGGAAGACGACAAGCACTACTTCCCTGACTACACCGCAGCGCCGGTGATCCGTCAGGAATATCTGGACAAGCATCCGGACATCGCCACGCTGCTCAAGCCGCTGGCTGACCTGCTGGACAACCAGACCATGATCGACCTCAACGCTCGCGTCGACGTCGGCCATGAAAGCCCCTCCACGGTTGCTGCAGACTTTCTGCGCCAGCACCCATTGAATTAAGGAAGGAGACGATATGAGTTTCTTGAGCGCCTTCTCCCATCTGGACTGGGCACAGGTTCTGCAACTGACCTGGCAGCACATTACGCTGGTGGGCATCGCCGTGACCCTGGCGATTCTCGTCGGCGTGCCGCTGGGCGTGCTGATGACGCGTTTTCCAGCATTGGCAGGCCCGTTGCAGGCCAGCGCCACGGTGCTGCTGACCGTGCCGTCGATTGCCCTGTTCGGCCTGCTGTTGCCGTTCTATTCCAAATTTGGCCAGGGCCTTGGCCCGATGCCGGCTATTACCGCAGTGTTTCTTTATTCGCTGCTGCCGATCATGCGTAACACCTACCTGGCCCTGACAGGCGTCGAACCGGGTATTCGCGAGGCCGCCAAAGGCATCGGCATGACCTTCGGCCAGCGCCTGCGCATGGTTGAACTGCCTATCGCCGTACCCGTAATCCTCGCCGGTGTGCGCACCGCCGTGGTGATGAATATTGGTGTCATGACCATCGCCGCGACCATCGGTGCCGGTGGTCTGGGTGTACTCATTCTCGCTTCAATCAGCCGCAGCGATATGTCGATGCTGATCGTCGGCGCGGTACTGGTCAGCATTCTGGCCATCATCGCCGACCTTCTCCTGCAATGGCTGCAACGCACGCTGACTCCAAAAGGATTACTGAAATGATCGAACTCCAGAACCTCTCCAAGACTTTCCAGAGCAACGGCAAAGAAGTGAAGGCTGTCGATTCGGTCAGCCTCACGGTCAACGAAGGCGAAATCTGCGTCTTCCTTGGCCCTTCGGGCTGCGGCAAGAGCACCACGCTGAAAATGATCAACCGCCTGATCATGCCGACCTCCGGCAAAGTGCTGATCAATGGCGAAGACACCACTGATCTGGACGAAGTGACCCTGCGTCGCAACATCGGCTACGTGATTCAGCAAATCGGTCTGTTCCCGAACATGACCATCGAAGAGAACATCGTGGTCGTGCCCAAGCTGCTCGGCTGGGACAAACAGCGTTGCCATGACCGTGCTCGCGAACTGATGAGCATGATCAAGCTGGAGCCCAAGCAGTACCTGCATCGCTACCCGCGTGAACTGTCAGGTGGTCAGCAACAGCGTATCGGCGTGATCCGTGCACTGGCAGCCGACGCGCCCTTGCTGTTGATGGACGAACCGTTCGGTGCGGTCGACCCGATCAACCGCGAGATGATCCAGAACGAGTTCTTCGAGATGCAGCGCGCGCTGAACAAGACCGTGATCATGGTCAGCCACGACATTGATGAAGCCATCAAGCTGGGCGACAAGATCGCCATCTTCCGTGGCGGTAAACTGCTGCAGATCGATCACCCGGACACCTTGCTCGCGCATCCGGCGGACGACTTCGTCAGCAGCTTCGTCGGCCAGGACAGCACCCTCAAGCGTCTGCTGCTGGTCAAGGCCGAAGATGCAGCCGACAACGCGCCATCGGTCAGCCCGGAAACCCCGGTGGCCGATGCGCTGGACGTGATGGACGAAAATGACCGTCGCTACATCGTTGTCACCGACAGCGAGAACAAGGCAATGGGCTACGTACGTCGCCGTGACCTGCATCGCCAGCAGGGCACGTGCGCGCAGTTCCTGCGTGAGTTCAACGCAACCGCCGCTTACGACGAGCACTTGCGCATCCTGCTGTCGCGCATGTACGAGTTCAACCGCGCCTGGCTACCGGTGCTGGATGCCGAGAACGTGTTCCTGGGTGAAGTGACGCAGGAGTCCATTGCGGCTTACCTGAGCTCGGGTCGTTCGCGTGGTATGAAGACCAGTATTGTTTCGCCTGCGGATCAGGTTGCTTCCTGATTTTTGGCATTACCGCCAGTCTTCGTGACTGGCGGTAGCCGTTGCCACCCGTTTCTCCACGTTGCAGTGGCCGTCTTCATCAAATTTCTTGCTACTGATCCTGCCTCCCCGTTTGTTCAACCTGGAAGGGCACGCCTTACCGTCAGTGATCCCGGATGAATGGAGGTCGTTGACGTAAAGTTCGTGCTGCTCTCGCTGCGTTTCTGCCTGTGCAGGCTACTGGCATTTCTGTCAGTAGCACTTTGGGCAGCGGTTGATTTAGTTTCTTCTGACCGAAGCGCAGCGAGGTACTGATGATGAACGAGCTTTGTCGATACAGGTATGACCCTTTGGATCGCCTTGCGAGTCTGACTCCTCTGGCTCAGGCGATGAGGCAGCGGTTCTATGGCGGCCAGCAGTTGACAACCGAAGTGCTTGATGGCGAGCAGCGCACACTTTTTCGCGTGAGAGGAATGCCTCTGGCGCAGCAGACCCTTGCCAATGGAAAGCGCCTTGTTGTTTTGGATGCTGCAGATCAGCAACAAAATGTATTGCATGCGGGCGGTGTTGAGCAGAGGACGGCTATTGCCTACACACCTTATGGTTACAGTGAAAAAGCTGCGAGGAACCCAGAGGTACCGGGCTTCAATGGAGAGCAGATTGACACAGTTACCGGTCACTACCTGCTTGGCAACGGTTACCGGGCCTACAATCCGGTCTTGATGCGCTTCAACAGCCCCGATAGCTTCAGCCCTTTTGGCGAAGGCGGGCTTAATGCCTATGGCTATTGTGCGGGTGATCCGGTGAACCGGAGCGACCCTGGCGGGCATATTTTTCGCGCTATTGGCACACTATTCCAAGGGGTATCAAGGAATACGCGGCTGATGAGAGACGCCGCGGAACAATGGTTACGCGGTTCCAGAGGGCGCGGATTGCCTGCGATCAAAAATAAGCTGTCCGAGGGCATTTTTCGCAAACCAGAGGCCGTTCTTGCCGACATGCCGCCGCACATAAAAGAAATGATTGCGGGTAATTTGTCTGGTCTTGATGCCGCAAGTCTGGCACGCACTTCCAAGGACTTCGAAAGCGTGGTGATGGCTGCATCAGCGCGTCAGTTCAATGCACTGAATATCCCCGACCTTGCTTTTCAACCGTGGTTGAAAAAGCTCGACGAAATCCATCACGGTGAGGTGACGGGTATTGCGCCGATGTTCCCACGTCGCGAAGGTATTCCGTTTTCCTATGTGCAGGCCAAACTGATAAGAGAGCCTCGATTACGATTGCAGCCCGGTCGACTCTTGCGCCTGCAATCGCCCGTTCGGATAACCTACTATCAAACGTCCGCCATGGGTGCTGACGCTGAGGCTCTGGTTCATGAGCAGCGACTTTATATGATGCATAACAGACGTCCAGATTGGCTTTTTTGATTTCTCAACGGATCCTTGCCAACCGGACGCGTTTGTCGGTTTATCAGACACTGAGGAACATCTGCCTGTCATGCAGGTCGGTTAAACAGGTCCTTGGGAAGGCAACTCAAGCGCTCTGTGCAAAAACGCGACATTTTTTGTTGATATCCGGCCCCTCAGGTCCTAAAGTTCGCGCCGAACGTCCATGCTGGAAACGATCCATCCGGCTCAAGTACTGACGACGAGACAGCAAGGCCAGGAAGGCAGCCCTTCAGGGCCTTTTTGCTTTCGGCGACATGCCTTGGGAAGTAGGCGAACCAAAGTGGGGATACGGAGGGCGTTCATTTGCACCCATTTACCAATACCGCTTGCCATCAGGAGTTCCAGCAGCATGTCGATCAATGTCGAAGACTACTATTCAGCCGAAACCTTCAAGAAAATGAAGACGTTCGCTGACAAGCAAGAAACTCCGTTCGTGGTCATTGATACCGCCATCATCAGCAAAGCCTACGACGACCTGCGTGCGGGCTTCGAGTTTGCCAAGGTCTATTACGCTGTCAAAGCCAACCCGGCCGTCGAAGTCATCAATCTGCTCAAGGACAAGGGTTCCAGCTTCGACATCGCGTCGATCTACGAGCTGGACAAGGTCATGAGCTGTGGCGTTGGTCCGGAGCGCATCAGCTACGGCAACACCATCAAGAAATCCAAGGACATTCGCTACTTCTACGAGAAGGGCGTGCGTCTGTTCGCAACCGACTCGGAAGCGGATCTGCGCAACATTGCCAAGGCTGCGCCGGGTGCGAAAGTCTACGTGCGTATTCTGACCGAAGGCTCGACCACCGCCGACTGGCCGCTGTCGCGCAAGTTCGGCTGCCAGACCGACATGGCCATGGACCTGCTGATTCTTGCCCGTGATCTGGGTCTGGTGCCTTACGGCATCTCGTTCCACGTCGGCTCGCAGCAGCGCGACATCAGCGTCTGGGATGCTGCCATCGCCAAGGTCAAAGTGATCTTCGAGCGTCTGAAAGAAGAAGACGGCATCGTTCTGAAGCTGATCAACATGGGCGGCGGCTTCCCGGCCAACTACATCACCCGCACCAACAGCCTGGAAACCTACGCTGAAGAGATCATCCGCTTCCTGAAGGAAGACTTTGGTGACGACCTGCCGGAAATCATTCTGGAGCCAGGCCGTTCGCTGATCTCCAACGCCGGTATTCTGGTCAGCGAAGTGGTACTGGTCGCCCGTAAGTCGCGTACTGCGGTCGAGCGTTGGGTATACACCGACGTGGGCAAGTTCTCCGGTCTGATCGAAACCATGGACGAAGCCATCAAGTTTCCGATCTGGACCGAGAAGAAAGGCGAAATGGAAGAAGTGGTCATTGCAGGCCCGACCTGCGACAGCGCCGACATCATGTACGAGAACTACAAGTACGGTCTGCCACTCAACCTGGCCATCGGTGACCGTATGTACTGGTTGTCGACCGGTGCCTACACCACCAGCTACAGCGCAGTGGAATTCAACGGCTTTCCGCCATTGAAGTCGTTCTATCTGTAAGCGTTGTCCTGATATGAAAACCCGCGAGTGATCGCGGGTTTTTTTTGCGTTTCATCCAGGGTTCAGACAGTCAGATCCTGTCCAGTGTCGAACGCTTCTGAAAGACGCTGAATTTCCCGCACGTTGAATTGATAGCTGTTTGGCTGCCGTTTAACGGCAGGTGCATAAACGCAGGTTGCAAGGACGTACAGGCCATTACCCTTGCAACGTGGGCTTCGGTGGCGTCAGCGAATGCGGTTCAAGTAGCCGATCAACTGTTGGCCCGAGTTGATCAGGCGCATGCTGCGTTGCTTGCCATCGGATGCGCTTGTGGTGTTGACGACCAGAAAGCTGTCCAGAGTGTTTTTGATTTTCTGGTATTGCTCGACATAAGCGGCGCGATGTTCGTCAAAAGCGTTGAAGCATTCAATCAGCTCAATGCGCTGTGCGAGCGCCATTTTTTCCTTGTCCATGCCTGCCAGTTGCTGGGACAGGGCATTGATGCGCTCGCGAAAACCATCACGGCGTTTGATCATCGCGATGAGGTTGATTCCCGCCTCACCCTTTTCCAGGGTCGCCTTCATTTGCTCGAGCGCCAGCATGATCACTGCGAGTTCAGGGGGCTGCATTCCCAGGCTGAGCACCTTGTCTGCAGTGATCAACGTGTCCTTGGCAATACTCGTCGCGCCCTTGCTTTCCAGGGCGTCAATAGCGGTGCTCAGCACTTGACGCTCTTCGTTCAACTTCGCCAGGGTGGTGTGTAAAACGTCGAGTCTGGTGCCTGCGTTTGCCATGTCACCTTGCAGACTCTGCCCAAACTCAGCGGTCTGCTGTCGATCAATACCTTGTGTCATGCCACTCAGAGCACTGGCCAGTTGCTGGGCTATGGCAGTGGCATTGTTCACGAGGCGCTGACACTGAACGTTGATATCTTCCAGCTCCTCGGCATCGATGGGAGTGGCGGAGGGTTGAGCGTACTGCCTCAGCAGGGCGGTCTTCGACTCGATATCGATGATCAGCCGTTCAGCGTGTTCTCCGAGGTACTGTTGTTCAGTGACAGCCAGGATGTTCAGGCGTGTGAGCTTTTCATAAAGGTTGGGCAGGTAGTGGGTCTTGGCAAACAGAAGGTCTGCCGTTACCAGACTGTTACGCATGAGGTGAAGACTGCGAGTCATGATGTCGCGGTCGGGTATTTGACCAGCGAAGGCTGTGTCATTGGGCGTGAACGTATTTTTCATTGTCGAGTTATCCATAAATCCGTTTATATTCTTCATCCGCTTCCTTAAACACATTAAGCAAGGCGTCCGAGTCGACTTCGATGGTCTTCCAGGGGTGAACGACTTGTCTGAAGTGATTCATAAATTGCCGTAAGGACAAGGCATCGTTTATCTCGGACGCCGATACCGCAGACGCCTCAATAAACAAAAACAGTTTGTTCCATACGGTAATCAGGTTTTTAGTCGCCACGTCGGCATCGACCACAATCGTTGCCAGGTTCTGCAAGTTAAACTTTACCCTGCTCAATGAGCCCAGAATAGTGTTCTTGTCTTGCAAGGTTTCTATGTCGGCGGTTTGTTGCGTCATTAATTCATTGCGTGCGGCCCTGACATTTTCAGCTTCTACGCCGAAATAAATGCCCAATGCCAAGCCCACAATGTTCAAGCTACTGACCGAATTCAACGATTGTTGTACCACCGCCTTGTATTCTTTGTTCTTTTCATCGATGTCCTTTGCGCGCTGTTCGATATCCAGGTTCAGCTTCGCCACGTCGGCCGGCAGTGAACTGTTGTCGATGGCAACCATTTTGCGCTGTATCTCGGGCCCGACATGCAGCGACAGGTCCAGGCCAAACTGATCCAGTTCCTTCTTGATGGTTTGGGCATCGGCCAGATTGGCTGCAATCAGGTCCAGTATATCGGTGAGGTGGGAGCCGATTTCCTGGGTGATCTCCTTATCGTTTTCATCCAGCTCGATGCCCGGGAAGTCCTTGCCCAGTTCAAGACTCAAGCGCGTTACATCCTCCAGTGTCTTGATCTGGTGATGGTCAACGATTTTCCCGGCCCTGACGTCGCCGTTGATCTCCTCCATGCTCTGGCCGTACACCAGCATCTTGCCTGCGAAGACCTTCAGTTTGCTGCCGATGCCCAGAAGGTCGGTGCGCAGAGGACTCCAGCGACGCGCATGCCGGTGGATAAGGTTGAAACTTTTCAGGAAGTCTTCAGGTTCAAGCCCTGCACCGGCGCCTTTTGAATAGCCGAGATAAACAATGACGTCCTCCAGCTCAACGGGCAGGGCGAGGCCCGCCAATTCATATTTCTTGAGGTTGATAATCTGCTCTTTGGTCAGAATCAAACCGGGTGCACGGGTGACGTGCTTATCATTGGCAGACGACATCGTACTGAACAGTTCGGCCGTTTTTATCGCCTCATCCGCCTTGAGGTCTCCGGATAAAGGTAACGCCTGCATGACGTTGTAAAACATTGGGTTCATGGGTATGTCCTTATTTCCACTGGGAGAACAGATGTTGATCTCCTCAACATGTTAATGTTCTCGTGTTGAAAAAGGTTAGTGTTTTAAGGGTGAGGGCGTCAAAGCATAAACATGGATTAAAGATGTAAGATAAATGACTCTTTACAGTCAGTCTGCCGTGGGCGGCTGCCCTTTTTTACAGAGGTGGTATATGTATAAATTCAATGCTTTTTAATAAAGATGTTTTGTTCCCGTCAGCGGCACGAATGAACAGGGAAACCCACGTTACCTCGATTTTAAGATGAGAATGCGTCGCGGTTGGAGCATACTGCGCGCCGCAGCCTGCAGAGGGGGAGAGCGTCGGCGTTGAAGAAAGTCCTGTTTCAACTGCACTGGTTCTTTGGGATCACGGCAGGTCTGGTGCTGACCCTCATGGGGATTACCGGCGCGCTGTATTCGTTCGAAGACGAAATTCTTGATGTTCTGAACCCAGACGTTCTGCTCGTGCAGGAGCGTACGGCTACCTTGCCACCGATTGAGCTTGTTCACAGGCTGGAGGCAGCGACCGGGCTGACCGTCGCTATGCTGCGTGTCGATACGCTGGGCAATCGTGCCGCTCAGGTGTATTTCACCCCGGAGCCGGGCGAACGGCGCGGTCCCAAACGCAATTTCGATCCCTATACCGGCGAGCTGAAAGGCGATGCTGTAGGTGAGGGCTTTTTCGACTTTGTCCTGCAACTGCATCGTTATCTGGCAGCAGGTGAGGTGGGTAAACAGATCACTGCGGCCTGCACACTGGTTCTGGTGTTCTTCTGCCTGTCCGGGCTCTACCTGCGCTGGCCTCGCAACGCGCTGAACTGGCGTGTCTGGCTGACGATGGACTGGGCTAAAAAGGGCCGCAGTTTCAACTGGGACCTGCATTCGGTGTTTGGTACCTGGTGCCTGTTGTTCTACCTGCTGTTCGCGATCACGGGCCTTAACTGGTCTTATGACTGGGTGAGCAATGGTCTGAACAGGCTGCTGGGAGATTCGCTGCCTGTACAGCGCAAAGCCCCTGTGGCCCCTTCCAGCCAATCCGAGCCGTTGCTGGTTGATTACGCTGCCATCTGGGACAGTGTGCAGAAAACCGCCGGGCCTGAACTACGTGCTTATAACTTGCGTTTGCCTGCTTCTGGCGGCCAACCGGCCACGGTGTTCTACCTGCTCAAGGACTCACCTCATCCACGGGCCTTGAACAGCATCACGCTTGACCCGGCCAACGGTCAAGTCAGCTCGGTTTCACGCTATGCAGAGCGCAGTTTCGGCGCGCAATTGCTGGCCAGCAACTATGCGCTGCACGTTGGTAGCTATTTCGGCCTCGTCGGCCGGCTCATCATGACGGCTGCATCGTTGATGATGCCGCTGTTCTTTATCACTGGCTGGTTGTTGTACCTGGATCGACGTCGCAAGCAGCGCGCTGTCAGAAGTGCGCGCGGCGAGGTTCAGAGTGAATGGGCAGATGATGCTGCTTCCTGGCTGATAGGTTTCGCCAGCCAGAGCGGTTTTGCCGAGCAGTTGGCCTGGCAGGCTGCTGGCCAGTTGCAGGCTTCAGGAGTGTCTGTGCGCGTGAAGCGGCTGGGCGATTTGACCGAAGAGGATTTCAGTCAGAGTCGTAAGGCGCTGTTCGTCGTCAGCACCTTTGGTGAGGGCGAGGCGCCCGATAGCGCGCGAGGTTTCGAGCGTAAGTTGCTGGGCCGTCCGTTGGAACTGAAGCAGCTCGAATACGCCGTTCTGGCCCTGGGCGATCGTCAATACCCGCATTTCTGCGGTTTTGCCCATCGTTTGCATGGCTGGTTGGCTGAGCGTGGCGGGCGCACGTTGTTCCCGCCTGTTGAAGTGGACAGCGCTGATCCAGCAGCCCTGCAACACTGGCAGCAGCAGCTGGGACAATTGACTGGCTCCGTGCCTTCAACGCACTGGCAGGCACCGGTGTTCGAGAACTGGACGCTGGCGCGGCGCGAGCATTTGAACCCGGGCAGCAGTGGTTCGAAGGTTTACCTGCTGGACCTGACAGCGTCGACGTCAGCGAGCTGGCAGGCGGGGGATCTGGTCGAGGTGATGCCGCGCAATGCGGCACAGGTCATTGAACCCTTTCTCGCCGGGCTGGGTGTCGATCCTGCCACGCCGGTAGCCGTGGATGGCTTGCAGGAGCCGCTCAGTCAGGCGCTGGCAACCCGCCAACTGCCGCACAATCGTGCGCATCTGGTGGGCCTGCACGCGCAGGCGCTGATCGACGCGCTGGCGCCGGTATCTGCTCGTGAATATTCGATCGCTTCGATTCCGGAAGACGGACGTCTGCAACTCATCGTGCGTCAGGAAGTTCATCCTGACGGCAGTCTGGGGCTGGGCTCCGGCTGGCTGACCACCCATGCCGACCTCGACGGCGCGATCAGTCTGCGTTTGCGCCGCAACAGCAGTTTTCATTTGCCTGTCGATTCCGTCCCGCTGATCCTGCTGGGCAATGGTACGGGGCTGGCCGGTTTGCGCAGTCTGCTCAAGTCTCGCATCGCTCAAGGGCAGATGCGCAACTGGCTGCTATTCGGCGAACGTAACCGCGCCCACGATTTTCATTGTGGTAACGAACTGGAGGACTGGCTGGAGGCTGGTCATCTGAATCGACTGGATCTTGCCTTCTCACGTGACCAGGCTGAGAAAATCTACGTGCAGGATCGCTTGCGTGATGCGGCTGATGAACTGCGAAAATGGCTGGACGACGGTGCCGCGATCTATATTTGTGGCAGCCTGCTCGGTATGGCGGCGGGGGTGGATCAGGTGTTGAAGGATGTGCTGGGAGAGCAGAGAGTCAGTGAGCTGATCGAGCAAGGACGTTATCGGCGGGATGTGTATTGATCGGCGTGCCGATACGAAAGTCTTTGAGAAAGATTGGACGCGGAGCGTCCAGAACTGCGTGCCCACGCTGGAGCGTGGGCACGATAGTCTTCTAGCTTCTAGCTTCTAGCTTCTAGCTTCTAGCTTCAGCCTATGCCGCTACAAATTGCTCGGCATAGTGGCAGGCCACCTGGCGGTTATCCACCAGGCGCAGTTCCGGTACGTCTGTTGCGCAACGTTCGGTCGCGTAAGGGCAGCGCTTGTGGAAAGCGCAGCCGCTTGGCGGGTTGAGCGGGTTGGGCAGCTCGCCGACGATCTTGATCTTCGGTTTGAGCGGGTCCGGGTGGATGGTCGGGGTCGCTGACAACAGTGCCTGAGTGTAAGGGTGCAGCGGACGGTTATAGATCTCTTCCTTGGGCCCCATTTCCGCTGGCCGCCCCAGGTACATCACCAAGACCGTATCGGCGACATGACGCACCACCGAAAGGTTGTGGGAGATGAACACGTAGGCGGTATTGAATTCCTGCTGCAAATCCATGAACAGGTTCAGCACCTGTGCCTGAATCGACACGTCCAGCGCCGAAGTCGGTTCGTCCGCGACCAGCACTTTGGGCTGTAGCATCATCGCCCGGGCCAGCGCGATACGCTGACGCTGACCGCCGGAAAACATATGCGGGTAGCGCTGATAGTGCTCGGGGCGCAAACCGACCTGAGCCATCATCGCCTGCACTTTTTCCCGACGTTCTGCTGCCGACAGTTTGGTGTTGATCAACAGCGGCTCGCCGAGCTGGTCACCGACTTTCTGGCGTGGGTTGAGCGACGCGTAAGGGCTCTGGAATACCATCTGTACGTCTTTGCGCAACTGCTTGCGCTCGGACTTGCTGGCACCGGTCACTTCCTGGCCAGCGATTTTCAGCGAACCCGATGAAGGTTCTTCAATCAGTGTCAGCGCGCGGGCCAGCGTCGACTTGCCACAGCCGGACTCGCCGACCACAGCCAGGGTCTTGCCGGCTTCCAGTTCGAAGGACACACCGTTAAGCGCGCGCACCAGCGCTGTGCCTTTGAACAGGCCTCGGGAGACTTCGTAGTGACGGGTAAGGTCGCGGGCGGTAAGTACGACGCTCATTACGCCACCTCCTGATTCAAGGGATAGAAGCAGCGCGCCAGGCTATGGGCCTTGGGGTCCAGGCCAGGACGTTCGGTCCGGCAGTTGTCGCGCACATACGGGCAGCGCGGTGAAAGCAGGCAACCCTGTGGCCGGTCATAGCGACCCGGAACCATGCCCGGCAGCGTGGCGAGGCGTTCGGCGCCCATGCTGTGCTCGGGAATAGCAGCCAGCAAGGCTTCGCTGTACGGGTGGGCAGGGACCTCGAACAGACCGGGCACCTGACCGACTTCCACGGCCTGACCGGCATACATCACACAGACGCGCTGCGCGGTTTCAGCCACTACCGCCAGGTCGTGAGTGATCAGCACCAGCGCCATGTCCTGCTCTTTTTGCAGGCTCAGCAACAGCTCCATGATCTGCGCCTGAATGGTCACGTCCAGCGCGGTGGTCGGTTCGTCGGCGATCAGCAGTTTCGGTTCGCCGGCGATGGCCATGGCAATTGCCACACGCTGGCTCATGCCGCCCGACAGTTGATGCGGGTAGGCATTCAGGCGCGCAGCCGCGCCAGGGATTTCGACCTTTTCCAGCAGTTCCAGCGCGCGCTGGCGTGCCGCCTTGCCCGACATGTTCAGGTGCTGGCGCAGCACTTCCTCGATCTGGAAGCCCACGGTGTAACTGGGGTTCAGCGCGGTCATCGGGTCCTGGAAAACCATCGCCAGGTCTTTGCCGATGATGCGACGACGCTGCCGTGCGTTCAGCTTGAGCAGGTCCTTGCCGTCGAAGTTGAGCGCGTCGGCGGTGATGATGCCGGGTGAATCGATCAGCCCCATCAGCGCCATCATGGTCACGGATTTACCGGACCCCGATTCGCCAACAATGGCCAATACTTCGCCTTTTTCGACGCTCAGGGACAGGCCGTCCACAACAGGTACGGCTTTGGCGTCGCCGAAGCGGACGTTGAGATTCTTGATTTCAAGAAGTGACATGCGAATCTCCTCAGGCGGCGTTCTTGAGTTTCGGGTCCAGCGCATCGCGCAGACCGTCGCCCATCAGGTTGATTGCCAGCACGCTGAGCAAAATGGTCAGACCGGGCAGGCTGACGACCCACCAGGCACGTTCGATGTAGTCGCGCGCCGAGGCGAGCATGGTGCCCCACTCAGGCGTCGGTGGCTGTACGCCAAGGCCCAGAAAGCCCAGCGCTGCGGCGTCGAGAATGGCCGAGGAAAAACTCAGCGTTGCCTGAACGATCAGCGGTGCCATGCAGTTGGGCAGCACGGTGATGAACATCAGGCGTGGCAGGGTGGCACCGGCCAGACGCGCAGCCGTCACGTAGTCACGGTTCAGCTCGCCCATTACCGCTGCGCGGGTCAGACGTACGTAGGACGGCAGCGACACGATGGCGATGGCGATCACGGTGTTGATCAGGCCAGGGCCGAGAATTGCCACGATGGCTACAGCCAGCAGCAGCGATGGCAGGGCCAGCATGATGTCCATCAGGCGCATGACCGAAGGGCCCAGCACGCGCGGGAAGAAGCCCGCCAGCAAGCCCAGCAGGATGCCCGGGATCAGCGACATGACCACCGATGCCAGACCGATCAGCAGCGACAGGCGCGAACCCTGGATCAGACGCGACAACAGATCGCGGCCCAGTTCGTCGGTGCCGAGGATGAATTGCCATTGACCGCCTTCAAGCCACACCGGAGGTGTCAGCAGGAAGTCACGGTATTGCTCGCTCGGGTCATGTGGCGCAACCCACGGGGCGAACAGGGCGCAGAACACGATCAGGATCATGAACAGCAGGCCGGCAACCGCGCCTTTGTTTTTCGAGAACGCTTGCCAGAATTCTTTGTACGGGGATGGGTAAAGCAGGCTTTGATCGACTGCTACCGCAGGAGTAGGGGTGCTCATATCGATGATCTCAGCGCTGATGACGGATGCGTGGGTTGGCAAAGCCGTAGAGGATATCCACCACGAAGTTGACCAGGATCACCAGACAGGCGATCAGCAGAATGCCGTTTTGCACGACCGGATAATCCCGGGCACCGATGGCTTCGATCAGCCACTTGCCGATACCGGGCCAAGAGAAGATCGTTTCGGTCAGTACCGCACCGGCCAGCAATGTGCCGATTTGCAGGCCGAATACGGTCAGCACTGGAATCAGCGCGTTGCGCAGGCCGTGAACGAATACCACGCGCGCTGGCGACAGGCCTTTGGCCCGTGCAGTACGCACGTAGTCTTCACGCAGTACTTCGAGCATCGAAGAGCGGGTCATCCGGGCGATTACCGCCAGCGGGATGGTGCCCAGCACGATGGCCGGAAGAATCAGGTGATGCAACGCATCGAGAAACGCGCCTTGTTCGTCACTGAGCAAGGTGTCGATCAGCATGAAGCCGGTGACCGGCGGAATGTCGTACAGCAGGTCGATCCGCCCGGATACCGGCGTCCAGCCCAGTGATACCGAGAAGAACATGATAAGGATCAGGCCCCACCAGAAGATCGGCATGGAGTAGCCCGCCAGGGAAATCCCCATGACCCCATGGTCGAACAGGGACCCTCGCTTGAGTGCGGCGATGACCCCGGCCAGCAAGCCGAGAATACCCGCAAAAATCAGTGCCGCCAGCGACAACTCCAGGGTTGCCGGGAACAGCGAGGTGAATTCGCTCCAGACACTGGTGCGCGTACGCAGCGATTCACCGAGGTCGCCGTGGGCGAGCTTGCCGATGTAATCGATGTACTGGGCATACAGTGGCTTATTCAGACCAAGACGTTCCATGGCCTGAGCGTGCATTTCCGGATCGACCCGGCGCTCACCCATCATGACTTCGACCGGGTCGCCCGGAATCAGGCGAATCAGGGCGAAGGTCAATAAGGTGATGCCGAAGAAAGTGGGTATCAGCAACCCCACTCGGCGGGCGATAAAACTAAACATCTTGGTGTGTACCTCATCAGCCGGTTAGGCGTGCTCCGGCGAGTCTCGGGTTATGAGCTCGCCGGATTATTTTTCTACTTCACCTGGGTAGTGGCGAAGTTGTTGGTTGTGAGCGGGCTGATTTGGTAGCCCTCCACATTTTTACGCATGGCCGTGAACATTCTGGTGTGAGCCATACTGATCCACGGCTGGTCCTTGTTGAATATTGCCTGAGCTTGCTCATAGAGCGTCGCACGCTCCTGCGGGTTCACTGTTTCGCGGGCCTTGTCGATCAGCGTCTGGAATTCGGCATTGCACCAGCGTGCATAGTTCTCGCCGTTTTTCGCCGCTTCACAACTAAGCATCGGGGTCAGGAAGTTGTCCGGGTCGCCATTGTCGCCTGCCCAGCCGGCAGACACCATGTCATGTTCGCCATTCTTGGCGCGTTTGAGCATTTCGCCCCATTCCATGACGCGAATGTCGATCTTGATGCCGATCTTTGCCAGGTCGGACTGCATCATTTGCGCGCCGAGCATCGGGTTAGGGTTGGTCGGGCCACCGCCGTTGCGGGTGAACAGGGTAAACGTGGTGCCTTCCGGCACGCCTGCTTCCTTCAGCAAGGCGCGTGCCTTGTCGAGGTCGACCGGCGGATTCTTCAGGCTGTTGTTGTAACCCAGCAGGGTCGGCGGATACGGGTTGACTGCTACCAGCGCATTACCCTTGCCGAACACCGCGTTGACATAAGCGTTCTTGTCGAACGTCATGTCAATGGCTTTGCGTACCCGCACATCGCTCAAATATTTGTGCGTGGTGTTGATCGCAATATAGCCGGTGGTCATGGCCTCCATTTCATCGATTTTCAGATTCGGGTCTTTCTTGATGCTCGGAACGTCGTCCGGCTTTGGGTACAGCGCGATCTGACATTCGTTGGCCTTGAGTTTCTGCAGGCGCACGTTGTTGTCGGTGGCGATGGCCAGAATCAGTGCTTCGGCAGGCGGCTTGCCGCGGAAGTAATCCGGGTTGGCCTTGAAGCGTACCTGCGCATCCTTGGCATAGCGCTGGAAGATGAACGGGCCGGTGCCGATTGGCTTGCTGTTTAGATCGTTGGTCTTGTCGGCTTTCAACAACTGGTCGGCATATTCCGCCGGGTAGATAGAGGCGAACGCCATGGCCAGGTCGGCCAGGAATGGCGCTTCGCGACGGGTCAGGGTGAACTTGACGGTGTAGTCGTCAGTTTTCTCGACGCTTTTCAGCAGCTCTTTGAAGCCCATGCTTTCAAAGTAGGGGAAGCCGACGCTCGACTTGTCATGCCACGGGTGTTTCGGGTCCAGCTGACGCTGAAAACTCCAGAGCACATCGTCGGCATTCATGTCGCGGGTCGGTTTGAAGTAGTCGGTGGTGTGGAACTTGACGCCTTTGCGCAGGTGGAAAGTGTAGGTCAGACCGTCTTCGCTGATGTCCCAGGATTCAGCCAGCGCTGGAATAACTTCCGTGGTGCCGGGTTTGAAATCTGCCAGGCGATTGAATACGGTTTCAGCCACGGCGTCGGCCGTCACGGCTGTTGTGTATTGCACCATGTCGAAGCCTTCGGGGCTGGCTTCGGTGCAGACCACCAGGGGTTTTGCCGAAACACTGACGGCGACGCTGAGCAGGGCCAGGGCGATCGAGTTGCGTAGCGATAACAGTTTCATTGTGAACCCTCCATAGAGTTGACGCCGATGGTGATGTTCTGGCGCAAGGCTGTTGCCTTGCACCAGAACGGTTTTCAGCGAATCAAAGAATGTTGAACGGAACGGTGGTCACCAGACGGAATTCGTTGATGTTGCCATCAGCCTGATTCTCGCTGGCGCGGTGAGTGGTGTACGTGGCGCGGATGGCAGTGGCCTTGAGCGGGCCGGACTGCACGGAGTACGACGTACCGATACCGTATTCGTAGTGAGTCTCGCCGTCCATTGCCAGTACGTCGGTGTAACCGGTACCTCTGTAGTGCGTACCGTCGATGTCCCAGCCACGTGCCTGGTAGATGTTGAATTTCAAACCCGGCACGCCATATTCGGCCATGTTCAGTACGTAAGCGACCTGCAGGGACTTCTCGTTCGGGCCGTTGAAGTCCGAGAGCAGGGAGTTGGCCAGGAAGATTGCGTTGGTGTCGTGGGCGTAGTCGAAATACTCGTTACCGTTAACTTCCTGGTACGCAACGCTGATGCTGTGCGCGTTATGCGTACCGGTGAAGGACAGGCTGTAGGTATCGTTGTCGATTGCGCCCAGCTTGCTCTGACCAGCATCCTTGGTTTTGTAGTAGTTCAGGTTGGTGCTCAACGCGAAGGTCTTGCTATCGCCCAGTTCGTGGGTGAAGGCGAAGTAGTACTGGTGCCAGAAGTCTTCCAGGTTGGACGCGTAGAAGCTGGCAGTCAGGCTGTCGGTCGGCTTGTAGTCAGCGCCGAACATGTCCAGGCGGTCGGCGGTCTTGCTGCGATCACCGTACTCGGAGCGGAACTTGTCCAGACTCTGCTCCATACGTGGCGATACGCGGTCGAAGCTACCGGCTTGAAACGACAGGTTGTTGAGCTCGTCGCTCTGTACGGCGAAACCCTGGAAGCTGGAAGGCAGTGCGCGGTTGCCAATGAAGGCGATGACCGGGGTGTTCACCGATTGGCGACCCATGGTCAGGACGGTGTTGGAAACCCGCGCCTTGACGTTGCCCAGGCCCATTTTGCTCCACTGACCGACTGCATCGCCGTCACGGTGGGCCAGGGTCCGGTTGGAACTGCCTGCAAAGTCATCGGTGTCACGGTCCAGCGCAATGGCGTTGTACAGTGCCAGCTCGGTGGCGAAACCTACAACGCCCTGCGTGTAGCCAGAGGTGTAGTTGACGATGGTGCCCTGCTGCCAGTTAATACGACGCGAGGTCTGCTCAGCGATGCCGTTGTCGTTGTAGCGGAAAACCTCGCCACGACGCTTTAGTTCGTTGGCGTACCAGTTGCGGGTCGTGCCGGTCAGGTGTTGATCTTCGATAAAGCCATTGGCGTCGGCCTGTGCATTCTTCGAACTCAGCTCGGTCGGTATGAACGTCTGGCTCGCTGGTTCTGCCTGAACCAATGCGCCGAACGACGAGAGAGATAAGGCCAATAACGCAGTACTTGTTGTTTTCACGATGTGCAGCTCCCTTTATCACTTTTTTATATGCCAGTTCTTAAGCCTGGCTTTTGGTGGTGCAGGGCTTTGGGCCCTGCGTTGTTATCGGTATAAACGCGCAAGTGCTGGCTCTCGCCGTGACACAAGACGGCGAGGGCATGCGTGGTTGCTGATCAGTCGGCGATGCTGACGCCTGAAAAGTTGTTGCGACCAAACGGGCTGACGTGGAAGTCCCTGACCTCGGCGCGCAACGGCTGATTGACAGTCGAGTGGGCAATCGGGGTGATCGGCACCTGTTCCTTGAGGTAGCGTTGCGCCTGTTTGTACAGGTCGGTGCGCTGCTCGCGGTCGGTGACAGCGACGGCGGCCTTGACCAGCTGGTCGTATTTTTCGTCGCACCACATCGAGTAGTTGTTACCGCCAATGGCGGCGCAGCTGTACAGCGTGCCCAGCCAGTTGTCCGGGTCACCGTTGTCGCCGGTCCAGCCGATCAGCGAGATATCGTGCTCGCCGTTCTTGGTGCGCTTGAGGTATTCACCCCATTCGTAACTGACGATCTTGACCTTGATGCCAACCTTGGCCCAGTCGGCCTGCAGCATCTCGGCCATCAGTTTGGCGTTGGGGTTGTAAGGACGCTGGACCGGCATGGCCCAGAGGGTCAGTTCGGTGCCTTCCTTGACGCCAGCCGCGCGCAGCAGGGTTTTGGCTTTTTCCGGGTCGTAAGGTGCGTCCTTGATGCTGTCATCGTAGGACCACTGGGTCGGCGGCATGGCATTGACTGCCAGCTGCCCTGCGCCCTGATAAACCGCGTTGATGATTGCCTTCTTGTTGACGGCCATGTCCAGCGCCTGGCGCACTTCCAGCTTGCCGAGCGGCTCGTGGCGCACGTTGTAGGAGATGTAGCCGAGGTTGAAGCCTGGCTTCTCGATGATCTGCAGGCTTTTGTCTTCCTTGAGGCTGGCGAGGTCTGCCGGACGCGGGTTGACCGAGACCTGGCACTCGTTGGCCTTGAGCTTCTGCATGCGGGCAGAGGCGTCGGTCACGATGGCGAAAATCAACTGGTCAATCTTCACCCGGCTCGGATCCCAGAACTCCTTGTTGCCCTTGTAACGAACCTGCGAGTCTTTCTGATAGCGCTGGAACACGAAAGGCCCCGTGCCAATCGGTTGCTGGTTGATGTCGCGTACATCACCCTTGGCCATCAGTTGTTCGGCGTATTCGGCGGAGAGGATCCCGGCGAAGTTCATCGCGATGTTCTGGATGAACGCTGCATCGACCGTATTGAGGGTGAACACCACGGTCAGCGGGTCGGTCTTGTCGATGGATTTGATCTTTTTGTTCAGGCCCATACTGGTGAAGTAGGGGAACTCGGTCGGGTAGGCTTTGCGAAACGGATGGTCGGGGTTGAGCATGCGGTTGAAGGTGAACAGCACGTCGTCGGCATTGAAATCACGGCTGGGCTTGAAGTTCTTGTTGCTGTGAAACTTCACGCCTTCGCGCAGATGAAACGTGTAGGTCAGACCGTCTTGCGAAACATCCCATGAAGTAGCCAGCCCCGGAACCACGCTGGTATCGCCCTGCTTGAACTCGGTCAGACGGTTGTAGATCGGCTCTGATGCATCGTTATCCGTGGATGAGGTGTATTGAGCACCGTCGAAGCCAGCCGGACTTGCTTCGGAGCAGAACACCAGATTGCTTGCCGCCTGGGCAAACGGGGCAAGTGCAAACAGCCCCAGGCACGACGTCATCGCAAGAGTTTTACGCATGATGATCCCTATCCTTCAAAGGACGAGCCGAGGCTCGAATGTCTAACTGGCCCGAAGGCGCTGACCCGAAAAAGATTTCCGAACAACCTGTCCGCACACATTGGGTTACAACGGCCACGAAGCGGCTGGCTTCCTGCCAGTTGCCGCGACCTCAGGACGGTAATTCGCCAAAGACGCGCGGTATATAGGCTCGCAGGCAGCAAAGTGCGTAGGAAATATCTTAGTGATAGTCGAAGAGTGCCAATATCGACACTTTTTCAACCAACTGCTCGGGGCTCATGTTCAGGTAGAACGGCAGGCTGCGCCGGTTGGGCGGCGCAGCCTGCCGCCGGTTTTATTTCCCGGTTACGCTCACGCCGTAGAAGGAATTCAAGCCAAACGGGCTGATCTTGAAGTCCTGTACGCTAGTGCGCATGGGCTGGTAGACAGTCGAGTGCGCAATAGGCGTCATCGGCACTGCGTCTTTCAGGAGGTGTTGCGCCTGTTTGTACAGCTCGGTGCGCTTGGCCTGATCGGACGTTTCCTTGGCCTGATGGATCAGCGTGTCGAACGGCTTGTCACACCATTTGGCAAAGTTGTTGCCGTTCAGGGCGTCACAGCCGAACAGGGTGCCGAGCCAGTTGTCCGGGTCACCGTTGTCGCCGCTCCAGCCAATCAGCATGGCGCCGTTCTCGCCATTCTTGGCCCGCTTGATGTACTCGCCCCATTCATAGCTGACGATCTTGGCGTTGATACCGATCTTCTTCCAGTCGTTCTGGAGCATTTCGGCCATCAGTTTGGCGTTGGGGTTGTAAGGACGCTGAACCGGCATCGCCCACAGGGTGATTTCGGTGCCTTCCTTGATGCCCGCTTCCTTGAGCAGCTCGCGAGCTTTCTCGGGATCGTACTTGGCATCCTTGATGGTGGTGTCATAGGACCACTGGGTCGGCGGCATGGCGTTGACCGCCAATTGGCCTGCACCCTGGTAAACCGAGTCGATGATCTGCTGCTTGTTGACCGCCATGTCCAGCGCTTGGCGCACTTTCAACTGAGCCAGGGGATTTGGATGGTCTTCGCCCTTGATCTCAGGCATCACGTTGTAGGCGATGTAACCCAGGTTGAAGCCAGCCTGATCAGGCATCTTCAGGTTTTTGTCGGCCTTGAGTGGCTCAAGGTCGGCAGGACGTGGGTAAGCGGTGATCTGGCATTCGTTTTTCTTGAGCTTCTGCATGCGCACCGAGGCGTCGGTGGTGATGGCGAAGATCAGGTTGTCGACCTTGACGTCTTCAGGCTTCCAATAGTCCTTGTTGCCGGTGTAACGAATATTGGAGTCTTTCTGGTAGCTCTTGAACACAAACGGACCGGTGCCGATAGGCTGCTGGTTGATCAGCTCCGGCTTGCCTTCCTTGAGCAGCTTGGCGGCGTACTCTGCGGACTGGATGGACGCGAAGCTCATGGCCATGTTCTGGATGAACGCAGCGTCGACTTTGCCAAGAGTGAACTTGACGGTGTGGTCGTCGACTTTTTCGATCTTGGTGATGTTGGTGTCCATACCCATATCAGTGAAGTACGGGAATTCGGTCGGATACGCTTTGCGGTAAGGCATGTCCTTGTCGATCATGCGATTGAACGTGAACAGCACGTCATCGGCATTGAATTCACGGGTCGGCTTGAAGTAGGGCGTGGTATGGAACTTGACGCCTTCGCGAAGGTGGAAGGTGTACGTCAGGCCATCATCAGAGATGTCCCACTTGGTTGCCAGGCCGGGCACCACGGCGGTGCCGCCGCGTTCAAACTGGCTCAGGCGGTTGAAAATGGTCTCTGCTGCGGCGTCGAAGTCAGTACCTGTGGTGTATTGACCCGGATCGAATCCGGCAGGGCTGCCCTCGGAGCAGAACACCAGATTCGAAGCTGCGTGAGCGAAAGGAGCACTGGCGAGCAGGCTGGCGCCGACCAGAAACGGAATGACCGCGTGTTTGAGCATGGTTGCCTCAGTTGTTGTCATTTTGATTAGAGGGAACGACCTCGTGAGCCGATCCATCCGATACTTATGCAGGGGCCATACCCAAAGCAAGACAGTGACGCCAAAGAAGCGACAAAGAGTGGCACGATCGTACAGGAATGTCGCGAAAGTGTAATTTTCGACCCTGTTGATCGTTTGCGTGTCGTTTTTTGAAACGTTTCACGCACCGTTAAGGCGCAACCGGGTGAGAAAAATGCACCCGGTTGGAGCCATGTTGTTACTTCACTGTTCCCAGGCTGACACCATAGAAGGGTGTCAGACCGAATGGGCTGATCTTGAAGTCCTGCACTTCCTGGCGCATCGGCTGAAACACCTTCGAGTTGGCAATAGGTGTGATCGGTACCTGCTGCTTGAGAATGTGCTGGGCCTGCTGATAGAGCTTGATGCGCTCGTCGCGGTTACTGGTCAGCTTGGCCTGCTGCACCAGCTTGTCGTAGGCCGGGTCGCACCACTTGGCGTAGTTGCTGCCTTTGACGGCTGCACAGCTGTACAGCACACCTAGCCAGTTGTCAGGGTCGCCGTTGTCACCCGTCCAGCCGTAGATCATCGCGTCATGCTCGCCTGCCTTGGCGCGCTTGATGTATTCGCCCCACTCGTAGCTGACGATGTTGGCCTTGATGCCGATCTTTTCCCAGTCGGACTGAATCATCTGTGCAGACATGCGCGCATTGGGGTTCGAGGCGCGCTGTACGGTCATGGCCCACAGGTCGATTTTCGTGCCCGGTGCCACGCCTGCTTCCTTGAGCAGTTGCTTTGCCTTGGTCAGATCGTGAGGGGCATCCTTGATCGTCGGGTCATAGCTCCACTGACCCGGCGGCAAGGCGTTTTCGGCCAGTTGACCGGCGCTCTGGTAAACCGCTTTGATAATCGCCGGTTTATCGATAGCCATGTCCAGCGCCTGGCGCACCTTGAGCTGATCAAGCGGCGCATGGGTGACGTTGTAGGCGAGGAACCCCAGGTTGAAGCCCGGCTGGCTGAGGACCTTGAGTTTCGGGTCCTTTTTCATTTCTTCGATGTCCTGCGGACGCGGATAGCCGCTGACCTGACATTCGCCAGCCTTGAGCTTCTGCATGCGCACTGCGGCATCGCTGCTGATCGAGAAGATCAGATTGTCGATCTTCACGTCCTCGGGCTTCCAGTACTCGGTGTTGCCCGCGTAACGGATCTGCGAGTCTTTCTGGTAGCGTTTGAAGACGAACGGGCCAGTGCCGATCGGCTTCTGGTTCAAGTCCTCGGCCTTGCCTTCCTTGAGCAACTGGTCGGCGTATTCGGCAGACTGGATGGACGCGAAGCTCATGGCCAGGTTCTGCACGAACGCAGCGTCAATGTTGTTCAGGGTGAACTTGACGGTCAGCGGGTCGACTTTCTCGACGCTCTTGATCGTTGTGTTCAGGCCCATATCAGTGAAGTAGGGCGACTCGGACGGGTAGGCCTTGCGGAACGGATGGTTGGCGTCGAGCAGGCGGTTGAACGTGAACAGCACGTCGTCCGCGTTGAATGCGCGAGTAGGAGTGAAGTAGTCCGTGGTGTGAAACTTCACGCCGTCGCGCAGATGAAACGTGTAGGTCAGGCCATCCGGCGAGACGTCCCAGCGAGTAGCCAGGCCTGGCTCCACTTCCGTGCCGCCACGCTTGAATTGGGTCAGGCGGTTGAAGACGGTTTCGGCCGAGGCATCGAAGTCGGTGCCGCTGGTGTACTGACTGGGGTCGAAACCGGCTGGGCTGGCTTCCGAGCAATACACCAGTGTGCTGGCCGCCTGGGCCAGAGGTGCGCAGGCCAGCAGGGCGGAGGTCAGCAGCAGCGGTTTGAAGAGTGTGTGTCCCATGGATCCCTCGCGTAGTGCTGCGTTCTCAATATTGGACGCAGAGCGTCGGTAACTGCATTCCCACGCAGAGCATGGGAGCGATAGTTGTGCTGATTGAGCTCCGGTTTCCGGGCTCGGAATAAATGATGACCGTTTCTCAGGGGATCGCGACTTCAATCACGCCATCGGCTGCAACGCTGACCTGGCTGGTGCCCGCTTCGACATCGGGTGTTGGCGCTGAGTCTTCCCGCGAGGATTTTGCCATCATCATCACCGGTGCGCGCAGATACGGCTGCGGGTAGCCCGAGGTGTTCAGGTTCAGGTTAACCAGCTTGTAACCCGTGCCGCCCAAGGCTTCTGTGACCAGTTGCGCTCGGGCCTTGAACGCAGTCACGGCGTCCTTGAGCAGGGCGTCTTCGCTGGCCTTGCGGGTCGATGGCGAGATCGAGAAGTCCATGCCGCCCATTTTCAGATCCGTCAGCAGCTCGCCGGTCAGCTTCGAAAGTACCGCAAAGTCTGCACTTTCCAGACGCAGCTCGGCGCGTTCACGCCAGCCGGTGATCTTCTGCCCTTTGTCGTCGTAAACCGGATAGCTGTTGCGGCTGCCCTGACGGATCTTCACATCCTTGACCTGCCGCGCCTGGCCCAGAGCCTTGTTCAGGGTTTCAGTGATCTGAGCTGCCAGTTTGGCCGGGTCGCTGTCCTGTGCTTCGGTATAAAGGGTAACCAGCATCAGGTCGCGCTGGACTTCCTGGTTGACCTCGGCGCGCAAGGAAATCTGGTTGTAGCGGGCTTCTTCAGCCAGGGCCGGCAGGCTGGACAGGGCGGCGGCCAGCGCGACGAGCGTGGCAGCAGGGCGAAGATTGAACATGAGAGCTCCTTGTTATCAAACGGCCTGCGACACGTGTCGCTCGGCGCAAAGTGTTCTGACTGTAGCGCTTTGGCCCGGTTCCTGCGATGCCGGACTGCTCTGGTGTGCGGTGCGTTGACGCACTTTTCCAGTTTTGCCTCTCGCTTGGTTATACTCGCTGCGATCCGCCTGGAGCACTCATCAGGAGAGCTCATGCTCGCCCCCGTTCAAATGCTTTCGGCCACACGTCAAAACCTGTGGCGCCTGACATTCATCCGTATTCTGGTGCTGGCCGCGCAAGCCGGCTCGGTAGGTATGGCCTGGCTGTTCGACTTTCTGCCACTGCCGTGGCTGCAACTGTCGATCACCCTGGGCTGCTCGCTGGTGCTGTGCGGGCTGACCGTCATCCGTCTGCGCACCTCGCTGCCGCTCACCGAGCTTGAATATGCGCTGCAACTGGCGCTGGACCTACTGATTCACAGCGCGCTGCTGTATTACTCGGGCGGCTCGGCCAACCCGTTCGTGTCTTATTATCTGGTGCCGCTGACCATTGCCGCCGCCACGCTGCCATGGCGTTACTCGCTGATTCTGTCCGGCTTTGCGCTGAGCATGTACACCTTGCTGATGGTGCGCTCGTACCCGCTGGAAACCGACTCCATTGCCCGGGAAAACATGCAGGTCTACGGCATGTGGCTGAGTTTTGCGCTGGCGGCTTCCGTCATCACCTTTTTCGCGGCAAAGATGGCCGAAGAGCTGCGTCGCCAGGAACAGTTGCGCGCCGAGCGCCGGGAGGAGGGCTTGCGCGATCAACAACTGCTTGCCGTCGCGACTCAGGCCGCAGGCGCGGCCCATGAACTGGGCACTCCACTGGCGACCATGAGCGTGCTGCTCAAGGAAATGCGCCAGGACCACGGTGACCCTGCTTTGCAGGACGACCTGTCGGTGTTGCAGGAGCAGGTCAAGCAGTGCAAACAGACCCTTCAGCAACTGGTGCGTGCCGCCGAAGCTAACCGGCGTATGGCCGTTGAACAGCAGCCTGCCACCCGCTGGCTGGACGAATCCCTCAACCGTTGGCATTTGATGCGCCCGGAAGTGAGCTACCGCTTTTACCAGTTGGGCAAGGGCGAGGTGCCGATGCTGGCCCCGCCACCGGACCTTACCCAGGCGCTGCTCAACCTGCTCAACAACGCGGCCGACGCCTGCCCCGATGGCCTTGAAGTCAACCTGAACTGGGACAGCACAGAAGTCTGTATCAGTATTCGCGACCACGGCGCAGGTGTGCCGCTGGCAATTGCCGAACAGATCGGCAAGCCGTTCTTTACTACCAAGGGCAAAGGTTTCGGCCTGGGTCTGTTTCTGAGCAAGGCCAGCGTCACCCGTGCGGGTGGCTCGGTAAAGCTCTACAGTCATGAAGAAGGCGGTACGCTCACCGAGCTGCGCCTGCCCCGAGATACGCGAGGAGAAGAAGCATGAGTGACGAAGACATCCAGGTCGAAGGCGAAGAGCTGCCGCACCTGTTGCTGGTCGATGACGACGCGACGTTCACCCGTGTAATGGCGAGGGCCATGAGCCGTCGTGGTTTTCGGGTGAGCACCGCAGGTTCAGCCGAGGAAGGCCTGGCGCTGGCGCAGCAGGACATTCCTGAATACGCCGCGCTGGACCTGAAAATGGATGGCGATTCAGGGCTGGTGCTGCTGCCCAAGCTGCTGGAAATGGACCCGGACATGCGTGTGGTGATCCTCACCGGTTATTCGAGCATTGCCACGGCGGTCGAAGCCATCAAGCGCGGCGCGTGCAATTACCTGTGCAAACCGGCTGATGCCGATGATGTGCTGGCGGCTCTGCTGTCCGAACACGCCAACCTCGACACGCTGGTCCCCGAGAATCCGATGTCGGTGGATCGCTTGCAGTGGGAGCACATCCAGCGCGTGCTGACCGAGCACGAGGGCAATATTTCCGCCACAGCCCGGGCGCTGGGCATGCACCGCCGGACCTTGCAACGTAAGTTGCAGAAGCGCCCTGTGCGGCGTTAATGAAGGTTTTTTCATAGTGGTCGTGTAGGCGTTTTTTTGCTTCATTGTGATCAGGCATCGTACTTTCAAAGAGAGCGAGCCTGACCTACATGAATCGCAATGCTGAATATTCTGCCGTCAACGACACTGTGAAAGGGGCGTTTCTACACCGCGTCTGGAAGCTGATTACGCCGTATTGGCGCAGTGAGGAAAAGGTCACCGCCTGGCTGTTGCTGGTTTCGGTGATTGCGCTGTCGCTGTTCAGCGTACAAGTGTCGGTCTTCTTCAACAGCTGGTATCGGGATTTTTACAACGCGCTGCAGAATAAGGACCTGGCTGCCTTCACCCACCTGATCCTGTACTTCAGCGGTATCGCCGCGATCGCCATTCTGGCAGCGGTCTATCGTCTGTACCTGACCCAGTTGCTGACCATTCGCTGGCGTCGCTGGCTGACTGAACAGCACTTCGCCCGCTGGCTAGCAGACAAGAACTACTACCACCTGGAGCAGGGCGGATATACCGACAACCCCGACCAGCGTCTGTCCGAAGACCTCAACGAGTTCACCACCAGCACCCTCAGTCTGGGGCTTGGCTTGATGAGTGCGGTCGTCAGTCTTGTCTCGTTCTCGGTCATTCTCTGGGGCGTGTCGGGCAGCATCGAACTGTTCGGGGTCACCATACCCGGCTATATGTTCTGGGCGGCCCTGCTTTATGCGCTTATCGGCAGCCTGTTGACGCACTGGATCGGCAAGCGGCTGATCCCGTTGAACAACCAACAGGAGCGCTTTGAGGCGGACCTGCGTTTTGCTCTGGTGCGCGTTCGGGAAAACGCCGAAAGCATTGCCTTGTCCGAGGGCGAGCGTAATGAAAACCAGCGCCTCAGCGGGCGCTTCATGATGATCTGGAATAACTTCCGGGCATCCATGAAAGTCCAGAAGCGACTGACGTTCTTCACATCGGGTTATTCGCAGATTGCCCTGATCTTTCCTTTCATCGTGGCTGCGCCGCGGTATTTTTCGGGCAAGATCGAGTTGGGTGATCTGATGCAGATCAATTCGGCATTCGGTAATGTGCAGGAGAACTTCAGTTGGTTCATCAGCGCCTACAGCACGCTGGCCTCATGGCGAGCCACGTGTGACCGCCTGCTGAGCTTCCGTCAGGCCATGACTGATCATGAAGCGCAGCAACCGGCCATTGAAAGGGTTCACGCTAACGACACACTGGACCTGCGTGGCCTGGAATTGAGCCTCGCAGGGGGGCGTCAACTGTTGAGCGATGCCAATCTGCATATCGGTCCGGGAGAGCGAGTGATGCTCAGTGGTCGCTCGGGCAGTGGCAAAAGCTCATTGCTGAAGGCTTTCGGTGGTCTATGGCCGCACGGTTCGGGCCAGATTTGCGTGCCCACAGGGACGGCGCTGTTCCTGCCGCAACGGCCTTATCTGCCCATCGGCACCTTGCGTGAGGCAATGAGTTATCCACAACCTGCGCAACGCTACCCGGCAGAACGCTTTGCAGAGGTGCTGAACCAGTGTCGTCTGGAGCACCTGATACCGCGACTGGATGAAAGCAATCACTGGCAACGCTTTCTGTCGCCCGGCGAGCAGCAGCGAGTGGCGTTTGCTCGCGCCTTGCTGGTCGCGCCAAGCTGGCTGTATATGGATGAGGCCACCTCGGCCATGGATGAGGATGACGAGGCTGCCATGCACCGCGCAATCATTGATGGCCTGCCCGGTCTGACGCTGGTCAGTATCGGACATCGCAGCAGCCTCAAACGCTTTCATGGTCGGCATGTGCGTATCGAGGGCGCAAAACTGCTCGAGCAACCGACACCTGCAGCGGTTTGAGGTTGACGCTGTTGGGCGGGTGGCGCTTTTGAGGGTGTGATCATACAACCGCTGAGCTATGATTAGCCCATGTTTAGCAGTCCAGAGATCGATGTTGGATGGAAAATCAAAGCGCTCCGCCCCGCGCCCGTAGAAAACACCGCAGCCTCGCGCAGGAGTTGGTGACTGAGCTGTCCGAGCGAATTCGCAGCGGTCAGCTCAAGCGTGGCGACAAACTGCCTACCGAATCCGCAATCATGGAAGAGCAGGGCGTTAGCCGCACCGTGGTGCGCGAGGCGATTTCGCGCCTGCAAGCGTCCGGTCTGGTCGAGACCCGCCACGGCATCGGCACCTTCGTTCTCGATACGCCAAGCCCCAGTGGGTTCCGTATCGATCCGGCCACCATTGTCACTCTGCGTGATGTGCTGGCTATTCTCGAATTGCGTATCAGCCTGGAAGTCGAGTCGGCCGGGCTGGCAGCCCAGCGGCGCAGTGACGAGCAGTTGGCGGCGATGCGTTCGGCGCTGGACGCGCTCAATGAAAGTGCCGCACACGCCACGGATGCGGTGGCGTCTGACTTCCAGTTCCACCTGCAGATTGCGCTATCGACCGGCAATCGCTACTTCACGGACATCATGACCCACTTGGGCACCAGCATCATCCCGCGCACACGGTTGAACTCTGCGCGTCTGGCCCATGATGATCAGCAGCACTACATGGACCGCCTGAGCCGCGAGCACGAAGAAATTTTCGACGCCATCGCCCGTCAGGACTCCGATGCGGCCCGAGCCGCCATGCGCCTGCACCTGACCAACAGCCGCGAACGCCTGCGCCACGCCCACGAAGAAGCCGAGTCGCAGCGGGCCTGACGATTAAAGAGGACGCAGAGCGTCCAGAACGGCATGCGACGCGGAGCGTCGCACGATAGGTTAGGTGGATTGAGGTTATCCGCACGCTCTCGCACAATAGTCAGGCCTATCGTTCCTCACGCTCCAGCGTGGGAATGCCTGTCTTGATGCTCTGCGTCACAAATCTACGCGGCATCGCGTGAGCCAAAAACGGCCCCCGTCCTTTCCCTCTGAAAAAACCCGAAAATCCCTGTTGAGTGATTTTATTATCAGTTGTACGATGACTTACGACATCGGCGCTGACCCGGTGATCCTCTAACAATTATCTCCTCCAGGGTGTTCGAATAATGAATCCACAAGAACTGAAGTCCATCCTCTCATCCGGTCTGCTGTCTTTCCCGGTTACCGATTTCAACGCTCAGGGCGACTTCCATCGCGCGGGCTACATCAAACGCCTCGAGTGGCTGGCACCGTACGGCGCCAGCGCTCTGTTCGCCGCAGGTGGCACAGGTGAGTTCTTCTCCCTAGCCGCCAGCGAATACTCCGAAATCATCAAGACTGCCGTCGACACCTGCGCCACCAGCGTGCCAATCCTGGCCGGTGTAGGCGGTCCGACCCGTCAGGCCATCGAGTACGCTCAGGAAGCCGAGCGTCTGGGCGCCAAAGGTCTGCTGCTGCTGCCGCATTACCTGACCGAAGCCAGCCAGGACGGCGTTGCCGCCCACGTTGAAGCGGTGTGCAAGTCGGTGAAGATCGGTGTGGTTGTCTACAACCGTAACGTCTGCCGCCTGACCCCAACCCTGCTGGAGCAACTGGCCGAGCGTTGCCCGAACCTGATCGGTTACAAGGACGGTCTGGGTGATATCGAGCTGATGGTTTCGATCCGCCGCCGTCTCGGCGACCGCTTCTCGTACCTGGGCGGCCTGCCGACCGCTGAAGTCTATGCCGCTGCCTACAAGGCGCTGGGCGTGCCGGTCTACTCGTCTGCAGTGTTCAACTTCGTGCCGAAGCTGGCGATGGACTTCTACCACGCCATTGCCCGTGACGATCACGAGGCGGTCGGCAAGTACATCGACGATTTCTTCCTGCCGTATCTGGAAATCCGCAATCGCAAGGCCGGCTACGCCGTGAGTATCGTCAAGGCGGGCGCAAAAATCGCCGGCTACGACGCAGGCCCGGTGCGTGCGCCATTGACTGACCTGACTCCGGACGAGTGCGACATGCTCGCCGCGCTGATGGACAAACAAGGCAAGCAGTAACACCCCCAGGACAAAACCGCTGAGCGATCAGCGGTTTTGTCGTTGGAATGCATGACCCTTACAGGTGGTAGCTGTCGTCGCCGCGACACTGCCAAGGGGCCTGTAATGCAACACCCAAAAACAGCTTTACCCGCGTAAAAAAATAATCAGTGGGAGCTCTACCATGCAAAAGTCCAAGCCGACGCACGTCCGCTATTTGATTCTGTTGATGCTGTTTCTGGTCACCACGATCAACTACGCCGACCGTGCCACCATCGCTATCGCTGGTTCCAGCATCCAGAAAGACCTTGGCATTACTCCGGTCACTCTGGGCTATATCTTCTCCGCATTTGGCTGGGCCTACGTGGCCGGTCAGATCCCCGGTGGCTGGCTGCTCGACCGTTTCGGGTCGAAGAAAGTCTACGCCATGAGCATTTTCACCTGGTCGCTGTTCACCCTGCTGCAAGGCTATGTGGGTGAGTTCGGTATTTCCACCGCCATCGTCGCGCTGTTCATGCTGCGCTTTCTGGTCGGGTTGGCTGAAGCGCCTTCCTTCCCGGGCAACGCCCGCATCGTCGCCGCCTGGTTCCCGACCGCCGAGCGCGGCACGGCCTCGGCGATCTTCAACTCGGCGCAATACTTCGCCACCGTTCTGTTCGCTCCGCTGATGGGCTGGATTGTCTACACCTACGGCTGGCAGCACGTGTTCGTGGTCATGGGCGCAGTCGGTATCCTGTTCTCGATGATCTGGATGAAGGTCATCTACGGTCCGCGCAATCACCCGATGATCAACGAGGCCGAGTTCGAACACATCTCCAGCAATGGTGCGCTGGTCGACCTGGATCAGGACAAGGGCAAAGGCAAGGAAAAAGCAGCCAACAGCGGACCGAAGTGGGATTACATCCGCCAGTTGCTGACCAACCGCATGATGCTGGGTATCTATCTCAGCCAATACTGCATCAACGGCATTACCTACTTCTTCCTGACCTGGTTCCCGGTGTACCTGGTTCAGGAGCGCGGCATGACCATCCTCAAGGCGGGCATCATTGCCTCGTTGCCGGCTATCTGCGGCTTCATCGGCGGCGTGTTGGGCGGAATCATCTCCGACTACCTGCTGCGCAAGGGCCACTCGCTGACCTTCGCCCGCAAGGCGCCGATCATCGGTGGCCTGCTGCTGTCCACCTCGATCGTGACCTGCAACTACGTTGATATCGAATGGGTGGTGGTAGGCTTCATGGCCCTGGCATTCTTCGGCAAAGGCGTCGGTGCACTGGGCTGGGCTGTCATGTCCGATGTTTCACCCAAGCAGATTGCCGGTTTGAGCGGTGGTCTGTTCAACACCTTCGGTAACATTGCATCGATCACCACTCCGATCGTGATTGGTTACATCATCAGCAGCACCGGCTCGTTCAAATGGGCACTGGTGTTCGTGGGCGCCAACGCGCTGCTGGCGGTAATCAGTTACATTTTCATCGTGGGTGAAATCAAGCGTGTGGAATTGAAAGAGCCGCCTGCCAAGGGGCCATTGCTGAACGACTCGGTCAGCGACCTTTCCGAAGCGAAATCCTGAGGAAACCGTGATGAACCTGATTCAACATGCCGATTCGCCGCGCTATATCCGGCTGCATCCGCTGGATAACGTCGTGGTCGTGGTCAACGACCAGGGCGTGCCGGCCGGAACCGAATTCGACAACGGCCTGGTGACTGTCGATAACGTCCCGCAGAGCCACAAGGTCAGTACTGTTGACCTCGCCGTGGGCGAGGCCGTGATTCGTTACGGCCACACCATTGGCTATGCGCTGCAACCGATACCGCGTGGCAGCTGGGTCAGGGAAGACCAACTGCGCATGCCCTCGGCACCTGCGCTCGACAGCCTGCCGATGTCCGACGCGGTGCCCGAGAAACAGGCCCCGCTGGAGGGTTATACCTTCGAAGGCTATCGCAACGCTGACGGCACCGTGGGTACCCGTAACATTCTGGGTATCACCACCACCGTGCAGTGCGTGACCGGTGTGCTCGACCACGCGGTCAAGCGCATCCGCGACGAGCTGTTGCCCAGATACCCTAACGTCGATGACGTCGTGGCCCTGACTCACAGCTACGGCTGCGGCGTGGCAATCACTGCCACCGATGCCTATATTCCGATTCGTACTGTGCGCAATCTGGCACGCAACCCGAACCTGGGTGGCGAGGCGCTGGTGATCAGCCTGGGCTGCGAGAAGTTGCAGGCCGGGCAGGTGATGCATGAGGGCGACAGCTCGGTGGACCTCAGCGAGCCTTGGCTGTATCGCTTGCAGGATTCCAGTCATGGCTTCAATGAAATGATCGAACAGATCATGGAACTGGCCGAAACACGTTTGAAAAAGCTGGATCTGCGGCGTCGCGAAACGGTTCCGGCGTCGGAGTTGATCCTTGGCATGCAGTGCGGCGGCAGTGATGCGTTTTCCGGCATCACCGCCAACCCGGCGCTGGGCTACGCCTCGGATCTGTTGCTGCGTGCCGGTGCGACGGTGATGTTTTCCGAAGTAACCGAAGTGCGCGACGCCATCTATCTGCTGACATCACGCGCGCAGGACCAGGAGGTCGCGCAGGCGCTGGTGCGGGAAATGGACTGGTACGACCGTTACCTGGCCAAAGGCGAGGCAGATCGCAGCGCCAACACTACGCCGGGCAACAAGAAAGGCGGGTTGTCGAACATCGTCGAGAAGTCTCTAGGGTCTATCGTCAAGTCAGGCAGCAGCGCCATCAATGGCGTGCTCGGCCCTGGTGAGCGGGTCAATGGCAAGGGGCTGATCTTCTGCGCTACGCCTGCCAGTGACTTCGTCTGCGGTACGTTGCAATTGGCGGCCGGTATGAACCTGCATGTGTTCACTACCGGACGCGGTACGCCGTATGGTCTGGCGATGGCACCAGTGGTGAAGGTCTCGACCCGCACCGAACTGGCTCAGCGCTGGCCTGACCTGATCGACATAGACGCCGGACGCATTGCCACAGGACGCGCAAGCATCGAGGACCTGGGCTGGGAGCTTTTCCACTTCTATCTGGATGTGGCCAGCGGCAAGAAAAAGACCTGGACCGAGCACTACCGGCTGCACAACGACATCACGCTGTTCAACCCGGCACCGATTACCTGACGGGAGTGTGACGCGGAGCGTCACGAACGGCATTCCCACGCTGGAGCTTGAGGAACGATGTGCAGAGGAATACGCCTATCGTGCTCATGCTCTGCTTGTGTGTGCCGTTCTGGACGCTCTTGCCTCTGGGCTGAGCACCCGGTCACAATCCGAAAGATTCTCTGAACTTTAGGCCGCTTTCCGGCCTCTTCTACAGTAGGGCAGCCGGTCTGGCTGCCTTCGTTGATGGTGCAGGAGATTTCAAATGGGTTGGATATCGGAAAATCATTTGTGGCTGTTTGCAGCGCTGACTGCTCTGATCGTGATTTCGGACATTTGGGCAGTCATGCGTATTCGCAAGAGCAAGACACAATCCAGCAACAAGCTGATGTGGATCATCGTTGTTGTTGCCGTGCCGATTGCTGGCGTATTGGCCCTGCTGGTCGCTGGTCCGCGCCATGTGGACACGCCTGCCAGGCCTGAGCAGCAAAGCACCAAGTATTGACCCCGCCTTCCGGAAATACCCCGCTCATGAGTGTGGGTATTTCTCTTGCAGACCGCTCATTCCTGTTTCACAAACCTTCTTTTCACAAAGATGGGCTTGTGGCTGGCAAAAATAAAAACCTCTGCAATTCTTCTGTCATGGTGAGGTGTTTACATGCTCGCCATCCAGACCCGAACAAGGAGAGAGCACATGTCGATCATTACCAAGTGGGCGTTGCAGGCGGTTGCATTGTTTGTGTTGGGCTGGGTGGCAACGACGACAGCGAATTGGAGCAACAACACGGCCAACGGTACAGGCAATGATCGCTTGGCGGAGCTGAGTGCTGGTGTCCTGAGCAGTCCGGTCCTGACTGCTTCTTCGTCGCAAACAGTGCGAAGCGAATAAACCGGCCTGATCCATGGAGGAGTGCTGGTACTTTTCTACAGGCAAAAAAATGGCCCACAACGGGGTGGGCCAAATGGGATTCATCAAAGGAGTAGGGTCAATTTACGCAGCCGGACGTGAAGAGGATGTGAAACGGATGTCATGGAAACGAGAAGTGGTTCGATAATTCAAGCGGCGTGGTGACGGGGTGAAACAGCGTCGCCGGTTGCGTGGCAACGCTGTGTCGAGTGATTCGCGGGGATGGAGTCGGTCTAGCGGGCGGCCGCCTGAACGCTTATTTCGGCGGCTGCGCGGCGTGTCATATGCGGCAGCGAATGAGGCGCGTCGATTCTGGATTTCATGCGGTCGGCAAATTCTCTGGCTTCCTGCCAGCTCCGGCATTTGACCGGATAGTCGTCCAGTATTACAACCCAAGCGTCGCCATATACACCTTCTTCAATTCGGATGAGCATTGTTGGCATCTCCTTTCAGTGAGGGTAAGTCTGTGCCGGGTCATCGGCGCTGAAGCTGACGCACGAAATCCTGCGCCGAAAATCGGTGTCTCGCTACAAAAAATTACAATTCCCGATGAGTGCGCACGGCCTGCAGGCAAACCGGCTCTGCGGCTTTCGAGACTTTGTTCGTGGGCAAGCCTGACTCAGAAATGTGACAGGCTGATGGATAGGCGCCGATCAGAACACCAGCTTGAAGCCGATCATGCCCAGCATGATGGCCAGGAAAGGCCGCAGCAGGTCGTCGGAAACGCGGCCCGCCATGTGGCTGCCCAGGTAAATGCCCGGTAATGAACCCATCAGCAGCCAGCCCAGCAATTCCCAGTTCATGTTACCCATGCTCGCGTGGCCCAGACCTGCAACCAGCGTAAGAGGGACGGCGTGGGCGATTTCCGTGCCTACCAGACGCCGGGTCGGTAGCAGAGGGTAGAGGATGAACAACGCCACGGTACCCAGCGCGCCCGCACCAATGGACGTCAGTGCGACCATGGTGCCGAGGATCAAGCCGGTGATGACGGTCAATACTGTCAGGCTCGTACCGCTGAAAAACGAATGTCCATCCCCGCGACCATGAGCGAAGGCCAGCAGCTTTTTCTTGAACAGAACGGCCAGGGCAGTCAACAGCAGTACAAAGCCCAGCGCCTGCTTGATGATCGCGTTCAGGGCCTCAGGTGCGGTATGCAGTGTGCTCAGGAACCACAGCGTCAGCAGCACGGCAGGGACGCTGCCCAGGGTTAGCAGACCGGTGACTTTCCAGTCGATGTTGTCATTCTTGCGATGTACCAGAACCCCGCCGGACTTGGTAATCGCTGCGTACAAAAGGTCCGTGCCGACCGCCGTGGCCGGGTTGATGCCGAACCACAACAGAATGGGCGTCATCAGCGAGCCGCCGCCGACTCCGGTCATGCCAACGATAAAACCGACTACCAACCCTGCAACTACAAACCCCAGACCACCCGCTTCCATAACCAACCTATTCAAGCAAACGCATCAGGCAAAAAGTGGCGGGCAGCATAACGGCTTGTGTTGCAAACGGTTATGAAGAAGTGTTCTAAGGTTATAACCATTTGTCGCGGATGACAGCGGCTTCGGCGGCTTCAGTGACCGTTTGCAGGCGGCGGTCCGGGCCTAGCCAGTTGAGTACGGCGTCGGCTTCCATAGGTTTGGAAATCAGATAGCCCTGCCCCTCATCACAGCCCCATTGCTTGACCAGGCGGCGAATTTCGTCTGTTTCGATGCCTTCGGCCACCACGCAATAACCCAGCTTCTTGGCAAGGCCGATCAGCGCCTTGACCAGACGCTGATCGGTCTTGTCAGACGCCAGATTGCGAATCAGCGACTGATCGAGCTTGACGGTGGTCGCGGGCAATTGCCGCAGGTAGTTCCAGTTGCTGTAGCCCGTACCAAAGTCATCGATCGCCACATCCATGCCCATCTGACGCATGCGTTCCAACTGGTGACGCACTTCGGCCGGGTTGTGCATCAACGCGCCCTCGGTGAACTCCAGCTCAAAGCGTGTGGGGTCGATCTTGTGCTGACCCAGCAGGCGAATCATCCGGTCAGTGAAAGCCGGGCCGGTAAGGTCTTCCGGGGTGACGTTGATCGCAATACGGAAATCGAAGCCTTGTTGCTGCCAGCGCGCGGCCTGCTCGATTGCGCTTGTCAGCACCCACAGACTCAGTGGACGCATGAGTGCGGTTTTCTCGGCCAGCGGTACGAATTCGGCAGGTCCGATGGGACCGAGCGTCGGGTGGTTCCAGCGCAGCAAGGCTTCTACCGAGGTGCACACACCAGAGGCGAGGTCGATGCGCGGCTGGTAGACCAGGCGCAGTTGATCATGCGAGTGGACTGCGCTGGTCAACGAACTGAGCAGTTTGAAAGCACGTTGCTGGGCGGCATCGAAGTGCGGCTCATACATCGCCCAGCCCAGATTCCGGTCGCGGGCATCATCGGCAGCGCTGATGACCATGCGCATCCAGTCCTGCTCTTCGGTCGGGTCGCGGTTCAGGGTGACAACCCCCAGACCCACCTGCATTTGCACCGGGATGCCCCGGCATTCTACCGGTGTCTCGAAGTCTTCGAGAATGGTACGAAACAGATGATCAGGCGCTCTTTCTCCGGGCAGCAGAAAGCCGAAGCGGGTAGGGCTGACCTTGTACAGCGAACAGGTTGGCGGCAGCAGATGCTCCAGGCGGCTCTTGATTTCTGTCACCAGATCCTGAGAGAAGCTGTAGCCCAGAGCCTTGACGATATCGTTCAGGAACGCAGAGGTGATCATGTCCACCACGACCAACTGATAATCAACGCTCGATAGCAGTGCCTGATGGATGTCTTCCTGCAGGCGTGACCGGTTGTACAGGCCGGTCGGCTGGTCAATGAAGCAACTGAGGCGCAAGCTGACTATGCGCTTCATGACCAATGAGGCGAAACGCTTGAGCATCTGCATCTGATGCTCGCTCATCGGTTCACGCGGCTTGGTGTCGATCACGCACAGGCTGCCCAGAGCGATGCCGTCATCGGTAATCAGCGGGGCACCCGCGTAGTAGCGAATATCGGGGTGGCCGGTCACCAGGCTATTGTTCATGAACCGGTCGTCGAGGGTCGCATCCGGAATTTCAAACAGCGAGTCGGAAAGGATCGTGTAAGCACAGAAGGAGACGTTGCGTGGCGTTTCCTGGGCATTCAAACCCACTCTGGCGCGAAACCACTGACGGTGTTCATCGACAATCGAGATCAACGCAATCGGCGTCTGGAAGAAATCGGCGGTCATCGCCACGATTTCATCGAACACGTCGTCAGAGGTGTTTTCAAGTACGCACAGCTCCCTGATGCGCAACAGACGTTGCGTTTCATTCAGCGGAATGGGGGCACTGGCGTTCATAAAATTCTCGATGGGTGTTCGGTGATGACTATATGACATCACGGAGCCGACTTTAACAGATGAAAAAAATTCAATTACAGGCGAGGTACAGGTTGATCGGCCGCAGACGGCTACTTTTTAAGCGCTATCGGTCGCGCAGCCCCATAAGATAAAGGGCCTGCTCGTTTGTATGCAGAGTGTTACAAAAAATGCCATTCGTCGTTTGGTTACACATCAGCAAAACGGTCATGGCTCGGTATCAACGAAGCCGGCTTTCACTGTGCTCTTCATGTGCGGTTTATCTGCCCAGGTACGAAAAATGGACATCAAGGTTCGACCCGCACGGAGAGCAGACGCTGACGCCATCAGTCGAGTGGTGCTGGCTGCCTTGCGCACCAGCAATGCCAGGGATTACCCAGTCAGTGTGATCGAGCGCGTGCAACTGAGTTTCAGCCCGTCTGCCATTGAGCGGCTCATGCAGCAACGTCGGATGTTTGTGGCGGTGGCGGTGGCGGTGGCGGGGGAGGTGGTTGTCGGAACTGCCAGCCTGGAGGGTCAGGTTGTGCGCTCGGTGTTTGTCGACCCTGACTGGCATCGTCGGGGCGTCGGGCGTTTGTTGATGGCAAAGCTGGAACGTGTCGCCCTGGAGACTGACATAGGGCTGCTGATTGTGCCGTCATCCTTGACTGCGCAGGAGTTTTACAAGGCGCTGGGTTTCAGGTTAGTGCGAGAGCATCAGGAAGGGGAAGAGCGCACATTGATCATGGAACGGCAATTGCGCACCTGAGGCATTCCATGCCTTAAGCAGTGACTTCCTGCATTTCCTGCAGTTGGTAGTGCGCGTACAGCGTGCTGGCGATCAACGTGCAGAAGACTTTCAGGGTATCTAGCGTATCGGCGTCGTCGAGTGGCGTCGGCAGGTTGTCCAGACCGCAGAGCGTGCCGAAAAAGTCTCCGTTGGGGAAAATGATCGGCAACGAGAAATAGCTCTGAAAACCGTAGAGTTTCGGGATGGGGTGCTCTGCGTAGACCGCATCCGTGGCAACTTCGTTGATCACTATAGGACGCTTGTGCTGGCGTAACTCATTGCACAGCGTGGTTTCCAGTTTGAGCTCGTGGCCGGCCTCCAGTCCGAACTTGATCTCGTCGTACACAGCACATGCCGTCCAGCTGGTTTCGGTTACTTTGGCAATTGCCGCGAATCTCAGGCCGGTCAGCCGGGTCACCAGCCTTAAAAGGCTGGAAGTGGCCTCGATCTCACTGATGACTGCCAGCTCTGCTGAAGTCAATTTGTTGTTCAAAATGCGTCACCCTGGTCATAAAAGCACTGATGCAGCCTTGGCAGTACGCCTGACGCTGCCGATCTTGTGCAGGAAGTGATCGTGCCATACCTGATCGTGGCTTACATAAAATATTGTGTTCCTCGCCTCCAACTATTTAACGAGTTTAATGCCCTTGTCAACGTTAAGGACTTACCCAAGAGGTGTGTACTAGTACATGTGTACTATAGGGATCCTATTTTTGCGTTGATAAAATCGCAGGTTTGCCAGCGCATGGAATGCCTGAAAACACTTTGCAGGTGTATGCAGGCAGTTTCCCCTTCAAACGGGTTGACCGGACCCCCTTTACTGCGAGCATTGAACACCATGCACAAGACGACCCTGGGCTTCACGGTTGCCATGATTTCTACGCACTTGTATGCAGGTGGCTTTGCGCTTAACGAGCAAGGTATAAGCGGCATGGGCACAGCGTTTGCGGGCCGGGCCTCTGCCGCCGAAGATGCCGGCACGGTATACGGCAACCCTGCAGGCATGGCGCGTCTGGCCGGCCAGCAGGTCACCGGTGGCGCTACCTTTATCGATGCATCGACGGATATCAGCCAGGTGAGTGGACGTTCGAGCGGCAGCAACGATGGCGACATGGTGCCATTCAAGGCCATCCCGTTCGGTTTTTATACTCGCAGGCTGAATGAACACTGGGCCATCGGCCTTGGCGCGTACGTGCCGTTCGGTCTGGCGACGGATTACGAACGCGGTTTTCAAGGGCGCGCCTTTGCCAGCAAGAGCGATGCAAAAGTTCTGACCCTGCAACCGACATTGAGTTATGCCTTCAATGACAGGGTATCGGTGGGCTTCGGGCCGACCATCAATCAGTTTGCCGGCTCGCTGGAGTCGGACCTGACGCTTAACCCGGCCATCGCCGACAGTAATGTGAAGGTGAAGGGCAAGGATGTCGCGCTGGGCTTCAATATCGGCGTTCTGGCCAGCCTGACTGATACCACGCAGGCTGGTTTGACCTACCACTCCAAAGTGCGCTACGACCTGGATTGCCACACCGAGGTTGCCACAGGTGCCGGTACGCCAGCCCAGTTGCTGAGCAGCAATCGCTATGACTGCTCGCTACAGGTCGATACTCCTGAATCCTACGAATTGTCAGTCACCCAGAAGCTCACCGATGCCTGGACACTTTATGCGGGGACGACCTGGACGCGCTGGAGCCGCATGAAGGACCTGAGTTTCAGCACCGAGAACATCAGCCCTGCGCGTGGAGGGATACTTGCTGCGTCCTTGTCTGGCGCTATCGCTGGCGGGCTGGACTGGCACGATACCTGGGCCTATGCGCTCGGCACATCGTATCGACTGGATTCACACTGGTCGTTGCGTACCGGCATCCGTCTGGATCAGTCACCGACCAGCAATACCAATCGCTCGCCACGCACACCGACCGGCGACCGTACGATCTTCAGTGTGGGGGCGGGTTATGACGTCAGCAAAGAACTGACCCTTGATGTTGCCTACGCCTATCTTAAAGAAGAAAGCGTTGATGTCAGCCGTGCCAATGCGCTGGCCAGTTACAGCGCGCGCTATCAGAACCGCGCCAGCTTTTTGGGCGTGGGGGCGACTTACCGTTTCTGAGAAAGTTGTCAGTCTGCAGAAGCAGTACATCCTTACTGTTACTAGTACATCCGTACTATGGCTGGCCATGGTTCGGCAACTTAAGCTAATGCGCTGAATAACACCCTGACTTGTTGATGGCAGACGACGTTTTTATAACGTCGCCGGCCGCGCGTGCGCGACCGTAACAGGTCTTGCAGTGGTGTAAACGGATCACTCACAACAGACTTTGTTTTCAGAGGGAACGCGCATGGGTATTTCTCGCCATTTGGCAAACATAAGGGGGTTGGCGGCGATTACGCTGGTCACAGCAACCATGACGGCCTGTTCGACCGGTGGCGGCAACCCGCTCGATACCCTGACCGGTGATTACAAATATGCGCCTGACTATATAAAAGCCAACATCATTGCCCGCAAGTCGACCAAGGAACAGATTCGCCAGGCGTTTGGTGCGCCTTATTCGGCGCAGGACAATGTGTCCGATAACAGCTCTGAGTGGTACTACGACCGTAACGAATCAGGTCTTAACTCATTGACCAAAATGGCGGTCAAGTACTCCAACCGATACGGTTCCGGAGACGCGGCATCCACCTTGCTTCAAGGGCAATCGCGTATGGGCGATGCGCAGGAAATGATAGGCGACGCAAGCACACTGAGCGGCACGCAAGCTACCGGAAGAAAAGCGTCGATTACGCGCATTTTCATCAAGTTCAAGGGCAATGTGGTTGAGCGCTTCACAACTGATTGACCACAGCTCGCTGCCCAACGTCTGCAAGCAACACATTCCAACGACTGTCAGTACACCGCCGAACCGGCCTTGAAACTCAGCAACAGCGAGCGCAGTTCGACCGGCCTTACCGGTTTTGATAGAACGGGGATATCCGGATCGTTCAGCGTCTGCCGGACGTGCTGAAGCTCATGGCCGGTAATCACGATAGCGGGTATGCGCCTTCCCTGCAGCCCGCTCAGGTAGGCAATGCAGTCGGCGCCCGAGGCCGTACGATCCAGATCGAAGTCAGTGACTACCAGATCACAGTCAACACTGATCTCGGGGATGCTGCTGAAGGTCTGTACCTCGCAGCCCCATCTGCGCAGCAACATGGCGGTGGCTTCAAGCACGTTGCGATTGTCTTCGATCAGCATGACGCGCAGGCCGGAAAGCAGGCGGGTATTCCAGTTGATTTCGATGTTGTTCACCGGCTGGCTGGCGGCCACGGCTTTCAGGCCGCTGACGGTTACCGCAGTGCCGCGCTCGGGCACTGAACTGATATTGACCCGCAGATTCATGAGCCTGGCGATACGGCTGACGATACTCAGCCCCAGGCCAACACCTTCAATATCACGGTCACGCTTCTCGCGGACGCGATAGAACTCGTTGCACAAGTGCGGCAAGTGCTCGGCGGGTATGCCGCGGCCCCGATCATAAACACCAATGCTGACTGTGCCTTTTTGCCGGCGACAGCCAATCAGAATCGGTTTGCCCGGCGCGTATTTGAAAGCATTGGAGACAAGGTTCTGCAACAGCGTGCGCAGCAAGGCCGGGTCGGTCCAGACGTGATGGTTGCCGCTGTGTACGCGAATGTCCACGCCAGCCCAGGTGGCAGCCTCGCTGTTCTGAGCGGCCAGCCCGTTGAGCAGTGCATCCAGGTCGACTGATTCGGGGCGCGGTGCGACTTCGCCCTGATTGAGGGTGTAGATGTCCAGCAACGAACGAAACAGTTGTTCTACCGCACTCAATGCCCGGTCGATGTTATTTACCAGACGTTGTTCGTTATCGCCCAAAGCCGCATCGCGCAGGCAGGCAGTAAACAGGCTGATGGAGTGGATCGGCTGGCGCAGGTCATGACTGGCCTGAGCCAGAAACCTTGACTTGGCCTGATTGGCCGCCTGGGTTTCTTCAAGGGCCATGTGCAGTCGGCCAAGCAGAAAATAGACAAACAGTGGCAGGACCAGCATGGTCAGGATCATCATGACGGCCACAGCATGGTGTTCACGCAGAAACGGCGTGAGCACGATGATGATCATCAACGAAATCATGGAAAAGCCGGTTGCCAGCAGCAGGTAGTTGCGCCCGTAGCGCATGCCGTAGCCGACCGTCATGCTCAGCATTACCGAGTACACCGGCAACATGGCCTCGCCGCCAACCGAGATCGTTACGATTCCCGCCAGATTATCGGTCACCAGGGCAAACAGACGTCGTCTGCCGGAGGCACCCGGGCGCTGGGCAATGCGTATGATCAGCCCCACCGTGACGACGCCGAAGCCCATGCAATAAGCCAGGATCACAAATAGCTTGTTCTCTGACATTTCACCCATCCCATACGCGATCAGTGCGTAAAGGATCGATGTGGCAATGACCGCCATGCGCAGCAGCGCCTGAGTCATTTCCAGGTCTATTCGTTGGGGCAGTAATGACATGACGGCTACCGTCTCAGTGCTGTTTGCCGGCCAGGCTGGAAAACTGTGCAGCGGCAGCCGATCGGGTGGACACACCAAGCGCCTTGAGCAGGCTGGAGACATGAATACGCACGGTAAAGGGTGAAATACCCAGATCCCTGGCGATTTCCTTGTTGGTTTTTCCCGACGCCACAAGCCCCAGTACTTCTCTTTGACGTGCGGTCAGATGGCTGATTGCGCCAGAGTCCAGATCGCTCAGTAACGAACCTTCGGGCTTGTACTTGACCACCACTTCGCCATCGCGGATGGCGATGATGGATTCGGCAATTTCCAGGGGGTCTATATTTTTGCCAATGAAGCCATCCGCACCCTGAGACATGACCTGTGAAATGGTGTCCAGATCATCGACCATCGAGACGACAATGATTGAAGTGCGTTTGAACTCGCTGCGCAGGCTGCCGATGGTCTGCATCGAAGTGAGCCCCGGAAAGCGCAGGTCTAGCACTAGTGTGTCGACCTCATCACCCCGGCGTGCGAGGGTGAGTACTTCATCCAGATTGCCTGCTTCTTCAATAATCGCTTCGGGTATCAGCCGCTCGATAGTACGCAGCATGCCCTCACGAAACAGCGGGTGGTCGTCGGCCACAATGATTCTGCACGGCATACCTCATACTTCCCGTATTCAAGTAGCGCGCATCATACCTGATAGCAGGTATTTGTATCGTTAATGAAACACATGAAATGCAACTTTAATGGCAGTCGAGTGCTGGCATTTTGTTATTGTTTTTTTGCCAGAAATGGCACTAGCGCTATGAAAAGGTGCAGCAGACGAATCTGCTGCCCTGTCGCCATGCCTGATAGTTATGGATCCCGTTTCGCATCATGTCTTGAAGCGCAGTACAAGATCATTCAAGTTGACTGCCAACTGCGAAAGTTCGGTACTGGCAATCAGTGTTTGCCGGGTGCCTTCGCTGCTCTGTACGGCCAGATCACGGATGCTGATCAGACTTCTGTCAACATCACGTGCTACATGCGCCTGTTGTTCCGATGCCGCAGCGATCTGCAGGTTACGGTTATTGATTTCCAGTACCGAGTCGGTGATCTGGCGCAGCGATTGTCCGGCGTCTTCTGCTGTCTTGCGAGTACTGTGGACTTCCTGAGTGCTCTTCTGCATGGACTCGACTGTGGCCGAAGAACCGGCCTGAATCGCCGAGATCATCTGTTCGACTTCCTGAGTGGACGTTTGTGTGCGGTGCGCCAGCGCGCGTACTTCATCAGCCACCACGGCAAACCCCCGGCCTTGTTCACCGGCACGCGCGGCTTCGATGGCTGCGTTCAATGCCAGCAGGTTGGTCTGCTCGGCAATTCCGCGAATCACGCCCAACACTTTGCTGATGTCCTGTGCCTGGCCGGCCAGGGCCGTGACTTGTGCAGAGGAGCCCTCGACCAGGCCGGTCAGGTTGTGCATGGCGGTCAGGGTTTCGGTCACGCGCTGGTTGCCCAGATCGGCAGAGAGGCTGGATTGTTGGGCGGCCTGGGAGGTAGACGTAGCATTACGAGCGACTTCTTCTACGGCAGCACTCATTTCGTTTACAGCAGTGGCGGCCTGTTCGATTTCGCTGTTCTGTTGTTGCAGTGTACGGTCGGCGCTTTCGGTGATTGACGTCATCTCGACGGCAGCGGTACTTAATTGGGCGGATGCGCCGGAAATCTCATGAATGGTGGTACGCAGGTTCCCCGACATGGTGTTGAGGGCCGTCATCAAGCGTGATGCTTCGTCGCTGCCGGTAATGCCCAGTTGCCGGGTCAGGTCGCCTGCGGCGATGTCTTCTGCCAGTTTGAGGGAAGCGTTGAGCGGATCGACAATACTGCGTGTCAGGGTAATCGCCAGAACCACAGTCAGAAGGGACGCTGCAATGACAACGGTCAGCAATACATTGACGCTGTGGTTGTACACGTCGGTGGCATCTTTTCCGGAGCTCACGGCTTCTTCAGCGTTGTGCCCACGCAGGGTGGTGAGTTTTTCCTGATAGGCATTGGCGCGCTGAACCTGTTCTGCGTTAGCAAAGGAAACAGCTTTCTCATGATCGGAACTGTCCAGGGCGATGATCTGTTTCACGCCGTCGATGTAGGCCCCCATCTTGCTGTTGGCGTCTTCGAATTGCGCACGGTCGGCTTCGCCCGAAATCAGATTTTTCCGATAAAACTCGCTGTTCGACCTGAGCGCCTCTATCGCTTCCCGGGCTTTGGCTTCTGCTGTGCTGTGCACGGCAGGATCGGTACTGGCGAGCATCCTGATGCTTTCCAGACGAGCGTGAAGCAGGGCGATCTGAATGTCGTCGACGACCTGAATGCTGGGCAACGAGTTTTCTTCGATGTTCTGCTCGGCCGTGCGCAGATGGTCGATCTGCACGTAGGAGAATCCTCCGAGGCCAATCAGCAGCAAGGTAATAACGCCAAAAAACAGGGATGCCCTGCGTGAAATATTCAGCGATCTGATGTTCATGGTTGCCTCCAGCGGCAAAACAGGCGGAAGGGCAATGCGTTCCTTTCCGATATCTGTTTTTCTGCTGACGCCTGAGGAGCTTTAATTAATCGCGATGAAAGTTATTTCATGATGGACATAATGCCATGTGGGTTCTGTTAAGCATCAGGCGCTAAAAGTCCCCGTCATAGAGTGAATAATGTTAACGGTTTACACAGTTCACTATTTCTAAAGTATTAACTCTAGTTGTAGGGGGGTCGAGGTCTGTGTTCAGTCGGGACTGCAGGACTAAGCCGCTGACACGGTAGCGGCCACAGATAACTTATCCAGAAAACCTGCTACGCAGCCCATGCACGCCATTCTTTCTTCCACATGGGGCATGTGGCTGGACTCTCTGAACACCGACCAGCGAACGTCAGGGATGTTTTCCACGTAGGGTTTCACCACGAGTGGAGTGGCTTCGTCGTAAAACCCCGAAATCACCAATGTCGGGACCTTGATGTTTTCCAGCCTGTCGACAATGGTCCAGTTTTTCAGGGTGCCGATAACGTGAAACTCGGTAGGGCCATTCATGGCGTGATACACGGTCGGGTCCGCATCGATCTGGTCGAAGGTGCGTTTCACCTCGTCCGGCCAGGGTGTGATGCGGCATACATGACGGTCATAAAATGCCCGCGATGCTTCAAGGTACTCAGGGTCAGTCAGCGTTCCTGCCTGCTCGTGCTTGAGCAACGCAGCTTGCACAGCTTCAGGCAAGTCCTCGCGCAGTCGGTTGGCCTCGCTTACCCAGGTCTGCATGTCTGCCGGGGAGTTGGCAACAATCAGCGCTTTCAGCCCTTTGGGCTGGAGCACCGAATGCTCCGAAGCCAGCATGCCGCCCCACGACTGGCCCAATAACGCGTAATTGCCTTCGATGCCCAAGTGGGCAAGCAGGTTGTTCAGCTCTCTCAGGAACAGATCGACTGTCCAGAATTCGCGACTCTCATGGGGCAGGTGAGTCGACTTTCCGTTACCCAACTGGTCGTAATGGATCACCGCCTGACTGGTACTGGCGAGGTCCTTGAACGAGTCCACGTAATCATGGGTACAGCCGGGGCCGCCGTGCAGAATGACCAACGGTGTACGCGGGCCTTGCAAGTTGCCGGTGACGCGATACCACGTCTGATAGTCGCCGAACGGCGCAAAACCTTCCTTGATCGTCATGTCTGCCATGTCGCCGGTCCCTGCTGGATAGTTCGGGGCACCATAGCGCTGCGCGTGGCATCTTAAAACTATAGAAAATGATAGGTTTTGGCTGATGAACCGGTCATTGGTCGAGTAAACGGTAGTGAACGGCACGCACGACTGCCTGCACACGGTTTTTGGCTCCCAGTTTCTGCATGGCCGAATTCAGATGCAGCGTCACCGTGGCGACCGAACGGTTGAGCTGATCGGCGATTTCCCTGGCCGTCAGCCCTTCGGCAGACCAGCTCAGGCATTCACGCTCGCGGCGGGTGAGCTTGATCGCATTACAGGAGCGCATCTTCTGGTCAAACAGCGGGTAGGCGACTTCCTGAAAGGCATGAGCCAGCAGACCGAACTCGGCCAGGCTCTGCCGGGCATCTTCCAGTGCAGCGTCGCTGCTGTCGGAACACAGGCCTGTCAGGGTGGCGAAACCGCCCTTGGGCATGTGGATAGGCACCGTCACGCCACACGTCATGTGTGAGTCATGCAGGTAGCGCACCACCGGCTTGTGCATGTCGGTGATAAAGGTTTGTAGCACCGTTTCAGCCTTGGGCTGGTATGACCATACAAAAGGCGAAACGCTGGCCACCGCCAGGTGTTGCACCGGGTCGATCTGGTAGTACCCCTGGCTGCACCAGAGTGCGTGCCAATCGGCCGGGGTGTTGCGCAATGAAAGCAACGAAGGTGTGATCAGTGCTCCATCATGGGACACAGGCACCGGGCTGTAATCGTAAATCACTGCATCGAATCCAAGCTCCGATGCCAGTAACAGTGCGCAATCCATTTGCTGATCCACTGTAGATGCCGATTGCAGACGCGAATTGAAATCCGACAACCTGATATGCATGGCTTGACCTCCTTTGTCATAGAGCCGGTGTAGGGGGCTTAATATAGCAATTAGCAAGGACAGTGCCACGCCTGCGTCCAACCGGCTGTCAGTCGTGTAAAACCTATAAGAATTGCTAGCTGTTTGCCATGGCGCTGCGCGATAGGGTTGAGGCCATGAGCGACGTCCGCAAAGGTGAGGTGCGATGGGGTATGCGAGCAAGGCGGATGAGCGCAAAACAATCAAAGTCGACGGATGGTCAATGTTCGACTACAACTTCGCTCTGCCCTTTTGCGTGAAAGGGGTGGCGGCGTACTTTCCGGTCCTGCTGAATTTTCTGTCACAGCATCGGGGCGTCTGATGAATCTGGGTCGTTATCGTTTTATTCTCCAGCGTCCGTTGCAGTTGCTGCCGGTCCTGTTCGGCATCAGTCTGGTGACCTTCATTCTGGTGCGCTCGATCCCCGGTGACCCGGCGCGCATCCTGCTGGGCGCCCGTTCCACACCGCAGGCACTGGCCAACATCCGCGCCCAGTACGGGCTGGATGAACCCTTGTGGACGCAGTATGTGTACTTCATGAAAAACCTCTTGCAGGGCGATATGGGTAAATCGCTGCTGTACAAGATCGATGTGCTCAAACTGATCGTTACCCGGCTGGAGCCTACCGTGTTTCTGGTGTGTGGCAGCGTCCTGCTGGCTCTGCTGATCGCCGTGCCTTTGGCCACGGTCGCTGCACGCAACAAGGGCAGTTGGGGCGATAACCTGATTCGTGTCTTCACCACCACGGGGTTGGGCATGCCGGCATTCTGGCTGGGCATCATGCTGATTCTGCTGTTCAGTGTGCAGCTTGGCTGGTTTCCGGTGTCAGGTTACGGCAGTGACTGGCTGGACAAGGCCCACCACATGGTGCTGCCATGCCTGACCATTGCCCTGGCTCTGTCCGCGGTGCTGATTCGCAACCTGCGCGCCAGCATGCTCATGGAGCTGCAGGCTGATCATGTCACTGCGGCGCGGGCACGTGGCGTCAGTGAAGGCGCAGTGTTTCGTCGTCACGTACTGCCCAACTCGCTGGTGCCGTCAATCAACCTGCTGGCAGTGAACATCGGCTGGCTGATCAGCGGCACTGTCGTTATCGAAAGCCTGTTTGCCATCCCCGGCATCGGCCAGCTGCTGGTGCGCGGCATCTTCAGTCGCGATTACATGGTGGTGCAGGGGGTAGCCATGGTGCTCGCCTGTGCCACGGTAATCGTCAACTTTCTCGCTGATGTGGCCACTGTCGCGATAGACCCGCGGGTGAACATCAAATGACCATCGCCCACGCCCCTCTGCGCCCACACTGGCGTTCGCGGCTGCGCCTGCGCAACGGCCGGCTGGCGATGCTGCTGGGTGCCTCATTGCTTGGTGTGTGGCTGCTGCTGGCACTTTTCGCGCCGTGGCTGGCACCTTATGACCCGATTTACCAGAACACCGAACTGCGCATGCTCGCACCGCACCTCGCGCATCCGTTCGGCACCGACAATTTTGGCCGCGACATTCTGTCCAGAGTCATCTGGGCGGCACGCATCGACCTGCAGATCTGTGTGCTCGGGGTGGTTTTCCCGTTCATCATCGGCACGTTTGTCGGCGCATTGTCGGGCTATATAGGCGGTCGCTTCGACAACCTGTGCATGCGCGTGATCGACATCGTTCTGGCCTTTCCGTTTCTGGTGCTGATGCTGGCGATCATTGCGATTCTCGGCCCTGGCCTGAGCAGTTTCTACATCGCCATGGCGCTGGTGGGCTGGGTGTCTTACGCGCGGCTGATCCGTTCACAGATTCTGGTCCTCAAGGAAAGCGATTTCGCCCTGGCGGCCAAGAGCCTGGGGTTTGGTCACCTGCGTATTCTGTTTCGCCATCTGCTGCCCAACGCGATGTTCGGCTCGATTGTGTTTTCCATGTCTGATGCGGTGCTGGTGTTGCTCAGTGGCGCGTCGGTCAGCTACCTGGGCCTGGGCGTGCAACCGCCGTTGGCCGAGTGGGGCACGATGGTCGCCGAGGGGCAGGCGTTTCTGACGTCTGCGTGGTGGATCTGCACCTTTCCGGGGCTGGCCATCGTGACGCTGGCCATGGGTTTCAGCCTGCTGGCGGACGGCGTTGCCGAAACCCTCGGAGAGCGGCAATGAGTACGCCGGTGCTGAAAGTCAGCGAGATGAGCGTGATTGCGAACAGTCGGGGGCGCGAGGTAACGCTGGTTGACCGGTTGTCGTTCGATCTGCAGCAGGGCGAGATTCTCGGGCTGGTCGGCGAAAGTGGCTCTGGCAAGACCATGGCTTGCCGGGCATTGATGCAACTGATGCCATCGCCGGACCTGCACGTGCGCGGTGGTTCGGTGCTGCTCAATGGTGTCGACCTGCTGAAACTCGATGCAGCCGGCATGCGTGCCATGCGCGGGCGGCGGATCGGCATGATCTTCCAGAACCCCAGCAGTCATCTGGACCCGCTGATGCGTATCGGCGAGCAGATTGCCGAAGGCTTTCGTCTGCACCAAGGCGCTTCGAAACGTGAGGCACGGGCGCAGGCGATTGATCTGCTGCGTCAGGTCGGCATTCCCGACCCGGCTTCGCGTGTGGATAACTTTCCCCATGAGTTTTCCGGCGGCATGCGCCAGCGCGCCATGATTGCCGTGGCGCTGGGCTGCGGGCCGCAGGTGCTGATCGCCGACGAACCGACCACCGCGCTGGACGTGACGGTGCAGGCGCAAATCCTGCGGCTGTTACTGGACCTGCGTGACCGTCACGGGCTGTCGTTGATCATGATTACCCACGACCTGGGCGTTGTAGCGCAAACCTGCGACTCCATCGCGGTGATGTACGCCGGTCGCTTGTGTGAACACGGCAGCAAGCGCGACGTGCTGGCCCGCGCCCGTCATCCTTACACCCGCGGCCTGATCGACTGCCAGCCTGCCAGCAGCACGGGCAGTGGCCTGCTGCGCACCATTCCCGGACAGCCGCCATTGCTCGATGCGCTGCCCGCTGGCTGCCGTTTTCATGCGCGCTGCGGTCATGCGGGCGCAGGCTGCGTCGAGACACTACCCCTGATGCGGTCGATGGGGGTTGCCCATGAAGCGGCCTGTCACTATCCGCTGGCAGATTCCCGAGGGGCCGTATCATGAGCGGCTACAGGCTGTTGAACGTCAACGATCTGGTGGTGCGCTTCCCGGCCCCCGGATCAGGTTTCATGGGTCTTAACAAGCGTTGGGTGCATGCCGTCAACGGTGTGTCGCTGAGCATTTGTGCGGGTGAAACGCTGGGCCTGGTGGGCGAGTCTGGCAGCGGCAAGAGCACGCTGGGGCGCGCCATTCTGCGTCTGAACGACATTACTTCCGGGCAGATCGTCTTCGATGACGTCGACATGGCCCAGGGCAGCGGTATCAGTCTGCAGCGTTTGCGCAGTGAAACAGCAATGATCTTTCAGGACCCGTCCTCCTCGCTCAACCCGCGCATGACTGTCGGTGCCACGCTGGCCGAGGTGCTGAAAGTGCAACGCAAGGTCAGCGCATCCGAGATTCCGGCGCGGGTCATCGAGTTGCTCGACATGGTCGGTCTGCGACCCGAATTTGCCGAACGCAAACCGGGTGCCTTGAGCGGCGGGCAATGTCAGCGTGTCGGCATTGCCCGCGCACTGGCCATCGAGCCGCGGCTGATCATCGCCGACGAGTGCGTGGCGGCGCTGGACGTGTCGATTCAGGGGCAGATCATCAACCTGCTGCTGGAACTACGCCAGCGCATGAACCTGGCAATTCTGTTCATTGCCCACGATCTCGCCATCGTGCGCCGCCTGTGTGACCGGGTGGCGGCGATGTACCTAGGCAAAATCGTTGAAGAGGGCCCGGTCGAAGAGGTCTTTCTCAAGCCGCGTCATCCCTATACCGCGGCGCTGATCCAGGCTATTCCGGAGATTGATCCGGATCGTCCGCTGCCCGGTGAGCCCTTGCAGGGCGAGCCACCCAGCCCCCTGAGTTTGCCCGCTGGCTGCGCCTTTCATCCGCGTTGCCGGTTCGCCAGACCGACCTGTTCCAGTGTCGCGCCACCCACCCGGCATGTCGGCGAGCAGCGCTACGACTGTGTACTTGATGAACCCGTTTTTTGATCCAGATCTACAACAAACATCTGTCCCGACACCGGCAAGGAGTTCATTTGTATGAAAGCTCGACCAATGAAAATGCTGACCGTCGCCATGCTGGCGGCCTGTTCCCTGGCAGCGGGAGTGGCGGAAGCCGCGGGCGTGCTGACCATCGGCCGTCGTGAGGACGGCACCACCTTCGACCCGATCAAAAGCGCGCAAAACATCGACAACTGGGTATTTTCCAACGTCTACGATGTGCTGATCCGGGTTGACGACAAGGGCACAAAGCTGGTGCCAGGACTGGCCGAAAGCTGGTCGATTTCGCCCGACGGGCTGACCTATACACTCAAGATACGCCCGGCCAAATTCTCTGATGGCTCGGAGCTGACCGCCAGCGACGCTGTATTCAGCCTGCTGCGAATTCGCGACGACAAGGGCTCGCTGTGGAGCGATTCCTACAAGATTATCGACAAAGCCGTCGCAACAGATCCGCGTACGCTGGTCATCACCCTGAAGAATCCATCGGCCTCGTTCCTCTCGCAACTGGCGCTGCCCAACGTGTCGATTCTCTCCGAGAAGGCCATGAAGACCCTGGGCGAAGAGGCTTACGCCGAAAAGCCTGTCGGTTCGGGAGCCTTCACGGTGAAAGAGTGGCGGCGCGGTGATCGGGTGATCCTGGCGAAGAACCCCGACTTCTGGGAAGCGCCGAGCGTCAGCCTGGATGGTGTCGAGTGGATCTCGGTGCCGGATGACAACACCCGTATGCTGATGGTCCAGAAGGGCGAACTGGATGCAGCGATCTATGTGCCGTTCTCCCGTGTCGAAAACCTGAAGAAGAACCCTGATCTGGTGGTTCACCTGGACCCGTCCACCCGTGAAGATCATTTGTTGCTCAACCATGAGCACGGCGCGTTGGCCAAGCCTGAGGTACGCCAGGCACTGGACATGGCTATCGACAAGAAATCGCTGGTCGAGGCCGCTACCTTCGGGCTGGGCACCGTGGCCAATTCCTACATTCCCAAGGGCGCGCTGTATCACTACGCCGATAACCTGCAACGCCCGTATGACCCGGTCAAGGCCAAACAGATGCTGGCGGATGCCGGTGCGTCGGACCTGAAGCTCAACTATGTGGTCAATGCTGGCAACGAAGTCGACGAGCAAATTGCGGTCATGCTGCAACAGCAGCTGGCCAAGGTTGGCGTAACCACCACGCTACAGAAAGTCGACCCGAGCCAGAGCTGGGACATGCTGATTGCCGGTGACTACGACATCTCCGTGATGTACTGGACCAACGACATCCTCGACCCGGATCAGAAAACCACCTTCGTGCTTGGCCATGACACCAACAACAACTACATGACCCGTTACAAGAACGAGAAGGTCAAGGAGCTGGTTGCTGCTGCACGGGTTGAAATGGACCCCAAAAAGCGTGAGCAGATGTACATCGACCTGCAGAAAATGGCCAAAACCGACGTCAACTGGATCGATCTCTACTACAGCCCTTACATCAGTGTTTCACGCAAGAACATCGAGCACTTCGGCCAGAACCCGTTGGGCCGGTTCACGCTTGAAGAAACCGTCAAGAAGTGAAGCGGGCAGGGCTGTTGTCTGGCAGACAGAAGCCCTGATTCCTCAAGCCATGATGGGCATGCGCGTTAATTTGTATCCTCAGGTTTACCTGCGCTGTGGCAGGCTCTGCGAGTGGTAAGGTTGCGGCCTTTTTGCGCTGTACCCTGCGGAGCCCTGCATGCACAACCCCACCCCCCGTACCGAATCCCCGAGCGCGCTGGCGTTCATCAAGCGCTTTTTCGCCGCTGAGGCCGCTGGCGGTCTGATCCTGATGGCGGCTGCGCTGGCAGCCCTGATCGTCGCCAACTCGCCGCTGGCCGACAGCTACTTTGCAGCGCTGCATACCGTGCTCGCCGGGATGTCGGTAGAGCACTGGATCAACGATGGCCTGATGGCAATCTTCTTCATGCTGGTGGGCCTGGAGATCAAGCGCGAAATGCTGGCCGGCCAGCTGGCGTCCTGGAGCCAGCGCGCCTTGCCGGGCTTCGCGGCGCTGGGCGGCATGGTGGTTCCGGCGTTGATCTACGTGGCATTCAATTGGGGCCAGCCAGACACCATTGGCGGCTGGGCCATTCCGGCAGCGACCGACATCGCATTCGCCCTGGGCGTGCTGTCATTGCTGGGCAAGCGTGTGCCGTTGTCGCTGAAGATATTCCTGTCGGCACTGGCAATTCTCGATGACCTCGGCGCTGTGCTGATCATCGCGCTGTTCTACACCAGCGATCTGTCCATTCCCATGCTGCTGGCCGCACTTGGCTCCATCGCCGTGCTCGTCGCGCTGAACCGCTTGGGCGTTAAAAAGCTGCTGCCTTACCTGATTGTCGGCGCGCTGTTGTGGTTCTTCATGCTCCAGTCCGGTATTCACGCCACCTTGGCGGGCGTAGCGCTGGCACTGTGCATTCCGCTCGGCAAGCCCGATGAAGAAGCCAGCTCGCCGCTGCTGCATCTGGAAGAAAAACTGCATCCGTGGGTCGCCTTTGCCGTCGTACCGGTCTTTGGATTCGCCAATGCCGGCGTTTCACTGTCAGGCATCACTGTCGACAAACTGCTGGACCCGGTGCCGTTGGGCGTCGCGCTGGGGCTGCTGATCGGCAAACAGGTCGGCATCTTCGCCCTCGCTGCACTGGCCATCCGCGCGGGCCTGGCCCGCTTGCCGGACGGCAGCAACTGGGGCCAGCTTTACGGTGTTGCGGCGCTGTGCGGTATTGGCTTCACCATGAGCCTGTTCATCGGCGCACTGGCCTTCCCGGGCGCACCGGAGCTGGTGGATGAGGTCAAGGTGGGCGTACTGATCGGGTCGGTGTTATCGGCGCTGCTGGGTGTTGTGGTGTTGCGCAGGTTTGGGGCGAGGGGGTGAGCGTAGGGAACGATAATCTCAACTATCGTGCGACGCTCCGCGTCGGCATGCCGGTCTGGACGCTCTGCGTCCTCTTCGCGACGTAAACCGTCGCGAACTGCATTCCCGAAGTAATGGACGTCACAGCCAATCATATAGCCAGGAGTAGATTGAGAAATGTTGAAGCTGATCAGTCAGCGCAATTGCGCGCCTTCGCTTGAGGACCCGAAACACGATGTGTACCTATTCAGTGTCGACACATCCGGAGCCGATAAACCGTTCTGTTTTGAACAGTCAATTACCGGCGGGCATGCTGAGCGGGGTGGCTGTATATTTCTGAACCTGGCCGGACTTGAGAACTGGCCCGGTGATTGGCGAGTTCATCTGGAGAAGTCCGGTTGCGGCTGGGTAGCGGAGTTGATGGCGGGGGCGCAAACCGATCAGCAAGCCGTGAAGTTGATTCTGGAACAAGTGACCATTACCTGATCGCAATCTGACGATTCAGAAACCACACGGCATGTCGATAAAGAAGTGACATGCCAGGGACTCGGCAAATCTGACTTTATTTTGAGAACCCTGTGTATGTTTCACTTATTCCGACCACGTCGTGACAGAAAAGCCCTTCAACAACTTATTGCCTCTCTCAAGGGGGCTGGCGAGCCGGTGGTAAGAGGCTGCGCTGAAGAGAGCAGCGTACTTGAGTGCTGGAGTTCGCTGAGTACCCAGCGTCGTCTCGACGAGCAACGTATCGCCGATCTTGAGCAGGAACTGGAAACCGCCCGCCACCTTCTGGGTGAAGCCTCTGCTTCGGCCGCCGCTTATGAGACCCGCTTTGATCTGGTCAACCGTGCGTCGAGCGAGGGCCTCTGGGATATGGAGGTCGTAGCAGGCGATCCGGTCAACCCGAACAATCGATTCTGGTGGTCGCAGCAACTTCGCACGCTTCTCGGTTTTAACGACGAGCGAGATTTCCCTAACGTACTGGCGAGCTGGGCAGACCGGCTTCATCCGCAGGATAAACAAGCCACGCTCGACGCATTTGCCAAGCATCTGAATGATCGCTCGGGTAACACGCCGTACCGGGTCAAGAATCGTCTGGCGATGAAGAACGGCACTTATCGCTGGTTCTATGCCCAAGGCGAAACGTTAAGAGACGCACGCGGAACGCCGCTGCGTGTCGCCGGCTCGCTTCGTGATATTCACGATGAGCTTGAACGTGATCTGGAACACGATGTGATCATTACCCGATTCGAACTGGCCCGGGAGATGCTCTCCGACGGGCTCTGGGACATGGAGGTCATTGCTGGCGACCCGGTCAATGCGAGAAACCCGTTCTGGTGGTCTCCACAGTTCAGGCGGCTTTTGGGTTTTGAAACAGTCGAAGAGTTTCCTGACGTACTGGATAGCTGGGCATCACGGCTGCACCCCGACGACAAGGAGCGCAGTCTGACGGCATTCGGTGCGCACTTGAATGACCGGACTGGCAAGACGCCGTTCGATATCGAGTACCGCCTGAAGATGAAAACCGGCGAGTACCGCTGGTTCCGTGCACGCGGCCAGACTCGTCGCAATCCCGAAGGTGTTCCGCTGAGGGTGGTCGGTGCGTTGGTGGATGTGCATTTGAAGCATGAGCAGGATGCTCTTCGCGACACCGAAGCACAGCATCAGAAAAACCTGGAAGAGAACATCACTCAACTGACCCAGATAGTCGGCACTATCCAGAGCATTGCCAGCCAAACCAACCTTCTGGCGCTCAATGCCGCGATTGAAGCTGCACGTGCCGGGGAAGCTGGACGGGGCTTTGCGGTGGTAGCTGACGAAGTGCGCAAGCTGGCGACTCGAACGACTGAAGCGACGGAGCAGGCGGCAAGCATGATGAGTCGCTGATAAAACCAGACTTCGCTTTTTGATAGCCGTAAAAAAACGCCTCCGCAAGGGAGGCGTTTTTTCAACTCAGCACATCAAACACATCAAGCCAGGTCGAAGCGGTCCAGGTTCATCACCTTGGTCCATGCGGCCACGAAGTCTTTGACGAACTTCTCGTTAGCGTCCGAACTGCCGTACACCTCAGAAATCGCACGCAGTTGAGCATGGGAGCCAAATACCAGATCGACACGGGTGCCGGTCCATTTGACTGCGCCGGTTTTGCGGTCACGTGCTTCAAAGGTGTCGTTGGCACCTGAAGTCGCTCTCCACTCAACGCCCATGTCCAGCAGGTTCTTGAAGAAGTCGTTGCTCAGGGTTTCAGGCTTGTCGGTGAAGACGCCGTGCTTGCTCTGTCCGACGTTAATATTCAAGACCCGCAGGCCGCCCAACAGCACAGCCATTTCCGGTGCAGTCAGGGTCAGCAGTTGCGCCTTGTCGACCAGCAGCGATTCCGCCGAGACCTTGTAGTGCCCCTTCTGATAGTTGCGGAAGCCATCGGCGATCGGCTCAAGGAAGCTGAACGACTCGACATCCGTCTGCTCTTGCGATGCATCGGCACGGCCTGGTGTGAACGGCACCGTGACGTGATGACCAGCGTTCTTCGCAGCCTGCTCGACGCCTGCGCTACCGGCCAGGACGATCAGGTCCGCAATGGAAACCTGCTTGCCACTCGACTGAGCGGCGTTGAACTCGCTCTGAATCCCCTCAAGCGTCTTCAGTACGCCCGCCAGTTGTGCAGGCTGGTTAACCGCCCAGTCCTTTTGCGGAGCAAGACGCAGACGACCGCCATTGGCACCGCCGCGCTTGTCAGAGCCACGGAAAGTAGAAGCGGCTGCCCATGCGGTTGAAACCAGCTGCGAGACAGAAAGCCCCGAAGCCAGGATCTTGCCTTTGAGCGCGGCAACATCCTGATCATCCACCAACGCATGATCAACATTCGGAATAGGGTCTTGCCACAGCAGCTCTTCGACCGGTGTTTCCGGGCCCAGGTAGCGCGCGAGCGGGCCCATGTCACGGTGAGTCAGCTTGAACCAGGCGCGGGCGAACGCGTCGGCCAGTTGCTCAGGGTTGTTCAGGAAGCGACGGGAGATCTGCTCGTAAGCTGGATCGAAGCGCAGCGCCAGGTCAGAGGTCAGCATGCTTGGCGCATGACGTTTGGATGGATCGTGGGCATCCGGAATCTTGCCCGCGCCTGCGCCGTTCTTCGGCGTCCACTGATGCGCGCCTGCCGGGCTCTTGGTCAGCTCCCACTCGAAGCCAAAGAGGTTTTCCAGGTACTCGTTGCTCCATTTGGTCGGAGTCGAAGTCCAGGTCACTTCCAGGCCGCTGGTGATGGTGTCGCCACCCTTGCCGCTGCCGAATTTGTTTCTCCAGCCAAGCCCCTGCTCTTCAAGACCGGCTGCTTCCGGCTCTGGACCGACGTTGTCGGCAGGGCCTGCGCCATGAGTCTTGCCGAAGGCGTGACCACCGGCGATCAGCGCTACGGTTTCTTCATCGTTCATCGCCATGCGACCGAAGGTTTCACGGATATCCTTCGCCGAAGCGACCGGGTCCGGCACGCCTTCAGGCCCTTCCGGGTTCACGTAGATCAAGCCCATCTGCACAGCGGCAAGCGGGTTTTCCAGATTGCGCTCACCGCTCGCGGTGCGGCTTTCTTCGTTAGCATGGTTCTCCGGCTCGGCGACCAGCGTACCGTCGCCCGGCTGCTGCATTTTCTTCTGTGCGCCGTAGCGTTCTTCGCCACCCAGCCAGGTGGTCTCGGAGCCCCAGTACACATCTTCTTCCGGTTCCCAGACATCCGGGCGACCACCGGAAAAACCGAACGTCTTGAAGCCCATCGACTCCAGCGCGACGTTGCCGGTAAGCACAATCAGGTCGGCCCAGGAGATCTTGCGGCCATACTTCTGCTTGACTGGCCAGATCAGGCGACGTGCCTTGTCCAGGCTGACGTTGTCAGGCCAGCTGTTGAGCGGCGCAAAACGTTGCTGACCAGCACCTGCACCGCCACGGCCATCGCCTGTACGGTAAGTACCGGCGCTGTGCCAGGCCATGCGAACGAATAGCGGACCATAATGGCCAAAGTCGGCCGGCCACCAGTCCTGCGACCGGGTCATGACGTCGCGCAGGTCTTGTTTGACCGCTTCGAAGTCAAGGCTCTTGAACTCCTTGGCATAATCAAAGCTCTCGCCCATCGGGTCGGAGAGTGAGGAATGCTGATGCAGAATCTTCAGATTCAGCTGCTTGGGCCACCAGTCACGGTTGGTGGTGCCGCCGCCAGCAGCGTGGTTGAAGGGGCATTTCGATTCAGTTGACATGCTTGATACACCTTTTTGTCATTTGCATCCGGCCATCCAGCCCACTCGCGGGGCTTCAGACAGTGATGACGGAACTCCATAGCACTGGGTTCGTACCGGCCGCTCGATCAACGATCAGGCCAGTAGCGATCATTGGATTGCTGCGATACGAGACCACAACGTGCACAGAAAACTTGAGCTCATTCTTATCTCCTTATCAGGGTAAAACCGCACGGCCTTCGCCGATGCTCTTGCAGATTAGCCTTCTTCGTGGATATTTCTAATAGAAAGAACGTTATGGGTTGATAGGCAAACTCTGGCAGCGCTGTCATCTGATCAGCAAAATGCCCTGTTAATCTGCTCCGCCATTGGAATAACAGGCCGGGCATAGCCAGTGATCACGATTCGCAGCATGACAATCAAGGATTACGAATCGGTCATCGAACTGATGCGCAACACACCGGGCATCTCTCTGCGCGATGCCGATTCGCGTGAATCGACGGCACGCTACCTCGACAGAAACCCCGGTACGAGCTTCGTCGCCGAGGCGGAGGGGGCTGTGTGCGGCTGTGTCATGTGTGGGCATGACGGCCGCCGGGGTTATCTACAACATTTGATTGTGCTGCCGGAGTATCGTCGACAGGGGATAGCTCACGAGTTGGTCGAGCGCTGCCTTCAGTGTCTGGAAGCGCTGGGAATTTATAAGTGTCATCTGGATGTGCTGAAGGTTAACGAGGCGGCTGGCCGATATTGGTCGGGGCAGGGGTGGACATTGCGAGAAGATATTGACCGCTATTCGATGGTTCGGCAGGGCGGCGAGAATGCTTGAGAGGACCGAGCGCTATGCATGGGTATTAACCGATTTCACCCCCTTGGTTCTGCTTTTCCACACTTCCAGCGGTCGCGGAAACTATCTTGCCTTCAAAGGCAATACATTGTCTGCCGCTCCGTTTGGCGAGATACAAATTTTCATCGGCTTCTTTCAACAGGTCATTGACGTTTTTTGCCCGAGCCAAACTCGCAATACCTGCACTGAATGAATAGGGCATTTTCGCTGTTTGGTCTTTTTGGGCGTGCATCAATAAATGATCCATTGCCGCTATGGCGTCTGCTGCGTTTGCTGCGGATAACATCACGCCAAACTCTTCTCCCCCCAGGCGACCAAAGCTGACCAGCCCCGTTGTGTTTTTTATGAGTGTTGCGAAACATATAAGGACATTGTCACCCACGTCGTGGCCATGGTTGTCGTTGATGCTTTTAAAGTTATCCAGATCAAGCATTGCGAACCACAGCGAGGACTTATCATCTGACCTCAGTGCGTTATCCAGGCTGGCGACCAGTGCGCGGCGATTTGGGGCGTTCGTCAGCGTGTCGGTTTCGGACAGCTTCCGGTAGCGATCACTCGCCGCCATGGTCTGCATGACCAGGCTCAGGAAGGTTGCATTCAGGGAGCCGCCCAACAAGGTCGAGCTGATCAGGAAAACATAAAACAAAGGCGCATGGTCGACGCCGACCGCCGTAAGGTCCGTTTGCCACATGATCAACCAGATCAGAGCAGCCGCAGCGACGTAGTCAATAAACTTGACGAAGAATACGCTCATTCCCGTGATGAGCAGGGAAGTGACAACCAATCCCCACATCGACGCCTCTACGCCCATGCGTTCGATCTGTACCTTGAACAGAACGGTAAGTGAGGTCATGTAGATAATGCCGAACAGGCGCCACGTCGTCATGCTTCTGCTGTTGGAAGTGACAATGATTGACAGCGTCGCCCCCGCCAGAGCGCAATAAATAAATATATCCAGTGATTGCTCAATAGACGGATTCACATACCAGCTGATAATCCAACTGAAAAGGCCGATCAGCTGAGACAGCTTCAAAGGTATGAAAATAGAGTCTTTCAGGTTTCTTCTTTGTGGCATGTGCTGTTTTCCATACTGATGCCAGCTGAAGCGTATCGACGGCACATACCTTGGTCGAGATGCGTGATGATATATTGCCAGTATACGTGATCAGTACTCGAGAGCGATGGCCGCTTGTCTTGCTGTGACAGCGAGTGGGCCTACACCATGACTCAACGGGACGCTTTATATTTGAAGCGAGTATAGTTTTCATGAAGCTTGAAAGCAGTTTGGTAGCTTCGCTGTATTAATCACCCAAACTCCTTGCTGCCGGAATGAAACTTGCCTTCACTTAGCCGAATGACCTTGAGACGTATTAAGGGGCAAGGCCGATGAGTAGTCGTTATGTGGAGACAAACAAGGCTTCGATTGACGCGGCACCGCCACCTCACCTGCGGCGTTTTCAAACCTGTGACATCGACGAGCACGGTCGCAACCTCAGCGGCTGGCAGGTTCGTTACGATCAGGTGACGCCTGGTGGCTTCGAAGGCGAGTTGACGGAGTTCCGCTCGGACTGGCTGCAACTGGTCCGCGACCGCTCTAATCAGGCCCTGGTCAAGAGTGGTATTGCCTGGAAGGGGGCGATTATTTTCGCCTTGCCGTTGAGTGCCAACGGTCCGGCGTTCTGTGCCGGGCACACGCTTCCGGAGTCGAGCATGATCGTCGCGCACGGCGAGAATCTTCCGGAATTGAGTACGCCACTGCAATTGGATGCGCTGGGCATTGCGATTGAAGAGAGTGCCCTGGCTCACGCGCTGGAACGTCAGGGCAGCCGTTTTGAAATTACCGATCTTCCCAAGTGTTACCGTTTGACCGATCCAACGGTTCGCACGAGGTTCTCTGCGCTGTTCGATAACCTGTTGAATGGAGAGCAGGCGTGCCTGCAGAAGCTTGAGTACGAGTCGATCTGGCGTGGCATTCGGGATGCCGTAATGTTGCAGGTGCTGGAACTGGTGGCACCTGATCAGGCACCGCCGCTAAATCCCACGGCGCGAAAGAGAATGGTGGATCGGGCCCGCGATTATGCCTTGGCGCATCTGGATGAACCGCTGTCGATTCTGGATGTGTGCAACCACATTGGCACCAGTCGCCGCAAACTTCAGTACTGTTTTCAGGAGACGCTGGGCATCAACCCGGTGGCTTTTCTGCGCACGTTGCGCCTCAACGCAGCGCGGCGCGAGTTGCGCGAAAGCAGCCGGATCGAACTCGTGCAGACGGTCGCCGCGCGCTGGGGTTTCTGGCACTTGAGCCGGTTTTCCAGTGACTACCGGACACTGTTCGGGGAAACACCCTCGCAGACCTTGCAACGCAAACATCTTTGCTGAAATCGGATAACGGCATAAAGCATGACTCAATAGCATGACCCCACCACCTTCGTGGTCAGGGGCATGCGATGAGTCATAACAATAATTCCAATATCAGACGCTTCACTTTCTTGACGCTCGGCTTGATGAGCCTTGCTGCCACGGTTCAGGCAACTGAAAACGGAGCACCGACTACCTCCTTCGGTGTTTACGATTTCGGTGCAGGCATCCTGCCTCCGTCGACCCCCGTGGGTACGCTTGGAATGCGCGTGGCGTTCTATTCGACCAATGTGCAGAAAGACCGCCACGGTCGCTCGCTGGACAACAATTTTTCCCTGGACGTTCTGTCCATCGGCGTTGCGTACTTTCGCATGACCGATTACAGAATACTGGGCGCGCGCTATGGCTACAGCGTGGCGGTGCCTTTCTTCCAGATGGATGCCTCGTTCCGGGTCCAGACGCCTGGCGGCCCGCTGGACCTGAAGGCGGATCCGTTCAGGATGGCCGACATTTCGGTGTCGCCGCTCATACTGCAATGGGACCTTTCCCCCAACCTGTTCGTGAACGCACAAATGCAGATTCAGACACCTACCGGCGACTACGACAAGAATCGTCCTATTTCGCCGGGGCTGAATCACTGGACGTTTTCTCCCACCGTCAACGCGACCTACATCAGCGACAGCGGTTTTGAAGTGTCCAGCAGCTTTCAGACTGACATCAACACCCGCAACCCTGCGACCGACTACAAGAACGGTGTCGAATACCGTCACGAGTTTGCCGTGGGCCAGCACGCAGGTCCTTTCACGCTGGGGATGGGCGGGTTCTATTATCGGCAATTCTCCGATGACGATGCGCCAGGGCTGGAAACCGGCAACCGCGCCCGAGTGGTCGCAGCCGGCCCCGCGATCAGCTACTTCACGCCCGGCATGCCTGCGGCGTGGTTTCACATCTACAAGGAATTCGGCGCACGCAACCGCACCGAGGGCTACACCGTGGCGTTACGGGTAGGTCACAGTTTCTAAAAACGGTTGCAAGATCGGCGATCTTGTTTCCATTCGAATTCAGGCCATCAGGAACCTTCCTATGAAAGACATTCAAACGTTGTTGAACGATGAAGACGCCACCGGCCTGGCCGAGTGGGTCAGGCGCGGCGAGGTTCAGCCGATCGATTTGCTGGAGGGGGTGATTCAGCGCATCGAGCACGTTGAACCGCAGCTCAACGCCGTTGCCGAGCGACTGTATGACTCAGCCCGCAGCGCGGCACTCGACGCTGCAAAAAGCCAAGGCGTTTTTGCGGGTGTGCCAACGCTGATCAAGGACCTGTTTACCCCGGTCAATGGCGCGCGGATGAGCAATGGCTCCCTGGCCATGGGCGAGTTCCGTGCCCCCTTTGAAGCCGAAGTTGTCAGCCGCCTGAGGCGTGCCGGTTGCGTGCTTGCCGGGACGACCACTGCACCGGAATTCGGCACGTCCTATTCCACCGAATCCACACGCTTCGGCGCGACCCGCAACCCGTGGAGCCTCGAGCATAGCGCCGGTGGCTCAAGTGGCGGGGCTGCCGCACTCGTGGCCGCACGGGTAGTGCCCTTTGCCCACGGCAACGACGGCGGCGGTTCGTTGAGAGTGCCTGCATCCTGCTGCGGCGTATTCGGCTTCAAACCCAGCCGCGGCCTCATGCCTTCCGGCCCGATGGTCGGCGAGGGCTGGGCAGGCCTGAGCACCGCGCACGCCATCACCCTGACCGTACGCGACAGCGCAGCCTTGCTCGACGCCACAGCAGGCATGGACCTCGGTGCGCCTTACGCAGGCCCTGTTCAGAGCCTGCCTTACGTCAGCGCCGTCCAACGCGACCCCGGCACCCTGCGCATCGCGCTCATCGAACAATCAGGCACCTGGCCAACCTCCGCCGAGAGCCTGGCCGCCGTGCGAGACGTCGCGCAGTTATGCGAGTCACTTGGGCACCGCATCGAACCCGTCAGCCTGCCAGTGGTATTGCCGGAATTCCTCGACCACGTCTTCACCATCATCGGCGCGAACACCCGCAACCACGTCGATATGCTGGGCCGCATGCGTGGCTTTGACGTACAGGACGCCGAGCTGGAAGCGCGCACACGCATCATCCTGCGCGACAAAGGCGGCGTCAGCGGCGCGCAATACGCCGCCGCCGTCGAATGGATTCACGCCCTAGGCCGCCAACTGGCGACATTCATGCAGGATTACGACGTGATCCTCTCGCCAGTGCTGACACGCGAGCCGGCACGCATTGGCGAGCTTGTGGTGCCGGACATGAGCCTGAGCCTTGAGGACATGATCGAGCGGTCGCATCGGTATTCGCCTTTTGCCGCATTGTTTAATGCGAGCGGCCAACCGGCGATGTCGGTGCCGTTGTCCTGGAGTGCGGCGGGGCTGCCGATGGGGGCGCATTTCGCTGGGCGGTTTGGGGAGGAAGGGGTGTTGTTGGGGTTGGCTGGGCAGTTGGAGCGGGGGCGGCCTTGGCGGGGGCGGGTGCCGGGGGTTAGTGGGTGTGGGGGGTGAGGGGCGGGATCTGCCCGTTCAACGCGGGGTTGGTTGCGTCGGTAGGCAAGCGGAGGCGAAAAAGACGCTTTAGGGCTCCCTCACCCTGTATTTCATCGCTTTCGCCGTGTTTCAGGTGAAATGCAATCCAAACACCCAGTACTATGTGTTTACAAACGCCAAATTAACTCAAGGAAGAGAGGTTCCTGCTTATGCATATCAAGTCCATTGGCTTCAAGTCCATTCGCCAACTCAACGCTACTGTGCGGGATTGCTATTCTGACTTTACCCAGGCCGCCCAGCATCTGCCTCTGCTTGAATTCAAAAAAATCAACCTGCTGATCGGCGAAAATGGCGCCGGTAAATCAACGGTCATCGATATGATCCGGTCTTTGCGCTGGCCGGATGTTTTGCCTAGCCTCGCACGGGACAACCCGGAGTATGGCTGCACGCCGGAGTTCTGTATCGAACTAAATGATGACCGCGCTTACTTATATAGATTCACTCTTTCCCCTACGGACGACACGTTTCAGAAAGTCATTTGCAAAATGGGTTACAGGGCTGCTGGTGGACAGTTTGAGAAAATCGCTCAAAAATTACTAAATCGATTTACCGAGCATCCTGTAGACGGAAAAATTCCTCCAGCCGAAGGAGTTAAGATCGAATATCTTAATTGTGGCGGCCCATCCCTGAACGTGGACGCCCAAGCACTGGAGCACCTCAACGCTCATGCCGAACTGCTCACAGGAATGATTAATTGGAAGGACTATGCCGATCCCATTCGTATACCTATGGATGGCAACGTCATCAACGCTATAGAGAATGGCGTTGCTTCCTCTTGGCTCAGTAACCGAGACGACTTGGGGCAATCCTTAATGGACATGCCCAATAATGTCAAGGCGAGCTGTTATCCATCCGGTTGGAAAGCTTGTGCAGCAATACTCCACTGGCTCAGTAACGTGCAAGATGACAGCATCTGTCTGCTCGAAGAGCCTGAAGTGCACATGCACCCTAAACTTCAAAGGCGCATGTTCGAGCTGGTTTTGCAGATTGCCGAGAAGAAGGCCCTTCAATTGGTGATCAGTACCCATTCGGCTGCCCTGATCAACGCCGCCGCTAGCCGCGACATCAAGATCTTCCAGGCGCAGGGCCAGAAGATTGCGGAGGCTAATATTGCCGAGGTACTTGACCGTCTGGGCTACCAAGCCGCAGATCTGTTGCAGGCTAACTGCGTGATCTGGGTTGAGGGCCCATCGGACAGGATGTACCTCAACAGTTGGTTGCATGCACAAAATCCTACTCTAAAGGAAGGCCAGCATTATTCGATCATGTTCTATGGGGGGCGGTTGTTCAGCCATCTTACTGCCAGTGAAACAGCGTTGAACGACCTGATTTCACTACGCCGCTTGAATCGCAACTCTGCCATTGTGTTTGACAGTGACAAAGCCGGGCCGGACGACGTGCTGACAGAAACCAAGCAGCGTTTGCAGGCTGAGTTTAATTCAGGCAACGGGTTGGCTTGGGTAACCGAAGGCCGCGAAATTGAAAACTATCTGAATGAAACCGCGCTCAGATTGAGCTTGAAAAAAGTTCACCCATCAATGGTGCGCTCGGTGGGAAGCGGGATTTGGGCAAACCTGTTGAAGTATGAAGTGGATGCCGAACTATCCAAAGCAAAAAATCCAGATCCGGAGCGCACAGGCAACAAAGTAGACGTAGCTAGCCACTATTTGAAGCACAATCAGGTAGATCTCAAGGTCCTTGACCTGATGCAGCGGCTTGACGAATTATGCTCCTTCATCAGCGCCTGCAACACTTGACGCTCAGCGGGCCATTCATAGACAAAATCGGCGTTGTTCCTGGTAGTGGAGGCATTGTTTGATGATTCAGATCTGCCTTGGCACATTTCGAGCTGTTCGCTGACTTCCTCGCCAATCGAATGCGTGAGCCAAAGCTAGAAGCCATTGCGCTACGAGTACAAGATGTTCACTTGGTTTCGATGGCGATTAAGAAAAATAAAAAGCACGGGGTCTAACATCGCTACTTTTATGTCCAGTTCGACCTATGCGGAAAGGCCATAGATGGATTTTCGAAAGTCGACGGGCTTGGGGTAGAGATAGACTTTTTCGACTTTGGCGCCGGGTCGCATCATAACGTGCTGGTTCTGAAAAAAATCGGGAGCACAGCAGCATCGGGGATCAGTTGGACGTTTTGAATATTGGGTTCATGGAGCGGTTGCGGTAATGGTTGTTGGAGTTGGCTGGGTAGTTGGAGTAGGTGCGGTCTTGGCGGTGGGTATTGCTATGGCGTATTTGCTTTGCAAGTCCTGATGCTCAGAGGATGGGCTGGAATAAATATCCCCGTTATTTATTCCAGTATTTTCTGGTTTTCCGGTGCCGAGGTTGTTATAACGCTGTCATTGCTGAAATGAGTTACGCATAGTTCTATAAGATTGCCGAACAGCGCTAGACAGTTTTGGAGGTCAAAAACAAATCTTTCAAAATTATCTGATGAGACCACTGCGTTATCTGCATGTGCTAGGGTGTTCCTAAGATTCTTCCAGCTTTGAACGTGTGCTTTATCTATCTCTTTGGACGAGCTCATGTCTGTGAGAATAGCTGATACCGTCTTTTTTTTTGGGGCTCCCTAAAAAACTCAAGATGGCATTTGCTCCGGTTTTAGGGATGTTGGATTCTGAAGATTTAATAAAATTCCGAGTGTCAGAAATCTCCTTCAAAGTTGTCTCATCCAAATCTGTACTTATCGAAAAGTAGTTTTTTACCATGCCTTCTATGTTTACGCAGAGCACTAGTGCTGCTGCTTCAGTATTTGCCTTGGATATGTCCTTAAGCCGGTGCCAGTAATTAACCAAATGATTAAGGCCTTTGGGTCTCGCTTTCATGTATAGCTGCAAAAAATCACTTAATTCGGTTTCTCTTCTTGGGGTGATCTCAACAATAGCGTCAGCCAATGTATACGTGTTTTCGGTCACGCTCCCTTGAATGTAAGCCTCGTAGGTGTTCCCATTTCTTAAAACTATGAAAGAAGCCTCTAGAAGCTGGCCGATGGCAATACTGATCCCCTCCAGTAAATAAAACAATGAATTTAGCTCTACTGGATGTAGGCTGTCTACAATGCTGATCTCTAGCCTGTTGTCCTTTTGGACGATTTCGACAGTTTTTGTTCCTTGTGGAAGTCTCAGTTTTGCAAGCTCTTTCGACCCTTTACCATTATCGATAAACTCGTTGAACGGCATTCGATAGTTGCCATTTACCGTTATTAGTGCGCTAGCTCCGATGGTTGAATGGCTAAGCTGTAAAAGCGATCGGACGTTAGTAAGTATTAGCTCTAATACTGAGCCTGAGGGATATATATCGACTCCCCGCTGCACTAGGACGCGTGTATTTTTCCAGGTTTTGCCATGGGCATCTTCCGCTTCTAGCTCGAAGTATCTTTCTTCAGGTATCAGGCCTATATGGTCGCTCCAGAAAAAACTCGTCACTTCAATCGATTCTGAAGTTGTCGAGGTGGAGTAAAGTTTTACTTTTAAATTCTTGCTTTCATCAAAAAACAAGCAGCCTGGGCCACTAAAAATCAGTGGAAAATTTAGGGTGTTCTGGGTCAGAGTGATATTAAAGCATTCGATGGTGGCGTCACGCTCTGCTATGGCATCAATTTTCTTCTGGTCAAACATTATCAGTCCTTCGATAGTCTTATATTGGGGGTACTTAGCTTTGCATTAAAATTGGAGGACTTGTCTGTCTTGTGCACCCACCTTCTGTACGCTCCTGCAATTTAAAAGCTGCTGTACCTCATCTGCCTCGCTATCCACTCGTAACCCATGTTTCATAACTCTTCAAGAATTAGATCATCTCCAAAATTTATCAGCTCGGGGCTTTTATTGTCGGTATCATGTTCCAAGTTATAATCTCAACGACAAGCATAAATTGATTCCAGCTGTAATAGGAGGGATCATAACCTGATTTGGAAATTCAATCTTCAATTATGTAGTCGCCTATTTTTGGACTTGTAAGTGGTTTGGTTCGCTCTATTCCTGCTGTTATTAACTCAGTCGTCGCGTAGTTAGATCCAAACAGGGATGCTTGAAAGGCACCGTGATTCGATCGCTTTATCTGCCTTGTATCTGGATCTCGCTGGATGTCTGTAGATGTCAATGTTGATATCTTTTGCTGAATATGTACAACTGCAACCCTGCCTCGAACTAGTTCAAGCTGCTCTAGAGTTTCGCCCGTATCTGGATCGTTGATTTTTTCTCCTAGTCCAACCACTAGGTAAGTTTGGCCAACTCGAATGCCATGTTCCGCTCCTATGTTGATGACCACGGTCGTATCATCAACAACGCTGACTACTTTGGCGACATAACGATCATTCATCTCAGGTTTCCTAGCTTGTGAGCTTTTGTAATGCAGCGAAGGGTATAACCGGGCGAATCTCCAGCATTTTCAGTTCATCTGGACCAACTGGTATAGTGGTTAGAATTTGTAAGTCAAGCTGAATTCTGATTTGAATAAGTGTCGTTTGAACATGCTCAACCACACCGATATATGCGAGGCGCTCTAACCCGTCATGTTGTGAATAGCAAGCAACCAAAATATTAGTCAAAAAATGCTCGTTCCTCCTGATAACGAATACACCGTGTTCGGATGAGTACTTAATGGGATTCTCGAACGGCGGTGAGGGGCGTCCTCGTTCAATGGCGTCGTAGGTGACCTTCAGCAGAATGATGATGGCGTATAAAGTCAAGGTAGTAATAAATATTAACCATCTGATAGAGACATCGAGCGTGGTATCGATAAAATTTGTCACAATGGATGAAAGGAATCCGAGCACTGCAACGGCGGTAGCTGTGCCATTCCAGCTGAACACTGCCTTCTTGACTTCCCTAAGCACAGATATCTCTTCCTTTGTCAGACGCTAATTTTTGCAAGGTTCTCCGCTATTTTAAGCTTGTATCACTGAGTTTAGCCAATCCCAAAAACAAAAAAGGCACTTGTAAAAAACGCCAAGCTCTGGATACTAGCATAGGCGGCTGAACTGACCATCACCAAGCCAACCAGCGGTACGGTCACTGCGATTTTATATCGTCGCACGGACAGGTATCCGTAACCGTCCATTCGGTCTGCCAGCTTCTCGGGCCAACTGGAGAATGTAGCGCGGGCCATTGATTTCAGTGAAGCTGTAATCACCTCGTGCATGGGCCCCTACTTTAATAATGGTGTGGTGCAGACTCGACGGTAAGGTTGCTCAGCTTGGTATTCCTAATTTTTAAATTTTTAGGCTGAGCATGAGTTGATCCCTAGAAAAGAACCGATTCACTCGAATATTCACCTAGTTATCTCCCGGTATAAAAGTCATCGTGTTTTTATACTAAACCCATCAATAGGGATTTCTTCGGTTTTATTATAAATTGGCAAGCTACTAAAGCTTGCTTTCTCAAGAATGTTGCAGTTCCATGATTTCATCTGGGCTGCTTCATATAGCATGCCTAACGTCATTACTGTCTTTGCACGCCGATCTTTAGACCTGAAAAACACGAAAATATCAGTCCCTTCGGGCTTGAAATAACGATAGTGGTCGTAGTCGCCGCGGTCGACGCCAAAGTGTTCGAAAAAATCTTCCATGAAGTCACTGGCATCGTCACCGTCAAGCCCTAGATCCCAACTGACTCTGGTGGCGAGGCTGAGAGTTTCAAATGCTTTTTTGCCGAATCCAACATAAAAGTAGATTCTCTCTATGAGATAAATAAGGATGTCATGATTCAGACCGTTTTTATCCATCTTAAAAAACCTGATCTTGTTCATCTACGATAGAGTTGTAGGTGTTCACCGTTACGTATCCTATCTTACCCAGTTCGTATGCAGTATAAGACCATCCAATAACGGGTGTTGCCCGTGCGATGAAACCGCCAATGCTTCGTGTCCATCGGAGGTGCGGCGGAAACCATCCTGTAAGAGAGGGTGCTCTGAAGCTTCCGGGAAACTTGCGGTTGTTTAGAGTGCGTCGCATAACTATGGACATGATGGAGGTATTATTAATCGCTCCGCCAGGCTTTGTTCTAGTTGGTATTATATTGGCACCTAAGACGATGGCTAATGCAGCCCCCGCATCGTCCAATCCAAATTCATCCATTGCCACCTCTGTAGCAATTACAAATAGCAGCTCATTTGCAGTTAATCCGCAGTCGCCGTCGTAACAATATATTCTAGCCACTTAAACTATCCTTATGCGTAAGTGCTATTTTTTACTTGATCCCAGCCACCGGAGATCTGTCCAATTATCAAACCTGTGGTTCGGCTTTGCTGTGAATACTGCATGCTGATCTTGGCGTAATTAAATCTAACTACCTCCTCAGGAAAGTTTGAGGGTGATCGCTCAAATAGATTGCCGGATACAACGCCACTTATTATGACTTCGTCAAATACGTACTCCAGATATTTTTGCTTGTCGCCGCCCGCACGACGTACATACAGCTTCATCTGCTTGATATGTCGGCCTGCGCAACATGTTTCGAGGATTTTTGGAGTCGCACTGTCAGCGAGTTTTACAATACTGAAATCGCTTAAGTAGACTTTGGCTACGGTAGCCCCGCCTGCCGAGCTTGCAGTCCTTGACACTGATTGAGAGGCTGATAGGCAAAACGTATTAATCTCAATCCAGTTTTTGCAGTCAGAGTCCATAGACTCTCCGCTAATGCCATCAATCCAAAGATATGCATCAATACTCATTCCAGCTCCTTGGAATATCTCTTAATCTAGTTCATTGACGTCGTACGATAGCAAAACTCATACATTTGAGATTCGTAGTCAAGCACCTTTTTCCTGTGCGGGTTGACGTCCCGTGACGTGACCACCTCAAATCGCAGAGCCAGGCCCTTACGGTGCGCGAGCTATGCTCTTTACGAAAAGCAGCTGCACATCGGTGATGCTGCATTGAAGGCAGGCGTGTGTGCAAGCCCACCGAATCCCACCCACAAAAAAAGACGCCCTAGGGCGTCTTCATTTGCAATTTGGTGGGCCGGGGTAATCTGAACTGGATTAATAAGTTTTTGATAATAAAGAAAATATACAGTTTTGTTTTTCTCTTGGAATACTATTTGGAATACCCATGTTAGGTATGGCCTGTTCGCACCTCGGACACTCAATCATCATCAGCATACTGAGTATCGAGTTCATGCTGTTCAGGAACCACACACATTTTACGCAGCGAATTCAGGGTCTGCTCTGAAAGCCTTTTGCGCTTTTGAATCGCGTATTTTGGTTTTTTGGCGGAATGCTGATCATCTGATGGGCTAGGGATTACGGATGTATTTGCAGTTTGCACGGCATCACATGGGCGTTTGTGAAATCTTACTAAATCAGTCTTCCTGATTGGAGGCATGGAGTCAGATGTTGAATGCGGCTTCAGGTCCCTACGATGTCTGCGACCAGCGGATGATTGGATTACTTCAAGGGCGTGATTGATCTCCTCCTTGATCAATTCCATCGGCGGCAGGCTCTTTGTCTCGACCATGAGCTCATTAATATCGCTTGAACCCTCACCGTTCAACGCTTTTTCCCAGTCGGTCAGAAGGGTAAAGCATTTTTCTAGGTGGACCTCAGTCTTGGCTTGCCGAGTTTTCCATTCCTCTAGTTCGCGCTTCAAATCATTAGCGCGTGTCTTTTGCAGCTTCATCCACCCTTTTTGGTCTTTTGCTTCACTCGCTGCGTTCTCGATCAGAATCTCAAGAAGCGAAGTGGCGGGCATATCGTTGGCTTTGGCTAATCTGGCTAACGTTCTTTTGGTCGAAAGCTGGAGAGTGAAGGTGCAAGGTTGCCTTCCGTTGGTGGGAGCTCGGCCCCGCTTTTGACGCCAGGCGTTTTTCATCAAATCGAGAACTTTACGGCCCTCTGCTGACCGCTCTAGCTCCGAACCTCGCTCCAGCATGAACTCATGCGTAGCGACAGAGCTGTTGGCCATCCCTTTGGTTCTGAGGTAGCTCAGTGCCCAACGCCGTTGCTCTCTGTCGTTTTCGTCCAGCCAATCTAAGCCTATTGTTCTCTGGCGCATCGCATACCCCGTGTCATCAACCGAGATAATGTTATAGCTTAAGGTACTCCGCTATTCAATTCGTTATGCATAACGTTATGCGTTTGCTCAGAGTTTATTGATAGAAGAAAAATAGGGTATATTTAGCTAAATTATTTCTGGTATGACGTATGCTCATCGAACTGTTGTCATTGATTTTAGGGGCGCATGATTCAAGGGCACGGTTCACGCTGGCGGCGTTTTACCTGCGCTACGAGTTCACGAACGCAGGGCCTCTCACCATTGATGAGCTAGCTGGCTGCCTTGGCGTGCCTACGGCAGAGTGTGCAGTTGCGCTCAGCGTGCTTTTGAAGGATTCGGTGTTGATTGCTTCAGCTGAGTCGGGTCGAGGAGTCGGTCGGCCGAAAAAATCCTTCCGCCTGCATGACGGCATTGCTATGAAACTCCAGCTAGGGAGGGCCGTCCCACGTCCCCTCGCTGCTGCGCCGTACTTGGGCGTGGTCGAGCGCCTAATCAAGGGGCCTTACATTTACGCCACAAGACCTGACGTGGAGATTCATGTGGTACCGGCGAAGCCCGCGAGGGTGGAGCAGGAGAGGGGCGCTGTGCCGAATCGCACTTCATTACTCAGTCGATCCAATCGGCTTCTTCTCGCAATGCTATTCGCTCATGCAGACCGTTTTGGTGTTGTAAATTCGTTCGGGAATGTAGAGCTATGCCGACTCGCCGGTCTTGAGCAGACAAGCCTTAAACAGCGAATTAAGAAACTCATTGAAATGGGATTTATTCGACGGTACGTGCCTGGAGTCGCCAGCCCCATTTTTGCTGAAAAGCTCAAAAGCAGTTATGTCCTTAACCTGAACCATCGGCAAATCACCTTGGGGGCGGACATGATCGGCTTCGTTGTGCATGAGTGTGCGGACGAGTGGGCTGACTCTGTACGGTATATGGAGGGCGTTTGGTTTGATCTTGAACACTGGCGTAGTCCTGCTGCTAGACACACGTCCTCTGTTTTTCCCACGCCTGCTTCGGTTCTCCGCCTTTTTAGGCGTGCGCCCAAGCACGCGATTGAGCAGCTTGAGTTTTTTTTGAATGGGTGTGTGTCAGATCTTCTGACACAGCACTGGGAGCAGCTAGGCGTTGCCAAGTCGGGTTTTCCCCCGGATACCCGAGACCGCATCAGCGCATTTTTTCGCAAACCGATGAGGGACGTTAAAGATGCGAGTTTGCTCGACGAGGCTGAAGTCATAGATTTTTTATGCGCGATGACTATTCAGTTTGCGCGTGAGTGCAAGGTGCGCTTTTCACAGATTGATGGGCTTGCCTGGTCAAGTCTGAAATTCAGACTTCTACCCAGTGATCTGCGGCTGGGGTATGCCAGTTTGGGGATGTTGATTGATGGCACCGGTGGCGGTGGCAGGCTGCTGAGAGAAGCGGGCGAGCACGTTGAAACTAAGGAAATCCCCACGGAAGCACTTTGCCCTGCGGAGCTTAGAGTGAAGGCGGGGTTGCTCACACCGTCACGAGCGACAGCCGTCTAGGCGGTTATTTTTTATCGCCCCTGCCAATCCTCTGAACGAACAGAGGAGCCCCGTTCATGAGGATCATCCGCTTAATAGAAGTCATCGCTTCGACAGGTCTTGCCCGGTCGACCATCTACAAATATATCGCGGAAGGTACCTTCCCTAAACCGGTATCACTCGGCGAACGCTGCGTCGGCTGGGTTGAGAGCGAAATACACGATTGGATCTTGGCACGGATCGAGGAGCGGGATTTAGCTGAGACCGTTCCAGCTCGGTCTGGCCGCTTGAGCATGGCCAGCTAAAAACGACCCTGTGCGCCATGACCGGTTGGAAGCTGGTAATGGTGCTTATGCTGGATAGGACAGCACTCCTCATCGGACGTCCTCAGCTGACCGAGCAATGTTGCTCCTTGATTACTCGGATCGTTGGGAGGTCGGAATTCGGGTGATGGCTATCAAGGCTCGTCCACGCACATCGATGGTTTATCTCCGGAGTAGACGCCCTGAAGAAATTCACGGTGCAGCTTGGAAAAATCCTCCCTCAATCCCGGTGTGTCCGAGAGCGTCATTTGCGGTGCGGGTAGTATGCTTTTACTAATACTTATTACCCGTAGGGTTCGTGGGCAGATTCATTGCAGCATCGACTAGCGCATCCTGAAGAGAGCGGGAGGCAGGTACGAGGTAACGGTAAAAAAATATACAGCAGGCTCAGGTTATGAAACTCATCAACTGAGGCGTCATAACCATGAATAGAAATCCTAGCAACCCCCGCCATTACCTGCTTCGTCATCCCGACAACACCAACCTCCGGCTGCACTATGAGGGCACGTTTGAAACTCTACCTGTGATGGTCGACAAGGGGCCTTTCGTCATGGAGTACCTTTCCCGGCTGAAACGAACGATAGATCAGGCGCTAGCTCAGTATTCAAGGGTGCTGGCTTTCAGAGTGGATCTCAGGTTACCCCAAGATATCGATCTCCCTGACCATGCCTATACGAATCAGGTCATCAGCAGGTTCATTGCCTCCTTCAACGCCAAGATCGAGCACAACCTGGACAAGGCACGTGAGCGGAATCACTACGCCCGTGACTGCAAGGCTCGCTACGTCTGGGCTAGAGAGGTCGGTGGGGGAGGGATGCCGCACTACCACCTGCTCATTCTGCTAAACCGGGATGCCTACTACACGGTGGGACGCCTACGTTCTGAGAGGGCCAATAATATCAGTCGCATGGAGGAGGCGTGGGCGAGTGCTCTGGGGCTGTCAGTGAATCAGGTCAGGGGGCTGGTCCATATCCCAGAGAATCCTGAGTACCGAATAGACCGGTATGTCCGTCCTGGTGATGAGGACGAGTTGCCTGCATTGTTCCATCGCGCTAGCTACCTCTGCAAAGCGGCTACGAAGTCCTTTGGAGATCGCCAGCGAGGCTTCGATACTAGCCGGGGATGACATCGCAATTAGGGCGTATTCAGTGTGGGTTAACCCTAGTCGGACTGATGGCGGGCCGAGCACACAGCTATTCGCCATCAGCAATTGGGCCTGACGAAGATGGGAGTGAGATCTGCACAGCTGTGCCTTGTTCTGTTAGTCTCCAGCCGATTTAAGACGACTATGACAGCTTTAGAATGAGCGTAATTACCATGAGCAATGAACCTTGGGTCACTGCCGAGCAGGTCTCCCTTCACTTGGGTGTGGCCAAGGACACGGTATATCGCTGGCGTGAGCGGCGGGGCATGCCGGCTCATCGTATTGGCAGACTCTGGAAGTTCCAGCTCTCCGAAGTGGATGAATGGGTGCGTGTTGGAGGGGCGGATGATGCCTCTGACATCGTAGCGCAACACAACTAGCGCATTGCATAAGGAAGAGCATACCTGATGGTTTTCAGTGAAGATTCGCGCGTCAAGATTCCCTGCATCTTGCACCTGGTTCGCCTGGGCTACAGCTACCTCTCTCTGAAGGGGGCTTCCTGGGATGAGCAAACCAATATCTTTCCGGCGCTTTTTTGTTCTTCGCTGGCCAGGATCAACCCTGGAGTAGATACCGATGACATCGATCGTCTGCTGGTCGAGGTGAAGCTTCTGTTGGATAACGAAGACCTCGGCAAGGCGTTCTACGACAAGCTCACAGAGCGTTCGGGCATCCGCCTGATTGACCTCGAGAATTTTGACAACAACAGCTTCCACGTTGTGACCGAGCTGCCCTGCAAAAACGGCGATGACGAGTTTCGGCCCGATATCACCCTGCTTATCAATGGCATGCCGCTAGCCTTTATTGAGGTCAAGAAGCCCCACAACCGCGAAGGCGTGCTGGCCGAGCGTAACCGGATCATCACACGCTGCCGCAATCCGCGCTTCCGTCGTTTCATCAACATCACCCAGCTGATGGTTTTCTCCAACAACATGGAGTACGAAGACGGCTCGCCGCAGCCCATCGAAGGTGCGTTCTATGGCAGCCCTTCGTATGACATGCCGATCTTTAACTACTTCCGTGAAGAGGAAGCGTTAAATCTGGCCGAGTTGCTAGTCGCAGAAGATGATGACGTCGAGAACACAGTGCTGCGCGACAACAATCTCAACGTCATCAAGCACAGCCCGGAGTTCCTCAGTAACAAAGATCCCGATGCTCCGACCAACCGCATCTGCACGTCATTGTTCAGTCGCCAACGCCTGGCCTTTCTACTGCGTTTTGCGCTCGTGTATGTCAACGAGGTAGATGGCCTGCAAAAGCACGTCATGCGTTACCCGCAGCTTTTCGCCACCAAGGCGATTGAGAAGAAGCTCAATGCTGGTGTACGCAAGGGCATCATTTGGCACACCCAAGGCAGCGGGAAAACCGCGCTGGCCTATTACAACACCCGTTTTCTAACGGACTACTTCCAGCGTCAGAGCATAATTCCCAAGTTCTATTTCATCGTCGACCGGCTTGATCTTCTTATTCAGGCTCAGCGCGAATTCAATGGCCGTGGGCTGATCGTCCACACAGTCGACAGTCGCGAAGCCTTCGCTCGTGACATTAAGGCCACTCAGGTGTTGCACAACCACAGCGGCAGGCCAGAAATTACCGTGGTTAACATCCAGAAATTTCAGGATGACCCGGACGTGGTGCGTACCGAGGATTACGACGTCAATATCCAGCGCGTCTACTTTCTTGACGAAGTGCACCGCAGCTACAACCCGCAAGGCAGCTTCCTCGCCAACCTCAGTCAGTCGGACCGCAACGCCATCAAAATTGGTCTTACTGGTACCCCGTTGCTGGGCGATGATTTCAACTCTCGCGCCTTGTTCGGTGACTACATCCACAAGTACTACTACAACGCATCCATCGCCGACGGCTATACCCTGCGCCTGATTCGCGAAGAAATTGCCACCAACTACAAAATGGTCCTTCAGGAAGCACTTGCTGCCGTAGAGCTGCAGCAAGGCGATATCGACCGCAAGCTCATCTACGCTCACCCGAAGTTCGTCGAGCCTATGCTCGAATACATCGTGCGTGATTTCGAAAAGAGCCGCGGTGCGCTAGCTGATGCCAGCATCGGCGGCATGGTGATCTGTGACAGTGCCGACCAGGCCCGGCAGATGTTCGAGATCTTCAACGCTGTTCATGCCAAGCAGGGCCAGCCCAGCCCCAACCTGCAGGACTCCTCGCAAGCTTTGATCGCTGCCACGCAGCCCGGTAGCTATGCCGCCCGCAGCCTGCTGGAGAATCGCGCCAAAAGCGCCGCTCTGATCCTGCACGACGTGGGCAGCAAGGAAGAGCGCAAGCAATGGGTGGAAGACTTCAAGGCAGGCAAGATCGACCTACTGTTTGTCTACAACATGCTGCTCACCGGCTTCGATGCCAAGCGCCTGAAAAAGCTCTACCTTGGCCGTGTGATCCGTTCACACAACCTTCTGCAGGCACTCACCCGCGTCAATCGCACTTACAAGGCTTTTCGCTACGGCTATGTGGTCGATTTCGCCGACATCCGCAAGGAGTTCGACGCCACCAACAAGGCCTATTTCGACGAGCTGCAGGCCGAGCTAGGCGATGAGGTTGAGCACTACTCCAACCTGTTCAAATCCGCTGAGGAAATCGCCGAGGAAATCGAAGCGATAAAGGACATCCTATTCAGCTTCAACATCGAAAACGCCGAAGAGTTTTCGCGGCAGATCACCCAAATTCAGGATCGCGCCACGGTGCTGGCGCTCAAGAAAGCACTGGCCGACGCCCGTAGCCTCTATAACCTGATTCGCCTGCAGGCTGACTACGCACTCCTACACCAGCTTGATTTTCAGAAGCTTAACCAGCTCTACCGCGAAACCTGCAATCACCTCGACATGCTCAACCTGAAAGAGAGCATCGAATCCAGTGCCGACACCAGCAACCTGCTCAACGTGGCGCTGGAAGATGTGCTGTTCATGTTCACTAAGATCCGGGAAGAAGAGCTGGTACTGGCTGACAAGCTCAAGAACACTCTGCGCCAGACCCGCGAGGCCCTAGCCGACAATTTCGACCAGCAAGACCCCAAGTTCATCACTCTGAGGGAAGAGCTGGAGCGGCTGTTCAAGAAGAAGAAACTAAACGAAGTCACCCAGGACGAAATGACCGCCAACATCGGTGCGCTCAGCGCGATTCATGACCAGGTCAAAGAGCTCAATCGGCAGAACAACCAGCTGCGTGCTAAATATAAGGGCGATGCCAAATACACCCGCATCCACAAGCGCCTGCAAGAGCGTGGTGGCCTCACGCAAACTGAACGCCGCCTGTTTGAGGCGCTCTCTGGCGTCAAACAAGCAGCCGACGAGCAGGTGCTGCAGAACACCCAGTTAATGAATAACGAAAGCTACTTCGGGCGGATGATGATGCCGCTCGTGATTGGCGAGTTCCAAAATCGCCAGAAAATCCAGCTCACCCCAGACGCCTCCCACACCATCAACCAGTTGGTGGTGGCCGAATACATAAATGAATTTGCCTCAGGCACTCGAATAGGAACACGTACGTGGTAACGCAAGAATTTGAGCAACGCACCCGCCAACTGATCGACAGCCTAAAGGCCATCTGCGCTGCCTATGGGTTGGGTAACGATGGCAACGAATTCAAGATCATCACCCAGGTCTTTCTTTACAAGTTTCTCAACGATAAGTTCACTTTCGAGGCCAAGAAAATCCGCCCTGAGCTAAGCCTAGCCCTCACGTGGGAGCAGGCCATGGCCGGTCTTAGCACCGATGAACTGGAAATGCTGCAATTGCAGTTGGGGCCGGACACTCCACGCCTGAAGCCTGAACACTTCCTCGCCCATCTGTTCGGTCGGCAGAATGAGCCTGAATTCGCCAAGTTGTTTGATGACACCCTGCGCGACATCGCCATTACCAACAACGATATCTTCGCGGTTAAAACCGATGGGGGAGCCAAGGTCACGCTGTTTGATCGCGTTAGCGAATACATCTCCGACCCGTCCAAGCGAGACAATTTTTGCCGCGCCCTGATCAACAAGCTGGTGGAGTTCAGCTTCGAGCGCATCTTTACCCAGAAGTATGATTTCTACGCCGCGCTCTTCGAGTACCTGATAAAGGACTACAACAGCAACAGTGGCGGTAAATATGCCGAGTACTACACACCACACTCCGTAGCTAAGATCATGGCGGCGATCCTGGTACCGGAGAAGGTGCGGGGGAAAATCAAGAATGTAAGCTGCTACGACCCGTCCGCTGGCTCCGGCACCTTGCTGATGAATATCGCCCATGCTATCGGAGAGCAGCGATGCAGCATCTACTCGCAAGACATTTCGCAAAAATCATCCAGCCTGCTGCGCCTGAACCTGATCCTCAATAACCTGGTGCATTCCATCCCCAATGTCATCCAGGGGAACACTATGCTTCACCCCTACCACCGAGAGGGGAAGACGCTTAAAAAATTCGATTACATCGTCAGCAATCCACCATTCAAGATGGATTTCAGCGATTTTCGCAACGAGTTGGACAGCAAGGAACATCGGGAACGCTTCTTTGCTGGGGTGCCGAACATCCCCAAGCAAGCCGTTGACAAAATGTCTATCTACCAGTTGTTTCTGCAGCACATCATCCACTCGCTGAAACCCGGCGGCAAGGCGGCAGTCGTGGTGCCTACCGGTTTTATCACTGCCCAGTCGGGTGTCGACAGGAAGATCCGTGAACATCTAGTGGACAACAAGATGCTGGCCGGCGTGGTCTCCATGCCGAGTAACATCTTTGCAACCACCGGCACCAACGTGTCCATCGTTTTCATCGACGATGCTAACAAGGCTGGTGTGGTACTGCTCGACGCCTCCAGCCTGGGCACCAAGGTCAAGGACGGCAAGAACCAGAAAACCTTGCTATCGGTAGCCGAAGAAGACCGCATCATCTCTACCTTTAATGGCAAGCAGGCAATAGAGGATTTCTCGGCGCTAGTGAGTTATGACGAGATTGCTGCCAAAAATTACAGCTTGAGCGCCGGGCAGTATTTCGATGTAAGGATCGAATATTCCGACCTAACGCAGGCTCAGTTCGCCGCGAAGATGAAGGGTTTCGCCGCCAATCTGGATAATCTGTTCAAAGAGTCGTCGGGGTTGGAACAGGAGATAAAAAAACAGTTGATGGGGTTGAAATATGCTTAGTAAGCCTGTCTGGGCAATAGCCAATAGAGTTTCCAGTGGACTTACTCCATTAAGAAGCAATCCCGAGTTTTGGCTAAATGGTACGATTCCATGGTTGAAAACGGAGCAACTTGGCGAGAAATTAATTTACAGTACAACCGAGAAAATTTCGGAGGTTGCGCTCAGAAAAACCAGTATTAAGGTTTATCCGCCGAACACTCTATCTATCGCGATGTACGGCGAAGGAAAGACACGCGGTAATGTTTCGATAATAAAAAGTAAGATGGCGACAAATCAGGCATGCTGCAATATTGAGCTTGATCCGGAGCTCGCTGATTTTGAGTATGTCTATTATTTCCTGAAAACCCAATATAATGAACTTAGGAACTTATCTTCTGGTGTGAGGAAAAACCTGAATTCTGACGACATCAAAAACTTTGTTATACGCCTGCCAAAAAATCTGACAGAGCAAAAAAAAATCGTCGGGGCACTCTCCGCCCTCGATGCCAAGATTGATTGTAACAAGCGCATCAATTTTGAGCTTGAGGCTATGGCCAAGGCGCTGTTCGACTACTGGTTTGTGCAGTTCGATTTTCCTGACTCCGACGGCAAGCCCTACAAATCCTCCGGCGGCAAGATGGTCTATAACACCCTCTTGAAACGGGACATCCCTCAGAATTGGGCCGCTACCCCGTTGTCGTCGATCACGCCTGTTAGCAATGAATCACTTAATCCGGCAGATTTTCCCGACAGATTATTCAAGCATTTTAGTATCCCCGTTTTTGATGTCGTCAAGACCTACGGTGTAGAGCCTGGTCAGTCAATAGGGAGTAACAAGTTCACTGTGCTTGGTGCTGACCTATTGGTTTCAAAGCTTAACCCATGGAGCAATCGGGTTGTTTACGCAATGGATGAGGCAGATCAAATCTGCTCAACCGAGTTCGTTGTATGGCGAAGCTCTAGCGAAAATTTAAAGAACTTTCTTTTCTTGATTGCGACTTCTCAGCAGTTCATCTCGCATTGCGTACAGTCGGCCTCGGGGACATCAAACAGTCATAAGCGCGTCAATCCGTCTGTGATGATGCGATTTGAATTGCCCTATGAGGAAAAGGTTGCTGCAGAGTTTGGGAAGGTGATCAATCCAATCCTAAAAAAATTAATCGTCAACCAGCGTGAAAATCAGTACCTCAGTCAGCTCCGCGATTGGTTGCTGCCTATGCTGATGAACGGCCAAGTCATGGTGGTGTAAGCTAGTCTGTCGTGACTGACAATCAAAAAAATGCATCCGTTTATCGCGACCAAGCTTCTGATCTTCATTGGCATGGTTGGCAAACGGGTGTGTACTAAGCTCAGCGTGCTGTAAATAATGACAACAAGGAAGATAAACAATATGAAGTTGCAAACGCTGCGCCTGTCGAGTTTTCAATCTTACGGTCCTGAGCCTACTGACGTCGGCCTCGAAGCCATCACCTACTTGATCGGGCCTAATGGTTCTGGCAAGACGGCTGCACTCCAAGCACTATGCAGACTGTTCGCTTTCGATCCGTCTCAGCGTCGCATCCAGCGTTCTGACTTCCAAGTTCCATTCGATGAGGAGGCAATTCCAGAAGAGCGTCTGCTATGGATCGAAGCAGATTTCCTTTTCCCTGAACTGGCGAATGACGAAGACAACAGCACGGTTGCTCCTCATTTTGGTCACATGCGCCTCGACGAACCGGACGGTATTCCACGAGTGCGTTTCCGCCTTAGCGCAGCCATGGGGCAGGATGGCGACATCGAAGAAACCCTTGTATATGTGCTGGACGTCAATCCGGATGGTTCGCCGCTCACCACTGCGCAAGTGCCGCGAGCCGAGCGCAACCACATACATGTCCACTACCTGCCAGCACGACGTGACCCCGCCGACCATATTGCGTATGGGGCCAACGCTTTGCTTGGGCGGATACTCCGTGCGGTGCAATGGGACAAAGAGCGAGACCTCATCAAGGGGCTCACAGACGGTATAAGCGATAGCCTGGCAGCCAACCCATCAGTCAATGCTCTGAGTGAACAGTTGAAAACAACATGGGTGTCACTACACAAAGGCAGTTTCTTTACCGACCCCAAGATTACCTTTGTAGCCTCAGAGATCGAGGCGTTGTTGCGGCATATGTCCGTCTCGTTTACACCAGGGCATGACGAAAACTTGGTCGATTTTTCGCGACTGAGCGACGGCCAGAAATCAATGCTCTATCTGTCCCTTGTACTGTCTTCACAGGCGATAGGTCGCGCCGTCTTAGCGGAGAAAGACAAATCCTTCGACCCTGACAAGCTGCGTCCCCCCGTATTTACACTGGTTGCCGTTGAAGAGCCTGAGAACAGTCTTTCCCCTCACTATTTGGGACGGATTGTTAGTGCATTGAACACCATGACACTCGAAGGCGATGCTCAAGCCCTCATAGCTACGCATGCGCCCTCAATGCTTCGGCGAGTCGAGCCGGAACACATCCGTCACTTGCGGCTGACTGAGGCGCGGCAATCGCGCGTTAGCTGCATTCAGTTGCCGGATAAAGCGGACGAGGCGCACAAGTTCGTACGCGAGGCAGTACAGGCATTTCCCGAGGTCTATTTCTCTCGATTGATAGTACTAGGTGAAGGAGACAGCGAAGAGATTGTGTTGCCACGTCTCTTGCGTGCCAAAGGCGCGCCGATTGACGAGTCAGCTGTCGTAATAGCGCCGCTGGGGGGCAGGCACGTCAACCATTTTTGGCGATTGCTGGAGGCCTTGCAGATTCCATATTTAACTCTCCTTGATTTGGATGTGGCCCGCCATCAAGCTGGCTGGGGGCGCTTTAAATATGTAAACGACCAGTTGCGGGTGTTTCGAGCGGATAAGGTCCTTCCGAAAGATCATGGAGTTCCAAAGTGGAACTCCGATGAACATAAGGTGCGTGAATATCCCGTTTACCTAACTGCTTTTGAGGAGCGAGGCATTTATTTCTCCGATCCGCTGGATCTCGATTTCGCGATGCTTCTCTCCTATCCAGAAGCTTATGGTGTTGAAGAGGAGGCGCCAGATGCTAGCGTTATCAAAGCTGTCCTCGGGAAAAGCCATCATGACTCTTCCCAATACAGCGAAGACGAACTTAAGCTGTTTGGCACCTATCACCAGCGCTTCAAGCTTGGCAGCAAGCCCGCCGCGCATATCAGCGCACTTGCTCAGTTGAGTGATCAAGAGTTGCTTGAAAATATGCCGGCATCCCTGAATAGACTGACAGACGCCGTCATCGCCAAGCTAGCGGACCTGCCAGAATGATTGCAGTCGAATCCTGGCAGCCTGCTGACGGGCTGACGCTTGAGCCGAATGCCCTCCTCGCAGCCAAGGAGCAGAAGCGGTGTCTTGCCCTGACTGCTGGACCCGGTGCCGGCAAGACCGAGATGCTTGCACAGCGAGCAGATTTTCTTTTGCGCACTGGCACTTGTCGTTATCCAAAGCGGATCCTAGCCATCTCGTTCAAGGTTGATGCCAGCAAGAACCTGAAAGAGAGGGTTCAGCGTCGCTGTGGCACTGATCTGGCTTCCCGCTTTGATAGCTTCACCTTCCATGCCTTTGCTAAACGGATAATCGATCGGTTTCGGCCAGTTCTGACCGGGAAAGAGGCTCTGGACGCGGGTTACAAAATTACCGATAGGAAGGTGGAGACCTCCCGAAATCAAATTATGTTCGGCGACCTGGTGCCGTTGGCTATCAAGATACTGCAGACGTCTAAAATGGCCCGAAACGCCATTCGCCAAACCTACAGCGATGTTTTTTTGGATGAGTTCCAGGACTGTACCAATCTGCAGTACAACCTAATAAAGCTTGCCTTTCAGGGCACCAGCATACGTCTCACAGCCGTTGGTGATACCAAACAAAAAATTATGGGCTGGGCCGGAGCCCTTGATGGCATTTTTGAAACCTTCGCGACTGATTTTGCTGCGGTCCCGCTCAACATGTACCGCAACTTCCGTTCCCAGCCTCGCTTACTTCGAGTGCAGAACGAGATCATCCGTATCCTTGACCCTGCGTCAGCCATGCCCGACGAGCAGCTTGCCGGTGATGAAGGTGAGGTTTTCGCGTGGCAATTTGAGGACAGTCGCAGAGAGGCCGAATGCTTGGCGGATTTGATTGCCAACTGGATAAGAGTAGAGCAGCTACCCCCGTCGGAAATCGCCGTGCTTGTTTCCAAACAGTTGGAGTTATATGCCGACCATCTCATGGCTGAGTTAGAGGTGCGGGGAATTCCTTTCCGTAACGAACAACAGATGCAGGACATCACGGTCGAACCTGCAGCTCGCTTGATCGTGGACTATTTGTCCTGTCTTTATGGCCAGCGTGAGCCCAAAGCCTGGGTTCGGTTAATGAATCAGTTGATCCCTTTCGCGGATGATGAAATCCAATCCAGTACTCGCAAGGATGTAGACCGATTGATCAAGCGTCAGCGGAAAGAGGCTGACGTAGCGGAGCTTCTTGACGTGCCGTATTCAGGTTGGTGGGAGGCCGTTCGGGCGTTCTTGAAACAAGTTAGTATCGAAACCCTGAGCGCGCTTTCCCCGGACTATGAGTCTTACGACAGGCTTAAGGACGTTATTCGGGATACCAGATTGCGTATCGAGGAATTGCTCAAGATTGAACCTGATCTGCCCAAGGCCCTTGAGCGTTTTTCGGATGACCAGGCGGTACGCATCATGACGATGCACAAGAGCAAAGGGTTGGAGTTCGATTCGGTCATCCTCCTTGGCGTCGAAAACCAGACATTCTGGGGAAAGGCAGACGAAGAGCGTTGTGCTTTCTTTGTTGGCGTATCACGGGCCAAGCGTCGACTGATTATGACCGTTAGTGAGCGCCGTGAAACGCCCCCATCCAAGCCGTACAGATGGATTGAGCTACGAGTGCCACATGCAGAATTTCTCAGCTATGCCAGCCGGTTTTTGAGCGATGAACTATGATCAGCGAGTTACTGAAAGCGTGGGAACATCGTTGCTAGAAGTAGCTCGGGTGGTATTCTTTCAGAGAGAAAAAATAAAGCATGGGTAAAATCCCATGCCTATATTTTTAGTGAATGCCGACCGGCTTGTCATTTTTGTCATAACAAATTGGATGCTCGCAATATCCGCCTGCATTTAAGACTTCCAGCTCATAAATTTCTGGTAGGTATTGCTTTAGCTCCGATTTTGGCACTTTATTTCCGTTGATGGTGCACTCATCGTCTGCGCGTGGATTGCACCAGGCTTCTTTGGTAGTGATGGTTTTTGTTGGTTTTGTCAGAGGCTTGTTTTCGACCTGTGGCGCGTCGTCGGTTGATTGGCTGCTCGCTGCGTTGGCGTCTAAGTTGTATGCGGCAATAGCATCTTTTGTGTTCGTATCGCTGATGCCATGATCAAGCAAGAACTCTTGAAGCGTTGTGCGGGCGTGAGCATAAGTCACTCCTTTGCCCTTTTTGTTTGGCCCGCCATCCATACGGTAAGCAATCGGATAACCATCTTCACTTTCATAAATGTAATAATAAAGTGACAGGCTAAAGTTTAGGTCTTGGCCGTATATGCCATAGACCCCAGATCCATTGGATGCACGGCAGGTGCCGCGCGCACACTTGCCGCTGATGTGATTGCTAAAGGTCACGTTACGTTGCTGTTGGGCGTTCCATTGGGTGATATTTCTGGGGAGAACAAACCAAGTACAGCGGTAGAATTTTGCACCGTACTGATTGGTGGCCTCTGCACAGGGAATGGCATAAGGAAGATCGTCCATGGTCTGTTCGTTTGGCAGCATAGGCGGGTACATATGACCATAGTCAACCTCTGCTTGGGCGTTCAATGATAGTGCGAATGCCAAACAGCTCGCCGCTTTTAGTATGGCTGGTTTTATTTTCATTTTATTAAACTCTGTAATGGTCTGATAGGCGAGAGTTGATATTGTTGCTGGCTATTTTTTGTAGATTACTTTTAGTTTTTTGTGTATGTAGTCTTTTATGATTTCGTAATCGGGGTCATAGGTAGCCAGCGTGTGTCCGGCACTAGCGACGGTAGCTGCGGCGGCTAAGGTAACTCCGATAGGCAGAGACGCTGCTCCAATGATGGTGCCAAGCATTCCGCCTTGCGCGAGAGCGCCTTTTATATCGACCTTCACACGGCACTTCAAACCCAGGCTTTCTATCTTTTTTTCTACGTTGATTACACTCTTAGTAAATTCACCCCGTAAGCCCACAATCTCGAAAGAAGCTTTGGCTCTTAGGAGTGTTTCTATTTGAGATTCATTTAAACCATTTACTGTTGATAGAGACATATTTTCAGATTCTCTGAATCGGGAGTAGGAAGGCCTTCTGCTAGGTCTGCTCAATGTCACAGAAATGCGTAAAAGGGTCGTAAATGCCGTGGTCGTCAAAGCATCATAGCGCGACGATCTTCGCCATGGCAAGAATCTCTGCAAACCACGATAAAGACGGTGACCTGGTAGCGCTTGGTGCGGTAGTACGTACGCGGCGGCTAGGACATGCGCTGTCGCAAGAAGCCTTGGCAGATGCTGCTGGGATTGATCGTTCCCACATGGGGAAAATTGAGCGGGGGGAAAGAAATGTTACTTTTTTGAACATTCTCCGAATTGCTACTGCTTTGCAATGTAAGCCGTCAGATTTGCTGTTTGAGGCAGGCTTGTGATTTCGTCACTAGGGTTTAGAGCTTCATGAGTCGACACTCTGTTTAGGTTTGTTGGGGAGCGGTCTTACTGATTAAAACGTTCAGGACTCCACATGCAAGCACTACAGCGACGAGCAATGATGGAAAGCGCAGCATCAGCAGGATGCTTAGAACCAGCACGGAGGTTGCCGCCATCGCACCAATGAACATGATCAGGCACAGAAATAGTCGAAGCATTTTCATAGTGAATCTCCAATTGGTGCCCTCCTGTATGGTTTTGCCGTCGAGTTAGATGCGGTGGTTTTTAATCGGTTTTTGAGTTGATCGATGCGAGTGCTTCAAGCTTTTTGGCGAGCGGTGTCGCTGGCGTCGGTCTCTTGGGCGCGAGTGCAGCGGTGGCGTTAGAGTCACTATCCGCACCGGTAAAAAACTCCTCGGTTACTGAACCGCTGTCGTCCTCGTTATCCTCAAAAACTCCGTTGCTGAAGCCCTTCTGAGCGGCTGTATCTAGAGCGGACTGGAGGAAGCCTGCTGTTTGGCGTGTTTCATCCAACTCTTTCCCGGCGAGCAGTGCTTCTTCCAGGCTCATCCCGCTACGCACGGTGATGTCGGCGTAGAAGATTGGCGTGCCATGACTCTGCCGAGTGGATTTTCCACGCAGGCGCAGTTCCAGTGGAAGACAGGCCAGGCGGTTGCCGGAAACTGCCTGGAAGTACTGCAGGCGTGCTGCCAACGTACGAATGCTGTTGAAGCCCGTGGTGCGGAACACGAAGCTGCCGAGCGTGTCATCGTTGCCGATGACCACATTGAGCCGTCCGTAAGGCTTGCAGGCATTGCCCATGGCCAGCGAACAGGCATCTGGTGAAGGGCAGGGCAGCGACTTGATTCCGTCCTCGCATTGGCGCTTGCAGGTCTCGCCGTTGCCGACACACAGGGGGCGTCCAGTGTTGCGGTCGAACAAGGTGTACTCGGCCCTGAAATTGAGTTCCGGTTCGTTGAACAGCACGCGAATTGGAATGCTCCGTAATTTGGTGTCCGGCGTCTCGCGTAATTCGTCATTCAATGGATGCAGCAGCCAGCCGTCCCTGCTTTGCACTTGTGAGGTGATTGTGAATTGATCATCTTTCTCCGGCAGGCGCTTGCCGTTTTTCTCGACGATTTTGCCAATGGAAATACGCCCGAGCACAGGCGGTGTAATGACCAGGCCTTTGAGCATGATAGTTATCCTTTGAAGTAAAAAATGGCCACCCGAGAACCGTGTAGCACCGGGATGGCCAGAGAGGAAGAGAGCTCAGTTGATAAGGAAGCGACGGCTGCCTTCCTTGAGCTTGGTGAAACGGACTTGTAGATAGGGCTTCTCCTTCAGCAGGCGTTCGACATCGAGCACGGTGCTGTCTTTGGATCGCTTCCAGCTGATGAAACCGTTACTGAACTCCGCTCGTGTGGCTTCGCCCATGGCTTGCAGTAGGATCTGTTTCAGGTGAGATTCGCGACTCTCCTTTTCAGCAATGGATTGTCGAATTGCCTTGAGCTCCAGGTAGGTCGCTGCCAATCCAGCATTGCCCCTGAAGTCCGCTGATTGACCATTGTCCTGAGGGTAAAGGCAACGCAGCGCCGCTTCAGACGAGGCACTACCATCGACCGGAGGTGGGGTGTCGGTTTGAACGTACTGCCAGAACTTGCGTTCCAGCTCGATCAGGCGGGCAATCATCTGCTCGTCTCGGTCGATGCGATGGATCTCTAGATGCTGGCCACCCAGTAAAACTGCTACATCTGCGGCCTGCTTACCGGTGACGGCCAGTTGGTGCATGACCTGTAATTGCACATACTCGGGCACGCCTTCTTTCCAGAGGCGTGCTCCATTTATGCCGGCGGTCTTGCATTCAAGGATCTGCACGTCGTCCGCGCCAATCACCTCGCGGTCGATGTTGGCGAGCATCCATGGCAGTTCTGGATCAGGGTGCTGCAGCACGGCGTTAATTCGTCGCACTTTCTTGCCAGTGCGTTTGCTGTAATGCCAGGCCACGATAGGCTCCAGAACATTGCCCCAGTAGGCTGGGCTCTCCTCATCCTGAGGATCGATTTTCGGTAACGCGGCATCCCGGCCAGTCTTTTCAAGCCATAATTCCAACTGCGATTTGTACGGGTTCAAGCCAACCGCTGCGCCTGCGTCTGAGCTGCCGATGCCTTGTTTACGCACGGCGAGCCAATCTTCTCGGGGGAGTTCTTTGGTGCCGATCAGGCGCAGGGCCGGCCGGCTCTTGTGAGTGTTTTCATTTGGCGTAATCGCTTTCATGTGGGTTCCTTGCAGACACAAAAACGCCCGTTGAGCTCGGTGCTGAACGGGCGTTATGGTTGAGGGGAGGGAGGCATTTCAGGCCGCGAGTTGCAGGGCGGCATCCAGCGCACGTTGCTTTATTTGCGCTCCCTGGCCGAACCAGGCGGAGTCCATGCGGTACTCGTTGCTGCGCGCTCTGCGCTCATGGTCGACATATTCGGTCACGGCGTTGAGCAGACCCCAGGCAGTGCCTTGCGCCGACTCAAGCGTTGCACCACGGCCGCGCCCCTCGTACAAGCTTTGTACTTTGCGCAGGGCGCGTTCGTTGGGAAGGACTTCAGGTAATTTGCTATTGGGCGTTACGTCACACAACACGTTCATGAAGAATCCCATAGCTTCATGCCACTGAACTTTGCGCTCGGCCAGCACGCGCATGCGATACATAAACTCGTCCCATTGCGAGACGGCAACACCCAATTGCTTTTTGACGACCTGAGGGTCGAAGCGGGTGCTGTGAGGCACCTTGATGGAGCGAGTGGTGCCATCTAGTGCGATGGTCAAGGTGTTGTTGCAGACTACGCGAACGGTTGTCGGCGTGGCGGTGGTGGCAAGCGTGCCGTCGCAAGAGGTTGCCAGCAACAAATAGCCGTTGACTTGATCGTTACCTTTCAGCGCTGTGTTTTGACCGGTTCGCGCTAACGCCCAGAACTTACGACCGCCCTTGAGCACGCCAGCGGTCTCCAGCTCATAGCCGGACACCTCGGTCAGATCTCGATAGAACTCCATCACTTCACACGGCTGAACAATTTGATAGCGGTTGGAAACCACTGACAGCGGTGCTTTGGTGTCGGAGCGGTACAGCACCCTTTGCTCCGGGAACGAGTGAATGCTGCCCAAATGGCCAATAGCGTCGGCTTTGAAGTGAACTGGGCTTTCCTGGATCTGCCAGTCCATGCCAGCCTCGCGCTGCCAGATTTCAATAGGCTGTTTTTGAGTCAATTGGCTGCCGAGGCCATGCCACGGGGTCGCACCAACGTAAGCCATTTGTTCGATTTGATGAGCCATGATTACGATTCCTTAGGGTGCAAGCCGGTATAAATGCCACGCATCGTGCGGCACTGTCCGGACTTACTAAAAGAGAGAAGGGGAGAACGGTTTAAGCAGGCAGATTGAATCGATGTCCACAGATCAGGCAGAGATTGTGGGCGAGGACATGGCGGTCAAGTTTGTCGCCGAGTTGAGCGCCCAATGCACAGCCACCAGCGCCGCCTACAAGCCCGCCGAGGATGGCGCCAGAAACGGCTCCGAGGGTGACTCCAAGCGGGCCGGCAATAGCGCCGACGGTGGCACCTGCCTGACCGCCTGCAAGTGCTGCACTGACGCCGCGTGCTGCACCGCCAACCGTACCGATGGCGGCCGCAATTTTCATGGCCTGGTGGAGAGAGGCGATTTTGGGTGAGTTACAGCGAGGGCACTGCAATGACATGGTTTGAAGCTCCATGGTGGGATGTCATAGCAGTGATGTAGGACTGAATTTTTTTTAGATGGAATAGTACTGCCTCTCTACGTAAGGGCGATGCTTCCCATAATTTGCGGTGATGCCGTGCAGTGCCCGCAGAATTGCTAATGCCTAGGCGGGAAAGTATTGCCCGTCAGACTTCCTTCAACGCGAAAGTATTGGTTGATATTAAACGGCCAGCTTGCAATTCTAAGCTCAGAGAAATCGGGAGGTGTCGACCATCGACACCCCTGCCCAGCCTGCGAATAGATGGAGCTAGACGTGCAGCTTAATCAATGGATTAGCCGTTTTCTTTCTAAAAGAGGCCTTGATGCTCCGGATGGCCGGCCGCTATTCGCTTACAAAACCACAGAAGCTCAGTACAACGAGCTAAAGCAATGTCTTCGTGCGATTCCAAGTTTTGCCGTTGGTAGTGCAGAGTACTGCCAGGTATGGCTTCTGTTTGCTGCGGAATGGTGGAAGCGTGAATACGCCGGCGGAGCTTGGCGCTGGGCTCCGCTCTGCCTCGCGGCCGGACAACCTGGCATGACCCATGAGCAAACGAGTCGCCACGTATTGGCAGGCCACCGCCAATGGCAGTTGACCACCGAAATCAGGGGGGAGGGCAAACGCTACATTGGACATGTCGCCATTAACGGTGGCCTACCCATGCGTCTGCTCGAGACCGCTCAAGGCGGCTTGTCTCGTCTTCTACGAATGGTGCTTGAGCAAACGCTTCGATGCAGCCTACACCAGGATGACTTGCTGGATGCCATCAAGACGCAGGCGGCATTACTTCCAGTAAGTTATCGCCAGGACCTTATTTACCAATTACTCCGCGATCTGGTGTGGGGCGTATTGCAGCTTCGCGAGCAATACAAGCTTCAAAATGAGTCCGATCCACTCTTGAAGCTTCAGCAGCAATGCCCTGACTGGGAAATGCGATTTCCGCTAGCTTTGGATAGTGCCGTCGCTACCACGCTAATCAAGGGGCTTGTCGCCAGCGTTGCGACTATCAGCGTGCAGAACAGTCGCGTATCTCAGAGGCCCGCCCGGTTATCAGCCTCACACACTGCTAGCCGGTCAGGATGGCAGGTTTTGCACGTGACTAAGCATGGCGCGTCTGTAGTTCTGGCGGCTATTTGGTTTTTGGTGTCCGGGCTGCGAAGGTATCCATGTATGTTTCTAAATGAGTTTTTGACCGAGTATGATGACAGTCTTGGCAGTGAGCTAAATATTGATCCGTTGGGGTTGCAGGTGATTTGGTCGGCGTTCGGCCAGCAGATTTTTCAGAACCGGATCAGCTCGATTTCCAACGATATCCGCAACTACACCTTGACTCTGTTCAATCACTGGTTGATCAAGAACCTGATTGATGACGACTTGGTCGCGTTAGGCAGCGGTTTGAAAAAAGTCTACGCCGGCAAAAATGATCTCAACTTCAAGCATGCTTGCCTGATATACCTGGAAAACTTGTACGTCTATAGCGTCATCGCTCATCAAGACACTGCCGACCTGGAAGGCACTGGTGTGCTGGGGATCAGCAAGGCGCGACGCAGGTGGTATGAACGCGGCGGGAATCCACGGCTTTCGTTCAGCCATAACAGCGAGGCTCAGGTACTGGTTCGTCAAACCATGCTTGGTGTGAGCGGTCGCTATAAGACTCCACTGGTGGAGATGGGCTTTTTCAATCGTCAGTATCACTACAGTTTGCCGACGGCCGCACCGCTGTGGAAAAGCGCAGAGGCACTGATCAAGAGTGTCCCGACACTCTCCCGCCTCTATGGCTTACTGCGCCTGCATCTGCGGGATTTGCTGGCGAGCAACAGTGGCGAGCCAAAGCGGGATTTTTCCGACATACCCACGACGCTTAAACTGGCTCTGATTGAAGCTTTTCCTTCTTCGGCAGCTGTCGGCGCCAGGACGTGCGACTTCTGGCTTTCCGTCACAGAGCTGGACCAGGGAGCACCTGGAGCGTTGTACAAGGTGCTCTCACCCGCCAAAAGCGGTGAAGGGCTCAGCAGCGCATCCGCTGCCGCCGTGTTTGAGAAGGCGGTGAAGCACCCGCTGCCGCCAGAAGCGCAGGACAAGCTTGAACACGTGCGCCTGCTTGAGCCTTTACTGGGCGAGCTAGATCTGCTGTTCAACTTAATGCTGGCCGAGAAGTCCCAATCCTTGGAGCAGGCTGAACGACGCTGGGAGGCCCTCGGCCGTAATGCCGCCACCTTGGCATCCTACGCCGCCCCCATTGAAGAGAACGTAGCGATGTCTTCGGTGCTTTCGGCAACCGGTCAATCACGGCTGAATCGCTTGCTGATATTGGCCAGGCAGGGTGACGTACCGGCCCAGATGTGCGCATTGCTGAACTACCATGCGCAAGTCATGGAAAGCCGCGGGCAGTCGCCGTGGCTGACATTGGTCAATGGCGCGCAGCTCAAGCTACATGTTCGGCCTCGGAGTGAACCGACCTTCGCCGACAGGCCGTTGGGTTGTTGGGTTCATCAGTATTACATTCCCCAGTTTCGTCATTTGCTCGGCGGCTTGCAGGGAGTGGCAGCATGAAGCTGCTCGATGCCTTCAAGCAGCAGTTGGAGGAACTGGGCGAAATACGCCGGGTCTGGCTGACTAGCTTCAACCTGAATATCGGTTTTGTCGAAACTTACCTGCTGCCGGCAGTGCTGGGCATGGATCAGCCACGCAATCGCATGGACTACGAAAGCTTCCAATTGTATCTGGTAGAAAAAGACATCGATTTTCGGATCTTCTGCGACAAACGCATGCTGGGGGCCGAACAATACAAACGTACGGCCATCCATGTTCATTGCGTTTCAGCGCGTGCATTCAATGAAGACGATGGCTTCACAGACCAGTCTCTATTTCATCCGAAAGTCATCTACCTTGAGAGCAAGTCGGGACAGATGGTGTTAGGCGCGGGCAGTGCCAACCTGACGGTCGGTGGCTGGGGGCGCAATCAGGAAGTGTTCACTTTTCATCGGGTTTGCAATGTCGGGCAATACAAACAGATAAAAGCGTTTTTCAATGCATTGATCGAACCGTGGGAGCTGACGTTCGATTGGCCCGACAGACGCTTTGCGAACAACGGTTCCGATTGGCAGTTCGTTCACAGCTTCGACCAAGACACTTTTCTCCATCGACTCATGGCGCAGGACAGGATCACTTCTTTGCAGGTGTGGTCACCGTACCTGGCGGCGGACCTGCCCGATCTGCTGGCTCGACTTCAGCAAGTGTCGGGCAATCCCAAGTTGAAAGTGGCACTGGTCGCAGACCGGCTCGAGGGCCGCTACTTCCGGACGCCTTGGAGCGAAGCACTGGCAGCGAGTATTGACGATGAGAGCCTAGCTTTTCATCACAACCCTTCCTTTCGCCATAACCTCGTCGAAATAACTCACGCCAAGGCATGGTTGTTTCGCTCAACCAAGGGGTGCCGCCTGGCGATCGGATCGTGGAATTTCACGCACGCAGGTACCAGCAGTTTCGAGCAGCGCAATATCGAAGCGGGCATCGTACTGAACTACAAGCGCAACGCAGACATGCTTGGTGACCCAATCGATGTCACCGAGGCTGACTTTGCCAGCGACCTGTTGTTGCTAGAGGATAGCCTGACCATTCCAGAGGAACTGCCATTCGACCTGAACGTGCATTACGACTGGAAGAGGGCCTGCTTTACGGTGACGGGACAGTGGTGCGCCAACAAACCCAACAGTGATTATTGGCTGAAGCTGCCGGGTGTGAACGAAGCGATTCCCCTGCACTGGAAGACGCGACGTCAGGGTGGAATCTTTTCGCTTACGCCGATCGAGCGGATTACCCCGGATAACGAGGCAATGCTGGCGGATCACAGCTACAGCATTCTTCTGCGGAACCAGACCCCTCCGGTCTATCGGGGGATTATTGTTGAAAGCGGTCAGTCTTTCCGGCGTGCGCAAGGATTCGAGTCGCTCAAGGATTTGCTCGACAGTTTGGTCACTCAAATTGATCCGCAGAGCGATAACAACACGGTGCTCCGCGCGTGCCTGCGTACAGGTGCCGGGCCGGATGAAGACCTGCCGATACCTTCGGCCTCTATCGAACATGATGCGTTGTCTTATTTCCGACTGTTCCAAGCGATTGAGCATTTTCGGGAGCGCCTGAACACAGTCACGGAAACGGTACAATTGGAGAAATGGCTTTTCGGCTACCCAGGTTGTCTGCAGGAACTGGCGGCCAAAACGCGCCAACAACTTCAAGGAAGTCAACCCAGTGTGTTCAACTGGTTTCTCGCACAGGAAGTCAATTCGCTTTACGACCAGGCAGTGCGGTCATATCGGAGCTACGAGCGCCGCAAGCCCGCACAGGAATTGTGGTCGACATTGAGAGTGGTGCCGCCAAAATTGCCGCGGGGATTGGAAAAACATCTGGACTATCTTCGCTGCGTCGAACAGGAATGTGACTATGCGCGGCAGTGAGTGGGGGGGCTTGAAGCCAGAACAGGTCGCGGACTGGATCAACTTCGACGCGACTGATCGCGACTGGCATTACGCAAGCAGCGAGCGTATTTCAATGCCGGCGCGTCAGGCCGAAGGTGTCGCTGGTTTGTGGAACAAGCTGTCTATGCACAACGTGGCACTGCTGGCCGATGAGGTCGGCATGGGCAAGACGTTTCAGGCGCTAGGTATCATGGTGCTGTTATGGAAACTGAAGCCCTCTGCCCGGGTGCTGGTTATGGCACCCAATCGGGACATTTGCCATCACTGGTCGCGGGAATATGCGGCCTTCCTGCGTGAGCACTACCGGGGCGGTGAGCATTTGACCAGCGATGCGCCCGACCGCAGACCGCTACATGAAGCGCAAATGCACTGGCGGCTTGCGGATCTGGCGGAAGCGGTCAGTGAGGGCAGTGGGCAACTTTATCTCACCACGATTTATTCGCTCAGCAACCTGGTTCTGAAATGCGAAAAAGAAGAGGGTGACGTGTTGGCAAAAGCGCAACAAGCCGCGGCCGGCATTCACCGAAAACTCAAGTCATCGTTGGGTGACAAGGGGTTCGATCTAATCGTCGTGGATGAAGCCCATTATTTCCGCAACGCTGATGGAGGGTCACAGCGCGCCAAAGCAGCCCGAAAATTCTTCGGTGAACTGGGCAATCGGCTCGGGCAGAAAGTCTTACTGCTGACCGCTACGCCCAGTCATTCCTCGCTCAAGGATATAGCGGCCATTCTCGGCTATTTCATCGATACTCCGGTCGACGGGCGAAAACTAGAGCCTGATGAGCTTCTAACCAAATATGCGTTGCGGCGTCTGCGTCTGATGCAGGGCGTACTAGGCTACCGCAACAAATACAACTATCGTCATGAAAAAGCCTTGCCGGCAAGCTTCCAGAACAATCCTGAAGCCGAGATGTTCTTCGCGTTGTATCAGAAAAAACTCGTGCAACAACAGGGGCAGGCTGGTAGCAATCGCAAGTTTTTGTACGGCTACCTCGAGGGATTCGAATCCATTGGCACCAAGCTGGATGTCGACGTTATTGATGCTGCGCAGGCGGAACAGGATCACTCCACACAGGCATTTTCTGGGGCCCCGGATACGAAGATTCTTAATCATCTAACCCAACTGCACCGTGAGTATTTCCACAGCTATCCTGAGCATCCTAAATACGACGCGCTGATGCGCGAGTGCCAGCCTGAAGATGTTTTTGATACGCGCATAGCCTTGCACGAACACAAGCATCTGGTGTTTGTGCGGCGGATTGCTTCGGTCCGGGAAATCACCCAGCGCTTAAATGCAGCCAGTGACCAGATGCTGGCGCGACGAATTGTCCAGGCCTGGCAACCGGAAGATCAGGAGCGGTTATTAGAGCGGTGGCGGAAGACGGGTTGGTCGCGTAGTTATTTCAATCAATTTGTCAGGCAGCAGGCATCTGAGGATTTGGGCGATCAGGATCTGCTAGATGAGCAGGATCAAACAGATGTTGCCGATGCTCAGGAAAACGATGAAAAGCTGGCCTCCCGCATTGCTGATCTATTTGTAGTGAAGAAGAACCACAAGGAGCGCAGTACGGACTGCTCGAATTTCAGCTTGCGATTGCGCAAGCCCGAGAGCCTGTTCTCTTTGTTGTTGGAGCCGGCAAGTGACTACCGCCGAGGCGGGTATACGCGATATGACCGCAAACATGTTGGCGAGCGTGATCGCGACGACTACGGTACGGCGGCGCTGCAGGCGCGTCTTGCATCGCATCAAGGGGGAGCGAGTAGCAGCGAACTGGGAGATACGGCCGGCCGAACACAAATCGATTACGACAGGCCAATGCCGAGCCTGTGGAGCCTGATGTATGAAGGGCTGCCCGAAACTACGCGTCAGAGACTGGATGTCTGGCTGGACCCTGAGACGGGAAATCGAGGTATTGCCGAAAACTTCGGCAATTATGTGAAAGCAGGCTTCCTGTTTGCTAGCCCCGTGATCATCGAACTCTATAGTTGGTTCACTGAGTTTCGTCGCACCTCTCATGGTGGCGATGCTCAGCAGCGTTACCTTGCTTTTGTCGATTGGATGACACCGCGCCTGCCAGGTTCGCTGATCCGGAAGTACTTTATCGCGGCCCTGGATTCTTTCGAGCAAATCTGTGAAAAAATCACCGATCATGCGCTGGCGGACTGGCAGAAAGATTGGCGCACTCTCACCAGTCTGCAAAGCCCTGCCTGGTTCGCCAGTGGTCAGTCAGGTAACCGGCAGCGGCTGATTCTTGGCTTCAACAGTCCTTTTTATCCAAACGTGCTAGTGGCCACTTCGGTATTCCAGGAAGGTGTGAATCTGCATCTGCAATGCCGCAAGGTGCATCACTATGGTATCGCCTGGACCCCTGGTGACAACGAGCAGCGAGTAGGTCGTGTGGATCGGCTGTTCGGTCGAGTAAACCGGCAGTTGCAAGAACAAGGAGAGGCTGAACTGGCGATTCACTATCCCTATCTCACACGTTCGTTCGACCAGGAGCAACTAGCCTCCTTCGTATTACTCAAACATGCGGTCGAGACGCGTATGGATGCCTGCCGTCATACCGAGTTCAACGACGAGATCGATCTGCGTAATGTGACGGACGATTGGGAACAGTACCTGCGCAAACCGGTTGGGGGTATTCATACCGATGACCCATTTCCTGCGTGTTTTGAAGATAAGTTTTTGCCAAAAAAAGCCTACCTGCCGCGTGTGTGAATCTTCTCGGCAAGAGGGTTCGATTTTTACAGTTGAAAACGACTCAACATGGGCAGTATGTCCCCGGTAGGATCACGTGGGCGCCGCTGTTAATCACGCAAGGGGTGTTGGGTTGATGCTCACTTTTATGGTGGGGCGATAACGTTTACAGCGAGGGGGACGTGAGTCATGGAGCCTAAAGTTTTTCAACCAGGGGATCCTACTGTCTGGATCCCGGTAGGGCGGTATTCATCGACGCCTGGTTGGTGTTTTCTCCCCTGGAAGGGCATTACTGGCGCCTATCGATGGGGGGTCAAAGCTCGGACAGAAATCAGCGATTACTACTCCGCCTTGATTGGTATGCAGAAGGCGTTTCTGGCCGACGAAAAAGAGATCTTTGAAGTGACCATAAAAGGTCAGAAGAAACTTCAAACGCAGAGGAGGGCTCGTTGGCGAGATGGAGACACGCGTCCTTCATTACTGAAGCCGAAACAGGGATGGGTAGAAGTACGCGTCGAGGAATTGGAGTCACTCAGCCATCAACAGCTAAAAGATAAGCTTCTGGAATCCCGCGATACTGCTACGTCGAGTTTCGGGGGCAAAGAGCTTTTCAGTGAGCGTCCTATCCGTTCGCGAAATTTTCAGAACCAGTTCAGTCTTGATACCTTCGCGCTCTGGGGCGGCCGTTGCGCCATAACAGGTTCCTTCCTCGCGCTGGAAGCTGCCCACCTTAAGCCGGTAGCGGGCTGTGAAACTGATGATCCGGCACTTACTGACCCTTACAACGGCATCCTGCTGACTGCGTCCTTGCATAGACTGATGGATGCGGGAGTCTTCGGCTTCGATTCGAAAGGTATTTTGGTTGTCGACCCGGATTTGAGTGACGGTGAGAGAGGGATCCATCAGCTTGCTGTGGCGCGCAAAATTGAGTTCCACGCCGAGGCCATAAAGTATCTCCAGCATCGCATCAAGCGCGCAAAACCACGAGCTGACAGCTGAATCGTCAGTAATGGTGGATTTTCTTTTGTTCGAGCAAAACACCATCCTACTTCCATAGCCCTAAAGTGGTGGGATCAGGAAGGCACGCTGGCCGAACGTTTACACTCCATAGGCTGCTGAAAAACATCCGAGGAGAGGCTACTGACTAGGAGCCTGATTTTGGTTCAGCCATGGCATCTAAGACCAGACCTGATGAAAAGCTGGCCACAACCCATCACCGTCTGTAAGGCCCATGATAGAGACTCAGCTAATGGCTTGAGTTTCCATATAGCGTGCCGCCTCAATTTTGCGGTGTACCTTAAACACACTCGCGTATTGGCACGACTTTTCTGTCTCTATCTTCTTTAATAGCTGCAATCGAGAAGTTGCCAGTTGCCGCCTTTTGGATGTGCTCACTCCACCAAGCCATCATCGGGCGTCTGCGCTCAATGTAGTCGGCTCGGTTGTAGGCGCTGCGTACCTCATCTTTATCGACGTGGGCTAGCGCAACCTCGATTAACTCAGGATCCCAACCGTGTTCATTGAGGATGGTACTCGCCATTGAGCGCATGCCGTGACTGACCAGGCGCCCCTCGAAACCCATACGTTTCAGCGCCATGTTGGCGGTCTGGCTGTTGCAATGGGTGCGAGGGTCTCGGTCCGCAGGGAAAACGTACTCCCTATGTCCACTATAGGGCTTGATCGCTTCCAAGAGCGCCAAAGCTTGTTCAGTGAGCGGAATGATGTGTATCCGACGTTTCTTCATGCGCTCCGCCGGTATCGTCCAGATCTTCTTTTCGAAGTCGATATCAGCCCAACGGGATGTGGCAGCCTCGGCTGGCCGAGTCATAGTGTGAAGTTGCCACTCAATTAGGCAGCGCGTAGTTCTTTTTATGCTGGCATTGGCAATTGCCACCATGAGCTCTTTCAGCTCGTCGGGTGCAAGGGCCGCCATATTTTTCTTTTTGGGCTTTTTAAAGACGGCTCGAATGCCACTTAGCGGATTCGCGTGAATCAATCCCGAGTTGACGCCGTAGGTCATGATTTCATTGAGGCGTTGGGTCAGACGTTTAACGGTTTCGAGGCTGCCCTTCGTCTCGAGGGGACGAAGCAAATTTATGACTTTAGGGGCAGTGATAGCAGAGATTGGTGTGGTGGCCAGATCAGGAAAAACATGCAGCGTGAGCGAGCGCCAAATATCTTCAGCGTACGCTGGGGTGACAGAATCCTTTTTGAGCTCGAACCACGCTGTCGAGATATTTTCGAAAGTATGTTCCGTGGCTGCTTTTTTCGCATGTCGCTCCGCGTCGCGTTTCTCTTTGGGGTCCAGCCCCTGCGCAACGAGCTCTCTTGCTTCAACGGTTCTCTTGCGGGCTTGCGCCAAGCTAACCTCAGGAAAGGTGCCCAACCCCATGTTGACCCGTTTTTTTGTCACGGGTTGGATGTAGTTGAAGTTCCATAGCTTTGAGCCATTGATTCTCACTCGCATCTGTAGGCCGTTGCCATCCGTGAGGACATAGTCTTTTTCCTTGGCTTTTGCGGCTTTCACTTTAACGTCTGAAAGGCGCGTGGCTTGGGCCCCCATGGTGTATTCCAGTGCTGTTTATGTATTCCAAAAAATAGCAGGTGACAGTCTGGAATACCACTTGGAATACACGAAATCGTAGATGGTCTCGGACGTTGATGGATACTTTAGGACCCTAAGCCCTTGTGTTTACTGGATTTCAGGCACAAAAAAAGACGTCCGTGGACGTCTTTAGATGTTGAATTGGTGGAGCCGGGGGGATTTGAACCCCCGTCCGCCAGTACTCCGCTGTCGGTACTACATGCGTAGCCGTGTCTATTAAGTTAACCCTCAGCGACCCGACGGGCAGGGTGCTTTGGGCGAGCTGTGTAAGTTTTAGCCGATTCGTCCACAGCGTACTGCACGGCGATTCTGTTCTATATGACAATCATTTTGGGTTTACAGACATCCCCTGATGATTGCTGGAGCCGAAGCTACCAGAAGTGCGGCTAGGCTGCTTACGCAGCTAGTTGAGCACCGTAGTTTTCGTCATTGGCAACTATAGAAAGTTGCAACAGTGGATTTACGAGTTCTGTTACCAACTCGGCATGCACCTAAAGTTTCATCACCGGCGTCGAATCCAAATCGGCCCCGAGACTGCTTTCGCAGTCGCTGGGGCGCAGTGTACGCCGATTGGCGTGTCACGTCGACCCGTTTGCTGCAATCGATCAGGCTAACCGGGTGGCGGGCCTGATCGAATGGGTTACTTGGTGCCTTCGCTGCCTGAGCCGGTGTTTTTCAGCGAGGTGATCACCTTGGTGGTGATTTCGACGCATTTTTTCTCGTCGTTCTGAGCTTGAGCCGCTTTGGCGTTTTTCTCAGTGGTTTCTAGCATTGTCTTGTTTTCCGGGCTCAGGTTGGTGCCGGAAGAAACCTGAGCATTTTCGATCGTTTTGATGTTTGCAGCGCACAAATCATCGGCGGCAAAAACCGGCGAAGCCAACAGGGCGGCGCTGAGGAACAATCCAGTGAGGGCGGTACGCATCATGTGTCTCTCCTTATAACCTGTGGACTCGGTATGGCCGGTCGTTGAGGCCGTCGCCCGAGGGTTTGAAAAGCCCGTTTAACAGTTGGGCCTAAAGGATTGACTGTGCTGTAACGCAGGCGTTCTATTTTATTTTCAGACAGATGCGAAAAAGCCACATTGGGCGGTTAAGGCACCAAAGTGGGGCGATCTTCGCGTTGGGGTTGTGATTGTGCGGGGTGGATGAGAGGCGGGTGGATTGAAGGTGTGCGGTGCCAAATGCCCGTTACAGGCATTCGGCACCGGCAAGGAGTTAGTCGTCCTTGCCCTTGGAGCGCACGGCACGCTGTAGCTCACGGTCCGAGTCGCGTTCACGCTCGGTGTGGCGTTTGTCGTATTCCTTTTTACCTTTACCCAGCGCGATTTCGCACTTGATCAAGTGCTCCTTCCAGTAAACGGAAAGCGCCACGCAGGCATAGCCTTTCTGTTGAACCGAGCTGGTGAGCTTTTCGAGCTCGCGCTTGTTCAGCAGCAGTTTTCGGGTGCGTGTCGGGTCAGCGATGACGTGCGTGCTGGCAGTCTTGAGAGGCGTGATGTGGCAACCCATCAGCCAGGCCTCGCCATCCTTGAGCAGCACGTAACTGTCGACCAACTGTACCTTGGTGGCACGCAGGCTTTTTACTTCCCAGCCAGCCAGGACCAGACCGGCCTCGAACTTGTGTTCGATGAAGTAATCGTGACGCGCCTTTTTATTTTGCGCGATGGTCCCTGTAGGGTTTTTCTTGAGCTTAGCCATAGGGGGCGCATTATAGGGAGTTGCATCAATGTCGGCTATGGGAAAGCGCGTGCTTGAGCACAAAGGTTGAATCCCGGACAATGCGCGATCTTTTTTGGCTGGGCGTTTCGATAATGTCGACGGACAAGGTTTCAGTCCACGGTAGCTGGGCAAGCCGCTGGGTGTTCATCCTGGCTGCCACAGGTTCTGCCGTGGGGCTGGGCAGCATATGGAAATTTCCGTACATGGTCGGTGCCTATGGCGGCGGTGCATTTGTACTGGTGTTTCTGGCGTGCATCGCGCTGATCGGCATTCCGGTGATGATCGCCGAGACGCTGATTGGCCGTCGTTCCCGACTTAGTCCTGCGAATGCGCTCAAGACGCTGGCGCTGGAAGCGGGGCATTCGGCGCGATGGTCATGGGGCGCTTTTGCCGGAATGATCACGGCTTTGCTGATTCTCTCCTTTTATAGTGTGGTGGGCGGCTGGTCGCTGGATTACATCATCGACATGGGCCGCGGCGATTTTCAGGGTGTTTCGCCGGATCAGGTCGGTGCCTATTTCGGCGCAGTGATTGCCGACCCCTGGCGTCTGATTCTGTGGCACACCATTTTCATGCTGCTGTCGGCGGTGGTGATCGGCAAGGGGGTCGAGGCCGGTCTGGAGAAGAGCCTGCGCATCATGATGCCGATGCTGTTTCTGCTGATGCTGGCGCTGTTGGGCTATAGCCTGACCACCGGGCACTTCATGGAAGGCGTGCATTTCATGTTCGACTTCAATCCCGACAAGGTACTCGATGGCTTGCTGCCTGCGATGGGGCATGCGTTCTTTTCCCTGAGCGTCGGTGTCGGCTCGATCATGGTCTACGGCGCTTACATGACCAAGGGCGCATCCATCAGCACCACGGTCGTCGGCATTGCGTTGCTCGACACCTTTGTTTCGCTGCTGGCGGGCCTTGCGCTGTTTCCTATCGTTTTTGCTGCTGGCCTGAACCCGAGCGAGGGGCCGGGCCTGATGTTTGTAACGTTGCCATACGCGTTCGGCAACGTGGCATTCGGGCAGTTGATGGGGGTTGTGTTCTTCGTACTGGTGGCTGTAGCGGCCTGGAGCTCGGCGATTTCGCTGCTTGAACCCATGGTTGCCTATCTGGTTGAGCGCACCCGTATTCGCCGCGCCTGGGTGACGTTCTGGCTGGCATTTACCTGCTGGTTTGTGGGGCTGGGAACGGTGTTCTCGTTCAATATCTGGCAAAAAGCCAAGTTTTTCGTGAACGATGGAGGTGTATTCCACCTCTACCAGTGGGGCGCATTGACTGGCCTGGACTTCTTTGGAGTCATTGATTTCTTCACTTCGCGGATCATGTTGCCGCTGGGTGGGTTGTGTTTTGTGGTATTCGCTGGTTGGGTGATGAGCCGTGAGACGGTGCGTGACGAGTTGTCGATTCGCAGTCCATTGCTCTTCAACCTGACGTTCTTTTTGATGCGCTACGTGGCGCCGCTCGGCATTCTTGTGGTGTTTGCCGCTCAGCTCTGGAAATGACGCTCACATGACTACGCATATACAACGCTCTGCTTTACTGCCGTACCCGGCCGGGTTCCTTTATGACCTGGTCAATGATGTGGCTCGTTATCCCGAGTTTCTGCCGTGGTGCTCTTCCGCCACCGTGTTGGAGTCCAGCGAAGCGCAGATGCGCGCCAGCCTGGAAATTGCCAAGGGCGGTCTGAGCCAGAAGTTCATGACGCGCAACACGCTTACCCCAGGCGAGTCGATCGTGATGGACCTGGTTGAGGGGCCATTCGAGCAGTTTCATGGCGTCTGGACATTCAAGCCGCTGGGCGAGAAGGCCTGCAAGATCAGCCTGGATCTGTCCTTCGATTATGCCGGCTCTATCGTTCGCGCCACCCTCGGGCCACTGTTCAATCAGGCGGCCAATACGCTGGTGGATGCGTTCTGTCAGCGAGCGAAAGAGCTGCATGGCTGAGGCAGTGATTCAGATTGAGGTGGTGTACGCCTCTGTGCAGCGTCAGGTGTTAATGACGCTGGATGTTCCGGCGGGCTCCTCAGTGCGTCAGGCGCTGGCTCTCAGTGGCATGGACAGGGAGTTTCCCGAGCTGGATCTGGCGCAGTGTGCCGTAGGCATCTTCGGCAAGGTGGTGGCTGATCCTTCCACGCGGGTGCTGGAGGCGGGTGAGCGAATAGAGATCTATCGTCCGCTATTGGCCGATCCCATGGAGATCAGGCGTCTGCGTGCCGCCAGGGCACGGGAGAAACGGACGCTTCCCGGCTGAACGCTGACTGAACGAAAGGCACAAAAAAGCCCGGAATGCCGGGCTTTTTGTTGAGCGCTGCAGACTAACGAGAGTTGGTGTCCAGAGGCTCTTGGGTCGGGACAGGTACTGTCTCGACGCTGTCCACGTCTTTCTGGATCTTGTCCAGCAACGAACCTGGCTTGGCCGGCTCTTCAGGCTTCTGCACCGGCTGATTCTCTGCCGGGACAGTGGTATCGCTGCCTTTGCCGAGAATGGCTTCATCGCGGCTGACACCGGGCATGAAGTCGCCAGACAGGCTTACAAGCTGGTCATTGCCGTTGAATATAAGGCTGACACGCTCCTGCTGGCGTTCACCGCCACCTGGCTGCAGGCTGTACAGGTAATCCCACCGATCGGAGTGGAAAGTGTCGGTCAACAGGGGGTTGCCCATGATAAACCGTACTTGCCGTCGGGTCATTCCGGGGCGTAACTGGTCTATCATGTCCTGCGTGACGACATTACCCTGCTGGATGTCGATTTTGTAAACCCCGGGGAATGAACAACCGGCGAGTGCGAGCAGTCCCACGAAGGTGAAACTGGTTAGCAAGAGCTTGGTGTTTTGCATCGGTGGGCGACTTCCACTATCTTGGCTGGGACAACGTAAACCCCGATCATACCTGCATTAAGAGAAGCTGCGAAGCAGCGTCTGCGAGAAAGCTGACCATGGTTGAAAATAGCGAACTACGTAAAGCAGGACTAAAGGTAACCCTACCAAGGGTTAAAATACTCCAAATGCTCGATTCTGCCGAGCAGCGCCACATGAGTGCCGAGGATGTCTACAAGGCGCTTATGGAGGCAAGCGAGGACGTCGGCCTGGCCACGGTTTACCGTGTTCTGACCCAGTTTGAAGCCGCTGGATTAGTGGTGCGCCACAATTTCGACGGCGGTCATGCTGTGTTTGAGCTGGCTGATGGCGGCCATCACGACCACATGGTCAACGTGGAGTCAGGTGAGGTGATCGAGTTCTTCGACGAAGAAATCGAGAAGCTTCAAAAGGCTATTGTCGAAAGACACGGCTTCGACCTGGTGGACCACAATCTGGTGCTCTACGTCCGCAACAAGAAGGCGTAAGCCAGACGGCGTAAAAACCAGCACCAAAGGCGACCCCGGGTCGCCTTTGTGCTTTCTGCGGTTCAGCTTTTAGCGGTAACGACCATCTTTTTGGCGTGCGCCAGAGATTCCTTGGTCAGGTCGATGCCCCCCAGCATTCGGGCCACTTCTTCTATGCGCTCGGTCTTGCTGAGTTTGGAAACCGCCGTACGCGTGGCGTCGTTGTCGCGGACCTTGTGCACAAACAGATGCTGATGGCCCTGCGCGGCAACCTGCGGCAGGTGAGTGACGGTCATGACTTGCCCGCGCTCGCCCAGGCGACGCAGCAATTGCCCCACGATCTCGGCGGTCGGCCCGCCAATGCCCACATCGACTTCGTCGAATACCAGCGTCGGCACCCGCGAGGTTTGTGCAGTAATGACCTGAATCGCAAGGCTGATACGCGACAGCTCGCCACCCGACGCGACTTTCGCCAGCGCTTTCAGTGGTTGGCCGGGGTTGGCGCTGACCAGTAGCTCTACCTGCTCAAGACCGTGAGGCGACGGTTCTACGCTGGCATTGGCTTTAAGGTCGATCTGGAAACGACCGCCGGGCATGCCCAGTCGATGAATTTCCTGCTCTACAGCGCTGGCCAGTGTCGTTGCCGAATTGCGGCGCAGGTCGCTCAGTTCGCGGGCCTTCTCCTGATAGTGCCGGGCAAATGCCTGCACTTCGTGCTCCAGGCGCTCGATGGATTCGTCGTTGGCATTCAGTGTTTCTATTTCATCCAGCAGCTTTTGTTGCAGCGTGGCCACTTCACCTGGCTGAATGCGGTGCTTGCGCGCCAGTGTATAGATAGCATCAAGACGCTCTTCAAGCTGTTGCAGTCTGGCCGGGTCGGCGTCGAAGTGATCCAGAAAACGGTTCAGTTCGCCTACCGCTTCTTCTACCTGTATCTGCGCGCTGGACAGCAAACCAGTGGCCTCGCTCAGGGCGGACGGCGAATGGTCGACGCTGCCGAGTCGATGCAGGCTGGCAGTCAGGGCATTGAGCACGTTGCCGGAATCGCTTTCACTGCACTGCTCGACCACTTGTCGGCAAATGCTCAGCAGGCTTTCGGCGTTGGTCAGGTCTTTGTGTTCCTGCTCGAGCTGCTCAAGCTCGTTTTCGCCCAGGCTCAGGCTTTCCAGCTCTTCGAGTTGATAGCTGAGCAGTTGATGGCGTGCGCGCTGCTCGTCCCCTGAATTGGAAAGGCGCTCCAGCTCTTGTCGCGTCTGCCGCCAGCGCTGTGCGGCGAGATGGACCTGACGGGCCAGGTCGGTAGCGCCAGCGTATTCGTCCAGCAGGCGTCGGTGGGTATCGGTCTTGAGCAGCGACTGATGCTCATGCTGGCTGTGGATATCAATGAGCAGTTCACCCAGTGCCTTCAAATCTCCCTGAGGGCAGGGCGAGCCATTGATGTAGGAGCGTGACCGACCTTCGGCGGTAATGACCCGGCGCAGGATGCAGGGGCCGTCGTTGTCCAGGTCGCGCTCTTTGAGCCAGGTCTGTGCCTCGGGAATGTCGCCCAGGTCGAATGTGGCCAGGATGTCGGCCTTGTCGGCACCCGGCCGGACCACGCCGCTGTCGGCACGGTCGCCCAGCGTAAGGCCCAGGGCGTCGAGCATGATCGACTTGCCAGCGCCGGTTTCGCCGGTGATGACGCTCATGCCTCGATCCAGTTCGAGGTCAAGGTGTTCGACAATGGCGTAGTTGTGTACGGAAAGGTGCACCAGCATTGAGCGGCTCCCGGGCTGTTTGTCTGGTTATTTATACAGTGTTTTATTTGTTGCTGACAATGCCTTCGCTTAGCTCGATTTGATCGGTTTGCAGTGGTTTTTAGTCGCTCTTGTGTCGGTCCGCAATTTTTCGCTCGTCCGGAATCCGCATTATTTGTCAGGGAATGCGTATCTCGATTGCATGAAACCCTTGAAGCCGGAAATTCCGATCCCATATAGGTGGACAGAAGCGCGAATCGGGATCGCGGACGTTTTTAGAGGAGAACATGTATGGCTGACGAACAGAATCTGGATGCGCAGGCTCAGGATCAGGCTGCCGAGGCGGGCGCGGGTGAAGAACTGACAACCCGTGTGCAGGTGCTCGAAGAGCAACTGGCTGCTGCGCAGGACCAATCCCTTCGCGTGGCTGCGGATCTGCAGAATGTCCGCCGCCGTGCTGAGCAGGATGTTGAAAAGGCGCACAAGTTTGCGCTGGAAAAATTTGCCGGTGATCTGTTGCCGATCATCGACAGTCTGGAGCGAGGCCTTGATCTGTCCAATCCGGACGATGAAAGCATTCGCCCGATGCGTGAAGGCATCGAGCTGACCTTGAAGATGTTCCAGGACACCCTCAAGCGTTATCAGTTGGAAGCCATTGATCCACATGGTCAACCGTTCAGTGCCGACCAGCACCAGGCGATGGCCATGCAGGAAAGTGCCGACGTCGAGCCTAATACTGTGCTCAAGGTATTCCAGAAGGGTTATCAGCTTAATGGTCGCCTGTTGCGCCCGGCCATGGTCGTGGTCAGCAAGGCACCGTCGCCTGCAACGCCGTCAATCAACGAGCAGGCTTGAAATCAGCTGTAAGGCCCCCATTTAAAGGTCAAGCGTTTAAGAGCTACCGCACGGTGTAAACGCACTGGCGGCAACCAAATCCAAGTTTTGCAAGTTTCGGGAGAGTCAAGATGGGCAGAATTATCGGTATCGACCTGGGGACTACCAACTCCTGCGTCTCCATTCTGGAAAACGGTAACGTCAAGGTTATCGAGAACGCAGAAGGTACTCGTACTACACCTTCGATCATTGCTTATGCCAATGACGGTGAGATCCTGGTTGGTCAGTCCGCCAAGCGTCAGGCCGTTACCAATCCGCATAACACGCTGTATGCGGTAAAGCGTCTGATTGGTCGTAAGTTCGAAGAGGATGTCGTTCAGAAAGACATCCAGATGGTCCCTTACAAGATCGTCAAGGCTGACAACGGTGATGCCTGGGTTGAAGTGAATGGCCAGAAAATGGCACCTCCTCAGATTTCCGCTGAAATCCTGAAGAAAATGAAAAAGACCGCCGAAGACTACCTCGGTGAAGCGGTTACCGAAGCGGTCATCACTGTTCCGGCCTACTTCAACGACAGTCAGCGTCAGGCAACCAAGGACGCCGGTCGTATCGCCGGTCTGGACGTCAAGCGCATCATCAACGAACCAACCGCGGCCGCTCTGGCTTACGGTATGGACAAGGCCAAGGGCGATCACACTGTCATCGTTTATGACCTGGGTGGCGGTACGTTCGACGTCTCGGTCATCGAGATTGCCGAAGTTGATGGCGAGCACCAGTTCGAAGTGTTGGCCACCAACGGCGACACGTTCCTGGGCGGTGAAGACTTTGACATTCGTCTGATCGACTACTTCGTCGACGAATTCAAGAAAGAAAGCGGCATGAACCTCAAGGGTGACCCGCTGGCCATGCAGCGTCTGAAAGAAGCTGCCGAGAAAGCCAAGATCGAGCTTTCTTCCAGCACGCAGACCGAAGTCAACCTGCCGTACATCACTGCAGATGCAACCGGTCCAAAGCACCTGGTCGTGAAAATTTCGCGCTCCAAGCTGGAATCGCTGGTTGAAGACCTGGTTCAGCGCACCATCGCTCCTTGCGAAATGGCGCTTAAAGATGCTGGCATCGACAGAAGCAAGATCAACGACGTGATTCTGGTCGGTGGTCAGACCCGTATGCCGCTGGTGCAGAAGCTGGTAACCGAGTTCTTCGGTAAAGAAGCACGTAAAGACGTCAACCCTGACGAAGCCGTTGCAATGGGTGCTGCTATCCAGGGCGCTGTATTGGCCGGTGATGTCAAAGACGTTCTGCTGCTCGACGTCAGCCCGCTGACTCTGGGTATCGAAACCATGGGCGGCGTGATGACTGCGCTGATCGAGAAAAACACCACGATTCCTACCAAGAAATCCCAGGTGTTCTCGACTGCCGATGACAACCAGAACGCGGTAACCATCCACGTACTACAGGGTGAGCGCAAGCAAGCCGGTCAGAACAAGTCCTTGGGCAAGTTCGACCTGGCCGAGATTCCACCTGCTCCACGTGGCGTGCCACAGATCGAAGTAACCTTCGACATCGACGCAAACGGCATTCTGCATGTTGGCGCGAAAGACAAGGCGACCGGCAAGCAGCAGTCCATCGTGATCAAGGCCAACTCCGGTCTTTCCGAGGAAGAAATTCAGCAAATGGTCCGCGATGCTGAAGTCAACTCCGAAGAAGATCGCAAGTTCGAAGAGCTGGCCTCTGCCCGTAACCAGGGTGATGCGCTGGTCCACTCGACTCGCAAAATGATCGCTGATGCGGGTGACAAGGTCACTGCTGAAGAGAAAACGGCTGTCGAGGCTGCACTGGTTGCTCTGGAAGCTGCTATCAAGGGCGACGACAAGGCTGCTATCGAAGCCAAGGTTGAAGAGCTGTCGAAGGTTTCCGCGCCAATCGCTCAGAAGATGTACGCCGAGCAGGCCGAAAACCCTGAAGCAGCGGCCAAGCCTGCTGAAGAAAATGCCAAGGCTGATGACGTTGTCGATGCCGAGTTCGAAGAAGTGAAAGACCACAAGTAAGCGCAGGCTCACTTGAACGCCGGTTGACCTCTTTCGAGCGCTGACTGGTAGGATGTCGCCGCGCGGGAGCTTGCTCCCGCGTTGGCGTGTCTGGAACAAGCAAAATTTCGGCGTGCGGATTTGCTCCGCAAGCCATGTGGCAAGATCGCTACGCTCCTGCGTAGCGAATCATTCTGCCGCTTTCTCGGCCAGACCTATCTGGTTGTTGAACGAAGACCAGGATCGTTGAATTGACGTGAGTTGGGTCCAGGGCCTGTATGGGGCTCAACGAGTTTGGCAGGGTTCAGGAGGGTCTTGCCGAACGTCCTCAAGAGTGCGGAAGAACTATGGCAAAGCGTGATTATTACGAAGTGTTGGGAGTGGAGCGAGGCTCCAGCGAGGCGGACCTGAAAAAGGCTTATCGCCGTCTGGCGATGAAGCATCACCCCGACCGCAACCCTGATGACAAAGCCTCGGAAGAGCTGTTCAAAGAGGCCAACGAGGCCTACGAAGTGCTGTCCGATGCCAGCAAGCGCGCTGCGTACGATCAGTATGGCCATGCTGGTGTCGACCCGAGCATGGGTGGCGGCGGCGGTTTTGGTGGTGGTGCCGGTGGTGCCAACTTCTCCGACATCTTCGGTGATGTGTTCAGTGATTTCTTTGGCGGCGGCCGTGGCGGTGGCGGCGGTGGTCGCGGTGGTGCCCAGCGCGGCAGCGATCTGCGCTATACGCTGGAGCTGAATCTGGAAGAAGCGGTTCGCGGTACTAACGTGAATATCCGCGTTCCGACACTGGTCAACTGCAAGCCGTGCGATGGCAGCGGTGCCAAGAAAGGCTCGTCGCCCGTTACCTGTCCTACGTGCGGTGGTATCGGTCAGGTCCGCATGCAGCAGGGTTTCTTCTCTGTGCAGCAAACCTGCCCACGCTGCCATGGCCACGGCAAGATTATTTCCGACCCGTGCGATTCGTGCCACGGTGAAGGTCGTGTCGAAGAGTCCAAGACGCTTTCGGTCAAGGTGCCGCCAGGTGTCGATACCGGTGACCGCATTCGTCTATCTGGCGAAGGCGAAGCGGGTACTCAGGGTGGGCCGACCGGCGACCTGTATGTCGTGATCAATGTGCGCGAACACGCGATCTTCCAGCGTGACGGCAAGCACCTGTTCTGCGAAGTGCCGATCAGCTTTACCGATGCCGCGCTGGGTGGCGAGCTTGAAGTGCCGACCCTTGATGGTCGCGTCAAACTGAAAATCCCCGAAGGTACCCAGACCGGCAAGCAGTTCCGCTTGCGCGGCAAGGGTGTCGCTCCGGTGCGTGGCGGCGGTGCTGGTGACTTGATGTGCCGTGTAGCGGTCGAAACTCCGGTCAACCTGAGCAAGCGTCAGCGCGAGCTGCTTGAAGAGTTCCGCACTTCGCTTGAAAACGACGAGTCCCACTCTCCCAAGGCCAGTGGCTGGTTCGAGGGTGTGAAGCGTTTCTTCGGCGATCTGTAAGGCTATCAACGGGAGCAGGGCATGCGACGTATTGCTGTAGTGGGCGCCGCCGGGCGCATGGGCAAGACCTTGATCGAGGCGGTTCAGCAGGCACCGGGTGCCGGGTTGACTGCCGCTATCGATCGTCCTGACAGCACGCTGGTGGGTGCGGATGCAGGCGAGCTGGCTGCGCTGGGTCGTATCGGTGTGCCGTTGTCGGGCGACCTGGCAAAAGTGGCGGATGAGTTCGACGTGTTGATCGACTTCACCCACCCTTCGGTAACGCTGAAAAATCTGGCGTTCTGCCGTAAGGCCGGCAAGGCCATGATTATCGGCACGACTGGCTTCAGTGCCGAAGAGAAGCAGCGTCTGGTCGAAGCGGGTAAAGACATCCCGATTGTGTTCGCTGCCAACTTCAGCATTGGTGTAAACCTTTGCTTGAAGTTGCTGGACACCGCCGCGCGTGTTCTGGGTGATGAGGTCGATATCGAAATCACCGAGGCGCACCACCGCCACAAGGTCGATGCGCCGTCCGGCACCGCCTTGCGCATGGGTGAAGTGGTTGCCAGTGCGCTGGGTCGCGACCTGGAAAAAGTCGCTGTCTACGGCCGTGAAGGCCAGACCGGCGCGCGTGATCGTCAGACCATCGGGTTTGCGACCATTCGTGCCGGTGACGTTGTCGGCGACCATACCGTGCTGTTCGCAGCAGACGGCGAGCGGGTCGAGATCACCCACAAGGCATCCAGTCGCATGACCTTTGCCAAGGGTGCCGTGCGGGCTGCAATGTGGCTCGATGGCAAGGCGCCAGGGCTTTACGACATGCAGGATGTACTGGGTCTGCATTGATTTCATACAGGGCCATTCGTGGCCCTGTCGCATTTTCCCGCATTTCAGGCTCATTGGTGGTAGACCAAAAAGGGCCTTTTCTGTAAGCTACAGCTTTAGTGTGTCCACTAAAAGCGCGCAGATGATTCCATAAGAAAGCGGGGTGACGTAACTACGTCATTCCGCTTTTTTGCAGCCTGCGATCGCCCTTTCAGGTTTTATTTACGGGAGGTCTTCTTGACTAAGCCAGCCATACTCGCCCTTGCTGATGGCAGCATTTTTCGCGGCGAAGCCATTGGAGCCGACGGTCAGACCGTTGGTGAGGTGGTGTTCAACACCGCAATGACAGGCTATCAGGAAATTCTTACCGATCCTTCCTACGCCCAGCAAATCGTTACCCTGACTTACCCGCACATCGGCAATACCGGTACCACGCCTGAAGACGCAGAGTCCGATCGTGTCTGGTCCGCTGGCCTGGTCATCCGTGACCTGCCGCTGGTCGCCAGCAACTGGCGTAACAAGCTGTCCCTCGGTGATTACCTGAAAGCCAATAATGTCGTTGCCATCGCCGGTATCGACACGCGTCGCCTGACCCGCATCCTGCGTGAGAAAGGCGCCCAGAACGGCTGCATCATGGCTGGCGACAACATTTCCGAAGAAGCAGCCATCGCTGCTGCTCGCGGGTTCCCCGGCCTCAAAGGCATGGACCTGGCAAAGGAAGTCAGTACCAAGGACACCTACGAGTGGCGTTCCAGCGTCTGGAACCTGAAGACCGACAGCCACCCTGAAATCGCTGCTTCCGAGCTGCCCTATCATGTGGTCGCTTACGACTACGGCGTCAAGGTCAACATTCTGCGCATGCTGGTCGAGCGCGGTTGCCGGGTGACTGTGGTGCCTGCGCAAACGCCTGCCAGCGACGTGCTTGCCTACAAACCCGACGGTGTTTTCCTGTCCAACGGCCCTGGCGACCCCGAGCCGTGCGACTACGCCATCAAGGCGATCAGGGAAGTGCTGCAAACCGAAGTGCCGGTATTCGGTATCTGCCTGGGTCACCAGCTTCTGGCCTTGGCTGCCGGTGCCAAGACCGTGAAAATGGGCCATGGCCACCACGGTGCAAACCACCCTGTTCAGGATCTGGACACCGGTGTGGTCATGATCACCAGCCAGAACCACGGTTTTGCTGTTGATGAGGCCACGCTGCCGGGCAATGTTCGCGCCATTCACAAGTCGTTGTTCGACGGCACCCTTCAGGGTATCGAGCTGACCGACAAGAGCGCATTCAGCTTCCAGGGTCACCCTGAGGCGAGCCCGGGCCCGAATGACGTCGCGCCTCTGTTTGATCGCTTTATCGAAGCCATGGCCAAGCGACGCTGACCGGTTGCCTTGAGACTGTAATACGCAGGTGCCCTGGGCGGCCCCGGACTCAGTGTCCGGTTGCTGCCGCCCAGGCCACCTCAAAGAAATGTTCAAGACGGCTTGCCGACTGACCTGCGGATTTGAGTGACAACCCATGCCAAAACGTACAGATATTAAAAGCATCCTGATTCTCGGCGCCGGCCCCATCGTGATCGGCCAGGCCTGTGAATTCGACTACTCCGGCGCCCAGGCCTGCAAGGCGCTGCGCGAAGAGGGTTACCGCGTCATCCTGGTGAACTCCAACCCGGCCACCATCATGACTGACCCGGCCATGGCCGACGCCACCTACATCGAGCCGATCAAGTGGCAGACCGTTGCCAAGATCATCGAAAAAGAGCGTCCTGATGCACTGCTGCCGACCATGGGCGGCCAGACGGCTCTGAACTGCGCACTGGATCTGGAGCGCGAAGGCGTTCTGGAGAAGTTCGGCGTGGAGATGATCGGTGCCAACGCCGATACCATCGACAAGGCTGAAGACCGCTCGCGTTTCGACAAGGCCATGAAGTCTATCGGCCTGGCGTGCCCGCGTTCCGGTATCGCGCACAGCATGGAAGAAGCCAACGCGGTTCTCGAAAAGCTCGGCTTCCCGTGCATTATTCGTCCATCGTTCACCATGGGCGGCACGGGCGGCGGTATCGCGTACAACCGTGAAGAGTTCGAAGAAATCTGCGCTCGCGGTCTGGACCTGTCGCCGACCAAAGAGCTGCTGATCGACGAATCGCTGATCGGCTGGAAAGAGTACGAAATGGAAGTTGTCCGCGACAAAAAGGACAACTGCATCATCGTCTGCTCGATTGAAAACTTCGACCCGATGGGCGTGCACACCGGTGACTCCATCACCGTTGCTCCGGCACAGACCCTGACCGACAAGGAATACCAGATCCTGCGTAACGCCTCGCTGGCAGTGCTGCGCGAGATCGGCGTTGAAACCGGTGGTTCCAACGTTCAGTTCGGCATCTGCCCGGACACCGGCCGTATGGTCGTGATCGAGATGAACCCGCGCGTATCGCGTTCCTCGGCGCTGGCCTCCAAGGCGACCGGCTTCCCGATCGCCCGCGTAGCCGCCAAGCTGGCCGTCGGCTACACTCTCGACGAGCTGTCGAACGAAATCACTGGCGGCAAGACCCCGGCTTCGTTCGAACCGTCGATCGACTACGTCGTCACCAAGCTGCCGCGCTTTGCTTTCGAGAAATTCGCCAAGGCGGATGCGCGTCTGACCACTCAGATGAAGTCGGTCGGTGAAGTCATGGCCATCGGCCGCACTTTCCAGGAGTCCCTGCAGAAAGCCTTGCGCGGCCTGGAAGTCGGCGTTTGCGGTCTCGATCCGAAGCTGGACCTGAGCCACCCTGAAAGCATGAGCACGCTCAAGCGCGAGCTGACTGTGCCGGGTGCCGAGCGTATCTGGTACGTCGCCGACGCCTTCCGCGCAGGCATGACGGTTGAAGAAATCTTCGCCATGAACATGATCGACCCGTGGTTCCTGGTGCAGATCGAAGATCTGGTCAAGGACGAAGAGAAGGTCAAGACGTTGGGCCTGTCGGCAATCGATCGTGACCTGATGTTCCGCCTCAAGCGCAAGGGCTTCTCCGATGCGCGTCTGGCCAAGCTGGTCGGCGTCACCGAAAAGAACCTGCGTACGCATCGTCACAAGCTGGACGTGTTCCCGGTCTACAAGCGCGTCGACACCTGCGCCGCCGAGTTCGCAACCGACACCGCGTACCTGTACTCGACGTACGAAGAAGAGTGCGAAGCCAACCCTTCGACGCGCGACAAGATCATGATCCTCGGCGGTGGCCCTAACCGTATCGGCCAGGGTATCGAGTTCGACTACTGCTGTGTACACGCGGCCCTGGCGCTACGTGAAGACGGGTACGAGACCATCATGGTCAACTGCAACCCGGAAACCGTCTCCACTGACTACGACACCTCGGACCGCCTGTACTTCGAGCCTGTTACCCTGGAAGACGTGCTGGAAATCGTCCGTGTCGAGAAGCCGAAAGGTGTGATCGTCCAGTACGGTGGCCAGACGCCTCTGAAACTGGCGCGTGCTCTTGAGGCCGCCGGCGTACCGATCATCGGCACCAGCCCTGACGCCATTGACCGTGCCGAAGACCGTGAGCGCTTCCAGCAAATGGTCGAGCGCCTCAACCTGCGTCAGCCGCCAAACGCCACTGTGCGTAGCGAAGACGAAGCCATTCGTGCTGCGGCGAAGATCGGTTATCCGCTGGTGGTGCGCCCGTCCTATGTACTGGGCGGCCGCGCGATGGAGATCGTTTATCAGGAAGACGAGCTCAAGCGTTACCTGCGTGAAGCGGTTCAGGTGTCCAACGACAGCCCGGTGCTGCTGGACCACTTCCTGAACTGTGCCATCGAGATGGACGTCGATGCGGTCTGCGACGGGACTGACGTGGTGATTGGCGCGATCATGCAGCACATCGAGCAGGCGGGCGTTCACTCCGGTGACTCCGCATGCTCGCTGCCGCCGTACTCGCTGCCTGCACACATCCAGGACGAGATGCGCGAACAGGTCAAGAAAATGGCTCTGGAGCTGGGCGTTGTCGGCCTGATGAACGTACAGCTGGCACTTCAGGGCGAAGATATCTACGTCATTGAAGTCAACCCGCGTGCATCGCGTACCGTGCCGTTCGTTTCCAAGTGCATCGGTGTTTCCCTGGCCATGATCGCTGCTCGTGTGATGGCAGGTAAAACCCTGAAAGAGCTGAACTTCACCAAGGAAATCATCCCGAACTTCTACAGCGTGAAGGAGGCAGTGTTCCCGTTTGCCAAATTCCCTGGCGTTGACCCGATCCTCGGCCCGGAAATGAAATCGACCGGCGAAGTGATGGGCGTGGGCGATACCTTCGGTGAAGCGTTCGCCAAGGCTCAAATGGGCGCGAGCGAAGTGCTGCCGACTGGCGGTACTGCTTTCATCAGTGTGCGTGACGATGACAAGCCTCTGGTTGAAGCAGTTGCCCGTGACCTTATCAATCTGGGTTTCGAAATCGTTGCTACCGCAGGTACTGCCAAGCTGATCGAAGCGGCAGGCCTGAAAGTACGTCGCGTGAACAAGGTGACCGAAGGGCGCCCACACGTGGTCGACATGATCAAGAATGACGAAGTCACCCTGATCATCAACACCACCGAAGGTCGTCAGTCGATCGCAGATTCCTATTCCATCCGTCGCAACGCCTTGCAGCACAAGATCTACTGCACCACTACCATTGCAGCAGGCGAAGCGATCTGTGAAGCGCTCAAATTCGGTCCCGAGAAGACCGTACGTCGCTTGCAGGATCTCCATGCAGGATTGAAGGCATGATCAAATACCCAATGACTGTTCAGGGCGCTCGCGCCCTGGAAGAAGAGCTGACTCACCTGACCAAGGTGATCCGTCCCAAGTTGAGCCAGGACATCGGTACTGCGCGCGAACTGGGCGACCTCAAGGAAAACGCCGAATACCACGCTGCCCGCGAGCAGCAGGGTATGGTCGAGGCGCGTATTCGTGATATTGAAGGCCGCATGCAGAACGCTGTGGTGATCGACGTTACGACTATTCCGCACACTGGCAAGGTGATTTTCGGCACGACAGTCGAAATCGCCAACGTCGAAACCGACGAAAGCGTTGTCTACCAGATCGTTGGTGAGGACGAGGCGGATATCAAGAAGGGCAAGATTTCAGTGGGTTCGCCCATTGCTCGCGCCTTGATTGCCAAGGAAGAGGGCGATGTCGTCGTCGTGAAAACGCCTAGCGGCGTTATCGAATACGAAATCATCGAAGTGCGTCACATCTGATGCCTGTCGCCCGCTTTGGCGGGCGCAGTCAGCAGCAAAAAAGAGTCAGGGCACGCCTTTTGGCGGCCCTGACTTCTGTTTTTATCCGTGCGCGCGGTGGACGTTGGAGAGCTGCTTGTTTACCTTTGGGTTCTTGCGGTAGATCAGCGCCATTTTGCCGATGACCTGTACAAGATCCGCCGAACCTGCTTTGCACAGTTCTGCAACGGCGCCCAGGCGGCTCTCGCGATCAAGGATGTTGAGCTTGATCTTGATCAGCTCGTGATCGCTCAATGCGCGTTCAAGCTCTGCAAGTACACCTTCAGTCAAACCATTGTCAGCCACGATCAACACCGGTTTCAGATGGTGGCCAATGGATTTGTATTGTTTCTTCTGCTCTGGAGTGAGCGGCATAATCTGACCTCTGCGTCTGATCTTTTAAAAGCGGCGGCCAGTTTACCCGAGCGAGTCCGGGACCGCCCAGTTAATCACGACTCGTTTATTTTTGAGGTGCCCCGTGGCCCGTTCCAAGACAAGCCATAACTGGCTCAAAGAACACTTCGACGACAAGTACGTCAAAATGGCGCAGAAGGACGGCTACCGTTCGCGTGCCAGCTACAAGCTGCTCGAGATTCAGGAAAAGGACAAACTCATCCGTCCGGGCATGACCGTTATCGACCTCGGTGCTGCGCCCGGAGGCTGGTCGCAGGTGACCAGTCGTCTGATCGGCGGTCAAGGTCGTCTGATTGCTTCCGACATCCTTGAAATGGACAGCATCCCTGATGTGACCTTCATTCAGGGGGATTTTACCGAGGACAAGATTCTCGAGCAGATCCTTGAGGCAGTCGGTAATACGCAGGTAGACCTTGTGATTTCCGATATGGCCCCCAATATGAGTGGATTGAGCGCTGTAGATATGCCGCGTGCGATGTTTCTCTGTGAATTGGCGCTCGATCTGGCCGGTCGGGTACTACGTCCCGGTGGCGATTTTCTGATCAAGGTCTTCCAAGGTGAAGGCTTCGATGTCTACCACAAGGATATTCGCAAGCTGTTTGACAAGGTGCAGATGCGCAAGCCTTCGTCATCCCGCGACAGGTCACGCGAGCAATACCTGCTGGCTCGCGGCTTTCGTGGAATCGACGGGGCAGCCAGCATCGAGCGTTTTTGAAGGGGCACGATAGCTTTTTTCAAATGGCGTTACCGATGCAGCATGACTGAACATTGTGTTGTCAAAGTTTCACAAAGGGTTACAGACGGTGTCTGCCGTATCTGTAGGTTCTGTAGTAAGTTAGGCCGGTGAATATCATGCGAGGCACGCTTGCTGCGTGGAGCTTGCTTCAGAGGGTAGCTAATTGAACGATATGGCAAAGAATTTGATCCTGTGGTTGATCATCGCGGCTGTCCTGGTGACGGTGATGAACAACTTCTCCAGCCCTAACGAGCCGCAGAACCTCAACTATTCCGAGTTCATCCAGCAGGTCAAGGATGGCAAGGTCGAGAAGGTTTCCGTCGATGGCTACGTCATTACGGGCAAGCGCAGTGATGGCGACACCTTCAAGACCATCCGCCCGAACATTCCGGACAACGGTCTGATCGGTGATCTGGTCAGCAACAACGTCGTGATCGAAGGCAAGCAGCCTGAGCAGCAGAGCATCTGGACTCAGTTACTGGTGGCCAGCTTCCCTATCCTGGTGATCATTGCGGTGTTCATGTTCTTCATGCGCCAGATGCAGGGCGGGGCGGGCGGCAAGGGCGGCCCGATGAGCTTTGGCAAAAGCAAGGCGCGTCTGTTGTCCGAAGATCAGGTCAAGACCACCCTGGCCGATGTTGCCGGTTGTGACGAAGCCAAGGAAGAAGTCGGCGAGCTTGTCGAGTTCCTCCGTGATCCGGGCAAGTTCCAGCGTCTCGGCGGCCGTATCCCGCGTGGCGTTCTGATGGTCGGTCCTCCGGGTACTGGTAAGACGCTGATCGCCAAGGCCATTGCCGGCGAGGCGAAAGTGCCGTTCTTCACCATTTCCGGTTCTGATTTCGTCGAGATGTTCGTGGGCGTCGGTGCAAGCCGTGTCCGTGACATGTTCGAACAGGCCAAAAAACATGCTCCTTGCATCATCTTCATCGACGAAATCGATGCGGTCGGTCGCCATCGTGGCGCTGGCATGGGTGGTGGTCACGACGAGCGTGAGCAAACTCTCAACCAGTTGCTGGTCGAGATGGACGGTTTTGAAATGAATGACGGCATCATCGTCATTGCCGCCACCAACCGTCCTGACGTGCTCGACCCGGCGTTGCTGCGTCCGGGCCGCTTCGACCGTCAGGTGGTTGTAGGTCTGCCGGACATTCGTGGCCGCGAGCAGATCCTCAAGGTTCACATGCGCAAGGTTCCGATGGGCGAAGACGTCAATGCAGGTGTTATCGCTCGCGGTACACCGGGCTTCTCCGGTGCCGATCTGGCTAACCTGGTCAACGAAGCGTCGCTGTTCGCTGCTCGCTCCGGCAAGCGCGTCGTAGAGATGAAAGAGTTCGAACTGGCCAAGGACAAGATCATGATGGGCGCCGAGCGCAAATCGATGGTCATGTCCGAAAAGGAAAAGCGCAACACGGCCTACCACGAAGCGGGTCACGCTATCGTAGGGCGCCTGGTGCCTGAGCATGATCCGGTCTACAAGGTCTCGATCATTCCTCGCGGTCGCGCCCTTGGTGTAACCATGTTTCTTCCTGAAGAAGACCGTTACAGCCTGTCCAAGCGCGCACTGATCAGCCAGATCTGCTCGCTTTACGGTGGTCGTATTGCGGAGGAAATGACCTTGGGCTTCGATGGCGTCACGACCGGTGCATCCAATGACATCATGCGTGCCAGTCAGATTGCCCGGAACATGGTCACCAAATGGGGCTTGTCTGAAAAGCTCGGCCCGCTGATGTATTCGGAAGACGAAGATGCAGGTTACCTGGGGCGCGGCAGCAGCCAGAATTCCAGCGTTTCCGGCGATACTGCCAAGCTCATCGACTCCGAAGTGCGCAGCATCATCGATCACTGCTACGGCACTGCGAAGCAATTGCTGACGGACAATCGTGACAAGCTTGAAGCGATGGCCGATGCGCTGATGAAGTATGAAACCATTGATGCCGATCAGATCGACGATATCATGACCGGTCGCGTGCCTCGTGAACCGCGTGACTGGGGCGGTGGTTCGGGTACCAACGGTACTCCGATCACACCTGACCCTCGTCCGGAAACTCCGATTGGCGGCCCTGCTGCCGAGCACTAAGGTCTGACATGACATCTGCGCTGTACCCAACCCGGTTGCCTTGCGGCAACCGGGTTCTTGATTTGGCCCATACACACGTGATGGGTATCCTCAACGCAACCCCGGACTCCTTTTCCGATGGCGGCCGCTACAGCCAGCTTGATGCTGCCTTGCGTCATGCCGAAGCAATGGTGCAGGCCGGTGCCACACTGATCGACGTCGGCGGCGAGTCGACGCGCCCGGGTGCGCGTCCGGTGTCTGCGTCAGAAGAGGTCGAGCGTGTGGCGCCGGTGGTTGAGGTCATCGCGCGCGAGCTGGATGTGATCATCTCTGTGGATACGTCGACACCTGAGGTCATGCTGGCGACAGCTGGCCTGGGTGCCGGGCTTATCAACGATGTTCGCTCGCTTCAGCGGCCAGGCGCGCTTGAGGCGGCTGCAAGCACTGGTTTGCCGGTGTGTCTCATGCACATGCTGGGCGAACCCGGAACCATGCAGAATGACCCGTACTACGATGACCTCGTGGGTGAGGTCTGTGCCTTCCTCGCTGAGCGTATAAAGCAGTGTGCTGCAGCGGGAATCGATCAGCAAAAGATCATTCTTGATCCGGGCTTTGGTTTTGCCAAGACACTGGAGCACAATCTGAGCCTGTTCAAGCACATGGAAGCGCTGCATGCGCTCGGTCAACCTTTGCTGGTGGGCGTTTCGCGCAAGAGTATGATCGGTGCTGTGCTGGGACGACCTGTCGATCAGCGTCTGTCCGGTGGGCTGGCCCTGGCTGCTTTGGCTATGACCAAGGGGGCCCGAATTCTACGTGTGCACGATGTCGCCGAAACGGCTGACGTGGTGCGCATGATCGCAGCTGTCCAAGCAGCTGAATAACAACAGTGGGGCATCCATGACTACCAGAAAATATTTCGGAACCGACGGCATTCGCGGTCGTGTAGGGCAATTTCCGATTACGCCCGAGTTCATGCTGAAACTAGGTTGGGCTGCAGGCATGGCATTTCGCAAGATGGGCGCCTGCCGGATTCTCGTCGGCAAGGACACGCGCATCTCTGGCTACATGTTCGAATCCGCCCTTGAGGCCGGGCTCTCTGCGGCCGGTGCTGACGTGCTCCTGCTGGGGCCTATGCCGACACCTGCGATTGCCTACCTGACGCGTACGTTTCATGCCGAAGCAGGCATCGTCATCAGTGCTTCGCATAATCCTCACTATGACAACGGCATCAAGTTCTTCTCCGGTCAGGGCACCAAACTGCCTGACGAGATCGAAATGATGATCGAAGAGCTGCTCGATGCGCCGATGACCGTGGCGGAGTCCGAGAATCTTGGCAAGGTTTCGCGAATCAACGATGCCGCAGGGCGTTATATCGAATTCTGCAAAAGCAGCGTGCCGACCAGCACCGATTTCGCCGGCCTCAAGGTGGTTATCGACTGCGCGCATGGTGCGACCTACAAGGTAGCGCCCAACGTCTTTCGTGAGCTCGGAGCGCAGGTTGTCGTACTTTCTGCGCAGCCTGACGGGCTCAATATCAACAAGAATTGCGGTTCCACTCACATGGAGGCCTTGCAGGCGGCAGTGGTCGCAGAGCATGCCGACATGGGCATTGGCTTCGACGGTGACGGCGATCGCGTGTTGATGGTTGACCATACCGGGACCATCGTCGATGGCGACGAGCTGCTTTACATCATTGCCCGTGATCTGCATGAACGTGGACGCTTGCAGGGTGGTGTCGTCGGCACGTTGATGAGTAATCTCGGGCTTGAACTGGCTCTGGCCGAACAGAACATCCCGTTTGTTCGCGCCAACGTCGGTGACCGTTATGTGATCGCCGAGTTGCTTGAGCGCAACTGGCAGATCGGCGGTGAAAACTCTGGCCACATCGTGTGCTTCCAGCACGCCACCACCGGTGATGCGATCATTGCTTCGTTGCAGGTGATACTGGCCCTGCGTCGTAGCGGCATCAGCCTCGCCGAAGCGCGCTTGAAGCTGCGCAAATGCCCGCAGATCCTGATCAATGTGCGCTTTGCAGGTTCAGGTGTAGATCCCGTTTCGCACCCTTCGGTCCAGCAAGCTTGTGCGCGTGTTACCGAGCAGATGGCCGGACGGGGCAGGGTACTGCTGCGCAAGTCGGGCACAGAGCCTTTGGTGCGCGTGATGGTCGAAGGTGAGGATGAAACCCAGGTCAGATCGTACGCCGAAGAGCTCGCAAAACTGGTTGCTGAAGTTTGCGCCTGATTTCGGCTTGCCAGTGTCGGAAGTGTTGGGTAACATCTGCGCCCACTTTGACCCACGAGGTGTAGCATGCGTCGCCCAATGGTAGCTGGTAACTGGAAAATGCACGGTACCCGCGCCAGCGTCGCTGAGCTGATCGAGGGTTTGGGCAAGCAGGTGTTGCCAGGCAGCGTCGATATCGTCGTAATGCCTGCAAGTCTGTTTACCAATCAGGTGATCGAAGGGCTTCAGGCAACGTCGATCATTGTCGGTGCGCAGGATGCAGCCATTCAGGCTGAGCAGGGCGCGCTGACCGGTGAGATCGCGTCGAGTCAGCTGGCTGATGCAGGTTGCAAACTGGTACTTGTCGGGCACTCCGAACGTCGTCAGCTGATTGGCGAGCAGGATGATGTGCTTAACAAGAAGTTTGCGGCGATCCAGGCAAGCGGGCTGACACCTGTGCTTTGCATAGGCGAAACGCTTGAAGAGCGCAAGGCAGGGCAGACGCTTGAAGTTGTCGGGCGTCAGCTAGACAGTGTCATCGCCGAGTTTGGCGTCAGCGCACTGATCAATGCCGTAATTGCCTACGAGCCGGTCTGGGCCATTGGCACCGGATTGACTGCTTCGCCTCAAGAGGCGCAGGAAGTGCACGCAGCAATCCGTGCGCAGCTGGCAAAAGAGAATGCCGAAGTCGCACAAGGCGTGCGACTTCTCTATGGCGGCAGCGTGAAGGCGGCCAATGCGGTCGAGCTCTTCAGCATGCCGGATATCGATGGGGGGCTCATTGGTGGAGCTTCCCTGAATGCAGATGAGTTCGGTGCGATCTGTCGCGCCGCGGGAAACTGAAAAAATGCTGGAAACAGTCGTAATCGTTTTTCACCTGTTGGGCGCTCTGGGCGTTGTTGCTCTGGTATTGCTGCAACAGGGTAAAGGTGCTGACGCCGGTGCGTCGTTCGGAGCAGGTGCATCAAATACTGTCTTCGGAGGTCAAGGAACCTCTACCTTTCTCAGTAAGTTTACTGCTATACTTGCAGCATGTTTTTTCATAACCAGCTTGGGGTTAGGTTACTTTGCTAAAGAGAAAGCTCAACAGCTGACTCAGGTAGGTTTGCCAGATCCTGCAGTACTGGAAGTGAAGCAAAAGCCGGCAGCAGATGATGTACCGGTTCTCGAAGGGCAAAAGCCAGCCGTTGTTCCAGCTGACGTACCTCAAGCCCCAGAGAAGAAGTAAAAAAGAATTCGGCGATGTTTCGTGAGGTCGCCAAAGAGTTGTAATGCCGAGGTGGTGGAATTGGTAGACACGCAACCTTGAGGTGGTTGTGCCCAATGGGTGTAGGGGTTCGAGTCCCCTTCTCGGTACCAATTAACAAGGAAGCCCGCATTAGCGGGCTTTCTTGTAGGTGGATGTTGGATTGACCCAGCAATGGATCGGTCGTATACTTCCGCCCCAGCTTTGTCGCGGGGTGGAGCAGTTTGGTAGCTCGTCGGGCTCATAACCCGAAGGTCGTTGGTTCAAATCCAGCCCCCGCAACCAGTTTTAGCGGAGCCCCTTTTAAGGGGCTTTTTGTTAGCTGGACAGTACATGACGTCGATGTTCAGCGGCGTTTTCAGGGATGGGCTTTTGCCCATTTTTTTATTTCTAAAGCATGCACGAGGGGGTTCAGGTGTCGAGCAAGCTAGAACAGTTGCAGGACTTGTTGGCCCCGGTGGTCGTGGCCCTTGGCTATCAATGCTGGGGGATCGATTTCAGTTCCCAGGGCAAGCATTCGGTGCTGCGCATTTATATTGACAAGGAAGGTGGTGTGCTGGTCGACGACTGCGCAATCGTAAGTCGCCAGATCAGCGGTGTACTGGACGTAGAAGATCCGATCAGCACTGAATACACCCTTGAAGTATCGTCTCCTGGCATGGAGCGCCCGCTGTTCACTATTGAGCAGTTTGCTTCGTACGCCGGGGAACAAGTGAAAATAAAGCTGCGTTCACCTTTCGAAGGTCGACGCAACTTTCAAGGCCTTCTCCGCGGGGTGGAGGAGCAGGATGTCGTGGTGCAGGTTGAAGACCATGAATTCCTGTTGCCGATCGACATGATCGACAAGGCCAACATTATTCCCACGTTTGACTGAGACGTGCCGGTTACTGCGGATCCCGCGGATCCAATGGCTTGCGAAAGGCGAGGCGTACGATGAGCAAAGAAGTACTGCTGGTTGTTGAGTCGGTGTCCAATGAAAAGGGCGTTCCGGCAAGTGTAATTTTTGAAGCGCTGGAGCTGGCTCTTGCCACCGCTACCAAGAAACGTTTTGAAGATGAAGTAGAACTGCGTGTAGAGATCAATCGCCAGACAGGCAACTACGAGACTTTCCGTCGCTGGACAGTTGTCGAAGACGAAGATCTGGACGATCCTGCGTACGAATTGGCCGTAGACCAGGCTCAAGTCAAGAAGCCAGGTGCCGTTGCGGGCGACCTGATCGAAGAGAAAATCGATTCCATCGAATTCGGTCGTATCGCCGCACAGACCGCCAAGCAAGTCATTGTGCAGAAAGTTCGTGAAGCCGAGCGTGCTCAGGTAGTCGATGCCTACCGTGAGCGTCTGGGTGAAATCATTTCTGGTACTGTTAAAAAGGTTACACGTGACAATGTCATCGTTGACCTGGGTAACAATGCCGAAGCCTTGCTGGCTCGTGAAGACATCATTTCCCGGGAAACTTTCCGGGTCGGTGTTCGCGTCCGTGCTTTGCTGAAGGAAATTCGTACCGAAAACCGTGGTCCTCAGCTGATCCTGTCGCGTACTGCGCCAGAAATGCTGATCGAGCTTTTCCGCATTGAAGTGCCGGAAATTGCCGAAGGTCTCATCGAGGTGATGGCTGCCTCCCGTGACCCGGGTTCTCGTGCGAAAATCGCTGTTCGCTCCAAGGATAAACGAATCGATCCGCAAGGTGCCTGTATCGGCATGCGCGGTTCGCGAGTTCAGGCTGTTTCCGGCGAGCTGGGTGGCGAGCGTGTGGATATCGTTCTTTGGGACGATAACCCGGCGCAGTTCGTGATCAATGCAATGTCTCCTGCAGAAGTAGCGGCAATCATCGTAGATGAAGACGCGCATGCAATGGACATCGCAGTGGGAGCGGACAACCTGGCCCAGGCTATTGGTCGTGGCGGTCAGAACGTGCGTCTGGCAAGTCAGCTGACTGGCTGGACCCTGAACGTAATGACCGAATCGGACATCCAGGCCAAGCAGCAAGCTGAAACCGGTGACATCCTGCGCAATTTCATCGAAGAACTCGAAGTCGATGAAGAATTGGCACAGGTGCTGGTTGATGAAGGCTTCACCAGCCTGGAAGAGATTGCCTACGTACCGTTGGAAGAAATGCTCAACATCGACGGCTTTGACGAAGAAATCGTCAACGAGCTTCGCGCTCGTGCCAAGGATCGTTTGTTGACTAAAGCCATCGCTACAGAGGAAAAGCTGGCAGACGCCCATCCGGCCGAAGACCTGCTCTCGCTTGAGGGTATGGACAAGGATTTGGCGATGGAACTGGCGGTGCGCGGCGTAATTACCCGCGAAGACCTGGCCGAGCAGTCTATAGATGACCTGCTCGACATCGACGGCATTGACGATGATCGTGCCGGCAAGTTGATCATGGCCGCCCGAGCCCACTGGTTCGAGTAATTGGGCGCGGCCTGAGGAGAGAAGTGCATGACGCAAGTCACGGTGAAAGAACTGGCCAAAGTGGTCGACACACCGGTAGAGCGCCTGTTACAGCAGATGCGTGAGGCAGGTCTGCCGCACACCGCCGCCGAGCAAGTTGTGACCGATAACGAAAAACAAGCCTTGTTGACGCACCTGAAAAGCGGTCACAAGGCCAAGGTGGAAGAGCCTCGCAAGATTACCTTGCAGCGCAAGACCACCAGCACCCTGCGCGTTGCTGGCAGCAAGAGCATCAGCGTTGAAGTGCGCAAGAAGAAAGTCTTTGTGCAGCGTAGCCCGGAAGAGATCGAAGCCGAGCGCAAGCGCGAGATGGACGAACGCCGTGCGGTAGAAAATGCCGCTCGTCAAAAGGCTGAAGAAGAAGCCAAGCGTCGCGCTGAAGAAGATGCGCGCAATCAGCCTGCCGCCGGCCAGCCTGCTTCGGCACCCGCGCAACCTGTTGCTGCAGCTGAGCCTGTGCGTGAAGCGCCAGCACCAGCAGCGGCTGCTCCGGCACCTGCCAGCGCAGCGCCGTCTGCTGACGCTCGCAAGCGTGACGAACAGCGTCGCCCTGACAAGCCTCGTGCTGACGACCGCAATGCCCGCGGCGGCGACGGGGAGCGTAAAAACGCTCCGCATCGCGCTTCGGTCAAGGAGAAGGCTCCGGCCCCTCGCGTTGCTCCTCGTACTACCGACGAAGAAAGCGACAGCTTCCGTCGTGGTGGTCGCGGCAAGTCCAAGCTGAAGAAGCGCAATGCACATGGTTTCCAGAGCCCTACCGGCCCTGTGATCCGTGACGTTGCCATCGGCGAGACCATCACTGTCGGCGAATTGTCGGCACAGATGTCGGTCAAGGCTGCTGAAGTCATCAAGTTCATGTTCAAGATGGGCACTCCGGTGACCATCAACCAGGTACTGGATCAGGAAACTGCCCAGTTGATCGCCGAAGAGCTGGGCCACAAGGTCACGCTGGTCAGCGACAACGCCCTGGAAGATTCCCTGGCCGAATCGCTGAAGTTCGAAGGTGAGTCGTTCTCCCGTGCACCGGTTGTGACCGTAATGGGCCACGTTGACCACGGTAAGACCTCGCTGCTCGACTACATCCGTCGTGCCAAGGTTGCAGCTGGCGAAGCTGGCGGCATCACCCAGCACATCGGTGCCTACCACGTTGAAACCGAACGCGGCATGGTCACGTTCCTCGACACCCCTGGTCACGCCGCGTTTACCGCCATGCGTGCTCGTGGTGCCAAGGCAACGGATATCGTGATTCTGGTGGTTGCAGCTGACGACGGCGTTATGCCGCAGACCATCGAAGCTGTTCAGCATGCTGTTGCGGCTGGCGTTCCGCTGGTTGTTGCGGTGAACAAGATCGACAAGCCTGGTGCTGACCTCGATCGTATCCGCAGCGAGCTGTCGGTCCATGGCGTGACGTCCGAAGAGTGGGGCGGTGATACGCCTTTCGTTTCGGTATCCGCGAAAATGGGTACTGGCGTCGACGAGCTGCTGGAAGCTGTTCTGCTGCAAGCCGAAGTTCTGGAACTCAAGGCAACTCCTTCGGCTCCGGGTCGTGGTGTTGTTGTCGAGTCCCGTCTGGACAAGGGCCGTGGTCCGGTCGCTACTGTTCTGGTTCAGGACGGTACGCTGCGTCAGGGCGACATGGTTCTGGTCGGTTCGAACTTCGGCCGCATCCGCGCCATGCTTGACGAGAACGGCAAGCCGGTCAAAGAAGCAGGTCCTTCGATCCCGGTCGAAATCCTGGGTCTTGACGGTACTCCGGATGCTGGCGACGAGATGTCGGTGCTGGCTGACGAGAAGAAAGCCCGCGAAGTCGCTCTGTTCCGCCAAGGCAAGTTCCGCGAGGTCAAACTGGCTCGCGCTCATGCCGGCAAGCTGGAGAACATCTTCGAGAACATGGGTCAGGAAGAGAAGAAGACGCTTAACATCGTCCTCAAATCCGACGTCCGCGGTTCTCTGGAAGCATTGCAGGGCGCCCTGGGCGGCCTGGGTAACGACGAAGTGCAAGTGCGCGTAGTCGGTGGCGGTGTCGGTGGTATCACCGAGAGCGACGCCAACCTGGCACTGGCCTCCAACGCTGTACTGTTTGGCTTCAACGTGCGTGCCGATGCTGGCGCGCGCAAGATTGTCGAGCAGGAAGGTCTGGATATGCGTTACTACAACGTGATCTACGACATCATCGAAGACGTCAAGAAAGCCCTCACCGGTATGCTTGGCAGCGACGTTCGGGAGAATATCCTGGGTATCGCCGAAGTCCGCGATGTGTTCCGTTCGCCGAAATTCGGCGCGATCGCAGGCTGTATGGTTCTGGAAGGCACTGTCTACCGTAACCGTCCGATTCGTGTTCTGCGCGAAGACATCGTTATCTTTGAAGGCGAGCTGGAATCCCTGCGCCGTTTCAAGGACGACGCTGCCGAAGTACGTGCAGGCATGGAATGCGGTATCGGCGTCAAGAGCTACAACGACGTCAAGGTCGGTGACAAGATCGAAGTCTTCGAGAAGGTCCAAGTGGCTCGCAGCCTCTAAATCGCGAGCTTCAGGAGTCATGGTGGGAGCTTCGCATGCAAATGCCCTGCTTCCCCCATGGGCTCTAAACGCAACGCCCGGTCTGGCAATTGTCAGGCCGGGCGTTTGCCGCTTTCAGACTGTCAGGGTTTGGTCCCGGATCAGTAACAGGTAACAAGCATGGCAAAAGAATACAGCCGTACCCAGCGTATTGGCGATCAGATGCAGCGCGAACTGGCGCAACTGATCCGTCGCGAAATCAAGGACCCACGCGTGGGTCTGGTCACTATCACCGCCGTAGACGTCAGCCGTGACGTGGGTCATGCGAAGATTTTCATGACCGTCATGGGCCAGGACAGCGCGGAAGAGATCGCACAGACCATCAAGGTGCTCAACTCTGCCGCAGGCTTCCTGCGCATGCAGCTGGCACGCGAAATGAAGCTGCGCAGCGTGCCTCAACTGCATTTCCACTACGACGAAAGCGTCGTGCGTGGTGCGCATCTCTCGGCATTGATCGAGCGTGCGGTAGCGCAAGACGGTCAGCATCAGGAAGGCTCGGCATCGCCAGATGCAAAGCCTGAAAGTACCGAGGAATAAAGGGTGGCTCAGGTCAAGCGTATACGCCGCAATGTCAGCGGGATCATCCTGCTCGACAAGCCACTGGGTTTCACTTCCAACGCCGCTTTGCAAAAGGTTCGCTGGCTGCTCAATGCCGAGAAAGCCGGGCATACGGGCAGTCTTGATCCTCTGGCAACGGGTGTTTTGCCGTTGTGCTTTGGCGAAGCGACCAAGTTTTCCCAGTACCTGCTCGATTCGGATAAGTCCTACGAGACTCTGGCGCAGTTGGGCAAGACCACCACGACCGCCGACTCTGAGGGCGAGGTTTTGCTCACGCGTCCGGTGACCGTTGGTCGCGACGATATTGAAGCGGTGTTGCCGCATTTTCGTGGGCAAATCAGCCAGATACCTCCCATGTACTCGGCCCTCAAGCGTGATGGCCAGCCACTTTACAAGCTGGCACGTGCAGGGGAAGTAGTGGAGCGCGAGCCCCGTTCTGTTACTATTGCGCGCCTGGAATTACTTGCTTGCGAAGGCGACACAGCACGTCTGTCCGTCGATTGCAGCAAAGGCACCTATATCCGTACGCTGGTCGAGGATATTGGTGAAAAGCTCGGTTGTGGTGCTTACGTCGCAGAGCTGCGCCGTACTCAGGCGGGGCCTTTCACGCTGGCTCAGACGGTTACGCTGGAAGAGCTGGAGCAAGTGCATGCCGACGGCGGCAATGAGGCGGTTGACCGCTTCCTGATGCCATCGGATAGCGGTCTGCTGGACTGGCCGCTGCTGAAGTTTTCGGAGCACAGTTCGTTTTACTGGTTGCACGGGCAGCCAGTGCGCGCGCCGGACGCACCGAAATTCGGTATGGTTCGTGTGCAGGATCACGAAGGTCGCTTCATCGGTATCGGTGAAGTCGGCGAAGACGGGCGTATTGCGCCGCGTCGATTGATTCGGTCAGAGTGACCGGAACCAGTCCGTCCGCAGGCTAGCCTGCGAGCGGGGTGGAACGAGGATGGCTGTCAACAGGCACGGTCATACCTCCTTTTTTAATACGAGGATCTGTCCTCGGCCTGTTGGAAACGTTTCTCCGGAAGCGCTTCCTTGAACAAAAGGATTGCCCACATGGCACTCAGCGTTGAAGAAAAAGCTCAGATCGTAACCGACTACCAGCAAGCTGTTGGTGATACTGGTTCGCCAGAAGTGCAAGTTGCACTGCTGACCGCCAACATCAACAAACTGCAAGGCCACTTCAAGGCCAACGGTAAGGACCACCACTCGCGTCGTGGTCTGATCCGTATGGTAAACCAGCGTCGCAAGCTGCTGGATTACCTGAAAGGTAAGGACGTTAGCCGTTACAGCGCCCTGATCGGTCGTCTGGGTCTGCGTCGCTAATAACGACGTTGCTAGAGGTTGGTTGTCTGTCACGATCCGTCGGGTTTTCCCGGTGGTTCTGGCAGGCTCCCAGCCTCAAGTTTTATCTGGACTGTGGAAGGGGCCGATTCCCCACGCTGCCCAAGAATTCGCAAGAAACCAGTTCCCCAAGAGCCACAAAGAAAGGTAGGAAACCGTGAACCCGGTAATCAAAAAGTTTCAGTTCGGTCAATCGACCGTAACCCTCGAGACAGGCCGTATCGCCCGTCAAGCCTCTGGCGCAGTATTGGTCACCGTTGACGACGACGTCAGCGTACTCGTGACTGTGGTCGGCGCCAAACAGGCTGACGCTGGCAAAGGCTTCTTCCCTCTGTCCGTGCACTATCAGGAAAAAACCTACGCTGCCGGCAAGATTCCTGGTGGTTTCTTCAAGCGTGAAGGCCGTCCTTCCGAGAAAGAAACCCTGACCTCGCGCCTGATCGACCGTCCGATCCGCCCGTTGTTTCCAGAAGGCTTCATGAACGAAGTGCAGGTTGTCTGCACCGTCGTCTCCACCAGCAAGAAAATCGATCCGGACATCGCTGCGATGATCGGTACTTCGGCTGCACTGGCCATCTCCGGTATTCCGTTCGACGGTCCGGTCGGTGCTGCGCGCGTTGCTTTCCACGAAAGCACCGGCTACCTGCTGAACCCGACTTACGAGCAACTGCAGGCTTCGAGCCTGGACATGGTCGTAGCCGGTACTTCCGAAGCCGTTCTGATGGTTGAATCCGAAGCCAAAGAGCTGACCGAAGACCAGATGCTGGGCGCTGTTCTGTTCGCCCATGACGAATTCCAGGTGGTGATCAACGCCATCAAGGAATTGGCTGCAGAAGCCGCCAAGCCTGTCTGGGACTGGCAGCCAAAGCCTGAAGCCACCGCACTGCTGGGTGCTATCCGTGCCGAGTTCGGCGACGCGATCTCCCAGGCTTACACCATCACTGTCAAAGCCGACCGCTATGCGCGTCTGGGCGAGCTGAAAGACCAGGTCGTTGCCAAGCTGGCTGTTGAAGAAGGCAGCCCGTCTGCCAGCGAAGTCAAAGCTGCTTTCGGTGAAATCGAATACCGCACCGTTCGCGAAAACATCGTCAACGGCAAGCCGCGTATCGATGGTCGCGATACTCGCACCGTTCGCCCTCTGAATATCGAAGTCGGCGTTCTGCCGAAGACTCACGGTTCGGCACTGTTCACCCGTGGCGAAACTCAGGCGCTGGTTGTTGCAACGCTGGGTACCGCGCGCGACGCACAGCTGCTCGACACCCTTGAAGGCGAGAAAAAAGACCCCTTCATGCTGCACTACAACTTCCCTCCGTTCTCGGTGGGCGAGTGTGGTCGCATGGGCGGCGCGGGCCGTCGTGAAATCGGTCACGGCCGTCTGGCCCGTCGCAGCGTTCAGGCCATGCTGCCAGGCGCCGACGTGTTCCCGTACACCATCCGTGTCGTGTCGGAAATCACCGAGTCCAACGGTTCCAGCTCCATGGCTTCGGTCTGCGGCGCTTCCCTGGCACTGATGGACGCTGGTGTTCCGATGAAGGCACCGGTTGCCGGTATCGCCATGGGTCTGGTCAAGGAAGGCGAGAAGTTCGCCATTCTGACCGACATCCTGGGTGACGAAGATCACCTGGGCGACATGGACTTCAAGGTAGCAGGTACCTCCAAAGGTGTTACCGCGCTGCAGATGGACATCAAGATCAAAGGCATCACCGAAGAAATCATGGAGATCGCCCTGGGTCAGGCCCTGGAAGCTCGCCTGAACATCCTCGGTCAGATGAACCAGATCATCGGTCAGTCGCGTAACGAGCTGTCGGCCAACGCTCCGACCATGATCGCGATGAAGATCGACACCGACAAGATCCGTGACGTGATCGGCAAGGGTGGTGCAACCATCCGTGCTATCTGCGAAGAGACCAAGGCTTCGATCGACATCGAAGACGACGGCTCGATCAAGATCTTCGGCGAGTCCAAGGAAGCGGCTGAGGCAGCACGTCAGCGCGTTCTGGGCATTACCGCAGAAGCCGAGATCGGCAAGATCTACGTCGGTAAGGTTGAGCGCATCGTCGATTTCGGCGCGTTCGTCAACATCCTGCCGGGCAAGGACGGTCTGGTTCACATCTCGATGCTGAGCGATGCTCGCGTAGAGAAAGTGACCGATATCCTCAAGGAAGGTCAGGAAGTCGAAGTGCTGGTACTGGACGTGGACAACCGCGGTCGTATCAAGCTGTCGATCAAAGACGTAGCGGCAGCGAAAGCGTCGGGCGTCTGATTGATCTGAGCGGCATGTGAAAAAGGACTCTTCGGAGTCCTTTTTTTATGAGCGCAATTAGAGGGTTACAAATGGGGCATGCAAACTGCTCGGTGCAAACATGCATCTTGCAAGCCCGATTAGTGACGAACGGGCAAACTGCACGACCTGGTGGAAAACAAAAAAACACAACCTTATGATTTTAAAGGGTTTTTAGTGTTTTTCGTTTTTGGCACACCGCTTGCGATATACCTGTTAACCCTGCCACCACACGCTGGTGCAGATTTCGAGAAAAACAGGAGTTATCGTATGAAGAAGTTCGCTATTGCCGCTGCTACCGCTACTGCCCTGACTCTGACCATGGCCAACGCTGCTTTCGCACAGACCTCGGCCCAAGCGCCAATGGTTCTGGCAGCCAACACCACTACTCAAGAAGTCAAAGAAGATACTTCTGACACTTGGATCACCACCAAAGTCAAAGCTGACCTGCTGACCGAGAAAGGCATCCCAGGTTCGGACATCAAGGTTGAGACCAACAAAGGCGTGGTTTCCCTTTCTTCCACCGTAGCTGTAACTGATGCTCAGAAGAAAATTGCCGTCGCTATCACCAAGAAAATCAAAGGTGTTAAAGACGTATCGGCTGCTGGCCTGAAAGCCGAGTAATCGAATACTGCTCATGAACAGCCGCAGTCATTGATTGATGGAAAGTTCATGCGAGGCTACAAGGATGTAGCCATTAAAGGCCCCGACTGAAGAGTCGGGGCCTTTTCTATGGCGGTGACAAACAGACGCTTGGGAGAGTCAGGTGCGACGCTTGCTTTCAATCCTCACCAGGCGACCCCCTTCGAAGCGCAGGTACTGATACATGCCGTTATCAGGTCCGTAGATCCATTCCTCGATTCTCACGGCTTCGGACCTTCGGTAGTTACTATTGAAGGTCTCCTGAGTGCCCAGCACTTCCTGGCTTACAGGCTCTCCGCATTTCTGCTGCACTTCGAATGCCCGATCCCCCGTGCTGACCAGCTGGTTACCACAGCGCAGCGTTGACGTGGCATATGAAGAGGCAGCAACTGACCCGGCCATAGCGGCAAGGGTCAGGTTGATCAGCAGTTTGATTCGGGTACGTGCCAAGGCTTCATTCACTGTCGAGGTGGAGGGGGCTGATGACTTTACCATCTGGCTGGGCCTGACCCAGGCGGGCATCGACGAAGTACACACGAGCGTCTTCCAGCTTGCCCTTGTCTACCAGGTAGTCCTTGATGCTGCTGGCTCTGCCCTGGCCCAGCTCACGCAGCAATACTTCATTGCTGCTCCAGAACTTGAGCACGGCGGCACGCATCTGGCTTGCACGTTGTTCCTTGCCCAGGTTTGCCCATTCGGCAGGCGGTTGCTGTTTCAGGCGTGTGCGGTAGATACCTTCAAGCATAGGAGCTTTTTCATCTTCCGGGACTTGTATCAACCCGGCCCTGGCCGGAACCTTGTCGCCGCGTCGCTGGAGGATCTTGTAATAGGTGTACTGGTATTCCCGCTCCAGCCGCTGTTGGGCGATCAGAGGACCGTCACTGCTGGCAGCGCTAGTGCCTTCGATCTCCAGCTTCAGGTCCGGACGCTCCTTGAGCGCCACCGAGAGCTTGTCCAGGGCACTTTGCGCCTCTGCCGACAAATCACTGGAGCCCGGCGCGAAACTCACGCTGCCGAGATCCTCGGAGCTTCCACCGGCGACCAGCCCGCCGAGCATCTTGAACGGAGCCTGCGCAGCACGCAGCACAAGATTGCGCAGGGTTTGCCAGACAATTGGCATCACGCTGAACTGCGGGTTGTTCAGATCGCCCTCGATCGGCAGCTCCAGGGAAATTCGTCCCTGCGTATCCTTGAGCAGCGCGACCGCCAGACGGATAGGCAGGTCCAGCGCATCCGGGCTGTCGACCCGTTCACCCAGTTGCAACTGCTCCACCAGCACCTTGTTCTGAGCCTTGAGCTGACCTTTGGTGATCAGGTAGTGCAGGTCGAGATTGAGCCTGCCCTTGCGGATCCTGAAACCGGCGAACTTGCCGGAGTAGGGAGTCAGGTTGGTCAGCTCAACGCGCTTGAAGCTGGTGGTGATATCCAGGCTGGCCATCGGGTCGAACGGGTTGAGGCTGCCTTTGATGGTCACAGGCGCGTATCGATCGACCTTGCCCTGGATGTCCACGGGTGCCGGTGTCGCCTTGCGGTTGTCGATGGTGCCGATACGACCATTGAGCTGCTGCACGGCGGTGGCAAAGTTGGGGGTCAGGGTCATGTCGGCAAAGTTTGCCGAGCCATCCTTGATATTCACTTCGCCGACGTAGATCGCCAGAGGGTTATCTGCCTTGGCCTTGGGCTGTGTTCTGGCTGTTTTTGGCTGCGATGCGGTCTTGTCATCAGGCTGCGGAATCAGCAGATCGTCGACATTGGTGGTCCGGTCGTCATTGATCATGAAGCGCGCGTAAGGCTGATCCATGTTGACTTTGGCAATCGAAAGGCCCGTGCCGTGCTGGTAGTCCAGCCCTTCGAGTTGCAGTTGTTGCCACTTCAGGAAGTCGCGCTGTTTGAGCGTGTCCAGTGTGTGAAGCTGATTGACCTGCGCTTTGCCGGTGACGCTGAACGCCAGCGGTTCGGTGCTTTTCAGGTTGACAGCCAGATCGCTGCCCAGCATGCCGCTGCGCATTTCCAGACGAATGAATGGGCTGATGTAGGCTTGGGCGAGGCGCAGGTCGATGTCGCGGGTAGTTACGTTAAGTTGTGCACTGACTGGGTTGAGGTTCACATCGCCGGCTGCAGTGAGGTTGCCCTGTTTGCCCAGCCCGGTATCAAGCTTAAGCGTGAAGGGGGATTTGTTCAGGCTGTCGAAATTCTGGATGTCCAGATTCAGCGGGCCAACATCCAGAGCAACAGGCTCTTGAGGTACGCGATCTGCCAGGTGGACCATGTAATTGCGCAGCTGCACATCTCGCAGCAGCACCTGCCATGGCGTGCTTTGCGTGGCGGGCTTGGCGCTGGCTTTGACAGAGGCGTCGGTCGTGGGTGCCGGTTCAGCCGCCTTGTCGTCCACGGCCGGTGTTTGCGCTGCCGCTGGCTTGCCCGGTTGGCTGGCGAATAGTTTCTGCCAGTCCAGTTGCCCGTCGGCTTCGCGCGCTGCCCAGGTTTCCAGTTTCTGGCTGCGGATCTTGCCTACGGTCACCAGCTGCTTTGCCAGATCGACTGATGTTTCGCTCACGTCCAGGCGTTGCAGGCGTACCAGAGGGCGACCGTCTGGCGTGTTCAACGCGAAGGGCGCGACACTGGCCGACACATTGGTCAGCTTCAGCTCGGTTTCCTTGGCCAGATTGAGTGTGTAGGCGGTGCTGAAATTCAGCACGCCGTCCTCAAGCGCCAGCGGCAACGCATCACGCACGTAAGGCCACCACAGCTTCATCTTGCTGTCGGTGACTTTCAGCGTCCCTTCCGAGGTGATCGGTATCAGGCTGATACGCCCGACCCAGTCGATCTGCCCGCCATCCGGACCTGCCGCGACCAGCGTCATGTCGGCATTGTCTTCGGGTAATGTGCTGAGGTTCTTGAGTTCGAAATTGAGTGTGTCGTAGAGAAATTCGATGGGCTGACTTGGGCGCATATCCTGAAAGTGAACATAGCCATCGGCCAGTTTTATTTCGTCGATACGCAGCGGGAACGGCTTGCCGGGTGGTTCGTCCTTGGCAGGTTCGCTGGCTGGCAGCTTGAACAGTTGCGCCAGATTGAGCTTGCCTTGCTTGTCGAACAACAGCTCGGTCTTGGGTTTGATCAGCTCGATGCGTTGTAGGTGCAGGGCCCGTGTCCACAGGCTGTCGATTTGCAGGTTGGCATAAAGCTTTTCAAACGCGACCTGTTCCTTGCCCGGCGTGCCGATGTTCAGGCCCCAGAGCGTCAGCTCCAGCGTGTAGGGATTGAATTCCAGGCGTTCAAGCTTCGCCAGCACGGTGGCGTAATTGGCCAATTGCTGATTGGCGATCCGCAGAGCGACACCGGGAAGAATGAAGAACCCCAGCAAGCTGTAGAGCACGATCACAGTCAGCAAGGAGCCAAGTGTGCGTTTCAATCCTCTGGACATGGGCAGCGGCGTCTCTCTCTTTTGGAAGCCCTTGGAGTATGGCATGCCTGTTCGGTTCCCAAGGCACTGCCGTCGCCGCTCGTAGGAACTTTCCGATAGTGCTTTGTGATACCAGCCGCCGGATCAGAGTTGCAGGATCAGCGTTTTCAGGGGGGGCTGATTATCCAGAGACGGGAAGTCCTTGGCAGGAAGCATCTCCTGGCAGTCGCGTACCGGGCGTCCAGCCTTGGTGGCACAGCGTAATACCTGCTCACGCCAGTCCTGCATGCTGACCTTCGCAAGGTTGTTGCAGCAGATCAGCACGCCGCCGTCTGCCGTCGTCAACAGCGCCGGCTTGAGCAGGCTTTGATAGTCGCGCAACAGGTCAACGGTGCCGAACGCACTTTTGGCCCAGGCAGGGGGGTCAAGCAGGACCAGATCATACTGGCGCTGTTGCAGTTTTACGTAGCTGGGCAATTGCTGGCTACGCCGCGCTGCAATCGGCAGCCCCGCCAGTTGGCGGATTGCCGGAAAATAATCCGACTGGATGAACTGCATGGGTGGCAGTTGCGGGTTAAGCGCACCATTCTCTCGACCCACGGCCAGATTGCCCTCGGCGAAGTCCAGATTGCACACCTCGCTCGCGCCACCGGCCGCAGCGCTGAGACCGACGCCGCAGGTATAGGCGAACAGGTTCAGCACGCTTTTGCCGGCGCTGTGCTGTTTGACCCAGCCACGCGTGTTGCGCAGGTCCAGAAACAACAACGGGTCTTGGCCCGCATGTCGGCCACGGACCCGATAGTTGAGCCCCCACTCATGCCCGATATGGTCGGCCAGCGCCGCTTCGTCAGCCTTGTAGACCGTATCCTGGCGATCCACGCGTGAGTTGCCTTGCGAGCGATCGTTATAGACAAGCAGCGTTTCCAGGCCCAGTCGTGTGTTGACTTGCTCGTGCAGCGCAAGCAATGCATCGCGATCCAGGCGGGTGTGGAAGCTTTGTACCAGCAACTGCGGGCCGTAGCGGTCGATGGTCAGCCCGCTGGCGCCTTCCTGACTGCCGTGAAACAGCCGATAGCAGTCCGTGCCCTGCTGATGCAGTTCGCCCAGCAACGATTGACGATTATCGAGGGCGACGCTGAGCGCCTGATTCAAGGAAGACATGCTAAGCGCCTCGGGCTGGAATAAGGCGCGGGAGTTTAACAGCTAGCGGGCGCTGACGGTTTTTAGCGTCAGCCGCGTTGTTCAGGTCCTGTGCTGTCATACAGCGCCAACATTCCCCTGTTACGGTACTTTTTTGCCTGTCAGCGAGGGGATAACCGTGAGCCAGTTCGATCTCAAGCGTCGCCGTGTCATCCAGGCCGTGGGGGCCGGTTTGCTGTTGCCGGGGCTTGCGCCTGCGGTGATCGCTTCGGTGCAGGACCGCCCGAAAATGGTCGATGGTGTGCAGTCCGGAGATGTGCTCGGCGACAAGGCCATGGTCTGGAGCCGCAGCGACCGGCCTTCGCGGATGGTGGTCGAATGGGACACACGCAGTATGTTTACCCAGCCACGGCGCGTGGTCTCGGCGCTCGCCGATCAGCGTACCGACTTCACCGCGCGGGTCGAATTGAGCGGGCTGCCGGTCGATCAGGCGATTTTCTACCGCGTCTCGTTCGAGGATGCTCAAAGCGGTGTCGCCAGCGAGCCCTGGTTCGGCCATCTGCGCAGCACGCCCCAACAGCGTCGTGACATCCGTTTCGTCTGGAGTGGCGACACGGTGGGGCAGGGCTTCGGTATCAACCCTGACATTGGTGGCATGCGTATCTATGAGGCGATGCGCTTGCGTTTGCCGGACTTTTTTATCCACAGCGGTGACACCATTTACGCCGACGGGCCAGTGCCCGAGCAGATCACCACGGAAGGCGGGCGGATCTGGCGCAACCTGACCACCGAGGCGAAAAGCAAGGTGGCGGAGACCCTCGACGAGTACCGAGGCAATTACCGCTATAACCTGATGGATGAAAATCTGCGCCGCTTCAACGCAGAAGTGCCGCAGATCTGGCAATGGGATGACCACGAAGTCACCAACAACTGGTCGCCCAGCAAGCAGCTTGATGAGCGTTACAAGGTCAAGGATATCCAGCTGCTGTCCTCGCGTGCCCGCCAGGCTTATCTGGAGTACGCGCCGCTGCGCTTGCAGCAAGCCGACAATGGCGGACGCATTTATCGCAAGATTCCCTACGGTCCAATGCTCGACGTTTTTGTCCTCGATATGCGCAGCTACCGCGATGGCAATGATGCCAATCTGGCCGAAAAACCGGGCCCTACCACTGCATTTCTTGACCGTGAGCAACTTGACTGGCTCAAGCGCGAACTCAATGCGTCGCGCGCGCAATGGAAGGTCATTGCTGCTGACATGCCCATCGGCCTTGGCGTACCGGATGGCGAGGTGAGCCCCGGTGTGGCGCGCTGGGAAGCCATCGCCAACGGCAATGACGGACCGGCGCTTGGCCGCGAGCTGGAGGTTGCCGAATTGCTGGCCTACCTGCGCGCGCAGAAGATTCGCGACTGTGTCTGGCTGACGGCCGATGTCCATTACTGCGCCGCGCATCATTACCAGCCGGATCGTGCCGTGTTTCAGGACTTCGACCCGTTCTGGGAATTCGTCGCCGGGCCGCTGAATGCGGGCAGCTTCGGTCCCAATGTACTGGACAAGACGTTCGGTCCGGAACTGGTGTTCCAGAAGGCGCCCCCTGCACAGAACACCTCGCCTTTTGCGGGTTATCAGTTCTTTGGCGAAGTGAACATCGACGGGCAGACCGGCGAGATGTCTGTTGCCCTGCGCGATCTTGATGGCGTTTCAGTGTTCGAGCGCAAATTGCAGCCGACCGTGGAGGTTAGCCGCATTGTCTGACAGAGAATCGGGGTTGTTCAGGTAAGCCTTTAGGAAATTCCTTGCAACATGCTTGTCGTGTGTGGCCTATCATGAGCTACCTAACGACGGGACCGGGTGTGTTGCATGCTGGCTATTTTTCTCCAAACCCTGAACATCACCGCCCCGGTGTTTGCCATGCTGTTTCTGGGCGTATTGCTCAAACGCATCGGTGCTATCAACGACGGATTTATCGTCGCGGCTTCCGGGCTGGTGTTCAACGTCACGATGCCTGCGCTGCTGTTTCTGGGCATCATTCACGCTGATTTGCGCGCGGCTCTGCAACCCAGATTGCTCATCTTTTTCAGTGTCGCGACGCTGCTGAGTTTCGCATTCGCCTGGGGCTGGGCGATCTGGCGCTGCCCGCAAGAAGAGCGTGGCGTTTACGTTCAGGGCGCGTTCCGTGGCAACAACGGGGTAATCGGCCTGGCGCTGGCGGCGAGCATGTACGGCCCTTATGGCATTTCGTTGGGGGCGATTCTGGCCGCGCTGGTCATCGTCTTCTACAACACGTTGTCGACAATTGTGCTGGCGGTTTACAGCCCGGTGATCAAGTCCGACCCCTGGAGCGTGTTCAAAAGTGTGCTGGCCAATCCGTTGATCATCAGCGTCATCATCGCATCGCCTTTCGCTTACTTCAGCATAGGCCTGCCCAGGTGGCTGGAGACGTCCGGCAGTTATCTGGCGCAAATGACCCTGCCGCTGGCGCTGATCTGCATCGGCGGCACGCTGTCGCTGGCCTCGCTGCGTAAAAGTGGCAGTCTGGCGATCAGTGCCAGCGTCATGAAAATGATCACGCTGCCGCTGCTCTGCACGCTGGCCGCCTGGCTGGTCGGTTTTCGCGGCGCGGAACTGGGCATTCTGTTCCTGTACTTCGCGAGCCCGACGGCCGCTGCCAGCTACATCATGGCGCGCACCGCCAACGGCAACTACGAACTGGCCGCCGCGATCATCGTCATCACCACGCTGGCCGCCGCGGTCACTACCAACGTGGGAATTTTCATTCTGCAATGGGGCGGCTGGATCTAGTCCGGCTTTACGTAGCTGTCGATGACTTCCTGTGCTGCACGGAACGCGTCGATGGCTGCTGGCACGCCGGCATAGACCGCGCAGTGCAGCAGCGCCTCGCGAATTTCCTCCACCGTGCAACCGTTGTTCAGTGCTCCACGAACATGGCCCTTTAGCTCTTGCGGGCATTTCAGGGCGGTGAGGGTGGCCAGGGTGATCAGGCTGCGGGTTTTCAGCGGCAAACCCTCACGACTCCAGACGCTGCCCCAGGCGTGTTCGTTGACGAAGTCCTGCAGCGGCTGGCTGAACTCGGTTGCGTTACCCAGCGCACGGTCGACGTAGACATCGCCCATTACCTGACGACGGATCTGCTCGCCTTCGCTGATTGTCTTGTCTGTCATGGCATTCCCCTTGTATCGATGCGGATTGAGGTCAGTGCTGGCGTCTCCAGGCGCGGATCGTGCCCCAGGCAACAATAACGCCGAGCACAGGCAGAACCAGAGTAAGCATTTTTGTTTCGAGCCTTTCGGCCAGTGCCATTCCAGTGCTGATCGCCAGAATATGCAGCCCGTACGTCAGGTACAGCGACAGCAGAAACACCCCTTCCATGCGGTCTATCCGGTAGCCGGAATAGAACAGCGGCACACAAAGCAGCGAAACACCGAGCATGATCGGCAGGTCGAACACCATTGCATTCGGCGAGATCGTCAGCGGCACCGGGGCGAACAGTGCAGTCACTCCCAATACCCCCAGCAGGTTGAACAGATTGCTGCCGATCACATTCCCCACTGCAATATCCCGTTCGCCACGAAACGCCGCGATCAGCGAGGTCATCAGGGCGGGCAATGAGGTGCCGATGGCGATGATGGTCAGGCCGACAATGCGCTCCGAAAGCCCCAGATGGATGGCGATCACGACCGACGCGTCAACCAGCAAGTGCCCGCCAGCGGTCAGCAGCAGCAAGCCTGCGGCAAGCATGAGGATGCGCGTGAAGGTGCGTGGTTTCTCTGTTGTTTCGGCATGGCCGTGGCGCGGCGTGTGACCGCCCTGGCGGATGATGACAATCAGGCAGACCAGCAAACCTGCAAGCAGCAGTGCACCGTCAAATTTGCTGAATTCGCCGTTCCATGACAGGCCGATGGCCAGCAGGCAGGCACCGATCATCAGCGGAATATCGATGTGCAGCACCTGGCGGGCAACGCGTAACGGGATGATCAGCGCGCATAGGCCAAGAATCACCAGGACATTGAAGATGTTGCCACCGATGACGCTGCCTACGGCGATGTCGGTGTTATCGGCAAACGCAGCTTGCAGGCTTACCGCCATTTGCGGCGCGCTGGTGCCCATCGCCACCACGGTCAGGCCAATGAGCAATGGCCTGACCTTGAAAATCGCCGCCAGATGCACTGCCGCACGCACTGAAAGTTCTGCCCCGATCAACAGCAATAGCAGGCCGCTGAACATTTGAATGAGCGCGGGGGCGGGCAGGGTCGATAGCTGGAGAATACGAGAGTCCTTGTTGGTGTTGATGGGGGTTAAGGCTAATCGAGGGCCTGAACACGCACTGGCGCGGTGCCGCTACGCAGCATACCCAGTTGTTCGGCTGCTTCGCGAGAGACATCGATCAAACGACCACGCGTGTGAGGGCCGCGATCATTGATGCGTACGACCACTGACCTGTCGTTGTCCAGGTTAGTGACCTTGACGCGCGTGCCGAATGGCAACTGCCTGTGTGCGGCAGTCAGGGCGTTCTGATTGAAGGGTTCGCCACTGGCTGTGCGATTGCCATGATGGCGGGCACCGTAATAAGCGGCTGTGCCGGTCTCGTCATAACCGTGAGGGTCGATGATGTGATTGGCGCAGCCTGCCAGTAACGTCAGCAGGCTGCAGGCAAAAATAAGGCGGCGCATGGGTTGGGTTCCTGAGTGCCGGAGTAGGTGTGGTTGACTCTCATGCCAATCCTCCATGCTGGCATGCATTTCCTGACGCTCCGCGTCGCAACTCGATGTCGCAGCGCGCACGCAACAGCGGACGCAGAGCGTCCAGAACTGCATTCCCACGCGGAGCGTGAGGAACGATAGGTGCGCGTGTTGCACCGCGTACCCAACAGTAGACGCAGAGCTTCCAGAACGGCGCCCCCACGCTGGAGCGTGAAGAACGATAGGTGCGCGTGTTGCACCGCGTACCCAACAGTGGACGCAAAGCTTCCAGATCGGTGCCCCCACGCTGGAGCGTGAAGAACGATAGGTGCGCGCGAGAACACCTATCGTGCCAATGCTCCGCGTTGGCATGCATTTCATGACGCTCCGCGTCATAACACGGTGCTTCACCGTGTACTCGGCATTGGAGCGATCAGCCCTCCAGCTTGGCCTTCAGCAACTCGTTGACCTGCTGCGGGTTGGCCTTGCCTTTGGAGGCTTTCATTGCCTGACCGACGAAGAAACCGAACATCTTGCCGCGCTTGGCTTCATCAGCGGCGCGATATTGTTCGACCTGCTCCGCGTTGGCAGCCAGCATCTCGTCGAGCATCGATTCGATGGCACCGCTGTCGGTTACCTGCTTCAGGCCGCGCTTGTCGATGACTTCATCGGCACTGCCTTCGCCATTGGCCATCGCCTCGAAAACCATTTTCGCGATCTTGCCGGAAATGGTGTTGTCGGTGATGCGCTTGAGCATGCCACCCAGTTGCTCGGCACTGACTGGCGACTGTTCGATTTCCAGGCCCTGTTTGTTCAGCAGGCTGCCCAGTTCGACCATGACCCAGTTGGCGGCCAGCTTGGCGTCACCGCTGATGCTGACCACCTGCTCGAAGTAGTCGGCCTGCTCGCGGCTGGAGGCCAGCACACTGGCATCGTAGGTCGACAGGCCGAACTGGCTCTGGAAACGTTCGCGCTTCTGCGGCGGCAGTTCCGGCAATGTGGCGCGGGTTTCTTCGAGGAACGAATCCTCGATGATCACCGGCAACAGGTCCGGGTCGGGGAAGTAACGGTAGTCGTTGGCTTCCTCCTTGCTGCGCATGGCGCGGGTTTCGTTGGTGTTCGGATCGTACAGGCGGGTCTGCTGGATAACCTTGCCGCCGTCTTCGATCAGATCGATCTGGCGCTGGATCTCGCTGTTGATCGCCTTCTCGATGAAGCGGAACGAGTTGACGTTCTTGATCTCGCAACGTGTGCCGAACTCGACCTGGCCCTTCGGGCGAATCGACACGTTGCAGTCGCAACGCAACGAGCCTTCGGCCATGTTGCCGTCACAGATGCCCAGATAACGGACGATCGCATGAATGGCTTTTACATAGGCCACGGCTTCCTTGGCACTGCGCATGTCCGGCTCGGAAACGATTTCCAGCAGCGGCGTGCCGGCACGGTTCAGGTCGATACCGGTCATGCCCTGGAAGTCTTCGTGCAGGCTTTTGCCTGCATCTTCCTCAAGATGCGCGCGGGTGATGCCGATGCGCTTGACTGTGCCGTCTTCCAGAGTGATGTCCAGGTGGCCCTTGCCGACAATCGGCAGCTCCATCTGGCTGATCTGGTAGCCCTTGGGCAGGTCGGGGTAGAAGTAGTTCTTGCGGGCAAACACGTTGTGCTGGCCGATTTCGGCATCCACCGCCAGGCCGAACTTGACGGCCATGCGCACGGCTTCCTTGTTCAGCACCGGCAGAACGCCGGGCATGCCCAGATCGACGAGGCTGGCCTGGGTGTTGGGCTCGGAGCCGAACGTGGTGGCGCTACCGGAAAAAATCTTTGATTGGGTCGAAAGCTGGGTATGAATCTCCAGCCCGATGACGACTTCCCATTGCATGTGTTTCTCCTCAGAAGCCTTCAGGTGCGCGAGTGTGCCAGTCGGTGACTTGCTGATACTGATGCGCCACATTCAAGAGACGGCCTTCCTGGAAATACGGAGCGAGCAACTGCACGCCGACCGGCAGGCCATCGACAAAGCCTGCGGGCATGGACAAGCCGGGCAGGCCCGCCAGGTTGGCGGTGATGGTGTAGAAGTCTTCCAGGTATTCGGCAATCGGATCGTTGGTCTTGGCGCCGATTTTCCAGGCCGGGTTGGGCGTGGTCGGGCCGAGGATTACGTCGACTTCGGCAAATGCACTCATGAAATCGTTCTTGATCAGGCGACGGATCTTCTGCGCTTGCAGGTAATAAGCGTCGTAGTAGCCCGCCGACAGCGCATAGGCGCCCACCATGATGCGGCGCTGGACTTCCGGGCCAAAGCCTTCAGCGCGGGAACGCTTGTACAGGTCGGTCAGGTCTTTCGGGTCTTCGCAGCGGTAGCCGAAACGCACGCCGTCGAAGCGCGACAGGTTGGACGAGGCCTCAGCCGGCGCGATGACGTAGTAGGCCGGGATTGCGTGTTGCAGGTTTGGCAGGCTGACTTCCTTGACGACCGCACCGAGTTTTTCCAGCTCCTTGACGCTTTCATGCACCAATTGCGCGATACGCGGGTCCAGGCCTGCGCTGAAATACTCTTTCGGTACGCCAATACGCAGCCCCTTGAGCGAGGTATTGAGGCTGGCGGAGTAGTCCGGAACCGGCTCGTCGATGCTGGTCGAGTCCTGCGGGTCGAAGCCGGCCATGCCTTGCAGCAGCAGTGCGCAATCTTCGGCGGTGCGCGCCATTGGCCCTGCCTGATCGAGGCTTGAAGCGTAGGCAATCATGCCCCAGCGCGACACACGACCATAGGTAGGCTTGAGGCCAGTGAGGTTGGTCAGTGCCGCAGGCTGGCGAATCGAGCCGCCGGTGTCGGTGCCGGTTGCGGCAGGCAGCAGGCGTGCAGCAACCGCCGCTGCCGAACCACCGGAAGAGCCTCCGGGCACGCATTGCAGATTCCACGGGTTTTTCACCGCGCCGTAATGGCTGGATTCGTTGGCCGAACCCATGGCGAATTCGTCCATGTTGGTCTTGCCCAGCGTTACCGTGCCTGCCGAAGCCAGTTTCGACACAACCGTGGCGTCATACGGCGCCTTGAAGTTGTCGAGCATCCGGGAGCCGCAACTGGTACGAATTCCCTGAGTGCAGAACAGGTCCTTGTGCGCCAGCGGGGCGCCGAGCAGCGGGCCGTTCTCACCGGCGGCGCGCCGAGCGTCTGCCGCCTGGGCCTGAGTGATGGCCAGGTCTTCGGTGAGGCTGATGAAGCTGTTGAGCTGCGGGTCGAGCGTCGCGATACGCGACAGCAGAACGCGGGTCAGCTCTTCAGAAGAAAACTTTTTTTCGGCGAGTCCGCGAGCGATCTCGGCCAGAGTCATTTGATGCATGCAGGCGCTTTCCCTTACTCGATGACTTTCGGAACCAGATAGAGGCCGTCTTGGACCGCTGGTGCGATGGCTTGGTAAGTGTCACGACGATTTCGCTCGGTGACGGCGTCTTCGCGCAGGCGCTGGGTGGCTTCCAGCGGGTGGGCCAGAGGTTCGATGCCAGTGGTGTCGACCGCTTGCATCTGATCGACCAGCCCAAGAATGCTGTTAAGTGCTTCGGTGGTACGCGGGATATCGGCGTCATTGAGACCCAGTCGGGCCAGATGAGCGATCTTTTCCACGTCGGAGCGTTCAAGCGCCATGGGGTATCTCCAGTGGAATGCTTATGGATTTGCTTTGTTGCCAATTGCGGAACACTATCGCGTTATTACTGTCTCAAGCCGCTAACGTCGAGGGTCATGTTCGGAAAACCGCCAATTTAGCATATTGGCTCCTTGCCCAAAATCCCTGTCGTTGTTAGAGTTTGCCGCACTTTTTTTACCACGCGTTCCCTAGGGTCCCTTTCCCATGTTCAAGAAACTGCGTGGCATGTTTTCCAGTGATCTATCCATCGACCTGGGCACTGCCAACACCCTTATCTACGTGCGTGAGCGCGGTATCGTTCTGAATGAACCCTCTGTCGTTGCCATTCGTACTCACGGCAACCAGAAGAGTGTCGTGGCCGTCGGTACCGAAGCCAAGCGCATGCTGGGCCGTACTCCAGGCAACATCGCAGCCATTCGTCCAATGAAAGACGGCGTTATCGCCGACTTCAGCGTCTGCGAAAAAATGTTGCAGTACTTCATCAACAAGGTCCACGAAAACAGCTTTCTGCAGCCCAGCCCTCGTGTGCTGATCTGCGTTCCGTGCAAATCCACCCAGGTTGAGCGTCGTGCCATTCGCGAATCTGCCCTGGGTGCAGGTGCACGCGAAGTATTCCTGATCGAAGAGCCAATGGCCGCTGCAATCGGTGCCGGTCTGCCGGTGGAAGAAGCTCGCGGTTCGATGGTTGTCGACATCGGCGGCGGCACCACCGAGATCGCGCTGATTTCCCTGAACGGTGTGGTGTATGCCGAATCCGTACGTGTAGGCGGCGACCGTTTCGATGAAGCGATCATCACTTATGTGCGTCGTAACTACGGCAGCCTGATCGGCGAATCCACCGCCGAGCGCATCAAGCAGGAAATCGGTACGGCCTACCCGGGCGGTGAAGTGCGTGAAGTCGACGTTCGCGGCCGCAACCTGGCTGAAGGCGTGCCACGTGCGTTCACCCTGAACTCCAACGAAGTGCTTGAAGCGCTTCAGGAGTCATTGGCGACCATCGTTCAGGCGGTCAAGAGCGCTCTGGAGCAGTCGCCTCCGGAACTGGCCTCGGACATCGCCGAGCGTGGTCTGGTCCTGACCGGTGGCGGTGCATTGCTGCGTGATCTGGACAAATTGCTGGCTCAGGAAACAGGTCTGCCGGTGATCGTTGCCGAAGACCCGCTGACCTGCGTAGCCCGCGGCGGTGGCCGTGCGCTGGAAATGATGGATAAGCACACCATGGATCTGCTCTCCAGCGAGTAATTCGCCGGAGTGCCTTTCACGGAGTCTTTTGTATGCAGGTGGCGTATGTGCTACCTGTATGCATCGTGCTGACACCGAAACAGGGTGCCTATCTCTTTCATTTGTCCAGGCCGGTTACATACCGCATGAATAATTGCCAATCGAAGTTCGATCCAACGATCGCATGCCCCGGAGGAGCGGCCTATTAAACCGCTTTTCGCAAAAGGCCCTTCGCTGGGCGTACGTCTGCTGGTGCTGGCCGTTCTGTCGGTTGCGTTGATGGTTGTCGACGCCCGCTTTACGATCCTCAAGCCCGTGCGCAGCCAGATGTCGATGGTGCTCATGCAGTCCTACTGGATCGTTGATCTGCCACAACGTTTGTATCAAGGCGTTGCCAGTCAGTTCGGCAGCCGCACAGAGCTGATCGCCGAAAACGAAAAACTCAAGACCGAAGCGTTGCTCCTGCAAGGTCGCCTGCAAAAGCTGGCGGCACTGACCGAGCAGAATGTTCGTTTGCGTGAGTTGCTGAACTCTTCTGCGCTGGTCAACGAAAAGGTCGAGGTCGCCGAGTTGATCGGCATGGACCCGAACCCCTTCACCCATCGCATCATCATCAACAAGGGCGAGCGCGACGGCGTTGTGCTGGGCCAGCCGGTGCTCGATGCGCGTGGCCTGATGGGCCAGGTTGTCGAGCTGATGCCGTACACCTCGCGGGTCCTGCTGCTGACTGATACGACCCACAGCATTCCGGTGCAGGTGAATCGCAACGGCCTGCGTGCTATCGCCAGCGGCACCGGCAACCCTGAACGGCTTGAGCTTCGACATGTGGCAGATACTGCCGACATCAAAGAGGGCGATCTGCTGGTCAGTTCCGGCCTGGGGCAGCGCTTCCCGGCTGGCTACCCGGTGGCTACGGTCAAGGAAGTGATTCACGACTCCGGCCAGCCGTTCGCAATCGTGCGTGCCGTGCCAACCGCCGCATTGAATCGCAGCCGTTATCTGCTGCTGGTGTTCTCGGACGGCCGTTCGCCGGAAGAGCGGGCTGCCGACGCGGCGCAAGCGCAGGAATCCATCGACAAGGGTATCGAGCCTTCAGTGATGGCGACCCTGCCGCCGCCGACACCTGCTTTCCCGATGTGGCCGCAAGCAACTGTTCCGGTATTCCCGGGCAGCACTGCAACGCACAAGCCTGCTGCGCAATCGACAACGCCTGCGCCGGCTGCAGCGCCTGTGACACCGGCAAGGCCTGCCGCCCGGCCTGCTGCTTCACAGCCGCCTGCTTCAAGACCTTCCACTGCTCGGGAGCCTATCGATGGTTAGTCATGTTTCCGGGCGCAATGGCTGGGTGGTCTGGCTGACGTTTGCGATCGGTCTGTTGCTGAGCGTTTCGCCGCTGCCGCAATTCATGGAAATTTTCCGGCCCTTGTGGCTGGCCCTGTTGCTGACCTTCTGGGTTCTGGCGCTGCCGCACAAATACGGTATGACCACTGCGTGGATACTGGGGCTGATGGAAGATGTGCTGTATGGCACATTGCTTGGCCAGAATGCGCTGATCCTCAGCCTGATCACGTTTCTGGTGATGTCCCTGCAGCAGCGTCTGCGTATGTTCCCCATGTGGCAGCAATGTCTGGTGCTGTTGGTCGTATTCGGTCTGGCGCAGCTTGCGCAGCTCTGGCTGAGTGCATTGACCGGCAACCGTCAGCCTACGCTGGCGCTGGTTCTACCCGCGCTGGTCAGTGCCCTGTTGTGGCCCTGGATCAGCTATGGCCTGCGTGGATTGCGCAAACGTTTGAAAATCAATTAAGCGCAAGGTGAGCGCGACGCCCCGCTGCGTCCCTGGCGCTCACCCGAACAGACACGGAGATGTCCTTATGCCCTCGCTTTATCTGGCTTCTGGCTCGCCGCGCCGCCGCGAACTTCTGACTCAGATCGGTGTGTCCTTTACCGTACTGAACGCTCAGATTGACGAAACTCCCTTCGACCACGAAACCCCGGCTGCCTATGTCGAGCGTCTTGCGCTCGGCAAGGCCCAGGCCGGGCTGTCTGTGCTGGCGGCCGAACAACAGGCCTGCGTGATGGGCGCTGACACGGCGGTGGTGCTTGATGGGCGCATTCTCGGCAAGCCGGCCGATGAGGCGGATGCTCTGGCCATGCTGACGGCCCTGTCCGGGCGCGAGCACGAAGTGATGACTGCCGTTGCGCTGAGTGATCGGCATCGCAGTGAAACCCGTATTGTGACCAGTCGCGTGCGCTTTCGCCCGATTCAACCCCACGAGGCCCAAGCCTACTGGGCCAGTGGCGAGCCTGCCGACAAGGCCGGAGGCTATGCCATTCAAGGGCTGGCGGCGATTTTCGTCGAGGGCCTGCAAGGCAGCTATTCTGGGGTGGTTGGTCTGCCTCTGTGTGAAACCGCAGAACTGCTTGGCCATTTCGGCATACCCTGCTGGCAATGCCTGGAAGGTGACGAGTCATGAGTGAAGAGATCCTGATCAACATCACCCCGATGGAATCACGGGTGGCAGTGGTAGAAAACGGTGTTCTGCAAGAGGTGCACGTCGAGCGTACCCAACGCCGCGGCATCGTCGGCAATATCTACAAAGGCAAGGTAGTGCGGGTGCTTCCCGGCATGCAGGCGGCGTTCATCGATATCGGTCTGGACCGCGCTGCATTCATTCATGCCTCGGAAATATCCATGCGTGAAGGGCCTGCCGTCGAGAGCATTGCGTCGCTGGTGCATGACGGCCAGAGCCTTGTGGTGCAAGTCACCAAGGACCCCATCGGCAGCAAAGGCGCGCGGCTGACTACCCAGCTCTCCATTCCGTCACGGTATCTGGTGTACATGCCGCGCACTGCGCATGTAGGCATTTCCCTGAAAATCGAGGACGAGGCAGAGCGTGAACGACTGAAAAAAGTTGTCAGCGATTGTGTCGCCCTGGAAGGTATCAAAGAGGCCGGAGGCTTTATTCTGCGTACCGCGGCCGAAGGTGCCGGTGCTGATGAAATCCTCATGGATATCCGCTATCTGCGCAGGCTCTGGGATCAGATCGGCGAGCAGATCAAGACCGTCAGCCCGCCTACGGTGATTTATGAGGACCTGGGCCTGGCCCTGCGTACCTTGCGTGACCTGGTGAGCCCGCGTATCGAAAAAATCCGCATCGACTCGCGGGAAACCTTTCAGAAGACCACCCAGTTCGTGGCTGAATTGATGCCGGAGATTGCCGACAGGCTGGAGCATTATCCGGGAGAACGGCCGATCTTCGACCTCTATGGGGTCGAGGATGAAATCCAGAAAGCTCTCGAACGCAAGGTGCCGCTCAAGTCCGGTGGTTATCTGGTGGTCGATCCGGCCGAGGCGATGAGCACCATCGACGTCAATACCGGCGCGTTTGTGGGGCATCGCAACCTTGAAGAAACCATCTTCAAGACCAACCTGGAAGCCGCGACAGCCATTGCCCGGCAGCTGCGCCTGCGCAATCTGGGCGGCATCATCATTATCGATTTCATCGACATGGAAGACGGTGAGCACCAGCGTCAGGTGTTACGCACGCTGGAGAAACAGCTGGAGCGCGATCACGCCAAAACCAATATCATCGGTATCACCGAGCTTGGCCTGGTGCAGATGACCCGCAAGCGCACCCGTGAAAGTCTTGAGCAAGTGCTCTGCGAGCCCTGCCATTGCTGCGCGGGTAGGGGCAAGCTGAAAACCCCCGAGACTATTTGCTATGAAATCTTTCGCGAGATCCTGCGAGAAGCCCGAGCCTATCAGGCGGTGGGTTATCGGGTTCTGGCCAATCAGCGCGTGGTCGATCGCTTGCTCGACGAGGAGTCGGGCAATGTGGCTGAACTGGAGAGCTTCATTGGCCGGACCATCCGTTTTCAGGTAGAAACCATGTACTCGCAGGAACAATACGACGTGGTGCTGCTCTGAGGGTGCTGATCGTTTGAAATATGATGACAAGTGCCCTTCGGGTTTCTGGCAGGTATGCCGTTTTATCGAGAATGATGCGTGGGAAATGAGCAAAACCTGTACCTGAACGCACCTGCACACCTGAGCCGGAATCGATTCGCCGATTCCGCTGCTTGTATCCCGCAGCGGAGGGCATCCTGAGATGGGTCGTCTTCCTCGCCTTGTTGCAACCCTGACCCGTTGGGGGCTGAGCCTGTGCGCACTGGTTTTGGTGCTCGCGGCGTTGTACGTAAGCCTCGGGCGTCAGCTCACGCCGCTGGTTGCCGAATACCGTGTGGATGTGGAAACCAGGGCCAGCAGCGCGCTTGGCATGCCGTTGAGCATTGGCAGTCTGGAAGGCAGCTGGAGCCGGTTTGCCCCGGTTTTTCTGGCTCACGACGTCATGGTCGGAGAGGGTTCCAGTGCTGTGCGTCTTGATCGTGTAAGGGTTGTTCCCGACCTCTGGGAAAGCCTGCTGGCGCGTCAAGTGCGCATCGCTCATCTCGAGGTGGACGGCCTGCAGTTCATGCTCAGGCAGGACAAGGAGGGCAACTGGTCGGTACAGGGCTTGCCAGTGCGCAACGACAGCCCGTTCGACCCCGGGCAAGTGCTTGAGCAAATGCAGATGGTCTCGCACTTGTCGCTGCTCGACAGCCAGGTCACTGTGCAACCGTTTGACGCCGCGCCGCTGACCCTGACCTATGTAAACCTCAGTCTGGCCACAGGCATTTATCACCAGCGCCTTGATGCACGCCTGACGCTGCCGGATGGTCAGCCGTTTGCCCTGAATGTGCGTTCACGTATCCAGGCCAGTCAGTGGAAGGACGGCGAGGCAGATGTCTACGCCAGCCTGCCGCAAAGCGACTGGGCCAAGTGGTTGCCAAAAAGCCTCACGCGGGAATGGACACTGTCGAAGCTGCAGGCCGGTGGCGAGCTGTGGATGAGCTGGGGCAAGGGCACTGTGCAAAGCGCGACTGCGCGGCTTAATGCGCCGCATGTCAAAGGCGTTTATGCCGGTCGCAAACCCTCGACTGTCGACAATCTCGCGCTCAACGCCTGGTTTGCGCGCACTGACACAGGTTTCGACCTGAACCTCGATTCACTGGCGATGAGCCTGGGCGAAAAGCGCTGGGAAAGCCGCCTGCAACTCACACAAACCGCTGCGACGCCCGACAGCGAAGAACTCTGGCATGTGCAGGCCGATCGCCTGGACCTGACGCCGCTCACGCCGCTTATTGATTCCCTCGCACCGTTGCCGGAGAAAGCCATGGCAGTGGTCGACGGTCTCAAGGTGACAGGCGGGCTGCGTAACGTGTTGCTGGATTACCGTCCACAGGCAACCGGCGACAAGCGCCTGAGCTTTGCCGCCAATCTGGACAAGGTGGGGTTCAACGCCTATCACGGTGCCCCGGCGGCCGGAAATGTCACCGGTGCCATCAGCGGCGATCTGGGCCAGGGCGAACTGCGGCTCGACACCAATGACTTTATGCTTCATCTGGACCCTATCTTCGCCAAGCCCTGGCGCTACCAGAAGGCCAATGCCCGTCTGACCTGGAAGCTCGATGATCAGGCATTTACCCTGATCGCGCCGTATATCAAGGTGCTCGGTGACGAAGGCAAGATCGCGGCAGACTTTCTGATCAGGATTCATCTCAGCCATGAGCAGGAAGACTACATGGACCTGCGGGTCGGCATGGTCGACGGCGATGGCCGTTACACCAGCAAGTATCTGCCTACAGCCCTCAGTCCCGAGCTTGATCACTGGCTGCGCACCGCCGTGGTGAGTGGTGCGGTCAAGCAGGGTTTCTTTCAGTATCAAGGGTCGCTGAACAAGAGTTCGCCCGACACCGCACGCGTCATCAGCCTGTTTTTCGATGTCAGCAACGCAACGCTGGCGTTCCAGCCGGGCTGGCCTTCGTTGACCGGAGTCGACGGCAAGGTTTACGTCGAAAACAGCGGCGTGCGAGTCAAGGCAAGCAAAGGGCAGTTGCTCGATACCAAAGTAAGCAACGTGCTGGTCAATATTCCCCACGTCCCGGCAGGTCAGGACAGCCACCTGCTGGTCGATGGCAGTTTCTCCGGCAATCTGATCGATGGCCTGAAGATTCTCCAGCAAGCGCCCATCGGCACGGCCAGCACGTTTGCCGGCTGGACCGGGGAAGGTCCGCTGGATGGCAAGCTGAAGCTGGATATTCCGCTGGCCAAGGGCGTCGAGCCAAAGGTTGTGGTGGATTTCAGTACCGACAATGCGCGGCTGAAGCTGGTCGACCCGGTTCTGGAATTGACTCGCCTCAAGGGCGATTTCCGCTTTGACAGCGCTAAAGGGCTGAGCGGCAAGGGCATCAAGGCGCAAGCATTTGATCGTCCCGTGACCGCAGAAATCGCTGCCGAAGGCAAGCCAGGCGACAACGTGACACGCATTGTGGCAAACGGGCAGATCACCGTGAAGCGGCTGACCGACTGGCTGAGCGTTACCCAGCCACTGCCGGTGTCGGGTGACTTACCGTATCAGCTGCAATTGACTCTGGACAGCAAGGACTGCCCACTGGTGATCAACTCCACGCTCAAGGGCGTGGCAATCGATCTGCCTGCACCGTTTGGCAAGATTGCCGAGGAGGAGCGTCCCAGCGAGTTCCGCATGACCCTGCAAGGCACGGAGCGCAGGCTTGGCGCGGCGTATAACGATCAGGCCAACTTTGCTTTTGCCGCACCGAATGGCAAGTTTGCCGACGGTCGCGGCGAGCTATATCTGGGGCGCGGCGGGGCGATAGTGCCGGACGCCAAAGGGCTGCGGATTCGTGGCGAATTGTCTGAGCTGGACGTAGCGCCCTGGCAGGAGCTGGCTGGACGATATACCGGCAATGATCCGGGCGGCAGCGCAAAACAACTGCTCAACAGCGTCGACCTGCAGATCGGCAAGCTGACGGCGATGGGCACCACGCTGGATAACGTACGTGTTCAATTGCAGCGCAATGCTGCGGCCTGGGCCTTGTCGCTGGACAGCGCGCTGGCCAAGGGAACTGCCGTGCTGCCCGACGCGAAGTCCACGCCGATCGGTATCAACATGCTCTACGTGCGACTGCCTGCCTCTGATCCGAATGCGGCGGTCGTCGAGAACGCGCCTGACCCTCTGGCGGATATCGACCCGCACAATATTCCTGCGCTGGACGTGAAGATTGCCCAGCTGTTTCAGGGTGACCAGTTACTGGGTGCCTGGTCGCTGAAAACCCGCCCGACGGCGACCGGTATGCGCATGTCCGACCTGAGTCTGGGGCTCAAAGGTATTTTGCTCGAGGGCGATGGTGCCTGGGAGGGCACTCCGGGCTCCAGCAGCAGCTCGTTCAAGGGGCGTGTGGCAGGCAAGAATCTGGCCGACGTGCTCAAGGCCTGGAACTTCGCGCCGACGGTCACCAGTGAAAGTTTCGAAATGAATGTCGACGGACGCTGGCCGGGTTCGCCTGCCTGGGTGGGCCTCAAGCGCTATTCCGGCAGCCTGGATGCGACGTTGAACAGAGGCCAGTTTGTCGAGGTAGAAGGCGGTGCTCAGGCGCTGCGGGTGTTTGGATTGTTGAATTTCAACTCCATCGGCCGTCGCTTGCGCCTGGACTTCTCCGACCTGCTGGGCAAAGGGCTCAGTTACGACCGGGTCAAAGGGCTGCTGGTCGCCAGTGACGGTGTTTATGTGACGCGCAACCCGATTACCCTGACCGGGCCGTCGAGTAATCTTGAGCTCAACGGTACGCTGGACATGGTCCGCGACCGCGTTGATGCGAAGCTGCTGGTGACCTTGCCGGTGACCAACAACCTGCCGATCGCGGCACTAATTGTCGGTGCGCCAGCCATTGGCGGCGCGCTGTTCCTGGTCGACAAGCTGCTGGGCGACAGGGTTGCCCGCTTCGCCAGCGTGCAATACAAGGTCGAAGGGCCTTGGAAAGAGCCGAAGATCACGTTCGACAAGCCATTTGAAAAGCCCCAATAGCGCCGCATGGAGTACAGTGGTGGCCAGGTCATCAAGGAGCGGGTCGCCATGTCCTTTGCTGTGATTCAGATGGTCAGCCAAAGCGATGTCCAGGCTAATCTGGTCAGCGCTCGCCGCTTGCTGGAGCAGGCAGCCGAAGGTGGCGCGCGGCTCGCGGTGCTGCCCGAAAACTTTGTTGCCATGGGGCGGCGTGACGTGGCCAACATCGGTCGTGCCGAAGCTCATGGGCATGGGCCGATCCTGCCATGGTTGAAACTGGCCGCTCGCGACCTCAAGTTATGGATTGTTGCCGGAACCTTGCCACTGCCGCCGGATGAGCCACCCGATGGCAAGGTGACGGCGTGTTCGTTGCTGATCGATGAACACGGTGAGCAGGTGGCCCGGTATGACAAGCTGCATCTGTTTGATGTGGATGTTGCTGACAATCGGGGCCGCTACCGTGAATCCGATGACTATGCTCACGGAAACAATGTGGTGGTGGCCGATACACCTGTAGGGCGCGTGGGGCTGACAGTCTGTTATGACTTGCGCTTTCCCGAGCTGTACACCGCGCTACGGGAGGCCGGTGCTGAACTGATTACCGCGCCGTCAGCTTTTACTGCGGTAACGGGTGCTGCGCACTGGGACATTCTGATCCGGGCGCGCGCCATCGAAACCCAGTGTTACGTGCTGGCGGCGGCACAGGGCGGGGTCCATCCAGGGCCTCGCGAGACTTACGGGCACGCGGCCATCGTTGATCCATGGGGCCGCGTACTGGCCGAGCAGGCACAGGGTGAAGCCGTGCTGCTGGCCAAGCGCGACAGTGAAGAACAGGCGTCCATACGGGCGCGGATGCCGGTGTCCAGTCACCGGCGCTTTTTTTCGCAGGACGCCATGCGGCCTGCTTCGGAGTGAATATGAGTGATCTGTCCTCAGTCAGCGAACATCTTCTGGCCCCTGGTGGCCTGAGCCTCGACAGCCTGCAATCGGTGCTCGGAGAGCTTGCCGGGCCGGGTATCGACGCGGCTGATCTGTATTTTCAGGGCATGATCTCCGAGTCCTGGTCGCTCGAAGACGGCATCGTCAAGGAAGGCAGTTTCAATCTCGATCAAGGCGTGGGCGTGCGCGCTCAATCGGGCGAAAAGACTGGTTTCGCTTACAGCAACGCTATCACTGAGGACGCACTGCGCACCGCTGCCCGTGCTGCCCGTTCCATCTCCCGCGCTGGGCAGAATGGCCGGGTGCAGGCTTTTACCTCGCAGGATGTGGCCCAGTTGTACGCCCCGGATAATCCTCTGGAAGTGCTGAGCCGCGCCGAGAAGGTCGAACTGCTCAAGCGCATTGACGTCGCAACGCGCGCGCTGGATTCGCGTATCCAGCAGGTGTCGGTGAGCATGGCCGGTGTCTGGGAGCGCATTCTGGTGGCCGCCGCCGATGGCAGTCTGGCCGCCGATGTGCGTCCGCTGGTGCGCTTCAACGTCAGTGTCATTGTCGAGCAGAACGGTCGCCGTGAGCGGGGCGGGCATGGCGGTGGCGGACGTACGGATTACCGTTATTTCCTGACTGATGATCGTGCCATGGGCTACGCGCGTGAAGCGCTGCGTCAGGCGCTGGTCAACCTGGAAGCGATTCCTGCTCCGGCAGGCACATTGCCGGTGGTGCTGGGTTCCGGTTGGTCAGGCGTGCTGCTGCACGAGGCGGTTGGTCACGGCCTTGAAGGTGACTTCAATCGCAAGGGCAGTTCGGCTTACAGCGGGCGCATGGGCGAGATGGTTGCATCGAAACTTTGCACGATTGTTGACGACGGTACCCTTGCAGGGCGTCGCGGCTCGCTGAGTGTCGATGACGAAGGCACACCGACCGAGTGCACCACACTGATTGAGAACGGCGTGCTCAAGGGCTACATGCAGGACAAACTCAATGCCCGCTTGATGGGTGTAGCACGGACTGGTAACGGTCGTCGAGAGTCCTACGCTCACCTGCCGATGCCACGTATGACCAATACCTACATGCTGGGCGGGCAGAGCGACCCGCAGGAAATCATCGCCTCGGTGAAGCGCGGTATTTACTGCGCCAATCTGGGTGGCGGTCAGGTGGATATCACCAGCGGCAAATTCGTGTTTTCGACCAGCGAGGCTTATTTGATCGAGGACGGCAAAATCACTGCGCCGGTCAAGGGTGCGACCTTGATCGGTAACGGGCCGGAAGCCATGAGCAGGGTATCGATGGTGGGCAACGACCTGTCGCTCGATAGCGGCGTGGGGACGTGCGGGAAGGACGGCCAGTCTCTGCCGGTCGGTGTGGGTCAGCCCACGCTGAAAATCGATGCGATCACGGTAGGTGGTACGGGTAGTTGAAGGTGAGTCGGGGCTGGCCGCTTGCTGCTGCCGGCCCCGCGGTTGAAATCAACGCAGACCGCGTTGAAGTTCGTCCAGCTCACGGATGTATTTGAAGATTTTTCGGCTGGTGGCCGGCGGTTTGTTACGTGCAACTTCGTGTTGCGCCTGACGAATCAGCGAGCGCAGCTGCTGGCGGTCGGCATCGGGGTATTCGACAACGAATTTCTCGAGGTCGGCGTCATCACCCGCGATCAGGCGATCACGCCAGCGCTCCAGATTGTGAAAACGTTCGTTGTATTGGCGAGTGGAGGCATCGAGTTGGTCCAGCAACACCAGAATGGCTTCCTGGTCCTGATCGCGCATCAGCTTGCCAATGAACAGAATATGCCGCTTTCGCGCGATGTTCGCCGTGTGCTTGGGCGCTTCGGCCAGGGCCTTGCGCAAAGCGTCGGTCAGCGGCAGCTTGGCCAGCACATCGGCTTTGAGTGTTGTCAGTCGCTCGCCGAGGTCGACCAGAGCATGCAGCTCTCGTTTGACCTGGGTTTTGCTTTTCTCCCCGTCGAGGGAGTCGTCGTAAGAATCAACCATGGGGGCAGTCCGCAAAGAAACGCCGCCATGATAACCAGTCGTGGGCCGCTTGTCCGGCCCGGTCGGTATTCGGCCTGTGCTGAAAGAAGAATTTGATGGAGAAAGTCATGAGTGCAACCCAAAGCGTCGGTCCGCAAGCCTTGCCCGAACTGCAGGAACAGGTCGAGCAGATTATCGCCGAAGCCCGGCGTCAGGGCGCCAGCGCCTGCGAAGTCGCAGTGTCGGTGGATCAGGGGCTGTCGACATCGGTCCGTCAGCGTGAAGTTGAAACCGTAGAGTTCAACCGCGACCAGGGTTTCGGTATCACCCTGTATGTCGGGCAGCGCAAGGGCTCGGCCAGCACCTCGGCCACGGGTGCCGATGCCATTCGTGAAACCGTTGCCGCTGCATTGGCGATTGCCGAGCACACCTCCGAAGACGAAAGCTCCGGGCTGGCTGATGCTGCGCTGATGGCCAAAGAGGTCATGGATTTCGACCTTTATCATACTTGGGACATAACGCCCGAGCAGGCCATCGAGAAAGCGCTGATCTGCGAAGCCGCGGCCTTCGACGCCGACAGCCGGATCAAGAACGCCGACGGCACCACGCTCAATACCCATCAGGGCTGCCGTGTGTATGGCAACAGCAACGGCTTCATCGGCGGTTATGCATCAACGCGGCACAGCCTCAGTTGCGTGATGATCGCCGAGGGCGAAGGCCAGATGCAGCGTGATTACTGGTACGACGTCAATCGCCAAGGTGAGCTGCTGGCTGATGCCCAGAGCATTGGTCGCAAGGCTGCGTTGCGTGCGGCGAGCCGTCTGGGTGCGCGTCCTGTGCCGACCTGTGAAGTGCCGGTGCTGTTTGCCGCAGAACTGGCAGGTGGCCTGTTCGGCAGCTTTCTCGGTGCCATTTCCGGTGGCAACCTGTACCGCAAGTCGTCATTTCTTGAGGGGGCCTTGGGTCAGCGGCTGTTCCCGGAGTGGATGACCATTGATGAGCGTCCGCACTTGAAGCACGCAATGGGCAGTTCGGCGTTCGACAGCGACGGTCTGGCGACGTTTGCCAAACCGTTCGTGGAAGGCGGCGATCTGGTTTCCTATGTGCTGAGTACTTATTCCGGCCGCAAGCTGGGCATGCCGAGCACTGCCAATGCGGGCGGGGTGCATAACCTGTTCGTCACCCATGGTTCGGAAGATCAGGCCGCGCTGATTCGACGTATGGGCCGTGGCTTGCTGGTAACCGAATTGATGGGCAGCGGCCTGAACATGGTTACCGGTGACTATTCGCGGGGCGCAGCAGGTTTCTGGGTCGAGAACGGGGAAATACAATTTCCGGTTCAGGAAGTGACGATTGCCGGCAACATGCGTGACATGTTCAAGCAGATCGTCGCCGTTGGCAGCGATCTTGAACTGCGCAGCAACATCCGAACCGGCTCGGTGCTGATCGAGCGTATGACCGTAGCGGGTAGCTGAGCCTAGCGACGCTTCGCTGGTCCGCGATATCCAGCTTTTGTAGGAGCGGACTCGTCCTTGAACTGCCGGGAACCGGCAGCAAAACCAAGCGCCTCGGTGCACCAGATACAGCCAAGGTGGCCTGTTTTAGGGCCGCTTTGCAGCCCATCGCGGACAAGTCCGCTCCCACGCCCTCCGGGCCGAAGCAGCCCTACGCTTGTCCGCGATATCCAGGTTTTGTAGGAGCGGACTCGTCCGCGAACTGCCGGGAACCGGCAGCAAAACCAAGCGCCTCGGTGCACCAGATACAGCCAAGGTGGCCTGTTTTAGGGCCGCTTTGCAGCCCATCGCGGACAAGTCCGCTCCCACGCCCTCCGGGCCGAAGCAGCCCTACGCTTGTCCGCGATATCCAGGTTTTGTAGGAGCGGACTCGTCCGCGAACTGCCGGGAACCGGCAGCAAAACCAAGCGCCTCGGTGCACCAGATACAGCCAAGGTGGCCTGTTTTAGGGCCGCTTTGCAGCCCATCGCGGACAAGTCCGCTCCCACGCCCTCCGGGCCGAAGCAGCCCTACGCTTGTCCGCGATATCCAGGTTTTGTAGGAGCGGACTCGTCCGCGAACTGCCGGGAACCGGCAGCAAAGCGGGCATCTCAGCACCTCTGTATGACGCACTCGCTCAAGATCGAGCTTGTAATGATTATTTATATCATTTAATAATAAATATCATTTCTAAAATGAGCTGCGGTCATGGGTTCTGTTCTGCACGAGCTGTCTTATCTGGAAAACTGGCGTGGATTGAGTCTGCGGATTCGTTGCGCCCTTGAGCCCGACGAGCCTCGGCTGATCGAGCACTACCTCGCCGAAGGGCGCTATCTGGCGCGTTTTACCGCCACGCCCCAGCCCATGATTGCCGAAACCACTTTCCGTCTTTTGATAGACACCGCACGCGATACGGCATTGCCGTGGCACTGGCGCTGCCTGTGTCTGGATCAGGCCTGGCGTCCGCTGCGTGATTTACAGGCAATCGCCTCCACGCCTGCGCGGCGTCAGCGCTGGCAAGCCTGTGTTCATCAACTGGCGACCTGCGTGCTACAGCCCTCTATTTCCCTCTCTGAACTGGTGCAAGGACATTGCGATGAGTAATACCCGTATCGAACGCGACAGCATGGGCCAGCTACAGGTCCCGGCCGAGGCCCTTTACGGCGCGCAGACTCAGCGTGCGGTGGAAAACTTTCCGATCAGCCATCAACGTATGCCGCGGCAATTCATTCGTGCCCTGTTGCTGGCCAAGGCGGCTGCAGCGCAGGCGAACCTGGAGCTGGAGCAGATCAGCGAAGGGCAGAGCAGGGCGATTGTCAGTGCCGTGAAAGACCTGCTGGCCAGTGACTACATGGCGCATTTTCCGGTCGATATCTTTCAGACCGGTTCCGGCACCAGTACCAACATGAACGCCAACGAGGTGATCGCCACGCTCGCCACGCGTGTGCTGGGCGAAGAGGTCAACCCCAATGACCACGTCAACTGCGGGCAGAGCAGCAACGACATCATCCCGACCACGATTCATGTGAGCGCTGCACTGGCTCTGCACGAACAACTGCTGCCTGCGCTGGCCCATGTGGTGCAAGTGACCGAACACAAAGCCGAGCAGGTCCATGCCTTCGTCAAGACTGGTCGTACGCATCTGATGGACGCCATGCCCGTGCGCATGAGCCAGGTGCTCAACGGCTGGTCACAGCAGATTCGCGCCAACGTCGAGCATCTGCAAGGTCTTCAGCCGAGCCTTCAGTCACTGGCACAGGGCGGCACCGCAGTCGGTACCGGGATCAACGCGCATCCTGAGTTTTCGGCTCGTTTCAGTCGTCAGTTGAGTACGTTGACCGGTGTGCAATTCGCACCTGGCAAGAACCTGTTCGCGTTGATCGGTTCGCAGGACACCGCGGTCGCGGTATCCGGCCAGCTCAAAGCCACGGCGGTATCGCTGATGAAAATTGCCAACGACCTGCGCTGGATGAATTCGGGGCCACTGGCAGGGCTGGGTGAGATCGAGCTGGAGGCATTGCAGCCAGGCTCATCGATCATGCCGGGTAAGGTCAACCCGGTCATTCCGGAAGCCACCGCCATGGTTGCCGCGCAAGTGATCGGCAACGACGCGACGATTACCGTGGCGGGGCAGTCCGGCAACTTCGAACTTAACGTGATGCTGCCGATCATCGCCCAGAACCTGCTCAGCAGTATCGAGCTGCTGGCCAACTCCAGTCGGCTGCTGGCTGACAAGGCGATTGCGAGCTTCAAGGTCAATGAATCCAAGCTCAAGGAAGCGCTGTCGCGTAATCCGATTCTGGTGACGGCCCTCAACCCGATCATTGGCTATCAGAAAGCCGCCGAAATTGCCAAGACCGCTTACAAGCAGGGCCGTCCGGTCATTGACGTCGCCCTTGAGCACACTGATTTGCAACGTAGCGAACTGGAAGTGTTGCTCAACCCTGAAAAACTCACCGCTGGCGGTATTTGATTCCAGCCAGCCAACGTCCCCTGGAGGTATGAACATGCAGCATTGGAAACGCACTATCGAGCAGGCCAATCGCTGTTTCAATCTGGGCGAGTGGGTCGAAGCCCGCGAGCTTTACCTTCAGGCGCTGGCGTTGGCGCAAGTGTTGTTCGAGCGTTGGGCGGATGTCGACGAGGCCGTCGCGGCCTGTGTGATTTCTCACCACAACCTGGCGGACCTGCACCTGAGCCTCGGTCAGCCTGAGGAAAGCGCTGAATACCTGTGTGCCATTCATCAACATCTATTGCGGACCATGCAGGATCAGCGTCTTCCTCCGGCGCTCCGTGAGGCAGCCTTGCGCCACAGCAGCAAAACCTACGCCGAGTTGCTGAGCTTTATCAGTGAACACGGCGAATACCCGCGCACTCATCGGTTGTTGAACAGCAGCAGCGAGCACACGCGCTCATCGTTGCAGCGCCACTCGGCAGCCACTTCCGGACTTTTCTACGGAGCACATTGAAATGCCTTATACCTTGCCTGCACTGCCTTACGCATACGATGCCCTGGAGCCGCACATCGATGCGCAAACCATGGAGATCCATTACACCAAGCATCACCAGACCTACATCAACAACCTTAATGCAGCGATCGAAGGCACCGAGTTTGCTGACTGGTCCGTCGAGAAGCTGGTGGCCAGCATCAAGCAGTTGCCTGAAAACCTGCGTCCGGCGGTCATCAACCAGGGTGGCGGTCACGCGAATCATTCGTTGTTCTGGGAGGTGATGGTGCCAGGCGGAGGCGGTTTGCCCAAAGGCGCTGTCGCTTTGGCCATCGACGAGCAGCTGGGTGGCTACGACAGATTCAAGGAAGCGTTTACCAAAGCCGCATTGACCCGTTTCGGCAGCGGCTGGGCATGGCTGAGCGTCACCCCCGATAAAAAGCTGGTGGTTGAAAGCAGCGGTAATCAGGACAGCCCGTTGATGAATGGCAATACGCCGATTCTGGGTCTGGATGTATGGGAGCACGCTTACTACCTGCGCTATCAGAACCGTCGCCCCGAGTACATCAACGCGTTCTACAACGTGATCAATTGGGATGAAGTGTCTCGACGTTATCAGGCCGCTCTGGCCTGACTCCCGTAACCGGGCTCAAGGCAGCTTATGCGCTCAGGAATATTCGCTCTCAGCGGTGTGCGGTTGTTGCGGCTCGTCGTAGGCACCGGGCTGCTGTTGGCAGGTATGGCGTTACTGATTGCTCACGGTTTGAGCTGGTTGCGGATGCACTGCTGGTGATCATGGAAGGGGCTTGTTTGAGGGCTTACTCGCCCTCATCAAACTTGTTGTTGATCAGTTCAACCAGGCCATCGAGCGCTTCCTGCTCGAATTCGCCTTCGGTTTTCAGATGGATCTCGGTGCCTTTGCCTGCCGCCAGCATCATCACGGCCATGATGCTTTTACCATCGACCATGGTCTGCTCAGAGCGGCCAACCCTGATCGTGCAAGGGAACTTGCCTGCGACGCCGACGAATTTGGCGGCAGCGCGGGCATGCAGGCCCAATTTGTTGATGATGGTGATTTGACGAGCGGGCATCGCAGTGAAAATCCTTTCAGCTAAGGTCGCGGTGGCGAACCTGAACGTTCTTGAGTGATTGTTGCAAGACCTGGCCGAGCCGTTCGGTCAGGTAGACGGAGCGGTGATGTCCGCCGGTGCAGCCGATGGCAATGGTAACGTAAGAACGGTTGCTGGCTGCAAACCGGGGCAACCATTTGTTCAGATAAGCGAAGATGTCCTGAAACATCTCTTCAACATCGGGTTGCACCGACAGGTAGTCGATAACCGGTTGTTCAAGCCCGGAATGGTCGCGCAGTTCAGGCTTCCAGTACGGGTTGGGCAGGCAGCGCACATCGAATACCAGATCTGCGTCGACGGGCATGCCACGCTTGAAACCAAAGGATTCGATCAGAAACGCAGTGCCTGGCTCGGGCTTGTTCAGCAGGCGAAGCTTGAGCGCGTCGCGCAGCTGATAGAGGTTCAAGTGGGTGGTGTTGATTTTCAGGTCGGCCAGATCGATGATCGGGCCCAGCAGCGTTGTCTCGTCGCGTATCGCCTCGGCCAGCGAACGATCTGCCGTACTCAAAGGGTGGCGGCGCCTGGTTTCCGAGAAACGCTTGAGAAGTGTTGCTTCATCAGCATCCAGGTAAAGCACGTCGCACTGGATGTTGCGTGAGCGGACTTCATCCAGCATTTGCGGAAAGCGGGTCAGGTGACTGGGCAGGTTTCGCGCATCGATGGACACCGCCAGCAAGGGCTCGGCCAGTTCAGTATTGATCAGCGCTCGCTCGGCCAGTTCCGGCAGCAATCCGGCCGGCAGGTTGTCGACACAGTAAAAACCGTTGTCTTCGAGCACGTCGAGGGCTGTACTTTTACCCGAGCCGGAACGGCCGCTGACGATGATCATGCGCATGGTCAGTTTCCGTTCTGCACGTCCAGCACCACTTGATAAAGCGCTTCAGCACTTTCGGCACTGCGCAGGCGCTTACGCACATCTTTGTCATCAAGCATGCTGGCGATCTGGCGCAGTAACTCCAGGTGCTCATCGGTAGCAGCCTGCGGGACTAGCAATACAAACAGCAGGTCAACCGGCGCGCCATCGATGGCGTCGAAATCCACAGGGGTAGCGAGGTGAATGACTGCACTGACAGGCTCGCTGCAGTCAGCAAGGCGGCAATGAGGGATGGCAATACCGTTGCCGAAGCCGGTTGAACCCAGTTTTTCGCGAGCAACAAGACTTGCGAATACTGTCTCCGAAACCATGCCCGGTACTTCACGACCGATCAGTTGGGCAATTTCTTCGAGTACACGCTTTTTACTGCCACCCGGCACGTTCACAACGGAGCGGCCGGGGGTCAGGATATTTTCGATTCGGATCATTTAAATGGGCGTTAGCGAGCGGCCGCACCTTTGAGGATGCTTTGCTGCTTTTCCTTATGCTTGAGCAATTGTCGGTCTAGCTTGTCAGTGAGCAGGTCGATGGCAGCATACATATCGTCATGTTCAGCATTGGCAACGACCTCTCCACCATGGATGTGCAACGTGGCTTCGATCTTCTGCTTGAGCTTTTCGACCGTCATCGTGACCTGCACGTTGGTAATCTTGTCAAAATGCCCCTCGAGCTTTTTGAGCTTGAGCTCAACGTATTCACGAAGGGGTTTGGTCACTTCCAGTTGGTGTCCACTGATGTTGACTTGCATACAGCTTTCTCCTTTGCCAGTGCATAAAGAGACAGGCATGGCGCCTGTCTCTGGGACGCTGTGGCTGGGCCTGCATCACATCAGCCGCTTACGCTCACTGGAAGGCGCTATCCCGAGTGACTCGCGGTACTTGGCGACTGTGCGACGGGCTACTTGAATGCCTTGTGCCTCCAGTAAACCAGCGATCTTGCTATCACTCAACGGCTTTTTCTGATTTTCCGCCGCAACCAGTTTTTTGATGATTGCGCGAATTGCCGTGGACGAGCATTCACCGCCCTCGGAAGTGCTCACATGGCTCGAGAAGAAGTATTTCAGCTCGTAAATGCCGCGTGGGGTGTGCATGAACTTCTGGGTGGTCACGCGCGAGATGGTCGATTCATGCATGCCCACTGCCTCGGCAATGTCGTGCAGGACAAGCGGCTTCATCGCCTCGTCGCCGTACTCAAGAAAGCCGCGCTGATGTTCGACGATCTGGGTGGCGACCTTCATCAGTGTCTCGTTGCGACTTTGCAGGCTCTTGATGAACCAGCGCGCCTCTTGCAACTGGTTGCGCATGAAGGTGTTGTCTGCGCTGGTATCGGCCCGACGCACAAAACCTGCGTATTGCGGATTGACGCGCAGGCGCGGTACGGATTCCTGATTGAGCTCGACCAGCCAGCGCTCGTTGTCCTTGCGCACGATCACGTCCGGAATGACGTATTCGGCTTCGGTGGATTCGATCTGCGAGCCTGGACGCGGATTGAGGCTTTGCACCAGCTCGATGACCTGGCGCAGCTCGTCTTCCTTGAGCTTCATGCGCCGCATCAGCTGGCCGTAGTCGCGGCTTCCGAGCAGATCGATGTAGTCGGTGACCAACCGTTGCGCTTCCATCAGCCAAGGTGTTTTGGCTGGCAACTGGCGAAGCTGCAGGAGCAGGCATTCGCTCAGGTTTCGGGCGCCGATGCCTGCCGGCTCAAACTGCTGGATGCGGTGCAGTACGGCTTCGATTTCGTCGAGTTCGATGTCCAGCTCGGGATCGAAAGACTCGAGAATCTCATCGAGCGTTTCGTCCAGATAGCCCTGGTTGTTGATGCAGTCGATCAGCGTAACCGCCACCAGACGGTCCTTGTCGGACATCGGGGCGACGTTCAATTGCCACAGCAGGTGGCTTTGCAGGCTTTCGCCCGCAGATGTGCGTGTGGTGAAGTCCCACTCGTCATCATCGTTGCTTGGCAGGCTGCTGGCGCTGGTCTGGTAGATGTCTTCCCATGCGGTATCGACGGGCAGTTCGTTGGGAATGCGCTCGTTCCATTCGCCGTCTTCAAGATTATCCACGGTAGGCGCGGATTCCTGATAGGTCGGTTCCTGAACGTCGGGGTTGGGCTTTTGTTCGATGTTGTCGGCAAGCGGGTCGGAGTTGTCGAAGTCGTCGCCTTCTTCCTGCCGTTCCAGCATGGGGTTCGATTCCAGCGCCTCCTGGATCTCCTGCTGGAGGTCCAGTGTGGAAAGCTGGAGTAAGCGGATTGCCTGTTGCAGCTGCGGTGTCATCGTCAGCTGCTGGCCCATTCTCAAGACTAGCGATGGTTTCATGGCAGGGGCTAAACACCTTATTCGCCGGCGCTCATGCGCCATCTACTACAGGCGCCTGAGCGCCAACTTAAGCAAATTATATGCCTGAAACCTGTACCTTTGCCTAGAGTGATATGACAAATAAAATATTGTCAACACACTGCACTGGCATCAATCGGCCGCTAAGCGCAAAGGGCAGTCGATTAAAGGCGGAATTCGTGGCCGAGGTAGACCTCTTTCACCAGTTGATTCGCCAGAATGGTCTCGGAATCGCCTTCTGCGATCAGCTGTCCATCGTTGACGATGTAGGCAGTTTCGCAGATGTCCAGCGTTTCACGGACGTTGTGGTCAGTGATCAGCACGCCGATACCCTTGGCCTTGAGGTGGTGAATGATCTGCTTGATATCACCTACCGAAATAGGGTCTACGCCTGCGAACGGTTCATCCAGCAGGATGAATTTCGGCGCAGTGGCCAGCGCGCGGGCAATTTCCACACGGCGGCGCTCGCCGCCCGACAGGCTCATGCCCAGGTTGTCGCGAATGTGGGTGATGTGAAACTCCTGCAAGAGGCTTTCGAGCTCCTTGCGGCGTGCTCCGGCATCGAGTTCCTTACGGGTCTCGAGAATCGCCATGATGTTGTCGGACACTGACAGCTTGCGGAAAATCGAGGCTTCCTGCGGCAGGTAGCCGATGCCGGCTCGGGCGCGACCGTGCATGGGTTGATGGCTGACATCCAGATCGTCAATCAGCACGCGACCCTGATCAGCCTGGACCAGACCTACGATCATGTAGAAGCAGGTGGTCTTGCCGGCACCGTTGGGGCCCAGCAGGCCGACGATCTGGCCGCTGTCGATGGAAATGCTCACATCGCGCACGACCTGCCGGCTTTTGTAGCTTTTAGCCAGATGCTGGGCTTTGAGCGTCGCCATTTACTGGGCCTTCTGAGGTTGGTCGGTTTTCTTTTTCGGCTGGATGACCATGTCGATACGCGGACGTGGTGTGGTCACCTTGGCACCGCCATTGGCCCGACCGGCGCTGACGACCTGTCTGACCGTGTCATAAACGATTTTCTCGCCTTCGGAAGTATTGCCATCATTGATGACCTTGGCCTTGTCAATGAGGACGATACGGTCCTGCCCGGCGTAGTACTGAATAGTGACGGCATAGGCCTGCACAATCGGTTTGTCTACGGCAGGCTTCTGCTCGTAATAGGCAAGATTGCCGACAGAGGTGAACACATCCACTTCGCCCTGGGCATTACGCGTGATCGTCACAGTGTTACCGGTGATCTTCATCGAGCCCTGGGTGATGATGACGTTGCCCTTGTAGGTTGCTACGCCTTTCTTGTCATCGAGCTGAGCATCGTCAGACTGGATGTGGATCGGCTGATCGCGGTCGGTTGGCAGGGACCAGGCGCTCGCGCTTCCCAGTGCTGCGCCCAGGCCGAGCAATAAAGGAAGAGTTTTAACGAGCCTCATACTGTCCTCTTACGTTGGACAGCAGGTCCATCCTGCTGTCTTTCAAATATGCTTTCATTCCCTTGGCCGTAGTCACACCGCCGGCGCCGTCGATTCTAACGTCTTGCTCGGTCTGCGCATATTGCTTCTGAGGGAATACGGTCATTCGACTGGTAGTGATAATAGTCGTACGTTGTTTTTCATCGGTACGCTCGACACGAACGGAATCGATCAGCTCGACCTGGTCGCCGCCGGACGAAACTTCGCCTTTCTTGCTCTGTACGTGCCATGGAAACTCGCCACCGCGGTACATGTGCAGGTCGGGCGTGGTCAACAGGGTCACGTCAGTGGCTTTCACGTGCTCGACCTTGTCGGATGTCATGTCGTACTGAAGTGTGCCATCGGGCAGGTACTGCACGCTGTGGGCATTGATCGCATAGTAGTCGATGACCGTGTCGTCAACGGTCGACACCGGCTGATCCATAAAACTTTCCGGGCTGATGTTCCAGTAACCGACCGCTGCCAGCAGCAGCGCCAGTACCCCGAGCAGCAGGAACTTGCGAATTTTTTTAGTGAACATAATGGCTTCTATAAATAGACGGAGTGAGCCGCTTCAAGGTTGCCTTGCGCACTCAGAATCAGTTCGCAGAATTCGCGTGCCGCACCTTCGCCGCCTCGCGCCCTGGTTATTCCGTGTGCATGCTCGCGTACAAAACTCGCGGCATTGGCAACCGCCATGCCCAGACCGACGCGCCTGATGACTGGCAAGTCTGGCAGATCATCACCCAGATAGGCGACTTGTTCGTAACCAAGCTGGAGTTCTGCGAGCAGTTTGTCCAGTACTACCAACTTGTCTTCACGTCCCTGAAACAGGTGTTCAATGCCCAGGCTCTTTGCCCGGCGCTCGACTATCGCAGTCTTGCGGCCGCTGATAATGGCTGTTGTGACGCCTGAGGCTATCAGCATTTTTATGCCTTGGCCGTCGAGAGTGTTGAATGTCTTGATCTCGCTGCCATCTTCCATGAAGTAAAGGCGGCCGTCGGTCAGTACGCCATCGACGTCGAAAACGGCCAGCTTGATAGCCTTGCCGCGTTGCATGAGGTCCTGAGTCATCGTTTCGGTTTCCATTACATGACGCCTGCGCGCAAAAGATCCTGCAAGTTGAACGCGCCAACCGGCCGGTCGTACTGGTCTACGACAACAAGCGCACTGATTTTGTTGTCCTCCATGATTTTCAGCGCTTCGGCGGCCAGCATTTCTGCATGGGCCGTCTTGCCGTGAAGGGTCATGACCTCATCAATGATGGTCTGGCGAATATCGACGGGGCGGTCCAGCGTTCTGCGCAAATCGCCGTCGGTGAAGATGCCGGCCAGTGTGCCGTCAGCTTCGACAATCGCGGTCATGCCCAGGCCCTTGCGGGTCATTTCCAGCAGCGCATCCCTGAGCAGCGTGCCGCGTTGAACGCTGGGCAGTGCGTCGCCGGAGTGCATGACATTCTCAACCTTGAGCAGCAGGCGACGACCCAGCGCGCCGCCTGGATGGGAGAATGCAAAATCTTCAGCGGTGAAACCCCGTGCGTCCAGCAGCGCCACGGCCAGCGCGTCGCCCATGACCAGTGCCGCGGTGGTCGAAGAGGTCGGTGCCAGATTGAGCGGGCAGGCCTCATGCACGACGTGGGCGTTGAGATTGATATCGGCAGCCTTGGCCAGAATGGACTCGGGGTCGCCGGTCAGGCTGATCATCTTTATGCCCAGGCGCTTGATCAGCGGCAGCAGGGTCACGATCTCGTGGGTGCTGCCGGAGTTCGACAGGGCCAGGATGATGTCATCGCGGGTGATCATGCCCATGTCGCCATGACTGGCTTCAGCTGGATGCACGAAAAAAGAGGTAGTGCCCGTGCTCGCCAGTGTGGCGGCAATCTTGTTGCCGATGTGTCCGGACTTGCCCATGCCGACCACAACAACTCGGCCTTTGCTGGCGAGGATCATTTCGCACGCGCGCACGAAATCGCCGTCAAGACGTTCAAGCAAGCCTTGTATGGCTTCTATCTCAAGGCGAATGGTGCGTTGCGCCGATTGGATCAGGTCACTGGATTGGTTCATGTCTGGAAAGGGTCAGCCTGCTGAAAGGCGGCGATTATAGCGGTAATGAACGATTCCCTCACGTCTGATCGTCGTTGTGTTGTTTTTAAACGAATTTCCTACGCACTTGAGGGTCTGTATCCACGCCTGATGCCATAACATTGTGGTACAGAATAATTCAACGATTACCTGAACCGCTCGGTTCTCTTCTTGGGGGCGGGTGGCGGCGGTGGTATAGTTCGCGGCCTGTTCGGCGCGCCTGGACAGCTGGTCGGCCTCCAAGAACCGACGGCTGAGGGCGGAGGCTGTATCGCAAGGAGTTTAGATGAGTCCTGATGACGCCTATGCGGTCGAGTTGAAAGGTGTGTCTTTCAAACGCGGTACGCGCAGCATTTTCAATAACGTTGATATTCGTATTCCGCGGGGCAAGGTCACCGGGATCATGGGGCCGTCCGGTTGTGGCAAGACTACCTTGCTGCGCTTGATGGGGGCTCAGTTGCGTCCAAGCGAAGGGCAGGTGTGGGTCAATGGTCAGAACCTGCCTGAGCTGTCGCGCAGTGATCTGTTCGATGCTCGCAAGCAGATGGGCGTGTTGTTTCAGAGCGGAGCACTGTTTACCGATCTGGACGTTTTCGAAAACGTCGCTTTTCCCTTGCGCGTGCACACTGAACTGCCGGAAGAAATGATCCGCGACATCGTGCTGCTCAAGCTTCAGGCTGTGGGCCTGCGCGGTGCGGTCGAACTGATGCCCGATGAACTGTCGGGTGGTATGAAGCGTCGTGTCGCGCTGGCCCGGGCCATCGCTCTCGATCCGCAGATTCTCATGTATGACGAGCCCTTCGTAGGGCAGGACCCGATTGCGATGGGCGTGCTGGTACGCCTGATCCGCTTGCTCAACGACGCATTGGGCATCACCAGTATCGTGGTGTCCCATGACCTCAGCGAGACAGCGAGCATTGCCGACTATCTCTATGTAGTGGGCGACGGCCAGGTGCTGGGGCAGGGCACGCCTGAGGAACTGATGTCCTCGGACAACCCACGCATTCGTCAATTCATGACCGGCGAGCCTGATGGCCCTGTACCGTTCCACTATCCGGCGCCGGATTTTCGCGAAGATCTATTGGGGAAGCGCTGATGCGCAATAAGTCACTGATGGACCGGGTACGCCTGTTGGGGCGTTCGGCCATTGATATTGTTACTGTTCTGGGTCGTTCCGGTCTGTTTCTGGTAAACGCCCTGCTTGGCCGCGGCGGTGCGGGCAGCAGTTTTCAACTGCTGGTAAGGCAGCTGTATTCGGTGGGTGTCATGTCGCTGGTCATCATTGTGGTGTCCGGCATGTTCATCGGCATGGTACTGGCGCTGCAGGGCTTCAGCATTCTGACCAAGTACGGCTCCGAGCAGGCCGTTGGCCAGATGGTCGCACTGACCCTGCTGCGTGAGCTGGGGCCTGTGGTTACAGCCCTGCTGTTCGCCGGGCGTGCAGGTTCTGCGCTGACCGCCGAGATCGGCAACATGAAATCCACCGAGCAGCTGTCGAGCCTTGAGATGATCGGTGTCGATCCACTCAAGTACATCGTTGCGCCACGCCTGTGGGCAGGTTTCATCTCGATGCCGATTCTGGCGATGATTTTCAGTGTGGTCGGTATCTGGGGCGCTTCCTGGGTAGCGATCGATTGGCTGGGCGTCTATGACGGTTCTTTCTGGTCGAACATGCAGAACAGCGTTTCTTTCACGAACGATGTGCTCAATGGGGTGATCAAAAGCGTCGTATTTGCCTTCGTGGTGACATGGATTGCCGTTTTCCAGGGTTACGATTGCGAGCCTACTTCCGAGGGGATCAGTCGCGCGACGACTAGAACCGTCGTATACGCCTCGTTGGCCGTGCTGGGACTGGACTTTATTTTGACCGCTTTGATGTTTGGAGATTTCTGATGCAAAACCGTGCCATCGAAACCGGAGTCGGTCTGTTCCTGCTGGCGGGGATACTGGCTCTGCTCCTGCTGGCCCTGCGAGTCAGTGGTCTGAGCACGAGCGCGAGCACCGACACTTATAAACTTTATGCCTACTTCGACAATATTGCCGGTTTGACTGTCAGAGCCAAGGTAAGCATGGCTGGCGTCACGATCGGCAAGGTGACGGCGATCGATCTGGATCGCGATACCTTTACCGGTCGCGTCACGCTGGAGATTCAGAAGAAGGTCGATAACCTGCCTTCGGACTCGACTGCGTCGATTCTGACTGCCGGTTTGCTGGGTGAAAAATACATCGGTCTCAGCGTCGGTGGCGATGACAAGCTGCTCAAGGATGGCGGGACTATCCATGACACGCAGTCGTCGCTGGTGCTGGAAGACCTGATCGGAAAATTCCTGCTCAATACTGTTAGTAAAGACGCCAAGTGAGGAGCTTCAAATGATCTCTATTCTGCGCCGTGGCCTGCTGGTATTGCTGGCCGCTCTGCCAATGCTGGCGAATGCCGCGGCGACCCCGTCGGCTCATGACCTGGTGGAGCGCACCACCAAGGAACTGTTGAGTGACCTGGCGACCAATCGCGAGCAGTACAAAGCCAACCCAAGCGCGTTCTATGACGCACTGAACCGCATTGTCGGTCCTGTCGTGGATGCCGATGGCATTTCCAAAAGCATCATGACCGTAAAGTACTCTCGCAAGGCGAGCCCTGAACAGGTGAAGCGTTTCGAGGAAAACTTCAAGCGCAGCCTGATGCAGTTCTACGGCAATGCCTTGCTTGAATTCAACAACCAGGGCATCACCGTCGCACCTGCCAAGGACGAAGGCGATGACCGCACCAGCGTTGACATGCAGGTCAAGGGCAATAACGGCGCGATCTATCCGGTTTCCTACACGCTGGTCAAGCTGAACGGCGAGTGGAAAGTGCGTAACGTTGTCATCAACGGTATCAATATCGGCAAGCTGTTCCGTGATCAGTTCGCCGATGCCATGCAGCGCAACGGCAACAACCTGGATACCACCATCAACAACTGGGCTGGCGAAGTGGCCAAGACCAAGTCCACCGTAGACGCTGCGCAGAAGCCTGCACAATGACAGAGTCCGCCGTCCGCCTCGTCGGGCCTGGCGAGCTCAGGCTGATTGGTGTGCTGGATTACCGCACCGGGCCACAGCTGCGCAAGCAGGGTGCGGCGCTGATCAAGTCGGGTGATCTGGCCGATCTGACACTTGATTGCTCGGGCGTCGAGAAATCCAGCAGCGTAGGCCTCGCCTTGCTGCTGGCTTTCATGCGTGATGCACAGGAGGCAGGCAAGTCGATCACTGTCCGCTCGCTGCCTGAAGACATGCGTCAGATAGCCCGTGTATCAGGTCTGACCGAGCTACTGGACACCCACTGACAGGCGTCATCGAAAAAGCCCTTTATCCGGGACCTGCTTGTCGGGCTTCGCATAACATGGGCTTTTTTGTATGATGGCCGACCCGCGCGCGTACAGCGCCGATCGAGGTTAAGCATGCAGGCCGTAGAAGTTAAAAGCTTCCTTGAAGGAAAGCTGCCGGAAATCAAAGTGGAAGTCGAAGGCGAAGGCTGCAACTTCCAGCTGAATATTATCAGCGACGAGTTGGCCGGCCTGAGTCCGGTCAAGCGTCAGCAACAGATTTATACCCATCTGAACCCCTGGATTGCCGATGGCAGCATCCACGCGGTGACCATGAAATTTTTCAGCCGCGCTGCATGGGCCGAGCGTTCCTGAGCCAATTGGTGTCGAGACTCTAATGGATAAATTGATTATTACCGGCGGCGTTCGTCTTGATGGCGAAATTCGCATCTCCGGGGCAAAGAACTCTGCCTTGCCGATCCTTGCCGCCACATTGCTGGCTGACGGGCCGGTTACTGTTCAGAACCTGCCCCACCTGCACGACATCACCACCATGATCGAGCTGTTCGGTCGCATGGGCATCGAGCCTGTGATCGATGAAAAGCTCAGCGTCGAGATCGACCCGCGCACCATCAAGACTCTGGTCGCCCCGTACGAACTGGTGAAAACCATGCGTGCGTCGATTCTGGTATTGGGCCCGATGGTCGCTCGCTTCGGCGAGGCCGAAGTGGCGCTGCCAGGCGGCTGCGCCATTGGTTCGCGTCCGGTTGATCTGCATATTCGTGGTCTTGAGGCCATGGGCGCGATCATCGATGTCGAGGGTGGCTACATCAAGGCCAAGGCACCCGAGGGTGGCTTGCGTGGTGCCAACTTCTTCTTCGATACCGTGAGTGTGACCGGTACTGAAAACATCATGATGGCCGCCAGCCTCGCCAACGGCCGCAGCGTTCTGCAGAACGCTGCTCGCGAGCCCGAGGTTGTCGATCTGGCCAACTTCCTGATCGCGATGGGCGCAAAAATTCACGGCGCAGGTACCGACACCATCACTATCGATGGCGTCAAGCGTCTGGGCCCGGCCACCTACAAGGTCATGCCTGACCGTATCGAGACCGGCACCTATCTGGTAGCCGCTGCCGTTACCGGTGGTCGCGTCAAGGTCAAGGACACTGATCCGACCATCCTTGAAGCGGTGCTGCTCAAGCTTCAGGAAGCCGGTGCCGAAGTCACGACCGGTGAAGACTGGATCGAGCTGAACATGCACGGCAAGCGTCCAAAGGCTGTCAACGTGCGTACCGCGCCGTATCCAGCGTTTCCGACCGACATGCAGGCACAGTTCATCTCGCTCAATGCGATTGCCGAAGGTACGGGTGCGGTCATCGAGACCATCTTTGAAAACCGCTTCATGCACGTGTATGAAATGCACCGTATGGGCGCTCAGATCCAGGTTGAAGGCAACACTGCTATTGTCACCGGCACCGAAGTGCTCAAGGGCGCGCCAGTCATGGCGACCGACCTGCGTGCATCGGCCAGTCTGGTGATCTCTGCGCTGGTTGCCCAGGGCGACACGCTGATCGACCGCATCTACCACATCGACCGTGGTTACGAGTGCATCGAAGAGAAGCTGCAAATGCTGGGCGCCAAGATCCGCCGCGTTCCGGGCTAGTAGCGCGTGGCCCTGATGCCACTGGCATCGGGGCCGCCTGTTCTGTCGCGGGTGTGATTTCTGATTCGTTTCACTTCAGGCCGAACACGCTTGAGGGTTGTCATGCGCCGCTTGCGTCGTGACAAAAGTTTCCTGATAAGGACTTACGTTTCCCATGTTGACCATCGCACTGTCCAAGGGCCGCATTCTTGACGACACCCTGCCGCTTCTCGCTGAAGCGGGCATCGTGCCGACCGAGAATCCGGACAAGAGCCGCAAGCTCATCATCCCCACGACCCAGGCCGATGTGCGCCTGCTGATCGTGCGTGCCACCGATGTGCCGACCTATGTCGAGCATGGTGCCGCCGATCTGGGCGTCGCGGGCAAGGATGTGTTGATGGAATATACCGGCCAGGGCCTTTACGAGCCTCTGGACCTGCAAATTGCCAAGTGCAAGCTGATGACTGCCGGTGCCATCGGTGCGGTCGAGCCCAAGGGCCGTCTGCGCGTGGCGACCAAGTTCGTCAACGTTGCCAAGCGTTACTACGCCGAGCAGGGTCGTCAGGTCGATATCATCAAGCTGTACGGCTCCATGGAGCTGGCACCGCTGATTGGTCTGGCTGACAAGATCATCGACGTGGTCGACACCGGTAATACCTTGCGAGCCAATGGCCTTGAGCCTCAGGAACTGATCGCTACCATCAGCTCGCGTCTGGTCGTCAACAAGGCTTCCATGAAGATGCAGCACGCACGCATTCAGACCCTCATCGACACTCTGCGCAAGGCAGTGGAGTCGCGACACCGTAGCTGATTCATTCACGCAACGTTGAGTTGCGTCCAGCTATCCGTGTCATAGCCAAATTTCTCAGGTGCCTGCGCGGATAGCTTGGTAGCTTTAGGCTCCTGAGCATCCGCCAATTATTGAGGCCCCCGCTATGACCACGCCCACTGCAATTCGCCGACTCGACGCTGCTGACCCGGATTTCGCACGACATCTGGATCACCTGCTGAGCTGGGAAAGCGTGTCTGACGACTCGGTCAACCAGCGCGTGCTCGACATCATCAAGGCGGTACGTGAGCGCGGCGACGAGGCGTTGGTCGAGTTCACCCAGAAGTTTGACGGGCTGCAGGTCGCGTCGATGACCGACCTGATTCTGCCTCGCGAGCGCTTGGAACTGGCATTGACCCGCATCACGCCGGTCCAGCGCGAGGCGCTGGAAAAAGCCGCCGAGCGTGTGCGCAGCTACCACGAGAAACAGAAACAGGATTCCTGGAGCTATACCGAGGCCGATGGCACGGTGCTGGGCCAGAAGGTTACGCCGCTGGACCGCGCAGGCCTGTATGTGCCCGGTGGCAAAGCCTCGTACCCGTCTTCGGTATTGATGAATGCCATTCCGGCCAAAGTGGCGGGCGTTACCGAGGTGGTCATGGTTGTGCCGACACCGCGTGGTGAAATCAACGAACTGGTGCTGGCCGCTGCCTGTATTGCGGGTGTCGACCGGGTGTTCACCATCGGCGGTGCGCAAGCTGTGGCAGCGCTGGCCTACGGCACTGAAAGCGTGCCGAAGGTCGATAAGGTTGTCGGCCCCGGAAATATTTATGTGGCCACCGCCAAGCGCCACGTATTCGGTCAGGTCGGGATCGACATGATCGCCGGTCCTTCCGAGATTCTTGTGGTGTGTGACGGCCAGACCGATCCTGACTGGATTGCCATGGACCTGTTCTCCCAGGCCGAGCACGATGAAGATGCCCAAGCCATTCTGGTCAGTCCGGATGCCGATTTTCTCGACAAGGTTGCCGCCAGTATCACGCGTCTGCTGCCAACCATGGAGCGCGCGGCTATCGTCGAAACGTCGATCAACGGTCGCGGCGCATTGATAAAAGTGGCAGACATGGCGCAAGCCATCGAAGTTGCCAATCGCATTGCGCCTGAGCACCTTGAATTGTCGGTCGCCGATCCGGAAGCCTGGCTGCCGCAGATCCGCCATGCGGGTGCGATCTTCATGGGGCGCCACACCTCCGAAGCACTGGGCGACTACTGCGCAGGTCCCAACCACGTACTGCCGACCTCCGGCACGGCGCGTTTTTCCTCGCCGCTGGGCGTGTACGATTTTCAGAAGCGCTCGTCTATCATCTACTGCTCGCCGCAGGGTGCGTCCGAGCTGGGCAAGACTGCGTCGGTGCTGGCTCGTGGCGAATCCCTGAGCGGCCATGCCCGCAGTGCTGAATATCGAATTACTGATCCCGACTGGAAAGCAGGCAATACAGAGGACGGCAAATAATGAGCAAATTCTGGAGTCCTTTCGTCAGCGATCTGGTGCCTTATGTGCCGGGCGAGCAGCCGAAGCTGACCCGGCTGGTCAAGCTCAATACCAATGAAAACCCGTATGGCCCGTCGCCCAAGGCTGTCGAGGCCATGCGTGCCGCGCTGACCGACGACTTGCGTCTGTACCCGGACCCCAACAGCGACCTGCTCAAGCACGCTGTCGCCGATTACTACAAGGTGCAGCCCAATCAGGTGTTCCTGGGCAACGGTTCAGACGAAGTGCTGGCGCACATCTTTCACGCCTTGTTTCAGCACGATGCGCCGCTGCTGTTTCCGGACATCAGCTACAGCTTCTATCCGGTCTACTGCGGTCTGTACGGGATCGATTACGAAATGATCGCGCTGGATGATCAGTTCCAGATTCGTGCCGAAGACTACGCCAGGCCCAATGCCGGGATCATCTTCCCTAACCCGAATGCACCGACCGGTTGCCTGCTCGGTCTGGACAAGGTCGAGCAGATTATCAAGGCCAGCCCGGATTCAGTGGTCGTCGTTGACGAAGCGTACATCGACTTTGGTGGCGAGACCGCGATCACGCTGGTTGATCGCTACCCGAACCTGCTGGTCACTCAGACCTTGTCAAAGTCGCGCTCGCTGGCCGGTCTGCGTGTCGGCCTGGCGGTGGGGCATTCTGATCTGATCGAAGCGCTGGAGCGGGTCAAGAACAGCTTCAACTCCTATCCGCTGGACCGTATGGCCAATGTGGGTGGTGCGGCAGCTTTCGAGGACCGCGAGCACTTCGAGTCGACCCGCAACAAGGTCATCGAAAGTCGCGAGGCGCTGGTCGAACAGTTGCAGGGCAAAGGCTTCGAAGTGCTGCCTTCGGCAGCGAACTTCATCTTCGCCCGCCACCCGCAACACGATGCTGCAGCCCTGGCTGCGAAACTGCGCGAGCAGGGCGTCATCGTCCGTCACTTCAAACAGCAGCGAATCGCCCAGTTCCTGCGTATCAGCATCGGCACGCCAGAGCAGCATCAGGCGTTGCTGGAAGGGTTGAGCGATATCTAAGACGCGGATCGGTCAGCCCGAAAACGGGCTGACCTTGCGCTGCCACAGGATCATTGATGCCGCAGAGCATCCGCATGGCCTGGAAACACCGCCGACCTATGTGAGTAATCCACATGGCTCGAAAACATTCCGGGTCCGTGGGAGCGAGCTTGCTCGCGAAGAAGCCCGTGCAGCCGCTGAAACTCCATTGATCAGGCAATCCGCCTTCGCGAGCAAGCTCGCTCCCACAAGATCATCGCTGCCGCAGAGCATCCACATGGCTTGAAACAGCCCGGACCTGTGTGAGTGTCTCGCATGGCTTGAAACACTCCGGAACTGTGTGAGTGTCTCGCATGGCTTGAAAGCACTCCGGACCTGTGGGAGCGAGCTTGCTCGCGAAAGGGCCTGCACTAGCGCCGAAAATGCATCGATTGAAACACTTTCTTCGCGAGCAAGCTCGCCCCCCACGCCCTTCGGGCAGAAGCCCGGATGCCCTTTATTCCCGGCGTCACAGATCTGTGCTGTACCGCACTTTCAGGTAATGGCGCATCACTCGGGCGCTGCGGCAGGTGTCGGTGCAGGTGGCGGGCGCAGGCCGACCTCGGCGCTCAAGCGCATTTCCTTGCCGTTGCGCATCACGTCGATGGCAATCTTGTCCTTGGGCTTGGTACGCGCCACTTGATTCATCGAGCGACGACCGTCGCCAGCGGGTTCGCCATTGATGCTCAGAATCACATCACCCAGTTGCAGCCCGGCTTTCTGCGCCGGTCCATCGCGGAAGATACCCGCCACAACGATTCCGGGACGATCCTTCAGCCCGAATGACTCGGCCAGTTCCTGGGTCAGCGGTTGAACTTCGATACCCAGCCAGCCACGAATGACCTGACCGTGTTCGATGATCGACTTCATAACGTCCATCGCCAGCTTGGTCGGAATGGCAAAGCCGATGCCCTGCGAGCCGCCGGACTTGGAAAAGATCGCGGTATTGATACCGATCAGATTGCCGCTGGCGTCTACCAGTGCACCGCCCGAGTTGCCGGGGTTGATGGCCGCGTCGGTCTGGATGAAGTCTTCATAGGTATTGAGGCCCAATTGATTGCGCCCGGTGGCACTGATAATGCCCATGGTCACGGTCTGACCGACCCCGAACGGGTTGCCGATGGCCAGTGCAACGTCGCCGATGCGAATGCTGTCAGAGCGCGCGATGGTAATCGCGGGCAGGTTTTTCAAATCGATCTTGAGCACCGCCAGGTCGGTTTCCGGATCATTGCCGATGACCCGGGCAATGGTTTCGCGGCCGTCTTTTAGCGCTACCACGATCTGGTCCGCGCCAGTGGTGACGTGGTTGTTGGTCAGTATGTAGCCTTCAGGGCTCATCATCACGCCAGAACCCAGGCTCGATTCCATGCGCTTCTGCTTGGGCGTGTTGTCGCCGAAGAAGCGCCGGAACTGCGGGTCTTCGAAAAGCGGGTTGTTGCCCTTGTTGACCATCTTGGTGGTGTAGAGGTTGACCACCGCGGGCGCTGCGGCAATGACCGCATCGGCATAGGACGACGGACCTTGCATGACGTTGGTGGTCTGCGGAGCCTGTTGCAGATTGACATCCAGGCTCGGCAGGCCGACCCACTGCGGATAGCGCTGAATAATCAGCATGGCGATAAGCACGCCAGCCAGCAATGGCCAGCCGAAAAAACGCAGTGCCTTGAACATTTAACAAGTCCTGATGGTTGCGGGCGCAGAAAGTTTTGCCACGGGTGCGCCATAATGGCGGGCATTATACGAGTACAACGCAGCTCTGAACTGCATATTTAGGAGTCTTTTATGGCTGTTGCCCTGAGCACCCTGGTCGAAGAAGCCGACCGCTATCTGAACAGTGCCCGGATTCAGGATTATTGCCCTAATGGCCTTCAGGTCGAGGGTCGGCCTCAAGTGATGCGCATCGTCAGCGGCGTGACGGCCAGCCAGGCATTGCTGGACGCTGCCGTAGAGGCTCAGGCTGATCTGATTCTGGTCCATCACGGTTATTTCTGGAAAGGCGAAAACCCCTGTGTTGTCGGCATGAAGCAGCGTCGCCTGAAAACTCTGCTCAAGCACGACATCAGCCTGCTTGCCTACCACCTGCCGCTGGACGTGCACCCTGAAGTGGGCAATAACGTGCAGCTGGCACGTCAGTTGGACATCACTGTCGAAGGCCCGCTGGACCCCGAAAATTCGCGAGTGGTCGGCTTGATCGGTTCGTTGTCCGAACCCATGACGCCGCGGGATTTTGCCCGTCGCGTGCAGGATGCGCTGGGGCGTGAGCCATTGCTCATCGAAGGCAGTCAGATGATTCGCCGTGTCGGCTGGTGCACGGGCGGTGGTCAGAACTACATTGATCAGGCAGTGCTGGAAGGCGTCGATCTGTTCCTGAGTGGCGAAGCGTCGGAGCAGACATTCCACAGCGCACGGGAGAACGACATCAGCTTCATCGCGGCCGGTCATCACGCCACCGAGCGATATGGCGTTCAGGCCCTGGGTGATTACCTGGCCCGACGCTTTGCACTCGAGCATATCTTCATCGACTGCCCGAACCCGATTTGAACGATCAAACAGCAGGGCATATGCATAGATCGTTTCGATCTAGCTGCATCGCTGATTAGCGATATCACGCATGTTAAAGTGCTCGGCTCGAATACGGCCCGCAGGCCGCCCCGGGGTTTCCCGGTCCATAACGAACGCAATCCGTGAGTAGCCATGGTTGACAAACTGACGCATCTGAAACAGCTGGAGGCGGAAAGCATCCACATTATCCGCGAGGTCGCCGCCGAGTTCGATAACCCGGTGATGCTGTACTCGATCGGCAAGGATTCGGCCGTGATGCTGCACCTGGCGCGCAAGGCATTCTTCCCCGGTAAATTGCCATTTCCGGTCATGCACGTCGATACTCGCTGGAAATTCCAGGAGATGTATCGTTTTCGCGACAAGATGGTCGAGGAAATGGGCCTGGACCTGATCACTCACATCAACCCCGATGGTGTGGCGCAGGGCATCAACCCCTTCACCCACGGCAGCGCCAAACATACCGACATCATGAAGACCGAGGGCCTGAAGCAGGCGCTCGACAAGCATGGTTTCGATGCCGCTTTCGGCGGTGCCCGGCGCGACGAAGAAAAGTCCCGGGCCAAGGAACGCGTCTATTCGTTCCGCGACAGCAAACATCGCTGGGACCCTAAAAACCAGCGCCCCGAGCTGTGGAATGTCTATAACGGCAACGTCAACAAAGGCGAGTCTATCCGGGTGTTCCCGCTCTCCAACTGGACCGAGCTGGACATCTGGCAGTACATCTACCTTGAAGGCATCCCTATCGTGCCGCTGTACTTCGCCGCCGAGCGCGACGTGATCGAGAAGAACGGTACGCTGATCATGATCGACGACGAGCGCATCCTCGAGCATCTCACCGATGAAGAGAAGTCGCGCATCGTCAAGAAAAAGGTCCGTTTCCGCACGCTGGGTTGCTACCCGCTGACCGGTGCTGTCGAGTCCGAAGCGACCAGCCTGACCGACATCATTCAGGAAATGCTGCTGACACGAACTTCCGAACGCCAGGGCCGGGTCATTGACCATGACGGTGCCGGCTCGATGGAAGAAAAGAAACGTCAGGGTTATTTCTAAGGGGTGTCACATGTCGCATCAATCTGATTTGATCAGCGAGGACATCCTCGCCTATCTGGGCCAGCACGAACGCAAGGAAATGCTGCGCTTTCTTACCTGTGGCAACGTCGATGACGGCAAGAGCACGCTGATCGGGCGTCTGCTGCATGACTCGAAGATGATCTATGAAGATCATCTTGAAGCCATCACCCGGGACTCGAAGAAGTCCGGCACCACCGGCGATGACGTCGATCTGGCGTTGCTGGTGGATGGTCTGCAGGCCGAGCGGGAGCAGGGCATCACTATCGATGTTGCCTATCGCTATTTCTCCACGGCCAAGCGCAAGTTCATCATTGCCGATACGCCGGGCCATGAGCAGTACACCCGTAACATGGCCACCGGCGCTTCGACCTGTGACCTGGCGATCATTCTGGTGGACGCGCGCTATGGCGTACAGACCCAGACCCGTCGTCACAGCTATATCGCCTCTCTGCTGGGCATCAAGCACATCGTCGTCGCCATCAACAAGATGGACCTCAACGGCTTCGATGAGGGCGTGTTCGAGTCGATCAAGGCCGATTACCTGAAGTTCGCCGAGGGTATCGCGTTCAAGCCGACCACCATGGCGTTTGTTCCAATGTCGGCGCTCAAGGGCGACAACGTGGTGAACAAGAGCGAGCGTTCGCCCTGGTACACCGGCCAGTCGCTGATGGAAATTCTCGAGACCGTCGAAATTGCCAGCGACCGCAACTATGCGGACCTGCGATTCCCGGTGCAGTACGTCAACCGTCCAAACCTGAACTTCCGCGGTTTCGCCGGTACGCTGGCCAGCGGTATCGTGCACAAGGGCGACGAGATCGTCGTGCTGCCGTCGGGCAAGAGCAGCCGTGTGAAGTCCATCGTCACTTTTGAAGGCGAACTGGAGCAGGCCGGTCCGGGGCAGGCCGTGACGCTGACCATGGAAGACGAGATCGACATTTCCCGCGGTGATCTGCTGGTGCATGCCGACAACGTCCCACAGGTCAGCGATGCGTTCGACGCGATGCTGGTGTGGATGGCCGAAGAGCCCATGCTGCCGGGCAAGAAGTACGACATCAAGCGCGCTACCAGCTATGTGCCTGGCTCTATTGCCAGCATTACTCATCGGGTCGATGTGAACACGCTGCAGGAAGGCCCTGCCAGCTCGTTGCAGTTGAACGAGATCGGACGCGTCAAAGTCAGCCTCGATGCGCCCATCGCGCTGGACGGCTATGACAGAAACCCCACCACTGGCTCGTTCATCGTCATCGATCGTCTGACCAATGGCACTGTGGCAGCGGGCATGATCATTGCCAAGCCGGTTTCAGGCGGTGGCTCGCAGCATCATGGCGAGCTGGCCCACGTCTCGACTGAAGAGCGTGCGCAGCGTTTCGGTCAGCAGCCGGCTACCGTATTGTTCAGCGGCCTGTCCGGCGCAGGCAAAAGTACGTTGGCGTATGCGGTCGAGCGTAAGTTGTTCGACATGGGCCGTGCGGTCTATGTGCTGGACGGTCAGAACCTGCGTCATGACCTGAACAAGGGCTTGCCACAGGACCGTGCCGGGCGTACCGAGAACTGGAGCCGTGCCGCCCACGTGGCGCGCCAGTTCAACGAAGCTGGCCTGCTGACCCTGGCTGCCTTTGTGGCGCCGGATGCCGAGGGCCGTGAGCGCGCCAAGGCGCTGATCGGCAAGGATCGTCTGCTGACCGTCTATGTTCAGGCGTCGCCAGCAGTCTGCCGCGAGCGTGACCCGCAAGGCCTGTATGCCGCTGATGGCGACAACATTCCTGGCGAGTCCTTTCCGTATGACGTGCCGCTGAATGCCGATCTGGTGATCGACACGCAGACACTCAACCTGGAAGAAAGCGTTAAACAGGTGCTTGATCTGCTGCGCAGCCGCGGCGCGATCTGATACGCATGCAGGCGTGAAAGCCCAATGGTTTTCAGCGCCTGCATTGGCCTCTTCGCGAGCAAGCTCGCTCCCACAACGGTGCGCACGCACGATCTTGTGGGAGCGACCGGCGTGGCAATCCGCATTGCTCGCGAAGGGGTAGTGCACAAAAAAGCCCGCTGGAGATTTTCTCGCCAGCGGGCTTTTGTGTGGCTGTGAATCCTTACCTTTTCAGGCCGTAATGCTCATCCAGCATTCCAGGCGTGTTGGGCGACTTGGGGGCGTAGTCCTTGGGTGTTTCGGTGTCGCGCGGAGGGGTCAGGCGGTCGCGATGATCGCGGTGCGCATGATTGGCCTCAGGGTGCAGGGCGGCCAGCAAGCGTTGGCGGGTCAGCTCGTCGAGAGCCAGACGGTTGGCGCCCTCGGCAAGGTGTTCCTGAACATCCTGATAGCTCTGCGAAAGCTTCTGTACCAGATTGGCCGTGCTGTTGAAGTGCGTGACTACCTCGTTCTGATAGGTGTCGAAGCGCTCCTGAATGTTGTCCAGCTGGCGCTGGGTGCTGTTCGGAACGGTGTTGGGCAGCAGGCGCGCTACCAGAAAACCAATGACGACACCGGCCACCAGGGCGAGCGTCGGCAACAACCAGACTAAGAGCGAGTGTTCCACGAGTCCTTCCTCTATAAACGGCTTTGCTTTACGTTAACGGCTGGAACCTGCGCTGTATACCCGCGACGTATCGTTGATATGCAAGCCGCAGACAATCAGCTAGACGAGTCGACCCATTTCGAGGTCACGGAGTTCTGTTTTGCTCATGCGTGAAACCCCATTATTTATCGATGGCCCAGAAGGCCAGCTCGAAGCGCTGTATCAGGATGTACCCGACGCCCGAGGCGTTGCACTGATCTGCCATCCTAACCCGATACAGGGCGGAACGATGCTCAATAAAGTCGTCTCGACGTTGCAGCGTACCGCAAGGGATCAAGGTCTGATCACCTTACGCTTTAATTATCGCGGCGTTGGTGCCAGTGCCGGTACGTCGGTCGCAGGGCCAGGCGAGATCGATGATGCCCAGGCTGCCGCGCAATGGCTGCGGGCGCAACATCCTGATCTGCCCATGACCCTGTTCGGTTTTTCTTTCGGTGGCTACGTTGCCGCCAATCTGGGCGGTCGTCTTGAAGGGCAGGGTGAAAAACTGACGCATTTGTTTCTGATTGCTGCAGCGGCCTCGCGGCTCAAGGATCAAAGCGTCTTGCCGCAAGCCTGCCCGCTGACGATCATTCAGCCAGAAGACGATGAAGTGATCGATCCCGAAACGGTGTATGCATGGTCGTTCGCGCTGCAACGCCCCCATGAGCTGCTGAAAGTGGCAGAATGCGGACACTTTTTTCACGGCAAGCTGACCGATCTGAAAGATCTGCTTCTGCCGCGACTTTCCAACTGATTGCAGCCCGTATTGCATCCTTTAGATAAGCGACCTGCCATGACCACTCGTATCCTGACCGGTATCACGACCACCGGCACTCCCCATCTGGGTAACTACGCGGGCGCGATTCGCCCGGCCATTGTCGCCAGCCGTCAGAGCGATTTCGACTCGTTCTACTTTCTGGCCGACTACCACGCGTTGATCAAATGCGATGACCCGCTGCGCATTCAGCGCTCGCGTCTGGAAATCGCTGCGACCTGGCTGGCGGCTGGCCTTGATGTTGATCGTGTGACCTTCTATCGCCAGTCGGACATTCCAGAGATCCCGGAACTGACCTGGCTGCTCACCTGCGTGGCGGCCAAGGGCCTGCTTAATCGCGCGCACGCCTACAAGGCATCAGTGGACAAGAACGTCGAAGGTGGCGAGGACCCGGATGCGGGCATCACCATGGGGCTGTACAGCTATCCGGTACTGATGGCCGCTGACATTCTGATGTTCAATGCGCATCAGGTTCCTGTGGGGCGCGACCAGATCCAGCACGTTGAAATGGCCCGCGACATCGGCCAGCGGTTCAATCACCTGTTTGGCAATGGCAAGGAATTCTTTGTCATGCCCGAGGCCTTGATCGAAGAGAGCGTCGCCACGCTACCCGGTCTGGACGGGCGCAAGATGTCGAAAAGCTACGACAACACCATTCCGTTGTTCAGCAGCGCCAAGGAGATGAAAAGCGCCATATCGCGCATCGTCACCGACTCGCGCGCGCCGGGTGAAGCGAAGGATCCGGACACCTCGCACCTGTTCACCCTGTATCAAGCGTTTTCGACGGCAGAGCAGTGCGCTGAATTCCGTTCCGATCTATTGCAGGGTCTGGGCTGGGGCGAAGCGAAGAATCGTCTGTTCACCTTGCTGGATGCGCAATTGAGCGAGCCCCGTGAAAAATATCTGAGGCTGATCGAGCGTCCTGCCGATCTCGAAGATATCCTGCTCGCCGGCGCGCAGAAGGCACGTCGGGTTGCCACGCCGTTTCTGGAGGAACTGCGTGAGGCGGTGGGTCTGCGCTCGTTCCACGCCACGGTGCAAAACGCCGATACCGGCAAGAAAAAGGCCACCAAGGGCGCGCGTTTCGTTAGTTTCCGTGAAGACGACGGCAGCTTCCGTTTCCGCCTGCTGGCCGCCGATGGCGAGCAGCTGCTGTTGTCGCGCAATTTTGCCGACGGCAAGGCGGCCGGCATCGCCAGCAAGCAGTTGCAGCAGGGTGGTGAGCTGGATCTGCGCAGTGAAGCCAATGGTTTCACGCTGTGGCTGGACGGCGAGTGTGTAGCCGATAGCCCGGAGTTCGCCGATGCCATTGCGCGCGACAACGCGATTCAAACCCTTAAGCTGGCACTCGCTCCTCAACAGGACTGATTGCCAATCCCCGGGGTCGTCGCTACAGTGACGACCCGTTTTTGTTGCCTTGCTAACGAATTATGACGCCCCTAGAACGATATCAATCTGATCTGAAACGCCCGGACTTCTTTCACGATGCCGCGCAGGAAAACGCTGTGCGCCATTTGCAGCGCCTGTATGACGATCTGGTTGCCGCTCACGACAGCAAGCCCGGCCTGTTCGGCAAGCTGTTCGGCAAGAAAGAGCCGACCCTGGTCAAGGGTTTGTACTTCTGGGGGGGCGTAGGCCGTGGCAAGACCTACCTGGTCGACACGTTCTTTGACGCGCTGCCGTTTCAGGACAAGGTCCGTACACACTTCCACCGCTTCATGAAGCGCGTGCACGAAGAGATGAAGACCCTCAAGGGCGAGAGAAATCCGCTGACGATCATCGCCAAGCGTTTCTCCGACGAGGCACGGGTTATCTGTTTCGACGAGTTCTTTGTTTCCGACATCACCGATGCCATGATTCTGGGCACGCTGATGGAAGAGCTGTTCAAAAATGGCGTAACGCTGGTGGCAACCTCCAACATCGTTCCAGACGGCCTGTACAAGGACGGTCTGCAGCGCGCGCGCTTCCTGCCTGCAATTGCGCTGATCAAACAGAACACCGACATCGTCAACGTCGACAGCGGCGTCGATTACCGTCTGCGTCACCTGGAACAGGCTGAGCTGTTTCACTTCCCGCTCAACGAAGTTGCGCAGGAAAGCCTGCGTAAAAGCTTCAAGGCCCTGACCCCGGATTGCGCAGAAACCATCGAAAACGATGTGTTGATGATCGAAAACCGCGAGATCCGCGCCTTGCGTACCTGTGATGATGTGGCCTGGTTCGACTTCCGCGAGCTGTGCGACGGGCCACGCAGCCAGAACGACTACATCGAGCTGGGCAAGATATTTCATGCTGTGCTGATCAGTGGCGTCGAGCAGATGGACGTTTCTACCGACGACATCGCCCGACGTTTTATCAACATGGTCGACGAGTTCTACGATCGCAACGTCAAGCTGATCATTTCAGCCGAGGTTGAGTTGAAGGACCTGTACACCGGTGGCCGGTTGATGTTCGAGTTTCAACGCACCCTGAGCCGTCTGCTGGAAATGCAATCCCACGAATTCCTCTCGCGGGCGCACAAGCCCTAGCAGCGACTGCAAGCGGCGAGTTTCAAACTACACGCTTGAAACTCGCCCATGCTGCAGCTCACAGCTTTTCCTTTTGGCTCTCGAACTGCTGCCGGTACTGGTTGGGCGACAGCTCGGTGTGTTGGCGAAACAGCCGGGCGAAGAAGCTGGCGTCGTCATAGCCCACCTCGTAGCTGATGGTCTTGATGCTTTTGCGAGACCCTGACAGCAATCCCTTTGCCGTTTCGATCCGCAGCCGTTGCAGGTAATGCAGCGGCTTGTCACCGGTTGCGGTCTGAAAGCGGCGCATGAAATTGCGAATGCTCATACCGTGCTCTCGGGCCACATCTTCAAAGCGGAACTTGTCGGCAAAGTGCTCTTCCAGCCAGTGCTGAATCTGCAGAATCACCACGTCCTGATGCAGTTTCTGCCCGCCAAAGCCTATGCGGCCCGGTGAGTAGGTGCGGCGTACCTCGTAAAGAATATCGCGGGCCACGGCCTGCGCGACGTTGGCGCCGCAGAACCGCTCGATCAGGTAGATGTAGAGGTCGCACGCTGACGTCGTGCCCCCTGCGCAGTACACGTTATCGGCGTCAGTCAGGTGCTTTTCCTGGTTGAGCAGCACCTTGGGGTAGCGTTCGGCAAATGCACCGAAGAAGCGCCAGTAGGTAGTCGCTTCCTTGCCGTCGAGCAATCCTGCCTCGGCAAGCCAGTAGACCCCGGTGGCTTCGGCGCAGAGTACGGCACCGTTGGCGTGTTGCTCACGCAGCCAGGGCAGGATCTGCGGGTAGCGTTCGCACAGGGTTTCAAAATCATCCCAAAAGGCCGGGATAACGATGATGTCGCTTTGGCACAGCGCGCCGTCGACTGGCAATGTGACGTCGCTGAAGCTGCTGACGGAGAGTCCGTCCGGGCTGACGAGGCGGGTTTCGAAAGCGGGCACCAGGCCCTGGCCCAGTTGTTTGCTGTAGCGCAGGCTGGCTAAGTGGAAGAAGTCTTTGGCCTGCATGACCGTCGAGGCAAACATCTTGTCGGTGGTCAGAATGCTTACGCGGCGCAGCAGAGTGGCGTGTTGGATCGGCATAATCGTTATTCTTATATGGGTAAATGGTCAAGCAACGGCTGGATCGTCTTATTTTTTGTCGGGTGTGTCCAGCCTCCTCATGGCAGGATCTCTGCGAGAGGTGCGCATGATGGCTTTGTGCTAAGCGGGTAAATATCCGCCAATCCACGCCTCGCAGGCAATAAACAGAATGTGAACAAAAAATCCGGTTGAGGTTATTTTTACAGTCTGTATAATCCGCCAGCTCTTTGCAGTGGAAGTGATGCGCCGTCTGCCGAAGAATCTTGCCGTATAACGGACGCGCTGACCCGAGCCCCCGATAGCGTCTGTTTCCGGCTGCCTTTGACTTGTCAAAGTACGCACTATTCAGTAAGATCCGCCGTCTAATTTTCAGGGCGGCCCCTGAGGCTATAAAGAATGAAAACTTTTACTGCTAAACCGGAAACAGTTAAGCGCGACTGGTTCGTCGTCGACGCTGCTGGTCAGACCCTGGGTCGTCTGGCCACCGAAATCGCGAGCCGTCTGCGTGGCAAGCACAAACCGGAATACACTCCGCACGTTGATACCGGCGACTACATCGTCGTGATCAATGCCGAGCAGATCCGCGTTACTGGTGCCAAAACCACCGACAAGATCTACTACTCACACTCCGGTTTTCCGGGCGGGATCAAGTCGATCAACTTCGAAAAGCTGATCGCCAAAGCTCCTGAGCGCGTGATCGAGACCGCGGTCAAAGGCATGCTGCCTAAGAACCCGCTGGGTCGCGACATGTATCGTAAGCTGAAAGTCTATGCGGGCGCTGTACACCCTCATACTGCTCAGCAGCCCCAAGAACTGAAGTTTTAACGGAATAGTTCATTATGTCGGCGACTCAAAATTACGGCACTGGCCGTCGCAAGACCGCAACCGCTCGCGTTTTCCTGCGTCCGGGTACTGGTAACATCTCGATCAACAACCGCTCCCTGGACAATTTCTTCGGTCGCGAAACTGCCCGCATGGTAGTTCGTCAGCCGCTGGAACTGACCGAGACAGTTGAAAAGTTCGACATCTACGTCACCGTTATCGGTGGCGGTGTAAGTGGTCAGGCTGGCGCAATCCGCCACGGTATCACTCGCGCTCTGATGCAATACGACGAAACTCTGCGTGGCGCTCTGCGTAAAGCAGGCTTCGTGACTCGCGATGCTCGTGAAGTTGAACGTAAGAAAGTCGGTCTGCGTAAAGCGCGTAAGCGTCCGCAGTACTCGAAGCGTTAATTCGTTCTTCGTTCAAAGAAAGAACGTCCATCCCCTCGCGGGGATGGGCGTTTTTTTATGGGTGTGATTTTTGCGGTCGAGGTGTTTTCAAGTTGGGCATGTCACGTCGGTATTGCGAGATTTATAAGCCTGTCGGCGAAGATTACAGAATTTACATCGCGTAAATGAGCTATCTTGTGGCCCGCGACGAACACCTGTCCTGTTGCGTTCATTATCGGATGCGCCCTTAAGGCGTATTCGTTCGTCTGTCCGATAAAATTTAACAAGCGAGGAGGATCGCCATGGGCGTGACCAACCGGTTGGCCTGCTACTCCGACCCCGCCGACCACTATTCTCATCGCGTGCGAATTGTGCTCGCCGAGAAGGGTGTCAGCGCCGAAATCATTGAGGTTGTGGCAGGTCGTCATCCGCCGCAGCTGATTGAAGTAAATCCGTATGGCAGCTTGCCGACTCTTGTTGATCGTGACCTGGCGTTGTACGAGTCGACGGTGGTGATGGAATACCTGGATGAGCGCTATCCGCATCCGCCCTTGTTGCCTGTCTATCCAGTGGCGCGCGCCAACAGCCGTCTGCTGATCCATCGTATCCAGCGAGACTGGTGTGGCCTTGTGGACCTGATCCTTGATACGCGCAGCAAAGAGCCTGCTCGTGTTCAGGCGCGCAAGGAGCTTCGTGAAAGTCTGACCGGGGTTTCACCGTTGTTCGCGGAAAAAGCTTTTTTCATGAGCGACGAGCTAAGTCTTGTTGACTGCTGTCTACTCCCCATACTCTGGCGTTTGCCAATTTTGGGTATTGAATTGCCGCGGCCTGCCAAGCCGTTGCTTGATTACATGGAGCGCCAATTTGCGCGTGAGGCTTTTCAGGCGAGTCTGTCTGCTGCCGAACGTGAAATGCGCTAAGGCTTAAGGAGCCGTTAATGAACTCCAGTCGCCCTTATCTTGTTCGCGCTCTCTATGAGTGGATCGTCGATAACGATTGCACCCCGCACGTGCTGGTCAATGCGGATTACCCCTCGGTGCAGGTCCCACAAGGGTTTGCCAATGATGGGCAGATTGTTCTGAATGTTTCGCCAAGTGCGGTGCGTCATCTGCATATGGATAACGAGGCCGTCAGCTTCGAAGGCCGCTTCGGCGGTGTGCCACACACGCTTTATGTGCCTGTAGCTGCCATCCTGGGCATTTATGCCCGTGAGAACGGCCAGGGTATGGTTTTCGATCTGGAGCCTTCCATGGATGAGGGTGAGGAAATCGAGATCGAAGATGATACTCCGCCCGACAGCGAGCCACCGCGCCCAAGCGGCCGGCCGAGTCTGAAGGTCGTGAAGTAAAAAATGCGCAATAAAAAAGGCGATCTCCGGATCGCCTTTTTTTCGCCTGCCAGTTACCCGTCAGTCGATGTACTCAAACAGTTTGACGATCTTCTGCACGCCGGAAACGCCCTGTACCAGGTTGGTGGCGCGATTGGCTTCATCCTGAGTCACCAGGCCCAGCAGGAACACAATACCGTTCTCGGTCACCACCTTGATGCGCGAGCCGGGGATGGATGCGTCGGCAATCATCTGGCTTTTGATCTTGGTGGTCAGCCAGGCATCGTTGTTACGCGCCAGCAGCGAAGAGGGCGCCATGACCTGCAACTCGTTGTTGACCTTCTTGACGCGCTGGACCGAGCTGGCGGCCTGTTCGGCAATTGCCTTGAGGTCGGCGCGGGGTGTCTGGCCAGCCAGCAGCACGATGCCGTTGAAGCTGGTCACAACGATGTGCGAGCCTTCTGCGAGATCAGGGTTGGCTTTGGAAATGTTGACGGCTGCCTTGGTCTCGATCAGCGAGTCATCGATCTTGCTGCCGAAGGTGCGGGTGCCTCGATCATCTTCGATCGGCTTGTCGCGAGTGGCCGTGATCACCGAGCTGCATCCGGTGACACTCAGGCACAGTGTCAGAACCAATAGGCTGAGACGATTAGGGGTCATTCTTCACTCCCGAACAGTTGGCTGTCGATCAAATCGCAAAGGCAATGGATCGCCAGCAGATGGACTTCTTGTATGCGTGCCGTGACATTGGCAGGTACGCGGATCTCCACGTCCTCGGGCAATAGCAGGGAAGCCATGCCGCCACCGTCGCGTCCCGTCAATGCTACGACAATCATTTCGCGATCATGTGCGGCCTGGATGGCCTGAATAATATTTGCCGAGTTACCGCTGGTGGAAATGGCCAGCAGCACATCACCTGGCTGGCCCAGTGCGCGGATCTGCTTGGAAAAGATTTCGTTGTAGCTGTAATCGTTGGCGATCGAGGTGATCGTCGAGCTGTCGGTTGTCAGGGCGATGGCTGGCAGGCTCGGCCGCTCGCGCTCGAAACGGTTGAGCAGTTCCGAGGAAAAGTGCTGTGCATCGCCAGCCGACCCGCCGTTGCCGCACGCGAGCATCTTGCCCTCGTTGAGCAGGGCATTGACCATGACCTGACTGGCTTGCTCGATATAGGGTGCAAGGACTTCCATCGACTGTTGCTTGGTTTCGATGCTGGCCTGGAACAGCCGGCGAATTCGGGATTGCATGTCCATCAATGTGACCTTAATTAGAGCGTACGGCGGCGGGACGGATGCGCCGGGTTCTCCCGGGAGCTATCCGGCACACAAGGTGTGCAGCCGGCAAAACAAATAGCGAAATCGGTGAGCGTAGAAGCTATTGCAGATCATCAGCACGGCGGAGCGGCTTTGCTCGAGCGCAAGGTCAGCTGTCAAAAGCACTCTTGATCCAGTTCAGCGGTGCAGCGTTGCCAGGCTGGCCTTCAATGGCGATGACGTCGAAACGACAGGGGTGACTGGCCCAGTCTGTTGCTTGCTGCAGAAAAAGCTGTGCGGCGGTGACAAGTTTTGCCTGCTTGCGAAAATCAACGCTTTCCGTAGCGCCACCCCAGCCTGAATGGCGCCGGTAGCGAACTTCGACGAATACTACTGTATCGCCGTCAAGCATGACTAGATCAAGCTCGCCGCGTTTGCATAACCAGTTTTGTTCAATCAGGTGCAGCCCCTGTTGTTGCAAAAACTGCAGGGCGAAGGCTTCAGCCTCGCGCCCTGCTTGTTGGCGGCTGCTGCGTGGCATCAAGGCGCTGTGTCCGGCAGGCGTTGGATCTTGCCGTCGACGAACTCCGCCCATGGCAGCTGGCGCTCGACGCGACGGCCAGGGTTGATGCTCAGGCTGCCCGACAGGCCATCGATGCGGCTGTCAGGCATCGCCTTGAGTTGCGCAAGGCGTGGGGCCAGGCGGTAGGCGTCGATGCCCATTGCGTACAGGCGGCCAAGGCTGCCAGCAGCTTGTGGCCATTGCGCGGTGACTTGCTGGCGCAGTGGGTCTTCAGCGTTCAACAGCCATGGCGTCTCGCAGAAGCGCACGCCGTTGAGGTCCATGTACTGCGCATGATCGTTGCTGTTGGTGAACAGGTGCGAGGTGGCGTAGACCGGAACATCGCCTGCGTACTGGAAAACCATGGTTGGCTTGATCTGCTGCGCTTGTTGCGGCGTCGCGGCGAGGAACATGAAGTCAATGTCCTGGCGACGGCTTGGCTGCGCGGCTACCTGAGTGCCGGCAGTGCTCTGCAGGCGCTGGGCGCGGCCTTCACTGTTGCGCAACTGGAACAGATCGGCGACCTGTTGTGCCAGTTCTACGGGCTGGTCAACGTGCTCGGCTGCGATCAGCGTACCGCCCTTGGCCTGCCAGCTCTTGCGGAAGGCATCCAGTACGCGGTCGCCCCATTCGCCTTTCGGCACCATTGCTACAGCGCTGCGCTTGCCATCGGCCCAGGCGCGACGTGCAACTTCGCGGGCTTCGTCTTCGGCAGCTAGACCAAACTGATACAGCTGAGCGGGGCCTTCGTTGCTGGTGTCGCTGTAGTTCAGCGCCAGGGTAGTGATCGGAAGCTGCTGACGGCTGTTCAACTGTTTGACGAGGTTCTTCTCCAGCGGACCTACGACCAGCTGTACGCCAGCGGCCTGGGCCTGACGGTAGAACTCATCCATCGAGGTAACGCGCGAGCTGTCGAACACCTGGATGGCGGGTGGATTCTGTCCTGCTTGTTGCGCCTGAAAGTGCGCGGCCATGAAGCCTTCGCGCAACGCTTTGGCAACGGCGGCCAGTTGACCATCCTGCGGCAGCAGCAGAGCGATTTTGGTAATCGGCTCGCTGGTCAGGGCGCGCAGTTGGGCGAGGGCGGTAGGCAGTTGCAGCGCTGCCGGGTGTTTCGGGTTCTGGGCTTTCCAGTTGTCGATGGCCGCCTGTTGTTGCTCAAGTGTGCCTGCGCCTTTGATCGAGCGGGCCAGATTCAGCCAGCCGCCCATATCGCCGCTGGCGGTACTTTGCAGCTGCTCGGCCGGCAGAGCGGAGACCAGCGTCCAGATTGCATCATTGTTGGCGCTGGCCTCTGCGCCTTGCAGCAGAGGGCCGGCGAATACTCGCTCATTGACGGCCGCCAGGGCCTGGCCATCGGCCTCCAGGGCGCGCGCCTTGACCATGTGGGTGCGAACCTGCTGCTCGACCGACAGTTCGCCCAGGCGTTGCATGCTCGGGTGGTTCAGTGCGGTCAGTGCTGCCTTGGGCTGATTGCGGCCCATCGCCAGCTCTGCGGACAATGTGCTGGCGAAAACCTGCAGTCCGGGTTTGAGTTGATCGATTTGCACCTGTCCGAGGATCTGCGCAGCGCGTCCGGCGTCATTCTGGCGGGCGGCCAGGTCGGCTGCACTCAAGCGCAGCGTTGCAGCCTGCTCGGGTGTTTTGGCTGTGGCGGCCTGATCAAGCAACTGCTCGATGCTGGCGTCAGGGGTTCGAGGCAGCTCGCCAAGGCTGGACGAGGGCGAGCTGGCACAGGCTGCGAGAAGGGCAGCGAGGCAGAGGGCAGAGAGCAGCCGCAGACAAGCGATCATTGGTATGTTCCTGAAACTCGAGCGAATTAACGGGGAATTGTACCCAAGCGCTGGCCGGGGTGCGATGTCGAAGGTGTTTAAAGCCGTGATATTGGTCGCGTTAGTGTCATCTGGCGGCCAAATCGTTCAATTCGAGAAGGCAGCGTTGTGTTGTGTCCGGCCTTGATCATGTATTTATTCCTTTTTTATCGGCATCCCTGATGCGCGAACCGCTCGGCCGTGCTTCAGCCTGTACAATGCATTCTTTCCAAGTATCAGCTTTAACCTGTGAGGTTTGCGTTTTGACTGTTCCGGTTGTTTCGAATTCCACTCCGGGCTCGCTTTATGTAGTGGCGACTCCTATCGGCAATCTGGACGACATGAGCGTGCGGGCATTGAAGGTGTTGCGTGAAGTCGCGCTGATTGCGGCTGAAGACACGCGCCATTCTGCACGGCTGATGCAGCACTTCGGGATATCCACTCCGCTGGCCGCCTGTCACGAGCATAACGAACGTGATGAGGGTAGTCGGTTCATAACGCGTCTGCTGGCTGGCGATGATGTGGCGCTGATTTCCGACGCGGGCACGCCGCTGATCTCTGATCCCGGTTATCACCTGGTACGCCAGGCGCGTGCTGTAGGTGTACCGGTTGTGCCTGTGCCGGGCGCTTGCGCCCTGATCGCCGCTCTTTCTGCGGCCGGGCTGCCTTCGGACCGATTCATTTTCGAGGGCTTTCTTCCTGCCAAGGCTGCAGGGCGCAAGGCAAAGCTTGAGCGAGTAAAGGAAGAGCTGCGCACGCTTATTTATTATGAAGCGCCGCACCGGATTCTTGAGTGTCTGCAAGACATGGAGCAAGTCTTCGGTGCCGACCGTCAGGCCTTGCTGGCACGTGAAATAACCAAAACTTTTGAAACGCTCAAGGGTCTGCCTTTGGGTGAGCTGCGGGCTTTTGTCGAGGCTGACAGTAATCAGCAGCGTGGCGAATGCGTGGTGCTGATAGCCGGCTGGACGCCACCCGAGGACGAGGATGTCATTGGTGAGGAGGCGCGCCGCATACTGGATTTACTGCTTGCAGAGATGCCTCTCAAGCGCGCCGCAGCCTTGGCAGCCGAAATAACCGGCGTGCGCAAGAACCTGCTTTATCAGGTGGCACTGGAGAAACAGAAGGAATGATGGGTTGCCTTTAAAGGGGTGGATAACGGGGACAAGTGCGCCCCACGTGCTATTAAAGCTTGTTCTTGAAGGCATGTGCCGCTAACCTTGGCGGCGGAGAGTCGATTGGACAGTCGCTGCCTCTTGTTGTTCCGCAACAGGGGGGGGAGGAAAGTCCGGGCTCCATAGGGCGGAGTGCCAGGTAACGCCTGGGAGGCGTGAGCCTACGGAAAGTGCCACAGAAAATAACCGCCTAAGCACTTCGGTGCCGGTAAGGGTGAAAAGGTGCGGTAAGAGCGCACCGCACGTCTGGTAACAGCTCGTGGCAAGGTAAACCCCACTCGGAGCAAGACCAAATAGGGTTCCTAGGCGTGGCCCGCGCTGGAACCGGGTAGGTTGCTAAAGACGTCCAGTGATGGCCGTCGTAGAGGAATGACTGTTCTCGACAGAACCCGGCTTACAGATCGACTCTCCACCTTTTTTCTCACCCTTCGTTTCAAGCAGCAAAACCCTCTCGTAATACCAAAAAAATCTTACAGCTCATAAATCACATTAACTTTGAATCGCAACGATTTGAGTTGTGTGGGATTTATCTGTCAGATCGTTCGTAAAATTACCCTTTTATACCCAGTACCTCTCCTAAATCTCCGAAATGTAAGGGTTTTCCTTAAGACCGTGCCTTGACGGTGTGGTGGGCGCGTTCCTATAGTGTGCACAAGTGGCAGAAAGTGGCACGAAGTGGGTTTTTCAGCGCAAAAAGCTAAAATTCGGAGAATGCGCCTGTGTTCCGTGGTGCCAACGCGATCAATCTCGATGCCAAGGGCCGTCTCGCTATGCCGAGCCGGTACCGTGACGAGTTGGATTCGCGTAGTGCCGGGCAACTTATCGTGACCATTGATGCCGTTGATCCCTGTCTTTGCCTGTACCCGCTTTCCGAATGGGAGCTGATAGAGGCAAAACTTCGTGATCTGGCGACGTTTCGTGAAGAGAACCGTCGTCTGCAAAGGCTTTTGATTGGTAATGCTGTCGATCTGGAACTCGATGGCAGCGGGCGTTTTCTGGTGCCGCCACGCTTGCGCGAATACGCCAGGCTGGACAAGCGCGTAATGCTGGTGGGCCAGCTCAACAAGTTTCAACTGTGGGACGAGGACGCCTGGAACGCTCTTGCTGATGCTGACCTGGCTGCCATTCAAAAACCTGGCGCTATGCCCGACGAATTACGTGATTTGATCCTGTGACTATGAACAGCGGCTTTACCCACATCACCGTGCTGCTTGAAGAAGCCGTGGAGGCTCTCGCGGTGCGTGCCGATGGCTGCTATCTGGACGGCACGTTCGGACGTGGCGGGCATAGTCGTCTGATATTGAGCCAGCTTGGCCCTGATGGTCGGCTTCTTGGGTTCGACAAGGACCCTCAAGCGATTGCCACAGGGCAAGCGCTAGCGGCCGAAGACGGCCGCTTTGTCATTGTGCAGCGCAGCTTTGCCGAATTGGGATCCGAGGCTCAGGAACGCGGTTTGGCGGGCAAGGTCAGCGGTATTCTGCTGGATCTGGGCGTTTCGTCCCCGCAGCTGGATGACCCCGAGCGCGGCTTCAGCTTCATGAACGACGGCCCGCTGGACATGCGCATGGACCCAACCCGTGGCGTGAGCGCTGCCGAGTTCATCGCGACTGCACCCGCTGAAGAAATTGCCCGCGTATTCAAGGAATACGGCGAAGAGCGGTTTGCCAAGCGCATGGCTAATGCCGTCGTCGCGCGCCGTGAAGTCCAGCCTTTCGAGCGTACCGCTGATCTGGCAGAAGTGCTCAAGGTCGCCAACCCTGCCTGGGAGAAGGGCAAGAATCCTGCAACGCGAGCCTTTCAAGGGCTGCGTATTCACGTGAACAACGAGCTGGGTGATCTGGAAGCCGGTCTTGAAGCTGCACTGGATGCCCTTGAAGTCGGTGGTCGCCTCGTCGTCATCAGTTTTCACTCGCTGGAAGACCGTATCGTCAAATTGTTCATGCGCAAGCTCGCCAAGGGCGAAGCCGACAACATGCCACGCAATCTTCCGATCCAGTTCAAACCGTTCGAACCGAAAATCAAAATTCACGGCAAGGCTCAATTCGCCTCGGATACCGAAACCAAAGCCAACCCGCGTTCGCGCAGCGCTGTCATGCGCGTAGCGGAGAAGCTCAGGTGAGCCGTCTGTTTCTGAAACCTTTGCCCGGCGGCAGCTTCATTATGCTGCTGCTGTTCATTGCTGTCCTGATTTCAGCGATTGGCGTTTCCTATAGCGCACATTGGAATCGTCAACTGCTCAACTCGCTGTACTCGGAAATGAGCGTGCGCGACAAGGCGCAGGCAGAGTGGGGCCGGCTGATCCTTGAACAGAGCACCTGGACTGCACACAGCCGCATCGAGAATCTGGCCACCGAACAGCTGAAAATGCGCATTCCAAGCGCTGCCGAAGTGCGGATGGTGGCGCCATGATGAAACTTGAAGGCGCGCTTTATCCGTGGCGTTTTCGCGTGGTCGTGGGGCTGCTGGTGTCCCTTGTGCTCGCCATTTGCTGGCGCATCGTTGACCTGCAGGTTATCGACCACACCTTTCTCAAGGAGCAGGGCGATGCCCGCAGCCTGCGGCATATTCCGATTCCGGCTCACCGTGGCCTGATCACCGACCGCAACGGCGAGCCGCTTGCCGTGAGTACTCCGGTGACGACGCTGTGGGCCAATCCGCGCGAAATGCAGCAGGACAAGTCCAAGTGGCCGATGCTCGCAGCGGCTACCGGGCAGGATCTGAAAGCGTTGACTGATCGCCTGGAATCGCAATCCACCAAGGAATTTATCTACCTTGTTCGTGGCATGACGCCGGAGCAGGGCCAGGCAGCACTGGATCTGAAAGTCCCTGGCGTTTACGGCATCGAAGAGTTCCGCCGTTTCTACCCGGCAGGGGATGTTACCGCGCACATGGTTGGTTTTACCGACCTTGATGACCACGGTCGCGAAGGTGTCGAGTTGGCTTATGACGACTGGCTTGCGGGAGTGCCCGGCAAGCGTCAGGTTATCAAGGACCGGCGCGGCCGACTGATCAAGGATGTTCAGGTGACCAAGAATGCCAAGGCCGGAAAGACCTTGGCTTTGTCTATTGACCTGCGTCTGCAATACCTGGCAACCCGTGAACTGCGCAACGCCATCGTGGAAAACGAGGCCAAGGCAGGCAGCATGGTGATCATGGACGTCAAGACCGGTGAAGTTCTGGCGATGGTCAATCAGCCGACCTATAACCCGAACAATCGCCGCACCATGGTGCCTGCTGCCATGCGCAACCGGGCAATCATTGACGTGTTCGAGCCGGGCTCGACCATGAAACCGATCTCCATGACTGCAGCGCTGGACAGTGGCCGCTGGAAGCCCACCGATAAGGTCGAGGTTTATCCAGGCACACTGCAGATCGGTAAGTACACGATTCGTGACGTGACCAAGACCGAGGGCCCGATCCTCGATCTGACCGGCATCCTGATCAACTCCAGTAACGTTGGCATGAGCAAGGTCGCGTTCGATGTGGGCGGCGAAGCGATCTTCCGTGCCATGCAACGCGTTGGTTTCGGTCAGTACACCGGCCTCGGCTTCCCTGGCGAGCGCGTTGGCAACCTGCCCAACTATCGCGAGTGGCGCAAGGCCGAGACCGCCACGCTGTCCTATGGCTACGGTCTGTCAGTTACCGCTTTGCAATTGGTACACGCCTATGGCGCGCTGGCCAATAACGGCCGCATCGTGCCACTGACCATTCTGAAAACAGATAAAGAACCGGAATCGACCCAGGCCATTCCCGAGAAAACCGCCAAGACGCTGCAGGGCATGTTGCAGCAGGTTATCGAAGACCCGCGCGGCGTTTATCGCGCCCGTGTGCCGTCCTATCATGTCGGCGGCAAGAGCGGTACGGCGCGTAAGACGTCCATCGGCACCAAGGGCTATGCGGAGAACTCCTACCGCTCCCTGTTCGCCGGTTTCGGCCCGATGAGTAACCCGCGTTATGCCATCGTCGTGGTCATCGACGAGCCGAGCAAGGGCGGTTACTACGGTGGTCTGGTTTCGGCTCCGGTATTCAGCAAGGTCATGTCCGGTACGTTGCGTCTGATGAACGTCACGCCTGACAACCTTGCCCCACCGGAACAAGTCAATGCAGCACCGGCAGCCAAAGGAGGGCGTGGTTGATGGCCTTTAATCTGAGCAAGATTTTCGCTCACACCGACCGCGACCCCTTGATTCGCGAGTTGACTCTCGACAGCCGCAATGTCCGTCCGGGTGATCTGTTTCTGGCCGTTCCGGGTATCAAGGTCGATGGCCGTGCGCATATTGCCGACGCGCTCAAGCGTGGCGCTGCGGCTGTGGCTTACGAAGTAGAAGGCTCGACCGTTCTGCCGATCACTGACGTGCCGCTGATCCCGGTCAAGGGGCTCGCCGCGCAGTTGTCCGATATTGCCGGCCGCTTCTACGGCGATCCGAGCCGCAGCCTGAATCTGGTAGGCGTTACCGGCACCAACGGCAAGACCAGCGTCACTCAATTGGTTGCCCAGGCGCTTGATGCACTGGGTCAGCACTGCGGCATCGTCGGCACGCTGGGCACAGGCTTCTACGGCGCGTTGCAAAGCGGCCGTCATACCACGCCCGACCCGATAGCCGTTCAGGCGACGCTGACCGACCTGAAAAAGGCCGGTGCGCGCGCAGTGGCAATGGAAGTGTCGTCTCATGGGCTGGATCAAGGGCGGGCGACGGCGCTGGCGTTTGATGTGGCGGTGCTGACCAATCTGTCCCGTGATCACCTGGATTATCACGGCACCATGGAAGCGTACGCTGCCGCCAAGGCCAAGCTGTTTGCGTGGTCCAACCTGAAATGCCGGGTAATCAATCTGGATGATGCTTTCGGTCGTGAACTGGCCGGTATCAAGCAAGAGTCGCGGTTGATCACCTATAGCCAGCTGGACAGCTCGGCCTACCTGTATTGCCGCGATGCGAAATTCGATGACGATGGCGTGCGCGCTACGCTGGTCACGCCTCAGGGCGAGCACTTCCTGCGCAGCAGCCTGCTGGGTCGCTTCAACCTGAGCAACGTGCTGTCTGCGGTCGGCGCTTTGCTGGGCCTGGATTACGCGCTGGACGAAATTCTCAAGGTGTTGCCGAAACTCGAAGGCCCGGTCGGGCGCATGCAGCGTCTGGGCGGTGCCGACAAGCCGCTGGTGGTTGTCGACTATGCGCATACTCCGGATGCGCTGGAAAAAGTCCTCGAAGCACTGCGCCCGCACGCCAAAGGTCGCCTGTTGTGCCTGTTCGGCTGTGGCGGTGATCGTGATCGCGGCAAGCGTCCGCTGATGGCTGAAGTGGTCGAACGCCTGGCCGACGGTGTGTGGGTCACCGACGACAACCCGCGCTCCGAATCGCCAGCCAGTATTTTTGACGATATCCGCCCTGGCTTCGCTGCTGCTGACAAGGTGCGCTTCATCGAAGGTCGCGGCCAGGCCATTGCCCAGTTGATTGCCAGCGCCAATGCCGATGATGTCGTAGTCCTGGCCGGTAAAGGGCATGAGGATTATCAGGAGATCGACGGTCAGCGCCATCCGTTCTCTGACCTGCAAGAAGCTGCCAAGGCGCTTGCTGCGTGGGGGGCCTGCGAATGATTAAGTCAATGACATTCAGCGAACTGGTCGTGCCGCTTGACGCCCGTCTGGTCGCTGGCGACTGCAGCTTTGACGGTGTGAGCACCGACAGCCGTGGTATCCAGCCGGGCCAGCTGTTTGTGGCCCTGACCGGGCCGCGCTTCGACGGCCATGAGTACCTTGAGCAGGTGGCTGCCAAAGGTGCGGTCGGTGCTCTGGTCGAGCGCGAAGTGCAGGGCGCAAGCCTGCCGCAACTGGTCGTGCTCGATACCCGCAAGGCGCTCGCGCAATTGGGCGCAATGAACCGCAATGCGTTCATCGACAAGCCGGTTGCAGCGATGACCGGTTCCAGCGGCAAGACCACGGTCAAGGAAATGCTCGCGAGCATCCTGCGTACGCGCGGCACTGTGCTGGCCACTCGTGGCAATCTGAACAACGAGCTGGGCGTGCCATTGACGTTACTGGAGCTGGCTCCCGAGCACAGTGCGGCGGTCATCGAACTGGGTGCATCGCGGGTGGGCGAAATTGCCTTCACCGTGAGCCTGACCAAGCCACACGTTGCCATCATTACCAACGCTGGAACCGCCCACGTCGGCGAGTTTGGCGGACCGGACAAAATTGTCGAGGCCAAGGGCGAGATTCTGGAAGGACTCAATGCCAGCGGCACCGCGGTGCTGAATCTGGAGGACAAGGCTTTCCCCGTCTGGCGCAAGCGTGCCGGCAATCGCAACATTCTGACCTTCGCACTGGCTGACCCTGCGGCGGATCTGCACGCCAGCGACCTTAGTAATGATGCCCGCGGCTGCCCGGGCTTCACCATCAACAGCCCGCTCGGCGTCGCCCAGGTTCAGTTGAATCTGTTGGGCGCGCATAACGTGACCAACGCCCTGGCGGCCGCGGCTGCAGCCTGCGCACTGGGCGTGACGCTGGAAGGCATTGTCGCGGGCCTGAACAACGTGCAGCCGGTCAAGGGCCGTGCGGTTGTGCAAATCGCCAGCAACGGCACGCGCGTCATTGATGACACCTACAACGCCAACCCTGCCTCGATCAACGCCGCCGTCGACATCCTTACCGGTTTTAGCGGTCGTACCGTGCTGGTGCTGGGCGATATCGGCGAGCTGGGCGAGTGGGCCGAACAAGGCCATCGCGACGTAGGGGCCTATGCCGCTGGCAAGGTCTCGGCGCTGTATGCCGTCGGCCCGTTGATGACTCATGCCGTCAGCGCCTTTGGTGAACATGCGTACCACTTTGCCAGTCAGGCAGAGCTGATCGCGGCGCTGGGCGCCGAGCAGGACCCTAATACCACTTTACTGATCAAGGGCTCGCGTAGCGCTGCGATGGAAAACGTCGTGGCTGCCTTGTGCGGTTCTAGCCTGGAGAAACATTAATGCTGCTGCTGTTGGCCGAGTTCTTACAACAGTTCTACAAAGGCTTCGCGGTCTTTCAGTACCTGTCCTTGCGCGGGATCCTTGGTGTGCTCACTGCGCTGACACTGTCGCTGTGCCTGGGCCCCTGGATGATTCGTACCTTGCAGATGCGCCAGATCGGCCAGTCTGTCCGCAACGACGGCCCGCAGTCGCACTTGTCCAAATCGGGTACGCCGACCATGGGCGGCGCGCTGATCCTCTCTTCCATCGGTATCAGTACGCTGTTGTGGGCTGACCTGAGCAATCGTTACGTTTGGGTTGTGTTGCTGGTGACACTGCTGTTCGGAGCCATCGGCTGGGTCGATGACTACCGCAAAGTGATCGAAAAGAACTCGCGTGGCCTGCCGAGCCGCTGGAAGTATTTCTGGCAGTCGGTATTCGGCCTCTGTGCAGCGATCTTCCTTTATACGACTGCACCGTCGGCTACCGAAACCACGCTGATCGTGCCGATGCTCAAGGATGTGCGCATTCCGTTGGGTATCGGTTTCATCGTGCTGACCTATTTCGTGATCGTCGGCTCCAGTAACGCAGTCAACCTGACTGACGGCCTGGACGGTCTGGCGATCATGCCGACGGTGATGGTCGGCGGTGCGCTGGGCATCTTCTGCTACCTGTCGGGTAACGTGAAGTTTGCTGAATACCTGCTGATTCCCTACGTACCGGGGGCCGGCGAGCTGATTGTCTTCTCTGGTGCGCTGATTGGTGCGGGGCTCGGGTTTCTCTGGTTCAACACCTATCCGGCGCAGGTATTCATGGGCGACGTCGGTGCGCTGGCGCTGGGCGCTGCACTGGGCACCATGGCTGTGATCGTGCGTCAGGAAATTGTCCTGTTCATCATGGGCGGCGTGTTCGTGATGGAAACCCTTTCAGTGGTCATTCAGGTTGCGTCTTTCAAACTCACCGGTCGCCGCGTGTTCCGCATGGCGCCGATTCACCACCACTTTGAACTCAAAGGCTGGCCTGAGCCGCGCGTGATCGTCCGTTTCTGGATCATCACCGTGATTCTGGTGCTCATTGGCCTTGCCACACTGAAACTGAGGTAGAACGAGTGTCCCTGATCGTTTCCGACCGCTTCCGCATTGTTGTGGGGCTTGGCAAAAGTGGCATGTCCCTGGTTCGCTTCCTGGCGAACCGGGGCGTGTCCTTTGCCGTGGCCGACACGCGGGAGAATCCTCCTGAGCTGGCGACCTTGCGTCGTGACTATCCGCAGGTGGAAGTGCGTTGTGGCGAGCTGGACGTGGATTTCCTCTGCCGTGCCGACGAGTTGTACGTCAGCCCCGGTCTGGCGCTTGCCACGCCGGCCTTGCAGCAGGCGCACGCGCGCGGCGTCAAGCTGTCCGGTGACATCGAGCTGTTCGCGCGTTACGCGAAGGCGCCGGTCATTGCCATTACCGGTTCGAATGCGAAAAGCACGGTGACAACGCTGGTGGGAGAAATGGCCGTCGCTGCCGGAAAACGCGTTGCGGTTGGGGGCAACCTTGGCACTCCGGCGCTGGACCTGCTCAGCGACGATGTCGAACTGTACGTAATGGAGCTGTCCAGCTTTCAGCTCGAAACCACCGACCAGCTCAACGCTGAAGTGGCAACCGTGCTGAACATCAGCGAAGACCATATGGACCGCTACAGCGGCCTGCCGGCTTATCACCTGGCCAAGCACCGGATTTTCCGTGGCGCGCGGCAAGTGGTGGTCAATCGTCAGGATGCGCTGTCCCGTCCGCTGATCGGTGAAGGCCTGCCTTGCTGGACGTTTGGTCTCAACAAGCCTGATTTCCACGGCTTTGGTCTGCGTGAAGAAAACGGCGAAAAATACCTGGCGTTCCAGTTCGAAAACCTGATGCCGGTACGTGAGCTGAAAGTTCGTGGTGCTCACAATCAGGCCAACGCCCTTGCTGCATTGGCGCTTGGGCATGCGGTCGGCCTGCCGTTCGATGCGATGCTCGCCAGCCTGCGCGAATTCACCGGGCTGGAGCATCGCTGCCAGTGGCTGCGTGAGCATGACGGCGTTCATTACTACAACGACTCCAAGGCCACCAACGTTGGTGCCGCACTGGCTGCCATCGAAGGCCTGGGTTCGGATATCGACGGCAAGCTGGTGCTGATCGCTGGTGGCGATGGCAAAGGCGCTGACTTCAGCGCATTGCGTGCGCCAGTCGCTGAGCATTGCCGCGCTGCGGTGTTACTGGGCCGCGACGCCGAGCTGATTGCTCAGGCATTGGGCGACGCCGTTACGCTGGTTCGTGTCGAGACCGTGCAAGCCGCTGTCGAGCAAAGTGCCCGACTGGCTCAGCGTGGCGATGCGGTACTGCTTTCGCCTGCATGCGCCAGCCTGGACATGTTCAAGAATTATGAAGAGCGCGGACGTGTGTTCGCGCAGGCAGTGGAGTGCTTGTCATGATCTTCGGTGTGATCAAGCCTTATCCATCGCCACTGATCAGCGGGCGCGGCATTGACCTCGACTTCCCGATGCTGGTCGGCTGCCTGGCGCTGCTGGGCCTTGGGCTGGTAATGATTACTTCCGCCTCGTCGGAAGTTGCCGCCGTACAGTCCGGTAACACGCTGTACATGATGACCCGTCACCTGGTTTATCTGCTGATCGGTCTGGGTGCCTGCGGCGTGACCATGATGATTCCGGTCGCCACCTGGCAACGCCTGGGCTGGATGATGCTGCTTGGCGCGTTCGGCCTGTTGCTGCTGGTACTGGTGCCGGGAATCGGGCGCGAGGTAAACGGTTCGATGCGCTGGATCGGTTTCGGCGCGTTCAACGTGCAGCCGTCGGAAATCGCCAAGGTATTCGTTGTGATCTTCCTTGCCGGCTACCTGATCCGTCAGCAGCAGGAAGTTCGCGAAAGCTGGATGGGCTTTTTCAAGCCGTTCATTGTGCTGTTGCCGATGGCAGGTCTGCTGTTGATGGAGCCTGACTTCGGTGCGACCGTAGTAATGATGGGCTCGGCCGCAGCCATGCTGTTTCTCGGTGGTGTCGGCCTATTCCGCTTCTCGCTGATGGTGGTTCTGGCTGTGGCGTCGGTCGTTGTTCTGGTCCAGGCACAGCCTTACCGGATGGCGCGTCTGACCAACTTTACCGACCCGTGGGCCGACCAGTTCGGTTCCGGTTATCAATTGACCCAGGCGCTGATCGCCTTCGGTCGTGGCGAATGGTTCGGCGTCGGGCTGGGCAACAGTGTGCAGAAGCAGTTCTATCTGCCGGAAGCGCACACCGACTTCGTGTTCTCGGTGCTTGCAGAAGAGCTGGGCGTCGTCGGTTCGCTGATCACCGTCGCACTGTTTCTGTTTGTCAGTATTCGCGGCATGTACATCGGCATGTGGGCCGAACGTGCCAAGCAGTTCTTCGGTGCCTATGTGGCCTACGGTCTGTCGTTCCTGTGGATCGGCCAGTTCCTGATCAATATCGGTGTGAACGTCGGTCTGCTGCCAACCAAGGGACTGACTCTGCCATTCCTCAGCTACGGCGGCAGCTCGCTGGTGATCTGCTGCGCGAGTCTTGGCCTGCTGCTGCGCATCGAGTGGGAATCGCGCAACAACATGGGCAGTGAAGAAGCCGAGTTCAAGGAAAGCGACTTCGCCGAGGAGACGCCCCATGGACGCTAATGTGCTGATCATGGCTGGCGGCACCGGCGGGCATGTATTCCCGGCGCTGGCTTGTGCACGCGAGTTTCAGGCTCGTGGCTACAAGGTCCACTGGCTGGGCACGCCACGCGGAATCGAAAACGAACTGGTCCCGCAGGCCGGTTTGACGCTGCACCTTATCAATGTCACCGGGCTGCGTGGCAAAGGCCGGCTGTCGCTGCTCAAGGCGCCGTTCATGTTGCTCAAGGCCCTGATGCAGGCGCGCAAGGTTGTCCGTCAGGTGAAGCCGGTCTGCGTGGTTGGCTTCGGTGGCTATGTCACCGGCCCTGGCGGTCTGGCGGCGAAGCTGGCAGGCGTACCGTTGATCATTCACGAGCAGAATGCCGTCGCCGGTACAGCCAATCGCAGCCTGGCGTCGTTCGCCAGCCGCGTGTGCGAGGCGTTCCCGAACACCTTTGCGGCCTCGTCCAAACGCCGCACCACCGGCAATCCGGTGCGTGTCGAGCTGTTTCTGGAAACACCGCGTCAGGCGCTGGCCGGACGCAAGGCGCGTCTGCTGGTACTGGGCGGCAGCCTGGGCGCGGAGCCATTGAACAAATTGCTGCCCGAGGCACTGGCCCGGTTGCCTCAGGACATCCAGCCCGAAGTGTTTCATCAGTCGGGCAAGAATCACGACGCAGTCACCGCCGAGCGTTATCGCAACGTGGGCGTCGAGGCGCAGGTTGCGCCGTTTATCCAGAACATGGCCCAAGCCTATAGCTGGGCCGATCTGGTGGTCTGCCGCGCAGGCGCATTGACCATCAGCGAACTGGCCGCCGCCGGTCTGCCGTCGTTGCTGATACCGCTGCCCCACGCGATTGATGACCATCAGTCACGTAACGCTGACTATCTGGCTCGCGAAGGCGCAGCCTTCGTCATGCCGCAAGCGACAACTGGCGCCGCCGAGATGGCAGCACGCCTGAAAGAGGTTTTGATGCAACCCGAACAATTGAACAGCATGGCCCGCACTGCACGTAGCCTGGCCAAGCCTGATGCAACCAACACCGTCGTCAACGTCTGCGTGGAGGTGGCCCATGGTTGAGAATCAACGCGCCATGCCACAACCTGAAATGCGCCGTATCCGTCGCATCCACTTCGTCGGTATCGGCGGCGTCGGTATGTGCGGGATTGCCGAAGTATTGTTGAACCTGGGCTACGAAGTCTCGGGCTCCGACCTCAAGGGCTCGGCCGTGACCGAGCGTCTGGAATCGTTCGGCGCGCAGATTTTTGTCGGCCATCGTGCCGAGAACACTGTGGGTGCCGACGTACTGGTGGTGTCCAGTGCCGTGAACACTTCCAACCCGGAAGTGGCTACCGCGCTGGAACGCCGTATTCCAGTCGTGCCTCGTGCCGAGATGCTCGCCGAACTGATGCGCTATCGCCACGGCATCGCTGTCGCCGGTACGCATGGCAAGACCACCACCACCAGCCTGATCGCTTCGGTGTTCGCTGCTGGTGGCCTGGACCCTACCTTTGTGATTGGCGGCCGTTTGAACGCCGCGGGCACCAACGCCCAGCTGGGCACCAGCCGTTACCTGATCGCCGAAGCCGATGAAAGCGACGCCAGCTTCCTGCACCTTCAGCCTCTTGTGGCGGTGGTCACCAATATCGACGCCGATCACATGGCGACCTACGAAGGCGACTTCAACAAACTGAAGAAGACCTTTGTCGAGTTCCTGCATAACCTGCCGTTCTATGGCCTGGCGGTGATGTGCATCGACGATCCGGTAGTGCGTGAAATTCTCCCGCAGGTCAAGCGCCCGACGTTGACCTACGGCTTCAGCGAGTCTGCCGACATACGTGCGATCAACGTGCGTCAGGACGGCATGCTGACATTCTTTACCGTACTGCGCCGCGACCGCGAGCCGCTGGATGTGTCGGTGAACATGCCCGGCAATCACAACGTACTCAACTCGCTGGCGACCATCGCTATCGCTACCGACGAAGGTGTCAGCGATGAGGCGATCGTGCAGGGCCTTTCGGGGTTCCAGGGCGTCGGTCGTCGCTTCCAGGTGTACGGCGAGCTGCCGGTCGAAGGCGGTAATGTGATGCTGGTCGATGACTACGGTCACCATCCGCGCGAAGTGGCTGCTGTGATCAGCGCCGTACGTGGCGGCTGGCCGGATCGTCGTCTGGTGATGGTCTACCAGCCGCACCGCTTCAGCCGCACCCGTGACCTGTACGACGATTTCGTACAGGTTCTGGCCGACGCCAATGTGTTGCTGCTGATGGAAGTCTACCCGGCGGGTGAAGAGCCTATTCCCGGCGCCGACAGCCGCAATCTGTGCCACAGCATTCGTCAGCGCGGTCAGCTGGACCCGATCTACATCGAGCGCGGCGTCGAGCTGGCACCGCTGGTCAAGCCGCTGCTGCGCGCTGGCGACATTCTGCTGTGCCAGGGCGCTGGCGATATCGGCGGTCTTGCTCCACAACTACTGAAAAGCCCGCTGTTCGCTGGCGCCAAAGCGGCCCCTACCGAAGGGAAGCTGAAATGACAGCCGTCACCCTGTCTTCCCTGCGCTCGACACTCGAGCCGAAAAGCTTCGGTCGTGTCGCCGTGCTCTTTGGTGGCAAGAGTGCCGAGCGTGCAGTCTCCCTGAACTCGGGTAATGCCGTGCTCAAGGCACTGCTCGATGCTGGCGTGGATGCGTTCGGCATTGATGTGGGCGATGACTTCCTGCAGCGACTGGTCAGTGAAAAGATCGACCGTGCCTTCATCGTTCTGCACGGGCGAGGCGGCGAAGACGGCACCATGCAAGGCCTGTTGGAATGCCTGGAAATCCCTTATACCGGTAGTGGTGTACTGGCTTCCGCGCTGGCGATGGACAAGTTGCGCACCAAGCAGGTCTGGCAGAGTCTCGGCCTTGCAACGCCCTTGCATGCTGTTCTTGGAAACGAGAGCGATTGTATTTGCGCAGCGACGGAACTGGGCTTCCCTTTGATCGTCAAACCGGCCCATGAAGGTTCAAGTATCGGTATGGCAAAGGTGAACAGCGTCGATGAATTGATCGCCGCCTGGAAATCCGCCAGTACCTACGATTCGCAAGTATTAGTCGAACAGTGGATTCAGGGACCTGAGTTCACTGTGGCGTCTCTGCGTGGCCAGGTGTTGCCTCCCATTGGCCTGGGCACTCCTCACAGTTTTTATGATTACGATGCCAAGTACCTGGCGTCCGATACTCAGTACCGGATCCCTTGCGGGCTTGGCGATGCGCAGGAACAGGAACTCAAACAACTTGCAGCACGCGCTTGCGACGCCATCGGTATTGCAGGGTGGGCGCGCACGGATGTCATGCAGGACGCACAAGGCAAGTTCTGGTTACTGGAAGTGAATACCGTGCCCGGCATGACCGATCACAGTCTGGTGCCAATGGCTGCGCGTGCTGCAGGTCTGGATTTTCAACAACTGGTGTTGGCGATTCTGGCCGACAGTGTTCAGGCGAGAGGGTAAGGCATGTACGGCGCGTCGGCACGTCCTCAGCCACCTGCACCCGGCCGCAACAAGCCGGTGCCGCGTGGCGCCAGCCGAATGGTGGCCAAGGAGCCTCTGTCGGCGCGCCTGCCCAAGGCTAACTTCAGTGTTCTGAAGCGTCTGCTCTGGCCTGTGTTGCTGGTGGTTCTGGGCTTCGGCACCTATGAGGCCGCACAACGTCTGCTGCCGTACGCCGACCGCCCGATTACCCGCATCAATGTGCAGGGCGATTTGAGTTACATCAGCCAGCAGGCTGTGCAACAGCGGATTGCGCCTTATGTGGCGTCGAGCTTTTTCAAGATCGATCTGACCGGCATGCGCACCGAGCTTGAGCAGATGCCCTGGATCGCCCACGCCGAAGTTCGTCGTGTATGGCCGGATCAGGTTGTGATTCGTCTTGAAGAGCAGTTGCCGGTTGCCCGTTGGGGTGATGAAGCGCTGTTGAATAACCAGGGGCAGGCTTTCACGCCGCGTGAACTGTCCAATTACGAACATCTTCCCCAGTTGTTCGGCCCGCAGCGGGCCCAGCAGCAGGTGATGCAGCAGTATCAGGTGTTGAGTCAGATGTTGCGCCCGCTGGGCTTCTCCATCGTGCGCCTGGAGCTGCGCGAGCGCGGCAGCTGGTTCCTGACGACAGGCGCCGGTAGTGCTGGCCCGGGAATCGAATTGTTGCTTGGACGCGACCATCTCGTCGAAAAAATGCGCCGTTTCATCGCGATTTACGACAAAACGCTGAAAGAACAAATCACGAATATCGCGCGCGTCGACTTGCGTTACTCCAACGGCCTTGCGGTCGGTTGGCGCGAACAGGCAGCGGCAACGACGGATAAACCCGCCGTCGCGAAGAATTGATAAGAGGCAGGACCATGGCAAACGTGCAAAGCGGCAAAATGATCGTCGGGCTGGATATCGGTACCTCCAAGGTGGTGGCACTGGTAGGCGAAGTCGCGGCCGATGGCTCGCTGGAAATCGTGGGTATCGGTACCCATCCCTCCCGCGGCCTGAAGAAGGGCGTGGTAGTGAATATCGAGTCGACTGTGCAGTCGATCCAGCGTGCAATCGAAGAAGCGCAGCTGATGGCGGGTTGCCGTATTCACTCGGCATTTGTCGGCGTTGCAGGCAGCCACATTCGCAGCCTGAATTCGCACGGCATCGTGGCGATTCGTGATCGCGAAGTCAGTTCTGCAGACCTGGAGCGTGTGCTCGATGCTGCTCAGGCGGTGGCCATTCCTGCCGACCAGCGCGTGCTGCACACCCTTCCTCAGGATTACGTGATCGATAACCAGGAAGGCGTGCGTGAGCCTTTGGGCATGTCCGGTGTACGTCTGGAAGCCAAAGTTCACGTCGTGACCTGCGCAGTGAATGCCGCGCAGAACATCGAGAAGTGCGTGCGTCGCTGCGGTCTGGAAGTCGATGACATCATTCTGGAACAACTGGCGTCGGCGTATTCCGTACTAACCGATGACGAAAAAGAGCTGGGCGTGTGCCTGGTGGATATCGGTGGCGGTACGACCGACATCGCGATCTTCACCGAAGGCGCCATTCGTCACACGGCGGTTATCCCGATTGCGGGCGATCAGGTCACCAACGACATCGCCATGGCGTTGCGTACCCCGACCCAGTACGCCGAAGAAATCAAGATTCGCTACGCATGCGCCCTGGCCAAACTGGCCGGTGCCGGTGAAACCATCAAAGTACCGAGTGTGGGCGACCGTCCACCTCGCGAGCTGTCGCGTCAGGCCCTGGCCGAAGTGGTAGAGCCTCGTTATGACGAGCTGTTCACCCTGATCCAGGCCGAGCTGCGCCGCAGCGGTTACGAAGACCTGATCCCGGCTGGCATCGTGCTGACCGGGGGCACAGCGAAAATGGAAGGTGCGGTCGAACTGGCCGAGGAAATCTTCCACATGCCGGTGCGCCTTGGCGTGCCGCACAGCGTCAAAGGGCTCGCTGATGTCGTGCGCAACCCTATCTACTCGACCGGCGTAGGCCTGTTGATGTACGGGCTGCAAAAACAGTCGGACGGCATTTCACTGTCCGGGATGGTCGGCAACAGCAGTTACAGCGACGAAACCAAGGCACCGGTGCTTGAGCGTATCAAGCGTTGGGTGCAGGGCAATTTCTAAGTTTCAACGTTTAAAAGTTTCACAGCTTCAGATTCAGGGCTTCAAAAGCAATATCGGCAGGCAGTAGGCAAAACTAACTAGAAAGCGGAAGGAGAGAGAAATGTTCGAACTCGTAGACAACGTCCCGCAAAGCCCGGTTATCAAAGTTATCGGTGTAGGCGGTGGTGGCGGAAACGCTGTCAATCACATGGTCAAGAGCAACATCGAAGGCGTGGAATTCATCTGCGCCAACACAGATGCTCAAGCGCTGAAAAACATTGGCGCGCGGACCATTCTGCAACTGGGCACCGGCGTGACCAAAGGCCTTGGCGCTGGCGCCAACCCTGAAGTCGGTCGTCAGGCCGCACTGGAAGATCGTGAGCGCATTGCAGAAGTTCTGCAGGGCACCAACATGGTTTTCATCACCACTGGCATGGGCGGCGGTACCGGTACCGGTGCAGCACCGATCATTGCTGAAGTGGCCAAGGAAATGGGCATTCTGACGGTCGCAGTCGTGACCCGTCCGTTCCCGTTCGAAGGTCGCAAGCGTATGCAGATCGCCGATGAAGGCATCCGCATGCTGTCCGAAAGCGTCGACTCGTTGATCACCATCCCCAACGAGAAGCTGCTGACCATCCTGGGCAAGGACGCCAGCCTGCTGTCGGCTTTCGCCAAGGCTGACGATGTACTGGCCGGTGCCGTTCGCGGTATCTCCGACATCATCAAGCGTCCGGGCATGATCAACGTCGACTTCGCCGACGTCCGTACCGTGATGAGCGAAATGGGCATGGCGATGATGGGTACTGGCTGCGCCAGCGGTCCTAACCGTGCGCGTGAAGCCACCGAAGCGGCCATTCGCAACCCGTTGCTCGAAGACGTCAACCTGCAGGGCGCTCGCGGCATCCTGGTCAACATCACTGCCGGTCCTGACCTGTCGCTGGGTGAGTACTCGGACGTGGGTAGCATCATCGAAGCGTTCGCTTCCGAGCACGCGATGGTCAAGGTCGGTACGGTTATCGATCCGGACATGCGTGACGAGTTGCACGTGACTGTGGTTGCCACCGGCCTGGGCGCGAAAATCGAGAAGCCGGTCAAGGTCATCGACAACACGCTGCAGACCACCCAGCAGGCTCCTGCCCAGCAGGCGTCGCGCCAGGAAGCACCTTCGGTCAACTACCGCGATCTGGACCGTCCTACCGTGATGCGCAATCAGGCACACGCAGGCGCTACGGCAGCGGCGAAGATGAACCCTAACGATGATCTGGATTACCTGGATATCCCGGCTTTCCTGCGTCGTCAGGCCGATTGATGAAATGTATCAGGGGTATTAGGGTGATTGGTGTTCAGCAAAGGCATGGTCTGCTATCATCGCCAGCCTTTGTTGATACCAGTTCGCAACTTGCGCTGAAGCGGCCCATGCCATGATTAAACAACGCACCCTGAAAAATATTATCCGTGCCACAGGTGTAGGCCTGCACTCCGGGGAGAAGGTTTACCTGACCCTCAAGCCCGCACCTGTGAATACCGGCATTGTGTTTTGCCGAGCTGACCTTGACCCCGTCGTGCAGATCCCTGCGCGTGCGGAAAACGTCGGCGACACCACTCTGTCGACCACTCTGGTCAATGGTGATGTCAAAGTTGACACGGTAGAACACCTGCTCTCGGCCATGGCTGGCCTTGGCATCGATAACGCCTACGTCGAGCTCTCTGCCTCCGAAGTTCCTATCATGGACGGCAGCGCAGGCCCTTTCGTATTCCTGATTCAATCGGCTGGCCTGGAAGAACAGGACGCGCCGAAGAAATTCATCCGCATCCTGCGTGAAGTCACAGTGGAGGAGGGCGGTAAACGCGCTACTTTCGTGCCTTTCGAAGGGTTCAAGGTCAGTTTCGAGATCGATTTCGATCACCCCGTCTTCCGTGATCGCACCCAGAGTGCAAGCGTGGACTTTTCCAGCACTTCCTTCGTGAAGGAAGTCAGCCGTGCCCGGACCTTCGGGTTCATGAGTGACATCGAGTACCTGCGCAAGCACAACCTCGCACTCGGCGGCAGTGTGGAAAACGCCATCGTGGTCGACAAGGACGGCGTACTGAACGAAGACGGCCTGCGTTACGAGGACGAATTCGTCAAACACAAAATCCTCGACGCCATCGGTGACCTTTACCTGCTAGGCAATAGCCTGATCGGTGAGTTCCGTGGCTTCAAATCGGGGCATGCACTGAACAATCGTCTCCTGCGCACGTTGATCGAGCAGAAAGACGCTTGGGAAGTGGTGACTTTCGAGGATGCCAGTACGGCACCTATTTCCTACATGCGCCCTGTCGCGGCCGTGTAGGCAAGCTTTACTCTCTTTCCTTTTGTTCTTTAAAGGCTGCCCTCGGGTGGCCTTTTTTTATCCGCTTCATTGGGCAAAGCCAGTTGCGCAGAGGATCGGGCGAAAATCACTCAGACGTTATTTCTTGTCCTTGGCATGGCTGGCCAGCCGCTCAAGCGCTGCCCGCAGCTTGGGATCAGTGATGCCCTCGGCGGTGGCCTGAATGTTCTCGGCGGCAATCGAAGACAGGTCGATGGTGTGCGTGGCCGCTCCGCGCGGGGCTTCAGGTGGCTGCACCCTGAAGACAATGCGCATCAGGTTGATGAATTCGTCGAAGGCCATCAGTTGCCGGTGCAGGCGCTTCTGCTGATAGCGCAGGCGCGTGGCCCAGTGACCATCCGTCACGATCAGCAACAAGGTGCCTTCGCGCCACGAGGCCACACGACAATGCTCGCGCGCGGCTGGTTGCAGCTGACTTTCGAGCAGGCGCTGCAAATGGCTAAGGCGTTCGGCGTGACGAAAGATAGCCTTCAGAGGCTTGGCTTCACGCAGCAGAACCGCGGGCGGGCGGGCGTTCAGAGGACGAAAGGCCATGGTGGAGTGCCTGGTAACAAGATGAACATCTTAACAGAAAGCGTTCTAACGGCTGCTTTTCAGGGCATTTCCGTGCTTTCATATGCAAATCAATGAGTAACTTCCCCGGATTATGGGTTGAAGTGCTTGAAATTGGCCCCATTGTAAACCTGCCCCATAACAGCGCTGTGCCAGCATCGTGGAATAACGCCACTTTCCTCACCATCGTTTCCGGGTAGAATGCTCGTTCGCATGCGGCCATCTGGGCTGCACGGGCGACTCACGGGGCCGCCCTCCATTCCTATGTGTGGAAGATCCTGTCGATATGTTTGCGCCTTTGTTGAAAAAACTTTTTGGAAGCAAGAACGAGCGTGAAGTAAAACGCATGCTCAAGACGGTACAGATCGTCAATGCCTTCGAAGAGCAAATGGTGGCCCTTTCGGACGAGCAATTGCGCGCCAAGACCGAAGAGTTCAAGGCCCGCATAGCCAAAGGCGAGACCCTCGATCAATTACTGCCGGAAGCCTTTGCTGTCGCTCGTGAAGCGGGCAAGCGCGTCATGGGCATGCGCCACTTCGACGTTCAGTTGATCGGCGGTATGACCCTGCACGAAGGTCAGATCGCGGAAATGCGTACCGGTGAAGGTAAAACCCTGGTCGGTACGTTGGCTGTGTACCTCAATGCGCTTTCCGGCAAGGGCGTTCACGTAGTCACCGTGAACGACTATCTCGCTCGCCGAGATGCCAACTGGATGCGTCCGTTGTACGAATTCCTCGGTCTGACCGTAGGCATCGTCACACCATTCCAGCCGCCGGAAGAAAAACGCGCTGCTTATGCTGCCGACATCACCTACGGCACCAATAACGAATACGGCTTCGATTACCTGCGCGACAACATGGCGTTCAGCATGGACGACAAGTTCCAGCGCGAACTCAATTTCGCCGTAATCGACGAAGTCGACTCGATTCTGATCGACGAAGCGCGTACGCCGCTGATCATCTCCGGTCAGGCCGAAGACAGCTCCAAGCTGTACACCGAAATCAACCGCCTGATCCCCAAGCTCGAGCAGCATATCGAGGAAGTGGAAGGCGAAGTCACCAAACCTGGCCACTTCACCGTTGACGAGAAAACCCGTCAGGTTGAGCTGAACGAAGCCGGTCACCAGTTCATCGAGGAAATGCTCACCGAAGTCGGCTTGCTGGCTGAAGGCGAGAGCCTGTACTCGGCTCACAACCTGGGCCTGCTGACTCACGTTTATGCCGGTCTGCGTGCGCACAAACTGTTCAACCGCAACGTCGAGTACATCGTTGCAGACGGCCAGGTTCTGCTGGTCGACGAGCATACCGGCCGCACCATGCCGGGCCGTCGCTTGTCCGAGGGCCTGCATCAGGCCATCGAAGCCAAGGAAAACCTGAACATTCAGGCCGAAAGCCAGACCCTGGCATCGACCACGTTCCAGAACTACTTCCGTCTGTACAACAAACTGTCCGGCATGACCGGTACGGCTGACACCGAAGCGTTCGAATTCCACCAGATCTACAACCTGGCCGTCATGGTCATCCCGCCGAACAAGCCGTTGGCGCGTAAAGACTTCAACGACCTCGTCTATCTGACGGCGGAAGAGAAGTACGCAGCCATCGTTACCGACATCAAGGCCTGCATTGCAGAGAACCGTCCGGTGCTGGTAGGTACGGCGACCATCGAAACCTCCGAACACATGTCCAACCTGCTCAAGCAGGAAGGCATTGATCACAAGGTTCTGAACGCCAAGTTCCACGAAAAAGAAGCAGAAATCATCGCGCAGGCCGGTCGTCCGGGTGCTTTGACCATTGCTACCAACATGGCGGGTCGCGGTACAGACATCCTGTTGGGCGGTAACTGGGAAGTAGAGGTCGCCAATCTGGAAGATCCGACCCCTGAGCAGATCGCACAGATCAAGGCTGACTGGCAGAAACGCCATCAGCAGGTGATCGAAGCGGGTGGCTTGCACGTTATTGCCTCCGAGCGCCACGAATCGCGCCGTATCGACAACCAGCTGCGTGGCCGTGCCGGCCGCCAGGGTGACACCGGTTCCAGCCGTTTCTACCTGTCGCTCGAAGACAGCCTGATGCGTATCTTCGCCTCGGACCGCGTGAAGAATTTCATGAAGGCGCTGGGCATGCAGTCCGGTGAGGCTATCGAGCACCGCATGGTGACCAACGCCATCGAAAAAGCGCAGCGCAAAGTGGAAGGTCGCAACTTCGACATCCGCAAGCAATTGCTCGAGTTCGATGACGTGGCCAACGAGCAGCGCAAAGTGATCTATCACATGCGTAACACGCTGCTGGCTGCCGAGAACATTGGTGAGACCATCGCTGACTTCCGTGAGGAAGTGCTCAACAATCTCATCAGTCAGCATATTCCGCCGCAATCCCTGCCGGAGCAGTGGAACGTTGCCGGTCTGGAAGCCGCGCTGAACACCGACTTTGCCGTCAAACTGCCCGTCCAGCAGTGGCTGGACGAAGACGACAACCTGCACGAAGACAGCCTGCGCGAAAAAATCATGGCGCAGTTGTTGGTGGCGTACAACGAGAAGGAAGACCAGGCCAGCGCCGAAGCCCTGCGTTCCTTCGAGAAGCAGATCCTCCTGCGCGTGCTGGACGACCTGTGGAAAGATCACCTGTCGACCATGGACCACCTGCGTCACGGTATCCACCTGCGCGGCTACGCTCAGAAGAACCCGAAGCAGGAATACAAGCGCGAGTCCTTCACGCTGTTCCAGGAGCTGCTGGATTCGATCAAGCGCGACACCATCCGTGTACTTTCGCATGTTCAGGTTCGTCGCGAAGATCCAGAGGAAGAAGAGGCGCGCCTGCGTCAGGAAGCCGAAGAACTGGCCAGTCGTATGCAGTTCGAACACGCTCCTGCGCCGGGCATCGACCAGCCGCTGCCGGATGAAGAGGGGGGCGAAGCGCCTGTAGCCGTCGCATCCGAGCCGGTCCGCAACGACCAGAAACTGGGTCGCAACGAGCTGTGCTGGTGTGGTTCGGGCAAGAAATTCAAACACTGTCACGGCCAGATCAACTAAGCCTTTGACTGTGTAATACCTGCGCCGCGACCGGCTTGCCCGTCGCGGCGTTTTTTCATTGATCGCCGTACCGATGCGGACGGCGCCATACTCCTTGAGGAGCACCCCGATGGCTGTTGGTCTTGGTCCTTTGCCTGCGTTGCACCCGGTTCCCGGTTTTGAACTTGGCATTTCTTCTGCCGGCATCAAACGCCCGGGGCGCAAGGATGTTGTGGTCATGCGCTGTGCCGAAGGCTCCAGCGTTGCCGGTGTATTCACCTTGAATGCGTTCTGCGCCGCGCCGGTCATTCTGGCCAAACAGCGTGTTCAGGGGACGGTGCGTTATTTGCTGACCAACACCGGCAATGCCAACGCGGGCACGGGCGAACCAGGTCTGGTTGCTGCGCGACGTACTTGCGAAAAGCTGGCGCAACTGACCGGCGTCGATGCATCAGCAGTGCTGCCTTACTCAACGGGCGTGATCGGCGAGCCGTTGCCTGTGGAAAAGATCGAAGGCGCGCTGCAAGCCGCGCTTGATGATCTGTCTGTGGATAACTGGGCCGCTGCGGCGACCGGCATCATGACCACCGACACCCTGCCCAAAGGCGCGAGCCGTCAGTTCACCCACGATGGCGTGACCATCACCGTGACCGGCATCAGCAAAGGCGCAGGCATGATTCGCCCGAACATGGCGACCATGCTTGGCTACATCGCCACCGACGCCAAAGTGTCGCAGAGCGTACTGCAGGACCTGATTCGCGACGGTGCCAACAAGTCCTTTAATCGCATCACTATCGATGGCGATACCTCTACCAACGACTGCTGCATGCTGATTGCCACCGGTCAGGCTGATTTGCCCGAGATCACCGAGGCCAAGGGCCCGCTGTTCGACGCGTTGAAGAAAGCCGTGTTCGACGTGTGCATGGATGTCGCTCAGGCCATCGTGCGTGATGGCGAAGGTGCGACCAAGTTCGTGACGGTAGAAGTCAACGGTGGCGGCAATCATCAGGAGTGCCTGGACGTCGGTTATGCCGTGGCCCACTCGCCGCTGATCAAGACCGCGCTGTTCGCCTCCGATCCGAACTGGGGGCGTATTCTGGCGGCTGTCGGCCGCGCTGGCGTGCCGGACCTGGACGTGAGCAAGATCGACGTATTCCTGGGCGGCGTATGCATTGCCAGCCAGGGCTGCCGCGCCACGACCTACACCGAAGAGCAGGGCTCGGCGGTAATGGCCGAAGAAGAAATCACCATTCGTATCGAGCTGGGTCGCGGTGATTGCAGCGAAACCATCTGGACCACCGACCTTTCTCACGAATACGTGAAGATCAACGCGGAATATCGCACCTGATTCAATGCCCGGCGCGCGGGCATCCTGCTCTCGCGCCGGGCTCAATGGAGCTGAACCATGAGCCTGCATCTGATTATCGGCGACAAACGCTATTCCTCCTGGTCGCTGCGTCCCTGGCTGGTGCTGGAAATGACCGGTGCTGCGTTCACCGATCAAGTCATCCGCCTGAACCTGCCGGACACCCGCGAGAATATTCTCAAGTATTCGCCGACCGGCAAGGTGCCTGCGCTTCAGTGTGAGCACGGCACGATCATCGATTCGCTGGCGATCTGTGAATATCTGGTCGAGCGCTTCCCGGACGTCGAGCTGTGGCCGCGTGATATCGCTGCCCGTGCCCAGGCCCGTTCGGCGTGTGCGCAGATGCACAGCGGTTTCGTCAATCTGCGCTCGAACATGCCAATGGACCTGCGTCAGGATAAGGCGCTGGAAGTGATCACGGTCGATACCCAGAACGATATCGACCGTATCGTCGAGCTGTGGGCCGAATGTCGCGCTGCTGCTGCCGAAAGTGGTCCTTTTCTGTTTGGCAAGCCGAGCATTGCTGATGCGTTCTTCGCACCGGTGGCTATTCGTCTGCGCGGCTATCACGTCCAGTTGCCGGCAGAGGCACTGGCGTATATCGAAACCATCTACCAGTGGCCCGCCTTCAAGCGCTGGCAGCAGGCAGGCCTGCAGGAGTCCTGATCGTGAAACGAGTTCATGTGGCTGCCGCCGTCATTCGTGGCGCTGACGGCAGTATATTGATTGCCCGACGTGCCGACACTCAGCATCAAGGTGGCCTCTGGGAGTTTCCCGGTGGCAAGGTCGAAGAGGGTGAGACCGTTCAGGCCGCACTCGCACGTGAACTGCAGGAAGAGCTGGGCATCCTGGTGACGGCGGCACGTCCGCTGATCAAGGTTTGTCACGACTATCCGGACAAGCAGGTGCTGCTGGACGTCTGGGAAGTCTCGGCATTTACCGGCGAGCCGCATGGTGCAGAAGGGCAGCCACTGGTCTGGGCGGCTCCGCGAGAGCTGCCTGACTACGACTTTCCGGCCGCCAACCAGCCGATTGTCGCTGCGGCACGTTTGCCCGGCGAGTATCTGATCACGCCTGACGGGCTGGACAATATCGAGCTGTTGCGCGGTATGCAGAAAGCCATCGCAGGCGGTATCAAGCTGGTCCAGTTGCGGGCCCCGGGTGGCTATGACCCGAAGTATCGCGATCTGGCCGTGGATGCGGCCGGGCTGTGTGCGGGCAAGGCGCAGCTTATGCTCAAAGGGCCTCTGGAGTGGCTGGGCGACTTTCCGTCCGCCGGTTGGCACCTGACGGCGGAGCAACTGCGCAAGTACGCCAGTCGTGGACGTCCGTTCCCTGAGAACCGCTGGCTGGCGGCGTCGTGCCATAACGCCGAAGAGCTGGCCCTGGCAGAGCAGATGGGCGTGGATTTCGTCACCCTGTCACCGGTTCAGCCCACCCTGACTCATCCCGATGCACAGCCGCTGGGCTGGCAGCAGGCGGCGCAACTGATTGCAGGCTTTAACAAACCGGTTTTTCTGCTGGGCGGCGTTGGCCCTTCCGAGCGTCAGCAGGCCTGGGAAAGCGGCGCACAGGGCGTGGCCGGGATCCGCGCGTTCTGGCCTGACGAAATCGTCTGAGTCGCACAGCTGACCCAGAGCACTCATCGTTATACACGTCCGCTTTTGACTATGGCCGAAGGCCGTGGGAGCGGACTTGTCCGCGAAGCGTCGCCCGGTCCGCTCCCCACAAATGCCCCTACGCTTCAACGTGAAAACGCTCCGCGTCACAAATCTGCGCCGCGCAGCCATTCGGATGCTCATCAAACCGGCTTGGGCGCGGGCTGCCAGAGTATTTCCGCAATGCCCTGTCTTCTGGCGATCAATCGAGCAGCGACGAACAGCAAATCCGACAACCTGTTGATGTACGCCAGCCCGGCGCCTTCCAGTGGCTCGACCGCATTCAGATGCTGGCAACGGCGTTCGGCACTGCGCGCCAGGCTGCGGCAGATGTGCGCTTGAGCGATAAGCGATGAGCCGCCTGGCAAGATGAAATTTTCCAACGGCCCCAGCTCTTCATTCCACACATCGATTGCCGCTTCCAGCCGCTCGACCTCAGCGTCCTTCAGCGCTTTGTAAGTTGGCATCGCCAGTTCACCGCCCAGATCGAACAGCCGATGCTGGCAAGGCGCGAGCACCTCGATCACTTCGTTGAGAGCCGGCACGCTTTTGGCCTCATCAATCAGTCCGGCCAGCAACAGGCCGAGCTGGCTGTTGAGCGTATCGACCTCACCAATGGCCTCGACGCGCGGATGATCCTTGGACACCCGTCGACCGTCGCCCAGACCGGTCTCTCCGGCATCACCGGTGCGTGTGTAAATCTTCGACAAACGAAAGCCCATTGCTGCGATTCCTGATCAAGACTTGGAAATAACCTGCTGCTGAACGCTTACCTGGTTGGCCACCAACGGTAGACGCAGCGTAAAGCAGGTGCCTGTGCCGAGAGAGGAATGCACCTCCATCTGGCCTTTATGATTATTGGTAACAATGAAATACGACACCGACAGACCCAGCCCGGTGCCCTGGCCGATTTCCTTGGTGGTAAAGAACGGTTCGAAAGTACGTTTTCGGACGTTTTCGGACATGCCGATGCCGTTGTCCTCCACCTGAATTTCGGCCCAGGGCGGGTTGAGACGGGTACGCAGGATGATGCGTCCAGGCTCCTCGCTCTCCGGGCGCTGGTGAATGGCCTGGGCGGCGTTCTTCAGCAGGTTCAGCAGCACCTGCTCCAGTTCGTTGGCGATGCACGGTACCGGACCCAGTTCCGGGTCGAACTGACGGATGATGTGCTGGCCCTTGAAGTCGAAACCGACTGTCAGGTCAAAATCGTTGCTGGCAATTTCCACTGCCTGATCGATCAATGCCGGTAAGTCGCAGGCTGACAGCTGACGACTGCTCAAGCGGCTGAAATTGAGCATGTGGCTGACAATCTTTGCTGCCCTGGCACCCGCTTGCTGGATGCCATCGAGCAGTTTTGGTACTTCGCGGCTTTCCAGATAATGATTGACCTGCGCCAGATCGATACCGTCGGCTTCGGCCTGCTCAATGTTCTTCGGCAGTTCCGGGGACAGACGCCGCCTGATGTTCTGCACATTGTGCAGAATGGCGCCCAACGGGTTGTTGATCTCGTGGGCCATGCCCGCTGCCAGACCGCCGACAGACAACATCTTCTCCGACTGCACCATCATTTCTTCCAGCGATATACGCTGGGTGATGTCATCGATACGGATCACCACGCCACGCCCGGCATCGCCGGTCAGCGGGTAGAACGTCAGCGCATAGTGGCGCGACTCGTCGTTTTTGATCCAGGTCACGCGCTCGATCTTGGTCACGCTGTGGCGCTCGACGGTGTGCTTGATTTGCGGCAGAAACGAGCGCATCGGCTCGAAGGCCAGAAAGATCGGCTGGTTCAACGCTTCGTCCAGCGTGGTTCCGGACAGCGCTGTCGCCTCCTGATTCCACTGGGTGACGTACAGCTGCTCGTCCAGCGCGATCATCGCCGAGGGCATCGAATCAATGATGCTGTTGAGGTAGTTCTGAAAGCCGGTGAGCTTCTTCTCGATCTTGCTGCGCACCTGGACTTCCAGTTCCAGTTTGCGGTTGGTGTGGCGGGTTTCCTCGGCCAGCCCCTGTGCTTGATCGTAAGCTTCCTGGGAGTCATCTCGAGCGCGCTTGAGTTGTTGCTCACGCGCTTCGATACGCGACAGCATGGTATTGAATGCCTCGGCCAGACTGCCGATTTCATCCTCGTTGCCAGGCTCTGCGCGCAGTGCGTAGTTTTCTTCGCGGGTGACCTGCCGCGACAGTTCTTCCAACTGATAAATGGGCTCTGTGATCAAGCGCCGGATCTGCCGGGCCACCACCAGCCACAGCAATACGCTGAACACCAGAATGCCCAGACTCGCGGTCAGTGTGCCGGTGTAGAACGCGGGAGGCAGCTCGCTGCTGGCAACCAGTAACATGTGCCCGGGCGGTTCGTCGCCTTTCGGTACGGTAATGACCTGCGTGCTGCGAAATTCAGTAAGCCGCCAGCTTTCGAGGTCCTTGTAGTGTCTGGGCAGTTGCAGGCCCTCGCCCTGTTGCATCTGCTCAAGTCGCTCTCCGTCGTTGTCGTATATGGCCGCTGCACGTAGCGGGCCGTAGCTTTTGAGTTCCTTGAGCAAGGCACGCGCATCGGCAGGCGAGTTCAAGGCGCGCTCGTTGAGATTGGCGCTGCTGATCAGACGGCCAATGGTCTGCAGGGCCTGCGGGGCCATCGCTTCCTGAGAGATGTAATAAGCCGCGCTGATGAAGGTCAGGTTCGCAACCAGCAGCACGGTGGTCATCAGGACCAGCAGGGCGGCCAGCAGTTTCTGACCTACCGGCAGGTTTTCCAGGCGTTGGCGCAAAGGCATTGGGAAGGTCGCAGTGACATGTGATGCGAGCAGGGTAGCGCGCGCTAGTCAGTACGCAAACCCTTGTGTGCCAGATGGGCTGTCAGACGTGTCTGCAATTGCTGCAGGTGTGCTGCCGGACAGCGATGACGCACGGCTGCCGCACACGCGTAACCCAGCAGGTAGCTGATTTCGGTGCGTCGCCCGTGAAGCACATCCTGATACATGGATGAGTAATTGGCTGCCGTTGCATGAATGACCCGCAGCACTTCAGCATGCAAGTCATGCGCTGCCGCTGGCTGGCCGCAGCGGCCCAGCAAATCGCTCAGCTCGGCGCACAGTGTTGCGACCTCGCAGGCGTGCTCGAGCAGGCCACCATTACGGCAGTCGTGCAGGACCGTCAGCGGGTTGATCGCGCAGTTCAGGGCCAGCTTGCGCCACAGCCGCGTCAGGATGTCCGGTGTCCATTCGTGGGGAATGCCACTGGCGTGCAAGTCCTGCAGAAGTGCGGGTGCCGTCGGGTTCGATACATCGCCAAGCCAGTTGAAACCGTGGCCAGCTAACCTGACACGCCAGTCCGACTCCAGAAACGCGCCTTCAGTGCTGGAGGCGAACACGCAGCGGATGTGGGGGATTCTTGCAGCCACAGCGTCCTGACTGCCCAGGCCGTTTTGTAGCAGGATGACGTCGGCATGTGCCGCCAGACGCGGTGCCAACTGCGCAACAGCCTGCTCAGCGTCGTAGGCCTTGCAGGCGACCAGCAGCCGCTCGATGGGTTGGTGATGTTCGGCGGTCTGTGCTTCGACCGAGTACGTGTGGGCGATATCGTTTTCGACCAGTGTCACGCAACCGCCACTGGTGTTATAAGCCGCCAGCCGTTCAGCATTGCGAAGAATCAGCCGCACCGGCAGACCTGCGCGCGCCAGTCGCGCCGCCCACAGAGTGCCCAGACTTCCCGCGCCGAGAACATGCCATGTCACCGCCATCAGTGAGGCACGTTAAGGCGTTGAAGCGGTCTGCTGAAGGTGAAAACAAGGATGTGCATGAAAGGCTCACAGTGAATGCAGGAAAAGTCTCGTTATAATGAGCGTTCTTTCAAACCGTCAAGTCACGCGTGCCCGAATCGTGCGCACGCCGTTTATCTGGAGAACATACATGCCCTCGTTCGACGTAGTGTCCGAATTGGATAAACACGAAGTCACGAATGCCGTCGACAATGCCATCAAAGAGCTGGACCGTCGCTATGACCTCAAAGGCAAAGGCACGTTCGAGTTCAAGGAACTGACTGTCACGCTGACCGCAGAAGCAGACTTTCAGCTGGAGGCCATGATCGAAATCCTCAAGCTGGCGCTGGTCAAACGCAAGATCGATGCAAAATGCCTCGAGATCAAGGATGCCTACGCTTCGGGCAAACTGATGAAGCAGGAAGTCACCCTGCGCGAAGGCATCGACAAGGAACTGGCGAAAAAAATCGTCGCCCATATCAAAGAGGGCAAACTCAAGGTCCAGGCCGCCATTCAGGGCGAGCAGGTGCGGGTTACCGGCAAGAAACGCGACGACCTGCAAGAAGCGATCGCAGCGCTGCGTGCCTATGATTCGGGCATGCCGCTGCAATTCAACAACTTCCGCGACTAATATTTTATTTGCACTGAAAGCCGGGGAACCCTGCGTCCCCCGGCCAGTCCGAATCGCCTTGAGCATTGAAATGACGGCAGGCCGCCGTGGTTTCGATGGCAGTTCATGGCGGGTAAGGAGATAACGATGGATTTAAACGCAGAAGTCGGTCATCTGTGGCAAGCGTCGCAGGCCTGGATTCCGATGATCATGGAGTACGGCAGCCGCTTGCTGCTGGCAGTCGTAACGCTGTGTGTGGGCTGGTGGCTGATCAACCGGCTGACCGGAAAACTGGGCGCGTTGCTGGCCTTGCGACACGCCGACCTGGCCTTGCAGGGCTTCGTCAGCAACCTGGCGAACATCATTCTGAAAATCCTGCTGGTGGTCAGCGTCGCGTCGATGATCGGCGTCGAAACTACCTCGTTCGTGGCCGCTATCGGTGCTGCCGGCCTGGCGATTGGTCTGGCATTACAAGGCAGCCTGGCGAACTTTGCGGGTGGTGTGCTGATTCTGTTGTTCCGTCCGTTCCGTATCGGTGACTGGATCGAAGCCCAGGGTGTGTCGGGAACTGTCGACAACATCCAGATCTTCCACACCGTGCTGCGCACCGGCGACAACCGTACGGTGATCATTCCCAACGGCAACCTGTCCAACGGCATCATCACCAACACCAACCGTCAGCCAACCCGCAAGATCACCTTCGATATCGGCGTCAGCCACGATGCGGATTTGAGGAAAGCATTGCAGGTCCTGCTGGACATGGCAGACGACCCACGCGTACTAAAGGACCCGGCCCCACAGGCCGTGGTGGCAGCGCTGGGGGAGAACGCAATTACCTTGTCCCTGCGTGTCTGGACCAGCAGTGGCGACATGGGCGACGTGACGTCGATGTTCAACATCGAAGCACGCGACCGCTTGAAGGACGCAGGCATCGAGATTCCATTGCCGCAACGGATTGTGCGGGTGGTTCAGGAATAGTGGTTTGTGCGGTATGAAAAAGCCTTGGCTTGTGAGAGTCGGGGCTTTTTTGTATGCGTTCGTTAAAGGTTAGTCTTTTGTGGCGAGTGTCGCGTTTATAGCCGACTCATCATCGGCTTCTTGAATATTGCGTCTACACAGATCAGTCATTTTTTTTGGGTGTGACTTTTGGGACTCATTGTAGCTTTATGATCAAAAAGCATATAAAGGCTGAAAATGCAGTCAGGCCTGCTGCCAACGCATGTATGAAAAAAACTGTTCGGATTTTTCTGGAGCATCTCCACGGTTTCTTCAAATATGCGTATATAAGCAACAGGCCAGTTGCGACAAACTCTATGCACAGGAGTGAAAATATCGTTCCGACGACAGTCAGCGCTCCCATGCCTAAATTGCTGGCTGTTTGAAGCACGTATATACAAAGGGCTATACCGCTAATGGGCAGCCAGATTCCCAAGCCAATGAGCGTGAGAAGAAAATAGTGGCCGATATGATTTTCAGCTTCTGTTGTCATTGTTCGATCCTTGCTTTTCTATCCAGTTGGCGTGCAGGTTTTTTCTTCGATAGTGAAACGTCACACCTCTGTAAGCGTCCGGCCAAGTCATCTACCCAGCCCCGCAAAGCCAGGACATGGTACGCACTTAAATTTAAGTGGGCACCAGTCCTAGCCTTTTAAGCGGGTATTTCATGCAGTCAAAACGCCGCTCCTATTCCAAGTCCTTCAAAGCCCAGGTCATTCAAGAGCTTGCCCAGCCCGGCGCTTCGATTTCCTGCACCGCTGTCTTGCTGCAATCTTCGATCAAAATTGTTTGTCGAAGCTTTTGACAGATGGCAGACGGGTCGTGCAGGGGCCGTACTCCACGCTGTGCCCCGTCAGATGACTATCCACCGGCTTTACCTTGAACTGCTGGCCGTCGATGAGCCCCGTGGTGGCCAGCGAAAGCAAGGAATACCGGCGCATGGCCTTGGGGTCTGTGTTATCGCAAGGCTCGACGACCTGGACATTCAGCCCGCCAAAATACTCGATAGTGATGTCCAGTGAACCACTGGCAGGATAATCGCCCTCGAACAGCGACCATTCCTTGAAGGTACCGCATCCCCTGCCACCATAGAGCGCGATGTTCAGGCAAAAGAACCGGTCGCCGGCCGGTGCGCTTTGTTGAACACGTACCACCGTATTGGCAAGGGGCTGGTCGTTTTCATCGACCACTTGCACGGTAATGTGCACCGGTTTAGGCATACGGCTTTTTTCTACGCCCGACGTGCATCCGGCCACGGACAAGATCAGTACGGCCGCCGTGGCCAGCAGGGGAAATGCTTTCATTGAGAGGTCTTCTATAAAGGACGCCATCCCGGACAGCCATACCCTTTGGATCACGGTACCCGGGTTGATCGTGCGGCATTGTTGCATGTTCCGTGCAGGTTCGGCCCTGTGGTCATTTCGTGAGGGCCACAAAGGGTGTAATAACACACCTCTCGCACGGCTCGTACTTACGGTGAGCCATAGGTGAACGGATCTGCGCCGCGGTTCTGGCTGTTCTTTGCTTTACGGGCTTCATCGGGCGGGCGGACCATTTGTACGGTCAGGCTGCCATCGG
>NZ_JAWHPL010000020.1:0-77607 GCF_032587875.1 Pseudomonas syringae group sp. 243L2
CAAATCCCCTCGCTCCTGTTTCCGGCCCGACTTCGTCGGGTTCCTTCGCCCTGTCACTGATCCGGGGGTCGCCGCAACGGGCCATCCATGGCCCGGTGCGGCTAGCCTGGCGTCCTGCCAGGCTACCCCCGGATCAGCGCCAGGACTCAGCCGTCACCAAGGTCGCAATTTGCGTCGTCTGTACCATCGGGATCGAAAAGCATTTCTGCCTTAACAACTAGCAGACAAGGCATGACTTCGCGTCGCGGCTGCCATGTGAGGCAAGGAGCATCACGCGTAATAATCGATCTCGCTGCTGCCGATCACGCGCGCAGCCGGCTGGCTGACCGGAACAGCGGCATCGACGCCTGCAATTTCATCCGGAGTGTCGCCTGAGCTCACGCCATTGCCACGACCGTTGCGCTGGGCACGGCTGGCCTGCTCTTGAGCCTGTTGCTGGGCCTGCTGTTGCGACTGGTCGGAAACGTTGACGTCGACGTTGCCAAGCCCCTGCTGAACGAACGACTCACGCAACCTCGACATCTGGCTTTCCAGTGCGTCACGCACGCCCATATGGGCGCTCATGAACGTTACCTGGGTCTGCTGCTCAGGTGCCATGTTGATGCGAATGTCCAGACGTCCGAGTTCGGCGGGCTCCAGCTTGATATCGGCGGCTTTGAGGTTCTGGCTCGACAGGTACATGACGCGGTCGACAATGCCTTCGGTCCAGCCGCTTTGGTGCATGGCCAACGGCTGATTCATCAACGGCGCTGCGGCAGGCGCTGCCGCAACACGGGCCGGTTGCGCGGCCTGGCTCAGCGCAGCGAGGCGATCGGCAAAGTTGTCGACGCGCGTGTCGCCCGCGGCGCTTTTGACATCTTTCAGTCCTTCGCCGATCAAGCCGCTGAACGACTTGTCACTGCTTTCCGTGCTGCTCTCTTCCGAGGGAAGCTGCTCGCTCAGGGCCGACAGGTTATTGACGAGATTCTGGTTTGGATCGGCCTCTGCGTTGGTCGGCGTTGCTTTGTTGGCAGCATGGGTATTCTGCGCAGCCAGCTGCGTTTTGGCGTTGGCATTCTCCAGCGCCAATTGCACTGCATCCAGACCATCAAGCGGATCGGCGTCCGGATTGAATGCTTCTTCAGTCGCTGCGGGCGGAGCAGCCTGAGTGACCGTGAGCACGGTAGCTACGGGCGCAGCCGTGGCGTCAGGGCTTTGTGGTCTGGCGACCGGCAACGCAGGCGCTTGAGCAGCCATCGCCTGCAACGCCGGGTCAAGCACCGGATCGACAATCGCCAGCCCTTCAGTCAATGCAGAGTCGGCAGATGCCTGTGCATCATCCTGCTTTGAACCGGCACTGGCAGCATCATCCTCAGCGGCAGTCGATCGGGTTGGCAAATCATTGCCGCTATCGGCAACACTCGACGTGTCAGCGGCATTGGCCTGATCACTGGCAGGCTTGTCCTTGCCGGCGGCAACCTTGTCCTTGTCAGGCGCAGCCTTGTCCTTGTCAGGCGCAGCCTTGTCGCGAGCCGGCTTGACCGGCGCATCATCACGCGACGGAACGGCATCCTTCGCCTGTTTGGCATAGACATTGGAAAAGCTGGAGGCCCCGTCTTTGCTGCTGTCAGCAGACTTGACCGCATTATTGGCCGTACCGGACCTTGAGGTCGCAGTGCTTGTGGCCTGAAGAAGCGCATTGGTAGCGAGGGGCATTTCGGTCTCCGCATAAGCTGCTGGTTATCGCCTTACCAGAACACTGAGCAATATGCGGGCCAACCTTCCACACCCACTTCAAAGGTTGCCGAATAAAGGAAGATCGGGGATCTGGAAATCAGTGATCAGCTGACAAACAACTGCCGCTCTGCGTTAAACAAACCGCGAATAGTCATGTATTCGCTGTCGATTTTACCGATCAACTCTGTCAGACCTGTGAACAACTGCTGACGGGACTGCTCTTCCAACTGATGACACAACTCGGAAAGTTGCAAGGCACCCATATTGGCGCTGCTGCCCTTGAAACTGTGCGCGGTGAGGCTCAATTCCTGAAAGTCAGGATGGCTGACTTGAACAGCAAGACGCAGTTGCGCGATACGCTGCTCGGAATCCTTGAGGAACACATCCAGCAAGGTCGGATATTCGTCCTCCATGACTTCCTGCAAGGCATTCAGCACGCTGTAATCCAGATGAATCGACACTTGTTCACTCCTTGATCAAGACTCCAGGGGGGATTATGCCACTCCCTCCCAGGAAAATTCCACGCAGGCCGTCCTGCCATCCGCGGACCATCGAGCCTCACGACTCAATTCACACACCAGGCGGAGCCCGCGACCATACAGCTCATTGCCCGCAGGTATCTGCATCCGGACTTTTTCAATATCAAATCCCTGACCACTGTCCTCCACACTGAGGGTCAGCCGACCACCCGCTGCGACCGGCTCGACCCGCACAGTCACGCGGATAAACCCGGTCTGAAGCATGCCAAGACGCTCGGCGCGCTGCTGATAATACAGGGCGAAACCTGCTGCATCATGCTTTAGCGCCGAATCCAGCCCTAGTACACCATGTTCCAGCGCATTGCTATAAAGCTCGCCGAGCACCATGTGCAATGCAGCACCCTGATTGCGCAGTCCATGAACTTCAAGCAGCAACTGCAAGACGTACGGCAACGGGTTGAAGCGCCTCAGGGTCGAAGCGCGAAACTCGAAGCTGGCCGACCAGTCCAGTGGGCTGGAGGCACCGCTGTCCGAATAGGTCAGGGCAGGCAGACTCTGCAATGGCTCATCGACGGCACTGATTTCCAGCAAACTGACATCGTCACGTGCCTTGCCGCCAAAATCGTTGAGCGCTTCGAGAATTTCCTCGATCAGCAAGTGCGGCTCGCGGTTGGCAGAAAGCACCTGGCGCAAACGCTGCGCACCGAACAGTTCGTCATTACTGTTGCTTGTGTCGAGCACCCCGTCGGACAACAGGAAGATGCGATCGCCCGGCGCCAACGGATAGACATCGGTGCGTGCATCGAAAGCATCAACACTCAGCACGCCCAATGGCAAGTGACTGGAAGCCAGCGGCACATGCTCACCCTGCGCGCCGCGCAACAGGTAACCGTCCGGCAAGCCACCGCTCCAGACCTCGACCTGCCGTTGTGCAAGGTTGATACAAAGCAGCGTTGCACAACAGAACATGTCGACAGGGAGGATACGCTTGAGCTTGGCGTTCATTTCACGAAGGATTTCAACCAGGCCGTAGCCCTTGGCCGTCATGCCGTAGAACACCTCAGCGAGCGGCATCGCCCCGACGGCAGCCGGCAAGCCATGCCCGGTGAAATCCCCAAGCAGCACCTGCATGTGCCCGGCCGGCGTGTAGGCGGCCAGCATCAGGTCGCCGTTGAACAAGGCATAAGGAGACTGCAAGTAGCGGATATTGCCGGCCCCCAGGCAACCGGCATGGGCAATCTGATCGAACACCGCCTTGGCCACACGCTGCTCGTTGAGCAGGTAATCGTGGTGTTTGCTGATCTGGTCACGTTGTTGACGGACAGTTTCGTGCAATACCCGCAAGCGGTTCATGGCATTGAGCTTGGCGGCCAGCACCAGCGGGTTGTAAGGCTTGGACATGAAGTCGTCGCCACCGGCGTCCAGGCAGCGTGCAAGCGCCTCACCTTCAGTCAGCGAGGTGAGGAAGATGATCGGTACCAGCGACTCACCACTCATCGCCTTGATCCGTCGCGCAGCTTCAAAACCATCCATGACCGGCATCATGGCGTCCATCAGAATCAACTGCGGACTTTCAGCCTTGAAGATGGCCACAGCCTCGACACCATTGCCAGCACTGAGAACCCTGTGGCCCTGCCGCGCAACGATGGTTGAAAGCAGCAACCGGTCACTGGCACTGTCATCGGCGATCAGAATGCACAGTTTTTTCGGGGATGACTGCACTGGGTATGCTCAGTTCGAACAACTTCGAGAAATTGGAAATAGCCAGAATCTTCAGTACATCAGGCGTGCAATTGACAAGGTGCACCACCGCTTTATCGCCACCGGCATGGTCGCGTAACAGCAACAGCATCCCCAGCGCAGAACTGTCCAGGTAATGCGTGCCCCGCAGGTCGACTACATAGTTCAGCGTCTGCGGGTAATCCTCGTAGGCTGCGCGAAACGCCTGATGGGATTGAAAATCAAAGCGCCCTTCGATGTAAAGGGTCAGCGTCTGGCCATCGGCAGAGCGTTCGGAAGTGACTGTCATGGGGAACCTCGAGGTGTTTCATCACCGAGACATTGATAGCGTAGACCAGCCAGAGAAATCACCGCGGGTCTGATTGGGTCAAACGTCAGAATTGTTCGTGACGAGGCAGACGCTGCGACAACTCGTCGAGCAATTTCTGCTCCCGCTTATCCTCCAGCCTGCGTGCTTCATCCATATAACGCTGCACCAGCTTACGCAAGCCTTCGACCCGCGCGTAACAATCCTGCCAGGCGCTCCGCGCCCTATCGAGATTGGCCTTGTGCCACTCAAGGCTTTTGTATTGCTGGGCAACGGCGACATCGAGCTGGCTGAGAAAGCGCTGATAACCCAGTAACCACTGCCCGGAAACCCCGGCACTGCCACGTTGCAACCATTGCTGCTGATAATCCTGACGAAACTGGTCAAGCTCCTGCAGCTTGTTGTTGGCCAGATTGACCTGCCCCTGAAAATGCCCAAGCCGCTGAGCCGCCGTTCGCTCGGCGGCTTCCGCCATCTCGACCACTGGCGCAAGACGCGCCGCTCGACTCTGAGCCATAAGCTATCAGCCGCCAGGTGCCGGTGCGAATATAGACGCCAGCGCCTCGCCACTGCCTTGCATGCTTTCGTTGTCTCGCAGGCCCTGGCGCTGATAGCGCACCAACACCGGGTGCAACGCAATCGCCATGTCGGTCTCGCGATCGCCGCCCGCCACATAGGCACCCACGCTAATAAGGTCGCGAGTCTGCTGATAGCGCGACCACAACTGTTTGAAATGCTGCGCACGCGCCATGTGCTCGGGGCTGACCACCGCAGGCATGACCCGGCTGATGGAGGCTTCGATATCGATGGCCGGGTAATGGCCTTCTTCAGCCAGACGCCGGGACAGCACGATGTGACCGTCGAGCACACCACGCGCGGAGTCGGCAATCGGGTCCTGCTGGTCATCGCCTTCCGACAGCACCGTGTAAAAGGCCGTGATAGAACCACCACCCGCCTCGGCATTGCCTGCGCGCTCCACCAGCTTGGGCAACCGGGCGAACACAGAGGGCGGGTAGCCTTTGGTGGCTGGCGGCTCGCCAATGGCCAGGGCGATTTCCCGCTGAGCCTGAGCAAAACGGGTCAGCGAGTCCATCAGCAGCAGGACATTCTTGCCCTTGTCACGAAAGTATTCGGCGATCCGCGTGCAATACATGGCAGCGCGCAGCCGCATCAGCGGCGCATCATCGGCTGGCGATGCAACCACCACCGAGCGCTTCAGGCCCTCTTCGCCAAGAATGTGCTCGATGAACTCCTTGACCTCACGACCCCGCTCACCGATCAGGCCGACGACAATGATGTCCGCCTCTGTGAAGCGCGTCATCATGCCCAGCAGCACACTCTTGCCCACACCGGTACCGGCAAACAACCCCAGACGCTGACCGCGGCCAACCGTCAATAAACCGTTGATGCAGCGAATGCCGACATCCAGCGGCTGGCTGATGGGGTCACGCTTGAGCGGGTTGATGGTCGGGCCATCCATTGGCACCCAGTCTTCAGCCTTGATGGGCGAGCGGCCGTCCAGCGGCCGGCCCGCGCCGTCAAGCACACGGCCCAGCATGCTCATGCCCATTGGCAGGCGACCGGTATCGGCCAGTGGCACGACCCGCGCACCGGGCGCAATGCCCGCCACGCTGCCGACCGGCATAAGAAACACCTTGCCGCCAGAAAACCCCATCACTTCGGCTTCGACTTCGACCGGGTGATGACTGTCATCGTTGATGACCACACAACGGCTGCCCATCGCAGCACGCAGGCCCTCGGCCTCTAGTGTCAGGCCAACCATACGCAGCAGGCGGCCCTCTACAACGGGCTGGGCAGGCAGACTGATCGACTCGGCGTAGGAGCCGAGGCGCTTGCCGAAACTGGTGCGATCAAGGCGCATCGAGCGTGTCCACGTCAGATTCGGCTGCACTGGAAGCCTTGCCGGGCGCAGCCTCCAGCTCGACGCTGAGGTCCGCCGCAGCCGGATGCGTCACCTGCTCATGCAACTGGTCATGCATTTTGGAAATAGCCAGGGCGATTCGCGTTTCGACACTGGCATCAATACGACTGTGCTCGGTTTCGATACGGCAACCACCCGGCAGCAAGTCTTCGTCTTCGACTATTTTCCACGACTCCTCATGACGCTCGCGCATGGCCTTGACCAGCAGGAAGTCCTGAGGATTGATGAAAATTCGCAGGTTCTGCGCACCCATCGGCAATAGCTTGAGCGCATCGCGCAACACGCTGGCGATCTGCCCGGAATCAGTGACCAGTTCGCGCTGAATGACCTGCCGCGCGATGTGCTCGACCAGATGAATGACGGCCTTTTCGATCTGTGTGTCCTGCTCGGCGATAGGTGCCAACAGGTGGCCCATCAGTTGTTCCAGGCTGGCGACCTTGGCCGCAAGAACGACTTCCGCTTCCTGGCGCACTTTTAGCTGGGTGCTGTGAAAGCCTTCCTTTTCACCGGTGGCGAAGCCTTCGTTCCACGCCTCCTGGCGGATGCTTTCCAGCTCCTCCAGGGTCAACGGCTGAACTTCATCCAGCGGTACTTCTTCCATCTCGGCCGGTTCATCGACCGGTTCCGGTTCGGGCTCAGGCTCGGGTTCCACATGTGGATCGAAGCTGGGCAACGACCAGATATCGAGTAACCCGGCGTCCTTGGCGCGAATGAGGTCGCTGGCCGATTCTTTATTGGAACTGGACATGAGTCGGCTGAATCCTTAGATCATTTCCTCGCCACCCTTGCCACCGAGTACGATCTCGCCGGCCTCGGCCATACGACGCGCAATGGTGAGGATTTCTTTCTGGGCGGTTTCCACATCGCTGACACGCACCGGACCTTTTGCTTCCAGGTCGTCGCGCAACAGTTCGGCGGCACGCTTGGACATGTTCTTGAAGATTTTTTCCTTGATCGCCTCGTCCGAGCCCTTCAGCGCCAGTACCAGCACGTCCGAGGATACTTCGCGCAACAGCGCCTGAATACCGCGGTCGTCCACGTCGGAGAGGTTGTTGAAGACAAACATGAGGTCTTCGATCTGTACCGAAAGGTCTTCGTCGACCTCGCGGATCGAATCCATGAGCGCGCCTTCGATGGAACTGTCGAGGAAGTTCATGATGTCGGCTGCACGCTTGATACCACCCAGGGTGGTACGCGACGTGTTGGCGTTACCGGAGAACTGCTTCTCGAGAATCTGGTTAAGCTCTTTGAGCGCTGCTGGCTGCACTGTGTTGAGCGAGGAAACGCGCAGGATGATATCCAGACGGACCTTGTGGTCGAAATGCCCAAGCACCTCGCCCGCCTGGTCAGCGTCAAGATACGCCACCACGATGGCCTGAATCTGCGGATGCTCGAAACGGATCACGTCGGCGACGGCACGCGGCTCCATCCACTTGAGGCTGTCCAGACCGCTGGTGTTGCCACCCAGCAGGATCCGGTCGATCAGGCCGTTGGCCTTGTCTTCGCCCAGTGCCTGGGTCAGCATCTTGCGGATATAGCCATCGGAGCCGACGCCAAGGCTGGTCTGGTCGCCGACGATGTCGACAAACTCGCTCATGACCTCTTCGACCTGCTCGCGATGCACATTGCGCATCTGAGCCATCGCTACGCCCACTTTCTGGACTTCCTTGGGCCCCATGTGCCGGAGCACCTGAGCAGCGTCGGTTTCGCCGAGGGAAAGCAGCAACACTGCAGCTTTCTCGACTTTGGAGAGTTTGGCTACCATGGCTCGATCATTCATCAGTGTTAATCCACTCTTTCACGACCTGGGCCACACGACCCGGATCTTCGGCCACCAAGCTCTTGATTGCGTTCAGCTGTGCGTCATAACCCTCGGTCGGGCTAGGCAGCAGAATACTTTGCGGGCCACCCAGGCTGACGCGGTCGTTGGACAACTCACCATCCAGGCCGCCCATGCCACCAAGCTCGGCGTCGCCACCGAAACCGGCCAGCTCCTTGCTCTTGCCGGTGGTGATGTTGGTCAACACCGGACGCAACACGCCGAACACCAGGATCAGGATGAAGATCACACCCACCGCCTGTTTGACGATGTCCCAGAACCAAGGCTGCGAGTAGAACGACGCCTCTGGCAACACTTCAGCGCGCTCGCTGGAGAATGGCACGTTGATCACGCTGACGCTGTCACCGCGGCTGGCGTCGAAACCGACGGCATCCTGCACCAGACGGGTAAAGCGAGCCAGGTCCGCCGCGCTCCACGGAGCACGAGTGACTTCGCCGTTGGCGGCGTTGGTCTTGACCATGTCGTCGACTACCACCGCAACTGACAGACGAGTCAGACGGCCCTGCTGCTGCTTGGTGTGACTGATCGAACGGTCCAGCTCGAAATTCTTGGTCGACTGCACGCGTTTGTCGGCAGGGTAAGGAGCCAACGCTGGCTGACCGGTCGCCGGGTCCATGATCTGTTGACCATTGGCATCCAGCAGCGGTTGGCCTGGAGCGATAGGGCCGGCAGCACCGGCCGCACCGGCAGTTGCATTCTGCGGCGCCGTCGCAGGACCTGGCGGCTGGTTGCTCAACGCGCCCGGAACGCCGCCCGTGCTTGAACTGCTGGAGCGCTGTTCGTTGACCGACTGCTCGCTGCGCAAGGCAGGCTGGTCAGGGTTGAAGCTTTCGGCGGTCGATTCGACGGCGCTGAAATCGACTACTGCCGAGACTTCAGCCTTGTAGCGATCGTTGCCCAGAATCGGCTGCAGAATGTTCTGCACACGCTGGGTCAGCATGCCTTCCATGCGACGGCTGTAGTCGAACTGCTTGCCAGCCATGGTCAGTTCAGAGTTTTCCGCCTGATCGGACAGCAAAGCGCCCTTCTGGTCGACAACCGTGATCTGCGACTTGCTCAGCTCGGGAACACTGGTGGCCACCAGGTTGATAATGGCCATAACCTGGCTGGGCTCCAGCGAGCGGCCAGCATACAGCTCGACCAGTACCGAAGCGCTTGGCTTGCGGTCGTCACGGACAAACACCGAACTCTTCGGAATCGCCAGGTGCACACGGGCACCCTTGACGTTGTTCAGGGCAGAGATGGTACGTGCCAGTTCGCCTTCCAGACCACGACGATAACGCGTGGCTTCCATGAACTGACTGGTCCCCAGGCCCTGATCCTTGTCGAGGATTTCGAAACCGATGTTGGCGTCGTTCTGCACCACGCCTGCCTGCGCCAGCTGGATACGCGCACGCTGCACATCATCGGACTTGACCAGCAACGCGCCGGAATTGGGTTCGACGGTGTAGTTGATATTCGCCGCAGTCAGGGTGTCCATGATCTGCTTGCTGTCCATGCCCGCCAGGCTGCCATAAAGCGGACGATAGTCAGGCTGCTGGGACCAGAGCACCACGGCAAAGCCGATGGCCACGCTCGCGGCAAGACCGACCATAAGGCCGATCTGACGCAGCATGGTCATTTCGGAAAGGTTTTCCAGAAAAGACAAACCGAACAACGGTTTCTTATCGGAAGCGCCCGCTCTTGCTGGAACGGGATCGGCAGTTGCTTCGGCCATGACTCAGTACGTCCCTTAAACCGGCATCTGCATGATGTCTTGATAAGCTTGAACCAGCTTGTTACGCACCTGGGTCAACGCCTGAAAAGACACGCTGGCTTTCTGCGACGAAATCATGACGTCGGTCAGATCCACGCCGCTCTTGCCGATTTCAAATGCATTGGCCAACTGGCTGGAGGCCTGCTGGGTCTGCGCGACCTTGTTGACGGCCTGGCCAAGCATGTCGGCAAAGCTGCTGGCGCCGGCTTCCTGCGCGCCGGACACGGGCTTGGGTGCAGACATCGCATCCATCTGCATGGCCCGCATATCCAACATCAAGCGATTAAATTCAACACCTTGGCTCATGGACGTTTCTCTCGTAAGGCCCGCAAATTTTTGACACTGATTCAGCGGGTACAGAAGACATAGCAACAACGGTGCCAGCTAGATGGCGGCTATTTGCCACACCAAATGGGAATACCATGTTGCCCGACATGAAATCACTCCAGACCTCCCGTATTCATGGGGGTATCCGGATATTTCCGGCTTGCGCCGTTTATACGAATATTCAGTGACCGGCGATCACAACCACCGATCAGCGCCACCGGTTCAGGTAGCGAACAGATAGGCTTCCACATCCATCCCGGCATCGCGCATCTGCGCCAGCTTGTAACGCAAGGTACGCGGGCTGATACCCAGGCGCTCGGCGGCCTCCTTGCGACGACCGCGCTCCGCACGCAGCGTGTCAATAATCATCTGAAACTCGCGACGCCTGAGGTCATCACCCAGGGCACCGACAGACTCCGCATTGCCACCAGCACCTGCATTATCAGGCGAGGATGTGACAGGCAAAGACGGCACAGCCTCCACCACGGCAGCGGCTGGAAGACTTGTCACCGGCCCGGAGAGACAGAAATCCTGCGCCTGTATCACCCCGCCCTGCTGCAGAATCAATGCTCGCTGCACGGCGTTATCCAGCTCACGCACATTGCCAGGCCAGGGGTAGCTGACCAGACACTGCTGCGCCTCGGCAGAAAGACGAACCGGCGCGTGCTTCATTTTATTGACGTGCTTGGCCAGAAGCCGCTCGGCCAGTGGCAGAATATCGGCAGTCCTTTGACGCAGCGCCTGCCAGGCCAGTGGAAATACCGACAGGCGATAAAACAGATCTTCGCGAAAGCGCCCCGCCGCCACTTCCCCTGCCAGATCGCGGTTGGTAGTAGCCACAACGCGAATATCCAGAATGATCGGCTTGCGCGCACCCACGCGCTCGACTTCCCGCTCCTGCAACACACGCAACAGTTTGGCCTGCAGCCCCAGTGGCATTTCGGAAATCTCGTCAAGCAGGATTGTCCCGCCGTCAGCCTGTTCGAACTTGCCGGCCTGCGCGGCAATGGCGCCGGTAAACGAGCCCTTTTCATGACCGAACAGCGTCGCTTCCAGCATATTGTCCGGAATCGCAGCGCAGTTGATCGCAATAAAAGGCTTATCGGCACGCGGAGAATTTTGATGAATGAAACGCGCCAGCACTTCCTTGCCTGTGCCGGACTCACCGGAGATGAGCACAGTGGAGTCGCTCTTCGCCACACGGCTGGCCAGGTTCAATAACTGGATACTGGCGGGTTCAACAGCAATCGGCCCGTCGCGCTCGGCAGGCTCCAGACGACCCAGTGCATGTCGTGCAACCAATGCAATCAGGGCCTTGGGCTCGAAAGGCTTGACCAGATAATCGGCCGCGCCCTGACGCATGGCATCGACCGCGCGATCAACGGCGCCGTGAGCAGTCATCAGCAGTACCGGCAGTTGCGGATGCCGGCTGCGCAACAGGCTCAGCAACTGATGACCGTCCATGCCCGGCATGTTGACGTCGCTGATCACCAGACTGAACGGTTGCGCCTCGGCTGCGACCAACGCCTCTTCAGCAGAGCCGACCGCCTGGTATCCATAGCCAGCCAATTCCAGGGTTTCCCCAAGTGCCTCGCGCAGCGAACGGTCGTCCTCGACCAACAGCACGTTGATCGACATCAGTTGTTACCCATCGAGCCGGAAGCCGGAATCAATGGCAGGCTGACAATTGCACAGGTGCCACGACCGACCCGCGACAGATAATGCACGCCGCCCTGATGCGCACGCGACACCGCCGTCACCACAGCCAGACCAAGCCCGGTGCCGGTGGTCTTGGTGGTGAAAAACGGCTCGCCGATACGCGCCAGCGCAGTCTTGTCCATACCACTGCCATTATCGCTGAAGCATATGCGCAACACATTGCCGCGGCTGTACACATGAACTTTCAGCAGTGTCCGGCCAGCACTGGCCTGGACGGCGTTTTCAATCAGGTTGAGCAACGAACCAACCAACGTGTCGCGATTGCACAGCAACTCGCCTTCAATACTGTCGCACTGCCAACGCACCGGTACGCCCTGCACATGGGTGACCGCAGCGTTTTGCAAAGCCTGAAACAAGGCAACGGGCGTCAGGCGATCCGTCAGCGGCAACTCGCCACGGGCAAACACCAGCATGTCGCGAACCTGATGCTCGAGCTCATGCAGACGATCCTTGAGCCGTGCGGCAAAGCGCTGCTGGGTTTCCACCGGCAATTCCTGCTCGGTCAGATGACTGGCATAGATCATCGCGGCCGACAACGGTGTACGAATCTGATGCGCCAGAGAAGCGACCATCCGACCCAGCGATGACAAACGCTCGTGACGCGCCAGTTGCTCCTGGAGATGGCGGGTTTCGGTCAAATCATTAAGCAGCACCAACTGCCCGGGTTCAGCGTCCAGCGAGCGGGTTGCAATGGAAAGCCTGCGGCCGTCCTTGAGCGAAACTTCGTGGCCATCGTCTTCACGCGGGGCAAAACACCGACTGATGACGTGACGCCAGAGCATGCCCAGCAAGGGCTGGCCCAGCAGATCGATTGCCGCAGGATTGGCTTCGCGCACCACGCCCATGCCATCAATAACGATTACGCCACCGGGAAGCAGATCAAGCAGGCTTTGCAGGCGGTTGGCCAGCCGCTCTTTTTCCGCCAGCTCTTGCAGGCGCTGGGCACCGGCATGGGCCAGTTCGCCCTTGAGTTCAGTGACACGCGCTTCGAGCAGACCATAGGAGTCAGTCAATTGCGCCGACATTTGATTGAACAGCGAGAACGCCTGCTCAAGCCCCTGACGACTTTCCAGCTCCGGGGAGTATTGAGCCTGAGCAGATAGGGCGGAAGTCAGTTGGGCGGCCTGGGACATAGTTCATCTCTCTCGTGGCGAACCGTCAGTAAACGGTGTGTTGAGAGGGACTTTGCAATCCTCGTGCCGAAAAAAAACCCCTGAAAATTCAGGGGCTTGATTTTTGGCGCTACAGACAGGCGTCAATCATCTGCCTGTTCATCACCTTCGCGACGGCTCATACCGTACTTGCGCATCTTCTCGACCAGCGTGGTGCGACGAATCCGTAAACGCTCTGCAGCACGGGCAACAATACCGTTCGCGTCGTCGAGCGCCTGCTGAATCAGACCCTGCTCCAGACCACCCAGATAGTCTTTCAGGTCCAGACCTTCAGGCGGCAGCATTGCGCCCGACGCGAAATTCGGCGTATTGCTGTTGATGGCGACGCGCTCTTCGATATCGCTGCGCATGCTGTCGACCATCTGCTCGTCTTCGTCATCGACATAGCGGAATTTCTTCGGCAGCTCGGCCACGCCGATCACGCCGTACGGGTGCATGATCGCCATGCGCTCGACCAGGTTGGCCAGCTCGCGAACGTTGCCCGGCCAGGCATGACGACACAGCGACATGATGGCGGCGGAATTGAAACGAATCGAGCCGCGCTTTTCATGCTCCATGCGCGAAATCAATTCGTTCATCAACAGCGGAATGTCTTCAACACGCTCGCGCAACGGTGCCATCTCGATGGGGAACACATTGAGACGGTAATAAAGGTCTTCGCGGAAGCTGCCAAGCTCGATCATGTTTTCGAGATTCTTGTGCGTCGCGGCAATAATGCGCACGTCGATGCTCTGCGTCTTGTTGCTGCCCACGCGCTCGAAAGTGCGCTCCTGCAACACGCGCAGCAACTTGACCTGCATGGGCAGCGGCATGTCACCAATTTCATCAAGGAACAGCGTACCGCCGTTGGCAAGCTCGAAACGGCCGGCACGACTGGTGATTGCCCCGGTAAACGCGCCCTTCTCATGCCCGAACAACTCGCTTTCGAGCAGCTCGGCCGGAATGGCACCGCAGTTGACCGGCACAAACGGTGCATCGCGGCGCTTGGAGTGATAGTGCAGGTTGCGCGCTACCACTTCCTTGCCAGTCCCCGACTCACCGAGAATCAAAACGCTGGCGTCAGTGTCAGCGACCTGCTGCATCATCTGCCGCACATGCTGAATCGCGCGACTGGTTCCCACCAGACTGCGGAACAGGTTCGGCTCACGATGACGTCCACGCTCGCGGGCCTGGTCGTACATCTCGCGATAGACCTGGGCACGGTGCAGGGAGTCGAGCAGCTTGCTGTAGCTGGGCGGCATCTCAAGCGCGGAAAGAACCCGCCTGCGCAGGTCCTCCGGCAACTCGACAGAAGAATTTTCACTCATAAGCAGCACAGGAAGGAACTCATCCCATGCTGCGATGGTCTTAAGAAGCCCTTGAAGGCTGCCCGGCGCGTTTACGCTGCCGACCAGCACACAAAGGACTTCTCGCGGAGATGCCAGAGAGCCGACCACCTGCTGCCAGTCCTGGCTTGAACAGGAGAGGTTTTCTTCGCCAAGAAAATTCAGGATAACCGCCAGATCCCGGCGGCGCTGGCTATCGTCATCGATTAGCAGAATCTTGATTTCACGCCACATGCAATAGCAACTTCCCTAGTCAACTCAATGCCCATGATTGGGGGGCAGCTTGGCATCTCAGCTGTATAAACCTTGAGACGCCAGAAAATAGTAAACATCACTAGTTAAGTCAAAAAAACGAACACAGTCAAATTTATGGCGAAATTCTTGTCGAACAATAAAAATGACAATTAAACATTAACCGAACAGATGGTATACCTTCGTCGCGTTCTTCGCATTCTGGATTTGAGTCATTTCATCGACGACTGCTTGACGCTCCCCGGTTGCAACATCAATCAGTTGCCTGTAGACCCCCAACAACTCCTCAAGATTGCTGCGCAGAGCCGGTTCGTCAGCAGGCGCTTCGCTGACCACCGCATCGACACATTCGCGACACGCCAGGTCAAGTTTGACGATAGCCTCCCAGTCGCGTTCGGCAAGCGCCCCCACCAGGGCTTCCCGGGTTTCTTCGATACGCTTGAGCGCAGCACTCATCTTATTGTTCTCCTCAGGGCAGCAACTTATTGTTGTGCTTGTGCGGTACCGATAGCATCCCAGCCTTCCTTGACGGTGATCAGCAGCCCGGCAACCTCGTCGAGCATCTTCTGATCGTTGCGTGCGTTGGCTTCGGCCAGACGCGTCATCATGTAGTGATAAAGGCTGTCCTGCCTGACCAGCGCTTCGCTGGGGGCGTTGTCCAGGTCAAGCCCTTCACGCAGACCACCTACGATGCCGATCGCCTTGCTGATGAACACGCCTTTGCTGGCGACGTCCTTGCGTGCCATGGCACCCTTGGCTTGAGCGATACGATCGAGGCCACCCTCCATCAACATTTGAACCAGACGGTGAGGACTGGCTTCCGAGGTCTGAGCCTGGGAGCCGATCTTCTGATACTGCCGCAACGCTAACATCGGATTCATAAGGGGGACCTCGTCGCAAATCCATAATACTGATACTCAAGCTATCGACGCATGGCGCAGAAACTTTAGCCCAAAAGCAGAAACCCGACACGGAGTCGGGTTCTTGATACTTCTGTAAAACGAATTTACGAAGCGTTTTTCTGCGCGTTCATCGCTTCGAAGATCGACGTGATGCTGGTAGCGGTCGCCTTGAGCTGCCCTACAACCAGGTCCATCGCGTTGTATTTCTTGGTCAAACTCGCCGTCAAGCTTGTAATACGACGATCCAGTGCGTCCTGATCACTGGCAATACGAGTCTGTATTTTATTAAGACTGCTCGTCTTGCTGGCCAGAACACCGTCAGACTTTGTGTAGGGCAGAAGCGCCTTGGTCATACGCGAAACCAGGCCGCCATCAACCGTACCGTCGGCATTTGTTGCCCCCGTACCAGTGAACATCGTCTGAATCTGACTGCCCAGTTTTTTATCGTTCAGCGCTGCCGTGAATGTAGCAGTGTCCAGTGACAGCGTACCGTTGGACTGCTGGGTCTTGATGCCCAACTGCGAAAGAGCACTGAGGCCGGCACTTGAAGAGGCACTCGCCAGCTGATCACGGATAGTCGCCAACAGCGCGCGCGGCGTAGCGTCACCAGTAAGGGCGGCCGCCGTGTAAACACCCTTGTCGCTGATCGAACCCTTGGTCAGGGAAGTCACCAGGGTGGCCAGCGTGTTGTAAGAGTCCACGAAGGACTGCAGCGACGCTTTCAACCCATCGGTGTTGGTGGCCACCGTAACGGTAGTGGTTGCTCCAGCAGCAGTTGGCGCGACCAAGTCGAAGGTCAGGCCGGAAATCGCTGTACTGACTGTATTCGTCTTGCTGGTCAGGCTCAGGCCGTCAACAGTGAAAGCAGCATCCTTGGCGGTCGCAGTAATAGCGCCAGCACCGGGAATCGCCTTGCCGTTGGCATCGGTCCCCGTGCTGGTATCGCTCATCAGCTTGGTGCCATCGATATTCAGCGCTTCCTGACCGGAAGCACCCACTACCGAAATGTCACTGCCCTTGCCGGTGGTCGTCGAGCTGAATACCAGCCTGGCACCATTGTCGTCGTTGATGATGTTGGCAGTAATGCCTTTACCCTGCAGCGACGAGTTGATCTTGTCGCGCACTTCCTGCAACGTCGAGGTCTTGTCGATCACGACACTGTAGTCAGTGCCATTCTGAGTGATTTTCAGGGTACCACTCGGAATAGCACTCGCCTGCGTGGAATTCAGCGCGGCTGTGGCCACCTTTGAAGGCGTTGCCAGCTGGGTGATACCGATCGCGTAAGTACCGTTGACGGCCGTGTTGCCGGCCGTTGCCTTGACCACCGCCTCGTTGGCAGATGTCGCAGCAAAGCCCTGAAACGCAGGCGTCGTTGAGCTACCCAGGGTATCCAGGGTTTTCTGGAACGCGGCCAGTGCCGACGTCAGCTGACTCACACCCGACAACGATGCGGTTGTAGCGGCGGTCTGCTTGTCGATCTGGTTTTGCTTGGGCGCTTTCTCGGCACCCACAAGACCTTCAACGATGGCCGTGATTGCCAGACCCGAACCCAGGCCTGTTGTAGATGTAATTGGACTAGCCATTTGCTTCTCCCTTCAAGAATGTCGCCGGTTTCACCGCCTTTTCACAGGTCTCGCAAAACGGCAACAAATACCGTACTGGCAATCAGGCCTTGGCGCGGAACAACAAGCTGTTCGCATCACTCAGGCTATCGGCCAGTTTCAGGATTTCTGCATTGGGAATTTGTCTTACCACTTCACCCGAGTCACTGGCAATGACCTTGACGATCACTTTGCCAGAAGCTTCATCAATCGAAAACTCGAGATTGCGCTTCACCGAGTGAAAAAATTTCTGGATGTCTTCTGCCGCGGCTTTGACTTTCGCCTCGTCGTGGGAGTCATCCTTGTGCAGATCTGAGCCTTTACTTTCCGCCGTGGCGGCAACACGCTCGACTGACGGCGTATCGGCAGGCTTGTCAACAGACTTGTCTGGCACTGGCGCCTGACTCGCCGGTTGAGCGGCCGGATAAGACACGTTCAGCTTTACACTCATATCCATGACCATCACCTCCGAAAGTAAAAAAGCGAGAGAGCGCTATTACGCACTCCCCCGCTAAAACTCATGCCGATATTACTGAAGCAGTTTCAGTACAGCGGATGGCAGCTGGTTAGCCTGAGCCAGAACAGAGGTGGAAGCCTGTTGCAGGGTCTGTTGCTTGGTCAGCTGTGCAGTTTCAGCAGCGAAGTCGGTATCTTGTACGCGACCCAGTGCAGCACTGGCGTTTTCGTTGATGTTCTGCAGGTTGGAGATGGTGCTGGTCAGACGGTTTTGTGCAGCACCGAGGTCAGCACGAGTGGAGTTGATGGTCTGCAGAGCCGAGTCGATGGCGGCGATAGCGGCAGAGAAGTTGGTCTCTGCAGTGGTGCTATCGGAACCAGCGATGGTCACAGCCGAACCGACACCCAGGGTGTTGGCGTCGAAGCTTGCGCTCAGAGTCAGAGTGATCTGGTTCGAAGCGCCCGAGTTGGAGCCAACCTGGAAAGTCATGGTGCTGGCGGAACCGTCGAGCAGGTTCTTGCCGTTCAGGTTGGTACTTTGAGCGATACGGGTCAGCTCGGAACTCATCGCGGTGAATTCTTTGTTCAGCGCGTCACGGTCAGTCGAGCTGTTGCTGTCGTTTCGCGACTGAACAGCCAGTTCACGCATACGCTGCAGAATGTTGGTCGACTCTTGCAGCGCGCCTTCAGCGGTCTGCGCCAGGGACATACCGTCGTTGGCGTTTTTGATCGCCATTGTCTGACCACGGATCTGCGAAGTGATCTTGGTAGCGATTTGCAGGCCGGCAGCGTCATCTTTGGCGCTGTTGATTTTCAGACCGGAAGACAGACGAGTCATCGAGGTCGAAAGTGCGTCGGAAGCGCGACCCAGGTTCTTCTGGACGTTCAACGATGCTACGTTGGTGTTTACTGTTAAAGCCATGATGAATTCCTCGTTGGTTTGGTACTACGTGGCTTCCGGCCCCTGCAAGCGCCGGGTGTGCCTAGAGAACCTTCGTAATAGTTATCGTCGCGATGGCAGGTTGCTTGAGTGTTTTTTTTGAATATTTTGCCATCATGCCTGTACCCCTTATAAAACAAGGGTTTGAGACGAAACCAAACCAACATGACGCGAGAAAACCCGTTGTCTGAACTTCACGTTCCAGAAAGAGCAGGCCACTGTAGAAGTTCAAAAACGTGACCAGAATCGATTATTCAAAAAAAAGCGCCCGGTGAACTAGTCACGGGCGCTGTTTTTAGCCTGCGGCGATTCAGGCTTTATAGATAATCGCAGAACCCCAGGAAAGCCCCACGCCAAAACCGCTCAGTGCTACTCGATGCCACGAAGAGTTGAGTACGTGCTTTTCAATCAGCAATGGAATGCTCGACGACACGGTGTTACCCGTTTCAACCATGTCCTTGAGAAATTTCTCGGGTTTGTCTTCAAAGCGGCGTGCCACGGCATCGACAATAGCAGCGCTGCCCTGATGAATGCAGAATGCATCGATATCGTCAGGCGTCAGGTCTGACTCTCCCAACAGTTCGTGCAGGTGCGCCGGTACTTTCAGCAGCGCAAAATTGAACACCTGACGACCGTTCATGAAAAACACGCCGTTGCTGACCTTCAAGTGCGGCGCACCCGAACCATCGGTGCCGAATTTTGCCTTGCCCAGTTGCCAGGCAGCGTCCTCGCCCATCCAGGTTGCTGTGGCTGCATCGCCAAACAACATGGTGGTGTTGCGGTCCTGCGGGTCGACGATTTTCGAATACGGGTCAGCGGTTATAAGCAGGCCGTTTTTCAGCCCTGCTGCCTCCATGAACCCCTTGATCGCGTAGATGCCATAGACATAGCCGGAACAGCCCAGTGAAATGTCGAACGCAGCGACATTGGTCGACAGACCCAGCTTGTCCTGAACGATGGCTGCGGTATGCGGCAGCCCCTCTTCGTCACCGTTCTGGGTAACGACGATCAAAACGTCAATACTTTCGCGCTTGAGCTGCGGGTTGTTGGCAAACAGGGTATTGGCCGCTTCAACGCACAGGTCCGAGGTTTCCTGGCCAGCGTCTTTACGCGGCAGGAACGTGGAACCGATTTTCCCGAGGATGAAATCTTCATCCTTGCCGAAACTGGCACCTTGAGCGTAGTTATCCACGCCAGCAGTGGGCACGTAACTCGCTATGTTTTTAATGCCAATCATCATGGCTTCCCGATGAGTAAACAGGTCATTTTTCGTCCCGATCAGAATCAGGGCGCTACCGAATAAGGGTGATTGCAGACATTTTCAGGGCGCAAGGCGTGTGAAAGCAAGCCAGGCGCGTGTCGCTCCCTGTAACACAATACAGTGAAGATGCACGTTATGACCCGCAGGTCACGCCGGTTTGCACGCTTTGCGATTATTGGCGGAGGGAAAAAACAAAATGCTGCCGCAGCAGGAGGGCGACGATCCGGCCGTAAAACAGCCGGATCGCGTGATGCATGCAGCTTAAACCGCCAGTGTGAACCCCTTGCCGTCGAGATCAAGATTGGCGTTATAGGCTTCGTCCTGGGCAAACTGCGCCGCCCACTTTCCGGCCAGCGCGCCAAGCGCTGGTTGGGGAGCATTTACCACGCCTGAATGCACCACCTGAACATGCGGGGTCCAGACCGTCAGATAGCCCGACTGCGCCGCCTTCAGGCACAGATCGACATCGCCCAGAGACTCGGCAAAAGCCTCTTCGTCCAGCCCGCCCAGTGAGTCGTACAACGCTTTGGCAATCATCAGGCAGGCCGATGACACCGCGGAGTAGTTCTGCTCGACCACCAGCCGCTGCATATAACCGCGCGACGTCTTTGGCTCGCCAACGAAACCGGAACCGACACCGCCATTAAGTCCCAGAACAAGACCTGCCTGAGTAATGGTTCCTTCACGATCAACCAGACGGACCCCGACCACGCCCACTTCCGGACGTTGTGCCTGATTGAGCAGCGACTCGATCCAGCCGACATTGACGATCTGGCTTTCGGCATCCAGCAGAATCAGGTACTCGCCCTTGGCTTCCTGGCTGACCAGATTGCGCAAGGCGGCCGTGCTGACACGCTGATCGGCGCGGAATACGCGTACCCGGCTGGACAGCTGTTGCTGCTGATCAAGCCACGTTGATAATTCGGCAGAGGTGCTGGCGTTATCACCGATCAACACTTCATAGCGCTGATAGCGGGTGCGTTGCAGGATACTGTGCAGGCAACGCTGCAGTTCCGGCAGATTGTCCTGGCTGTGCAGCAGAATCGAGACCACCGGCCGATGGGCATGGCGATAATCGATCTTGTAGGTGCCGGGCAACGCCGAGCTGACCTCAGCCTGATAACCCCGCTGCCCCAGATGACGCGTCAGCGCCTTTTGCTCGTCCTGATTCTCTTCAAGCTCGGGGGCATCGCAGATCAGTACCGGCTCGCTCAAATGCGCCAGACCGCTCATGCCGCCTTGCTCGATCAGGCGCAGCAGCAGGTCGAATTCCAGCGCCTTGGGAAACTCTCGCGAATAGCCGCCCGCCTCGACCAGCAGTTCGCGGCGAATCAGCCAGTGCCGAGCGGCCAGCGTCGGCACACTTTGCAGCAGATCGAGGTTGAAGCCCGGACGGAACAACGGCGCCAGGGTGCCGTTGGCTTGACGGTGAATTTCATCCACAGCAACGGCTCGGCACTGCCCGGCGTCAATCAGCTCGGCGCTGGCCAGCAGCAGACCGCTGCGGGTGAACTCTTCACCCGCCTGCGCCAGCATCAGCCAATCGCTGGAAGCCTGTTTGACGACCTGATTGATCTTGTCGACATAGTTGCTTTCGGTGACTTTGACGAAGTGCAGTGTGTCGTTCAGGCTGGTGGTTGCCGGCAGATCACCGGTGGTGAATACCACGACCTTGAACGCTCGATAATGGCTGTTGATAAGGCTGTCGAAGGTTGCCTGCAGCTTGAACACGTCGGCGTCCAGATCAAGCAGCAAAATACCGATTTGCGAACCTGCTGGCCGACGCGTCAGCTGCGTGGTGAGCTTTTTCAGTTGTGCCGGTGCCGGATCACGCGCATCGAGCCAGTCGAGCAACTTGCCGGAAGGCATGCCACGCAACAGCTGGCTGTTATCGAAAGCGGAATCAGACTGCAGGCGCTGGCCCCAGGCAACGATGCGCTCGGCGCGCTCGATGTCGTCCTCGTCCTCGGACTTGCCCAACTCATCGGCCAGACGTTGCACGACGCTGTGACTGAAGGAGTAGTGTGCATAGGCTTGCCACAGACGGCTCAAAAGCGACTCGGCGTCCGGATTGCTCTGTACACGCAACAGCTCGGCCTGCTTCACCAGCACGGACTCCAGCCCTTCCATCTGCGCCTGCCCTGCCGGCAAGAGATGGATCAGAAACTCGATTTGCGCCAGTTCGTCGAACAACGGCTGGTTGTAGAACGGCAGTTCAACGAACTGGCGAGGCTCGAACTGCGCATCTGCCTGCGTCAGGGCAACGTTCCACGCTGAACTGATGATTTTTTCGCCGCCCTGATACGGCTGGGTTTCGAGGCATTCAGCCATGGCTGCCAGGCCGGCCAGTACAGCGTGCTCGCCCTGCTCACCTTGCAGATCGCGGCTATTGCCGAGCGACGAAACAACCAGGCGCGCAAGCGTTTCGCGCTCGGCTTTGGCCTTGGGGTCGATATGCTTGACTGCGCCTGCAATGGCAGCGCCATAGCGATGCTCTGCCTCCTTGCCGGCGTTGACGTGCAACGCATAGGGAATGGGCAGGATGCGCAATGCAGCAGCCGCAACCAGAAAGGCCATATGGCCGATTTCCTGCCAGTGCCGCTCGGTGCCCTCAGGCACTGACGTGAACCACTGACGCGCCAGCCCGGTCCGGGTCACGGCGTTGAGCAGTGACACGCTCTGACCCATGAAGCTCAGAAGCCGCTCGCCGGCCTGATCAGACGCGTAGTCCTCATGAACCTTGCGGTCGCGGCGGAAATAATCCACGTGATCGACGTAAGCCTGGTAACCCAGGCTATAGCCCTGGCAAGCACCGTAACGCTCGTTGCTTTCAAGGAAACTCACGGCCTCGGTCAGTGCGTCAGGCAGCAGGAAACTGTCGACCTGCGCGTACACCACAAAGGGCGTGGACACCTGCTTGAGGCCTTCTGCAATTCTGGCGCTGAGCCTGGTTTCACTGAGGGCGGCGTTGTGGATGTACTGCAGCCCGGCACGCTCCGCAACCTGCGCGTCTGGCGCAGGCGAGGCATCGACCACAATCACATTGCACGGATAACTGCTGTAGTACTTCAGCGCACGACGCAGGAAATCCGGCTGATTCTCGGCGAGCAACAGCAGGGTCAAACGCTGGCTCAACGGGGTGGTTTCATTTCCAGAATGGCTTTGCATGAGCTTTCCTTGATAGCGTGCCGATCGCGTCTCTAATCCTGGTGACCAGAAGAAACCCTGATAACCAAAAGACCCGGTCAACGCAAGAGCAAACAACACAGCTCCAGCCATCAGTGACTGGAGCGCATTAAACAGGTCGGGTCAGTCGGGCAACCAGCCGTTAGCCCAATATTGCAGGTTTTCTCCACGCAACATGAAATCGCGCAAGACGGTTTCGCGCAATTCGTCGCCCATACGATAGCTCGCATTGGGGTCTGACAGGTGCATGCGAATCGCCTGCAACCATTCTTCGGAGCTGTTGGTGTAGACCCGCGTAGCCGGCAAATGGCCCCGGTACGCCTCGGTGTCCGAACAGATGACCGGGTAGCCGCACGCACCGTACTCCAGCAGCCGCAGATTGCTCTTGCAGTCATTGAAGATATGAAATTCCAGCGGTGCCAGGGCCAGATCAAGGTTCAGGCTGGCCAGTTTGGCCGGGTAGGTTTGCAGGCTTACAGCTGTGTGATACTCATGAATGTAAGGCTTGAGCAAGTCCGGGCACATGCCGAAGAACACCCACTCGACCTCATCGGCCAGTTCACGCACGACATCGACAATCAATTCCAGGTCGCCCCGATGACTGGTCCCGCCGCCCCAGCCGATGCGCGGCTTGCCGGAGGTGCGACGCTGGCTTTTGAGGCTGCTCCACAAGTGCGTCGCCAACATGTTCGGTACGACACGAATATCGCTGTGCATGCTCGACAGCACCTGAGCCAGTGGCTGGGTAGACACCACCACTCGGTCGCACAGGCCTATGCCCTTGCGCAGCATCTCGGCAATGTTGTCGGGCATGCTGCGCCTGTGCTCGTTGCGCTCGGGCACATCGATGATGTAGTCATCCAGTTCAAAAATGCGCATGGCACTGGAGTAATTCTTGGCCAGAACGATATCCTTGATCTTGGGTTCGGAATAACGTCCTTGAAAGACGATGACATCCGGACGCTGGCGCTCGATCTCGACGGGCGTAGTCGACTCATAGGACATTCGGCCTACCACTCGCCCGGCTGCCATCAACTCAAGCAAGGGTTGGCTGACACGGTAGTGGCCTACCGCCGACGAGTTGACCAGCATGCCCAGAATCGAAGGCAGATGGCGGGTGCAGAACGGTTCCCAGCCCATTTGCAGACCTGGGTCAAGATCGAACGCCTGCACTTCATTGAGCTGAAGACTGGGGTTATAGGCCGGGTCCCGAGCCATTTTCGGCAGCCATTTTTCAAAGAACGATTGCTGCTCTTTATCCAGCGCCTGACGAGACGTTTCAGAGCGCTCGGCGGCGGCAGGCTCGGCCAATACCAGAGACGAATCGGGTGTGCCGACAATCAGGTAGCCGTCACGCCCGACCCGCATGCACAGGTCCAGATCCTGCAGCCCCTGAGTGAAGGTTGCTGCTTCCATGCCGCCTGCGTGGTCGAACACTTCCTTGCGGACCATCAGGCAATTGCCACTGACCGCGCTCCAGTTCTGTGTCAACTGCAAGCGCTGCATGTAGCTGCTTGAGCCTGTCGGATAATTGATGAAGGGCCGACCCGCCAGCCCGTCCATGCCCATCACCATCCCTGCATAGAGAATATTGCCCTGAGGGGTGAGGATTCGTGGACCGACGATACCGACTTCGGGGCGCTGAGCATGGTTGAGAAGGCCTTGCAGCCAGTCAGCCTGATGCAGCACGGCATGCGGGCTGAGCATAAGCAGATAATCGCCGTTGGCGTGCCGGGCGGCGAGGTTCTGGGCGCTGGCTTCGCTGCCGGGCTCGGTCAGCGCATAAATGCGCAGCTTGTCGCTGCCCAGCTCACTCATCGCGGCAAACCAGGCGCGGGTATCGGCGCTCTCGCTGGCGTTGTCGACGATCAGCACTTCAAAATAAGGGTAAGTCGTGTTGCTGAGCAGGCTTTCTACACAGCGCTCCAGTGCTGCCAGTTGATCCCGGGTGGTAATGATCACCGATACAAGCGGGCTTGTAGCATGCCGGTACTCGATCCGGTTCAGCAGTGGCAGCTGATCATGGTGGATGACGTGCTCTCGGCCAATGCGCGAAAGATGGGCCGATACGACCGACTCGCTGTGTTCGATCACCTGAGGCAGCGAAAGCCATTCAGCGTAGGTCAGGGTCGATTCAACCTGAACCTCGGCGATGTGTTCGACAGCCTGAGGCCCGACGCCTTCCACCAGACGCCAGATGAAATCGTGCGGTGCCAGTTCGCCGTGCACAGGGTCGAAGCCGCCTGTGTCCAGCAGATTGCGGCGCTGGAACGCCAGCGTGCGGCCAACGTAAGGATAGGCCCGCATCAGGTCCAGGTTGAAATCAGGCTTGAAGATCGGCTCGCTGGATTTCCCATCGACCAGCGCGCCTTCGTCGCTGTAAACGCACAACAGGCCCTCGCTTTGCGCGACTCGCTCTGCCAGCACCAGCAATGACGGCTGAGTCAGCCGGTCCCCGGCACGCAGCAGATAAACCCAATCGGCGTTCTCCAGCAGCGGCAGCACTTCATTTAGTTGGCGCGCCCAATCCGGCTGCAACGAGAAACGCAGCACCTGCGGATCGTCAACATCGGCATTGGTCAACACAACCACTGAGTCAGCGGCGTAATCCTGCTCGGCAATGCTGCGCAGGGTGATATCCAGCCCTTCGGCATCGCCAAACAGGTCAACGACCACCGGAACGATGCGCGGCTGCCACGTCCAGTGTCCGATGCGTTTCTCGATCAGTTTTCTCTGCGGGGCGGTAAATTGCCGACACGACAGCCATTCGGTGTAGAGCTCGGCGTAGGTTTCGCTCTTGCTGCCCACCCTGCTGTGCATGACACCCTGACGACTGGCCATTATCCCGTAAAGGCCGACCTCGTCCCACTCGCGGGGCTGCTCCAGCGCCTTTCGCAAGGGCAAAAAGCGCACCCAGCCCTGGGCCGGGGCCTGCTCACCGCTACGTGCCTTGAGCATTTCGCTCAGCCAGCCCCATTCAGTGGAGGCCTTTTGAATCACGTCGGGCTGGCCGCTGAAACGATCCGGGTGCCGGCGCTCGACGTTTTGAATAGTATGCAGCGCCACCAGGTTGCCACGGCGCAACAGGCATATGAACAGGGCAAAATCCAGCAGTGCGATAAAACCCTGTCCCGACTGGGCAATCGAAGGCAGGTACTCCATAACATCGGCCCGGCGCATCAGAGCAGCACTGAACCCACCCAGATAATTGCGTGGCGTACGCTCGAAAATCGCCAGCATGTCCTCGCCTTTGAACACGGCGTCATAGGGCACAAGCCCGACGTTTTCCAGACGGGGTGGCAATACATAGTCATCGATGTCGACCAGATGTCGTCGGCCAACGACCAGACTCACGTCTTCATAGGCATCCAGGGCGCCTGCCTGATTAGCGATGAAGTACGGAAAGAGGCGGTCGTCGTCACACAGAAACTTGATGTATTCGCCGCGCGATTCTTCAAGGCACTTCAGCAGATTGGCCTGGAACCCCAGCCGCTGCGGGTTGCGCACGTAACGCGCAAGGTTGCTGGATGCAGGCACCAGTTCGTCGAAAACGGCCTTGATTTCATCGGTGCGGCAATCGTCGCAGACAATGATTTCCAGGTTGTCGTAAACCTGATTCAAGGCACTTTGTAGCGCGGCGCGGAAGAACCGGGGATTGAGGGCAGGAATGACGATACTGACGAGGGGGACTGAATTCACTATTGCAGACTCGCGAGCGGCGGGAAGTTACCGGTCAAGTAACCTCCCTCACCGCTGAAATAAAGACGGCGGATGCTCAATGCCAAGGTTACAGCTGGCTGAACAGGTTCAGCTTGGACAACTGGACAAATACCTGCTGAGAGGCATCCAGCATAGTCTTCTGCAACGTCAATCGGGTGGTGGCCTCAACGATATCGGCGTTGACGTAAGTGCCTTGCTCAACTGTGTTGTTACCCTTGAGCAAATCGTTGGTCGTGCCCTGCGCCGTCGCCGCCAATTGCCGTGCGCCGCCGGCGGAGCGCGCTGTGGACGCCTGGTCGATGCTGCTGGCAATGTTGCCAAGCGCCGAGCCCAATGCGGCATCAAGCTTTTGCGAGGCAACCAGATTGCCGTCAGTGGGTGTCGACAATGCCTTGATCGCTGCGGTCAGCGTATTGAGGATGTTCTCGGTCTGGTGCGTGCCGGACTCCACGACAAACTGGTCACCGGCTGCTGGCGTACCGCTGACCGTAAAATTGACGCCCGACGCATTGGCCGTTGAACCGGTCAACGTGCCACTCGACACCGGCTTGCTGCTGCTGGTGACGGGCGACGCATACAGGTCGTAGGCAGTGGCACTGGTGAACTTGAGAATCGCACCATTGGGCGGAAAGGTGTTGTTGAACGCCGTGCGGTCAGCCGTTGTGTTGCCTACTGCCGAACTGCTGATAGTAGCGGCCGACGTGTTACCCGGGCTGCGCGAGGCCGAGACCGTGTCCGGCGTCGAGGCCAGTTCATAGCTGCGATTGGTCAGTGCAGTAGCGGCCGTTGCAGGCGTGGCAGATTCGGCAGCTGACAGGTTGATGTTCATGGTCAGCTCGACACCGCGGAAGGTGAAGGTCTGATCAGCGAACGAGCCATAGCTGAATTTACCGGCAGTTGACGCATCGGTCGTGACATCGGTGCCACTGGCATCGGTAATCTTGAACTGCGTGCCACTGAGGAACGTCATGGTGTACGGTTCGCCAGCCTGATAGCCCGAGTTGTAGGCGCTGGTGGACGTCACCTGACCGCCAGTCAGGCCAACCTTGCCGTCGTCGGTCGCAGGCGAAAGCAGGGTCGAGGACGTACGGGTAGTGTTGACGGCTTGCTCGAACGCTTCATAGCCTGTGGTGTTGCTCGGTAAAACCAGGCCATCACCAATCGCCAGATTGACGCTGGTCTGGTCCCCGCTATAGCTGTAAGTGCCATCGGCATTCTGCGCGTACGGCGGAGCCGAAGACTTGGACCCGGCAAAAATATACTGGCCGTTGGAGTCCTGGCTGTTCATCAAGCCGAGAAGCTGGCTCTGATACTGCTTGAGTTCAGCGGCCTTGGCCAGGCGGTCGGAATCGGTGTAGGCACCGTTGCCTGCCGACACGATCACTTCACGGGCTGTCTGCATCGTATCAACGATGCTGGTCAGCGCGGTCTCGGAATTGACGATGTTGGTATTGATCGTGCCGATGTTCGACGCGTACTGGGTCAGCATGGAGTTCTGCTGAGCCAGTTGCAGGACACGTGCAGCGCCTACCGGATCATCGCTGGCGGTATTGAGTTTGATGCCGCTGGAGACCTCTTCACTGGTCTTGAGCACATTCGAATAAGTACGCTGATAGTTGGTGTTGGTGGATTCGTAGAACTGGGTAGTTGAGATCCGCATGGTTCACGACTCCTTAAAGGCTGTTGATCAGCGTGCTGAAAATGGTTTGGGCCGCCTTGATGATCTGCGAAGAGGCGGTGTAGTACTGCTGATACTTGATCAGGTTGGCCGCTTCTTCATCAAGCGACACGCCGGAGACCGAATCACGCGCCGATTTGGCCTGTGCAACGACGGCAGCGCTGGCGGTGACATCGCTCTTGCCCTGCCCTGCCAGCGTACCGACCACCGAGACCAGATCGGCGTAAGCGCCGGACAGGCTGGTGCCCACGCCGCCGTTGGTGACGCCGACAGTCTTGGCCGTCTGCAACCCTACTACTGCCAGCGCGTTGCGGTTGTCCGAAGAGCCGGCACCCGTCAGGCCGATGCTGAACGTGTCATTGACCAACGGCGAACCGGAGAGGGTCATCTGCACTTCGAATGCCGTCTTGCCGGCTGGCGTGGTGGTGTTGTCGGTGTAACCGATGCTCAGCTTTATGGCGTTGCTCTGGCCCTGAATGATCGTGCCACTTACCGCGCTGCCATTCTGGTCGAGCACGGGCGCACCACTGGCATTGATCAGCGTGTAGCTCTGCACACCGGTACTGCTGACCGCGCCCATCACCAGCTTCATCGGCGCGGAGTCTTTGATCGCGTTACGCAGGTCAGACGTCTGAACGCTGTTATAGATGTCCGATTTGGTATTGAGCACGGGCTGCGTGAAGCCACCTGTACCCGAGTTGCTGGCCCCGGCAGTAGCGGTCAATGGCGCGGCGGCTGCAATGTCCTTGGGATCGGTCAACACCACCGAGATACCCGAGGCGCCGTTGCGTGTCGGAGTGACCTTGAAAACGTCGCCAGCAGCCAGCGCATTGCCATTGAGGCTGACACTGAAGCCATCGAACTGTTTAGGCGGGTTGTCAGTCAGCGCACCGGTGCCGACGCTTTCGCCGTTGGGCAGGCGACGAACCGTGAAGTTGGAGGCGTCGCTGAAGGTGACTTCATAATCGTCGGCGGTCAGTTTGCTGGTATCGCCAATGGTCACGTCCAGGTTGCCGGAACCGGCACTGTTGGTGGTCTTGCCGGTACTGCGCTGCGAAATGGCGTCGGCACTGTTGATGTTGGAATACAGGCTCGAACCGAAGTTGCCTTTGCTGTCGATGCCCTGGCTCATCTGGCTGTTGACCTGATCGGCCAGCACCATCGCGGCACGGCCAAGCTCATTGGTCGCAGGCACCAGCACGTCCGAGCGATAGCGCAGCAGACCGCCAATCGAGCCACCGCTGATCACCGAGGTGACGTCAGTCTTGGTCTGGCCGTAAGCGATTTGTACGTTGTACTGCAGAGGATCGGCAGGGCTCGGGGTCGCCGACATGGTGTACGACGTGCCACCGCTGACCAGCGATTGGCCGGTGCCGGTGTAGATATCGTAGTTGCCGTTGTTCTCGATTACTTTGACACCCACCAGCCCGTTGAGCTGGCGCACAGTCTCATTGCGCGAATCGAGCAGCGAGTTGGGCGTAGTGTTACCAGCCCCTGCCTGAGTGATCTGCTTGTTCAGGCTTGCCAGGGTCGTGGTCAGCTCGTTGACCTGTTTGGTGAAGGTGGTGAGCTGGGCATTGACGTTGTCATTCTGCGACGACAACTGTGAAGCGACCGAATTGAAGCGTGAGCTCAACGCAGAAGCCTGAGTCAGAAATGCCGAACGGTCCGACGACTGAGTAGCGTTGGTGGCAATACCCTGCATCTTGGTGAAAAAGTCAGCCAGCTGCGTGGACACGCCAGTCGCGCTATCGGACAGCAGCGTATCGGTCTTGCTGGCCTGGCCGGAGTACGCAACCGCGTCGGCGCTCAGGGCAGTACTGGTTTGCAATTGGGCATCAAGGTAGCTGTTGTAGATACGACGCACGTCGGACAGCGTCGTACCGGTGCCTATGTAACCGACACCCAGGCCGATATTGATCTGTGCCGAAGCCGTGGTCATTACCTGCTGACGCGAGTAACCGGCGGTATCCACGTTGGCCGTGTTGTTACCGATGGTGTTGATCGCGGCACTGCTGGCATTGATACCTGAGAGCCCAATTGAAATCAGCGACATGATTCAAAACCTTATAAAGTCGTGGAAGAGCCCGATGCAGCAGCGTAAGTCTGGTAACTCTTCATCTGCTTCGCGATCTGCGAAATCTTGCTGGCATAGTCCGGGTCAGTGGCGTAACCGGCCTTCTGCAATTCTTTTACAAACTGTTCCGGTTTATCGGCCGAATTGACCACTTCTTTATAGCGATTGTTGTTCTGCAGCAGGCTGACCAGGTCATGGAAGCTGTCGGCGTAGGAATCGTAGGAACGGAAATCCGCGGTTTCCTTGACCATCTTGCCGTCACGGAACTCGCTGGTAATGGCGCGCGCTTCAGCGCCTTTCCAGCTACCCGCTGCCTTGATACCGAACAGGTTGTGACTGCTGCTGCCATCCTGCTGACGCATGATCGACTTGCCCCAGCCGGTTTCCAGCGCAGCCTGCGCCACCAGCATCACTGGATCGACGCCGATGCGTGCGGCTGCTTCCTTGGCCAGCGGCAGCATGGTCTCGACAAACTGATCGGCGTTGCTGAATGCGCGCTTGGCCGGTGCCAGCGGTGGCTGGGCCATGGAACGCACGTACTCAGGCGCGGGCGCCAGGTTGGGGTCGAGCGTCCAGTCGCCGTTGTTGCCGTTGCTGCTGGCCGTTGCGCGAGCAGGCACCGGGCTATTGCTGACGGCGGCTGTAGCGGAAGGCACGATGCCGGCCAGCAATCGGTCGGTGAGTTTGGTTGGCAACGACAGACGACGCGAGTTGAGCGCCGCCATGTCATTGCGCCCATCACCAGATGCCGAAACTGCCGCAGCCGCCTGATCTGCCGCCGCCGAGCGCGTGGCCCACAGCGGACGCTGATAGACACTGGTCGCCAGTCCGGTTTTGGCCGGGGTTGCATCGGTGGTCGTTGCAGGCGTGGCCGTCGTATCGGTCGGTGCTGCGTGCTGAATACCCTTGTCCTTGGACAGTTGACGCATCAACACGTCCTGCAAACCGATGCCGTTGCCACGGGTGGACAGGGTGACCGCCAATTGCTGGTCATACATGTCCTGATACTGGCGCGTCGCCGGGGTGTTCATCGGGTTGTCCTTGGCCAGCACTTCGTTGGCCGAGCGCATGGCCTTGAGCATCTGGCTGACGAACAGCGACTCGAACTCGCGGGCCACCTTCTTCTGGTTTTCCACACTGTCCTTGTCGCCGTGCTTCAGCGACGCCAGACGGTTGACGTCGGTGTAGGCACCCGAATCGACCGCCGACGAAATTCCGCTCTTGGGCATGTCCATAATCGAGTCCTCAGATGACGATCAGGTCGGCTTGCAACGCGCCGGCCTGCTTAAGGGCTTCGAGAATGGCCATCAGGTCACCGGGCGCAGCGCCCACCTGATTGACCGCACGAACAATCTCATCCAGCGTGGTGCCTGGACCGAACTTGAACATCGGGTGTAGCTCCTGCTGGGCATTGACCCGCGAACGCGGCACGACCGCCGTCTGACCACCGGACAATGCGCCCGGCTGGCTGACAATCGGGTCTTCGGTAATGGTCACGGTCAGGCTGCCGTGCGTTACCGCAGCGGGCGAAACCTTGACGTTCTGACCGATCACGATAGTGCCGGTCCGCGAATTGATGATGACCTTGGCAGCGGTCTGGCCCGGATCGACTTCCAGGTTTTCCAGAATCGACAGGTAGTCGACACGCTGGCCCGGATCAAGCGGCGCGGTCACACGTACCGAGCCACCGTCCAGCGCCTGAGCAACACCAGGACCAAGCAGCTCATTGATCTTGTCCACAATCCGCTTGGCAGTGGTGAAGTCGGACCGGTTCAGGTTAAGAGTCAGGGTATTACCCTGATTGAAGCCGCTCGGCACCGAGCGCTCGACCGACGCACCACCGGGAATACGGCCCGACGACGGAACGTTGACAGTGATTTTCGAACCGTCACGGCCTTCCGCGTCAAAACCGCCGACCACCAGGTTGCCCTGTGCGATGGCGTAGACATTGCCATCGACACCCTTCATCGGCGTCATCAACAGCGCACCACCGCGCAGGCTCTTGGAGTTACCGATCGAGGAAACGGTGATATCGACCGTCTGACCCGGCTTGGCGAACGCTGGCAGATCCGCGTACACAGCAACTGCTGCAACGTTTTTCAACTGCACAGTGCCGGAACCGGACGGCACCTTGATGCCGAACTGCGACAGCATGTTATTGAACGTCTGCAGGGTGAACGGGGTCTGGGTGGTCTGGTCGCCCGTACCATTGAGACCCACGACCAGACCGTAACCGATCAACTGGTTGGCCCGCACGCCGGAGATGCTTGCGATGTCCTTCAAACGCTCGGCGTGAACGCCGAACGCTGTGGACAACAACAAGGTCGCCGCTATCAGTTGCTTGAGCTTGATCATGTTTATCCCGCTATCAGAAAGGGAACAACGGGCTGAGGAAGAACCGGTCGAACCAGCCTGGCTGGCTGGTATCGGCAAAGGCTCCAGTCCCCGAATAGGTAATACGTGCATCGGCAATACGGGTGGACGACACGGTGTTGTCGGTGGCGATGTCATCGGCCCGAACCAGCCCGGCAATCCGCACCAGCTCGTCACCGGTATTGAGGGTCATCCACTTCTCGCCACGCACCGCAAGAATGCCGTTGGGCAAAACATCCGCCACAGTCACAGTGACCGAACCGGTCAGGCTGTTGCTCTGTGCGGCCTTGCCATCGCCCTTGGTAGTACGAGCGCCGTTGTAGCCTGCGTTGAGGCTCAAGTCATTGCCACCAATCGGGTTGTTGGTGGTCAGGCCCGAACCGAACAGCGAGGTAAGACCAATACTGTTGGTGCTGTCCTTGGTCATCGCCGAAGTGGCCGCCTTGCTGGCTGCCATACGCTCGGAAAGCGTGATGGTGATGATGTCGCCGATACGGAAAGCCTTGCGGTCGCCGTACAGGTTCTGCTCGAAACCGGCCTGATAGATGGCACCATTGTTGGCAGCGGCCGACATGGGTGTACGCGGCAACACCGGAGCGTAATAAGGGTCATTGGGCTTGGCCGTCGGCGCAACACAGCCAGACAGCAGGGTGATCCCGCACAATGAAGCGATCAACACTGAAAAACGCGGAACACTAATGCGGCTCATGACACTTGAAACCTCGCGGTGTAACAGGCGCTTATCAGGCGCCCTATCGGATTGAGCAGTTTTACGAGCAACAACATCAAATACTTACAGGTTCTGAGTCAGGTTCTGCAGCATCTGGTCGGCGGTCGAGATCACTTTGGAGTTCATCTCGTAAGCACGCTGGGTGGTGATCATGTTGACCAGTTCTTCAACTGTGCTGACGTTGGAGTTTTCCAGGGTGTTCTGCAGGGTCGGCCCCAGGCCGTTGAGGCCAGGCGTGCCGATCTGCGGCGCGCCGCTTGAACCGGTTTCCAGATAAAGGTTGCCGCCAATGGCCTGCAGACCGGCCGGGTTGATGAAGTCAGCGGTCTGGATGTTGCCGATGATCTGCGGTGTGGCGGTTGCACCGGCCAGGGTGACGGAAACAGTACCGTCCTGACCGACAGTGAAGGTCTGGGCGTTCTGTGGAACGACAATCGCAGGCTCAAGAGCGTAGCCGTTGGCAGTCACGATCTGGCCGTTGGCGTCCAGGTGAAAAGTACCGTCGCGGCTGTAGGCAACAGTGCCGTCCGGCTGGGTCACCTGAAAGAAACCACGACCGTTGACCGCCAGGTCCAGCGGGTTGTTGGTGGTCTGCAGGCTACCGGCTGTGAAGTTCTTCTGCGTACCGACAATGCGCACACCGGTACCCAATTGCAGACCGGATGGCAGCTCGCTGTCCTGAGTGGACTGGGCACCCGGCTGGCGTTTGATCTGGTACAGCAGGTCCTGAAACTCGGCACGGTCACTCTTGAAACCTGTGGTCGAAACGTTCGCCAGGTTGTTGGAGATGGTGGTCAGGTTGGTGTCCTGAGCGGCAAGACCGGTTTTAGCGACGTATAGTGCAGGAAGCATGTGTGTTCTCCTCAAGCGCCGGTTTGTCGGCGCAAGCTGTCATTGATTAGCCAAGTTGCAAGACGCGAGCCATCGACTGATCGTCTTCTTCGGCGGTCTTCATCATCTTGACGTGCAATTCGAATTGACGGGACAAGGCCAGTACCGAGGTCATTTCCTCGACCGCATTGACGTTGCTCGCCTGCAGAAAGCCGGACTCGACCTGAACGGTGGCATCTGCGTCGGCAGGCCGACCGGTCTTGGTGTGGATCAGGCCATCGGGGCCTTTTTCCATGGTCTTGAGGTCAGGCTTGACCAGCTTGATACGGTCGACCTGCGCCATCACCTGTGGGCTTTCGCCCAGTGAGCGAATGCTGATTGTGCCGTCGGCACCGATCTCGATCTGCTGCTGAGGCGGCACGGCAATCGGACCGCCATTGCCCATTACCGGCAAACCGCTGCCGTCGCGCAACACACCCAGAGCATCGATGTTCATGCCGGAGCTGCGGGTGTAGGCTTCGCCACCATCGGGGGTCTGCACTGCAATCCAGCCATCACCTTTGACGGCGATGTCCAGTTCACGGCCGGTCTCGACCATGGCACCGGCGGAAAAGTCGGTCCCCGGACGTTCGCTCATCGCATAGGCACGCGACGGCATGACCTCGCCAAACACCGGCATCGAGCGGGCCTGTTCAAGGTCACGCATGAAACCGTTGGTTGATACGTTTGCCAGGTTGTTGGCGTGAGCCTTCTGCGCGATCGCGTTTTCGGATGCACCGCTCATTGCGACGTAAAGCAACTTGTCCACAGTCTTCCTCCTCCGACAGACGCTTGCCGCCTGTAGCTTTTCTGAAAGGGTTAAAGCAATTTTTGAACCAACTTGTCAGGCTCGATACAAATGCCTGATTAACCAGCAAAAACCGGCATTCGATGAGGCCCTTCGGGCAAAGCGCCACCCAATAGCGGCGGAGGACTGCCGCCTGCCGATCATCAAGCAGCGAGCACCGCCAAAAAAACTTCATTGGTATGGGCTGACAAGCGGATCGACAGTGATAATCTTGCCGACACCGCAGCCCTGAACGGGAACCCTCATGCTTTTTCGTGCGTGCATTGCCGGCATCGCCAGCGCGAGCCTGATGACCCTCGCCCTCCTCGCCCAGGCCGCCCCCGCCCACTATTACAAATGGCAGGGCGACAGCCGGATTGTCTGCGCCCAGACCAGCCCCGGGCCTGGCTGGACACGGCTGAAAGGTCACTTCATCAAATCCGACTGCTCAATCTGATCAGGTCGACTGAATCAGCGTCTGCATCACGGTCGCCTCTGTCGATATGGCTTTGGAGTTGGCCTGATAAGCCGTCTGCGCCTGGATGAGAGCAATCAGTTCATCAGCCAGGACGACATTGGACCCCTCCAGCCCGTCGCCAATGAGGCTGCCCAGCGTGCCGACGCCCGGCACATCGTAATCGGCAACGCCAGAGTCGGCGGATTCGGTCCAGCGCGTATCACTGCGCGCCTGCAACCCCTGCGGATTGGCGAAGCTGGCGAGTATCACCTGACCGATATTCTTGTTCATGCCATTGGTAAACCCGGCACGCAGGATGCCATCGCGCCCCACGCTCAAGCTGCTCAACTGCCCCGCCGCATGGCCATCAACATGGGTGGAAGAACGAGAACTGGCGGCGTTGTGCTGCAGCAGGTTGGTGAAGTCGATCGTAATGCCCTTCGCACTGCCAGCCGCACCGTTGGGCACCCATTTTTCTGGCCCTGTGACCCGCTCGGCAGGCATGGCCGGTGTCCAGCCGGTTAGTTGCAGACCGTTGCTATGGGTACTCGCAAAACCAGGGCCGCCGGTCAATGACTGTACCCAGCCGCCAGAATCAAACACGATGTTTGCCGTCAGCGGGCCGGTGGAATCAGGCATCTGCGGGTTGCGGCCATCAATCAGCGCATGAATGCGCCAGCTGTTGGTGCCGTCCTTCACGAAATACTGCTTCAGCTCGTGCTGATTACCCTGGCTGTCGAAAATCGCATTGGCAAACATATCGCTGTACGTCTTCAGGTCCGATGGATCGAACGCCGGAACCGGGCGATCCATCAACGCATCACCAGGGTCAAGCATGCTGATCGGTCCATTATTCAACGGCAGCGACACTGTGCCGCCATTGGCAGCGCCGTTACTGACCCAGGCACCACCGACCTCTTCAGCCGGCCGCCAGCCTTGCAGGGCAAATTCTGTGTCCGAGACCTTACGAAGGTGCTGGCTATTGCCGCTGTATGACAACGATCCGTTTGGCCTTTGCTCAAGGGTGACGTGCAACGGCGCCACGCTGTTCGGATCCACCGGATTGCGCCCATCGATCAGCACATACATGGACCACTGACTGTCGCCGGTCTTGACGAAATACTGCTTGAGCTCATGATCCGACGCGGGCACAGCAGTAGCCCCCGCTCCAGACCCCGCGTCCTGAATGGTACGGCCAACGGCCCGCGTGTAGGTCGCAGGATCGGCCGGATCGAAGACCGGCAACCGCGCGAGCGAAGGCAGCGAGGCGTCCAGGTTGATGTTCTCGGCAACCCGCGTGGTGGCTCTGGCAGACACATTCGACGTGTCAATCTGCAAGTCGGTACGCAATCCCCGTTTGATCTCGCCCTGCTCGTTTGCCGCATAGCCTTGCAATCGTCCACCCTCGCTGTCGACGACGAAGTTCGCCGCGTCCTTGAGGAACGCTCCGGCACGGGTATAGGCAAGAGACCCACCGTCACTCACCACAAAAAAGCCGTTGCCCTGAATACGCATGTCGAGCGGATTACCCGACGTGGTCATGCTTTCGCCCTGATTGAAGTTTTGCTGCATTGAAGCAAGACGTACGCCATCACCTACAGCATTGCGACCACTGCCCAACTGGCTGGCTGAATACAGCGCCGAGAACTGCGCACGCGACGACTTGAACCCGATAGTGCCGGAGTTGGCAATATTGTTACCGGCCACCTCCAGCCTTTTGTTCGCGGCATGAATGCCGCTGATCGCGGTATTGAACGACATGAAAACTCCTTTACCCCAAAGGGCAACTCATAGAGGAGTTTTGATTCTCACATCATCGCGCGTAGGAGATTTCCAAGTACATTGACTGAACTTTCTGCAAGTTTAATTAAACTCGAGCGTGCATCACTTTGTAAAAAACAACCAAAAAAAAGCCCCTTCGAAAAGGGGCTTTATTTAACGCTCTACACTATCAAGTCATCTGAATAGTGGTTTGCATGATGGTGCTTTGAGTGGAAATAGTCTTGGCGTTCGCCTGGTAGTTGCTCTGCGCCTTGATCAGGTTGACCAGCTCCATGGTCAGATCGACGTTGGACTCTTCCAGCGCCTGACCAGTGATGTAGCCGAGGGTGCCCGATTGCGGCGTGCCGCTGACCGGTACGCCCGAAGCGAAGGTTTCACGCCAGTTGGTGCCACCTGCCTGCGCCAGGCCTTGCACGTTGGCAAAGTTGGTCAGCGAGGTCTGCCCGATCACTTGGGATTTGCCGTTGGTGTAGGTCGCGAACAGGTTGCCGGTTGCATCAACGCTCATCGCACTGAGCTGGCCAGTGGCGTAACCGTCCTGATCCTGAGTAATCAGGCCCGACACCGACGCGGTCTGGGTAATACCGGCCATGTTCAGTTTGATGGAGGCACCCGTAGCACCGTTCGCGCCCCAGCTGGTGGTCGTGCCGGTGCCGGATTGCACACCTGGTACCCAGTTGGCGACAGTAAAGGTGCCATCAGTGTTGAACTTGATGTTCGCACTGTCGGTCGGTACGGTGCCCGGCGCTGCGACGACCAGATTACCCGATGAGTCGAATGTCAGGTCGTTCTTGTCGGCCGTAGTAGTGGTCGGGTCGGAAATGCTGCGACCGTCCATCAGCGAGTACATGGACCAAGTGTTGGTGCCGGTCTTGACGAAATACTGATCCAGCGTATGCGCGTTACCCTGAGTGTCATAGGTCGGCGTGCTGTACTTCATGTTGTACGACTTGGTGTCAGTCGCGTCGAACGTAGTGAGCGACGGCAAGGCAGTGGTCGAATTCAGGTTGGCAACGTTGGTAATGGCGGTGGTTGCCTTGGGCTGAAGGTTGGACGAATCCACCCGCAGGTCGCTCAATGCACCGGTTACCACACTGCCGTTGGCATCAACGTTGTAACCCTGCAACTTCATACCGCCGCTGTTGACGACGTAGCCTTCCTTGTCGGTGTGGAATGCACCGGCACGGGTGTACAGCTTCTCGCCGTTATTGCTGAGCATGAAGAAACCGTTGCCGTTGATGGCAAGGTCGAGGCTGTTGGCAGTACCGGTAGTCAGGTTGCCCTGCGAGAACTGCTGGGAAACCGCTGCGGTTGTTACGCCGCTGCCCACATTGGTCTGGCCGGAAGTGCCGCGAATCGATTGAGCGTACTGATCGGCAAACTCCGCGCGCGACGATTTGAAGCCAGTGGTCGCAACGTTGGCAATGTTGTTGCCGGTAACGTCGAGACTTTTGTTTGCAGCATAGAGCCCACTAAGGCCGATATTGAAAGACATGTTTCACTCCTGCGCCTGGTAGGCTCTACAATCCGATGGTTTGAACTTTGGACAGGGCAACACTGCCGCTGGCCAGATTGAGCATTGTTTCTGCACCATTCACACCCAACGTGACGCTGTTGACCGTGGCAGGCAGGTAAGTCGAAAGCTGTGTGTTCTTGCCGTCAACCGAGCCTTCAGCCTTGAAGGTGTAGTTGCCCGACGCAAGCGCTGTACCGTCGCTGTCCGTACCGTCCCAGGAAAAGCTGGTGGTGCCGACTTTCTGCGCGCCCAGCTCGACGGTGTCGACCAGATTCGATTGCGAATCGTAAACCTTGATACTTGTCGCCGTAGTGGCGCTCGGAATAACGATCGAACCGGTCATACCCTTGGTGGTATCCACGGTGGTGGAGCTCGAATCGATGATCACCGAGCGACCTACCAGCGACGATGCCTGCAACGCCTGAGACGACTTGTAACTGGTTGCAATCGTGTCAACCGTCGACGTCAGGTTCTGCATGCTTTCAAGGCTGCTGAACTGCGCCAGTTGGGCCACGAACTGAGTGTTGTCCTGTGGGTCCAGCGGGTTCTGGTTTTTCATCTGCGTCACGAGCAGCTGCAGGAACGCGTCCTTGCCTAGCGTACCGGTGGAATTCGTCGCGGTCGGCGTCGGATTCTGCAGTGTGTTCAAGAACGTCGATGAGACGCTGCTTGCTGTGGTGTTATCGGCCATAACGTTCGCCTTCTATCACTGACCGAGGGTCAGAACCTTCTGCATCATGGATTTAGCGGTGTTCATGATTTCGGCGTTGGTCTGGAAAGACCGGCTGGCAGAAATCATGTCGGCCATTTCTTCCACGACATTGACGTTGGGGTAGTAGACATACCCGTCCTTGTCAGCGGAAGGATGATTGGGCTCGTAACGTGCTTCCAGGTTCGAGCTGTCTTCGATGATGCCGTTGACCTGAACGCCCTGCCCGGCTTCGCCCTGATCCTGGAACAACGAACCACCTGTGGACTGCTGACCCTGCATCACGGTGGCAAACACCGGGTGACGGGCGCGGTAGGTCTGGTCCATGCTCGAAGACACGGTCTCGGCGTTGGCGATGTTACTGGCCGTAGTGTTCAGACGCGTGGTCTGGGCACTCATGGCGCTACCGGCAATGTTGAACACATTGGCTAGTGACATGAATTATTCTCCGCGAAGGGCTGCAACCAGCCCCTTGAACTTGCTGTTGAGCAATGTGAAGCTGGCCTGAAAGCCCATGGCGTTCTCGGTGTAGCTGGCCTGCTCGACCTGGGAATCGACGGTGTTCTGGTCCAGCGAAGGCTGCGACGGGGTGCGATACAGCAGCGTCCCGTCATCATTGCCCATGCCTTCGGCTTCGATATGGCGGCTGTTGGTCTTGTTCAGCGCGAAATGACCGTTCTGCACCTTGTCGTTTTCGGCAGCCAGCACCGACGAGAAGTCCAGATCGCGAGCCTTGAAGTTCGGGGTATCGGCGTTGGAGATGTTGTTGGCCAACACCTCTGCACGCTGAGCCCGGAAGTTCAGAGCCTTTTCATGTATGCCTAGCGCTTTATCGAAGCTGATGCTCATTTCGGGAAACCTTTGCCGGTTGACCTGATTCTGTTGTTACTGACAAAGCAATCAGCGTGCCATGTTGCAAAAGCCAATGATTGCGGGGGCCGGAGCCAGCGGCGAGGCAGCGATGCCAGAAAAGCGGCAAGGCATTTCCGCTGTGGGAGAAGAAAGCGGCAAGAGGGGTGCCGTTTTTTTGCCAGTATCGGCTTGCCGCCTGACAATGGCGGCACTTCATTACTGCCTCATTCGGACACCCAATAAAAAAGAGACCCGAAGGTCTCTTTGACGACTGAATCAGAGGCCAAGCTCACTCAACCCAGGGTGGTCATCAGGTCGGCGCCCCAGTGGCCAATGGTATTTGCGCTCGGACTCGGCGATCGGCAAATCGTTGATGCAGGCAAAGCGCCGCTGCATGAGGCCGTTTGCAGCGAACTCCCAGTTTTCGTTGCCATACGAACGGAACCAGTTGCCAGAGTCGTCATGCCATTCATAGGCATAGCGCACGGCAATGCGGTTATCGGTAAATACCCAGAGCTCCTTGATCAGCCGATAGTCCAGTTCCTTGCGCCACTTGCGCTCCAGAAAGGCTTGAGCTTCTGCACGACCATTGATGAACTCGCTGCGGTTACGCCAATACGTGTCTTCGGTGTAGGCCAGCGCAACTTTCGCTGCATCGCGAGAGTTCCAGCCATCCTCGGCGCCACGGACTTTCTGGACAGCCGTCTCCAGGGTAAAGGGTGGAAATGGCGGTCTTCCTTTATCACTCATCTCAGCGTCCTCAGAACGGTTTGTAGGGCAGAAATTTTCCATCAAGGGTTATCACGGCTCGCTCACCCCCTTCCGGATCTTCGACTTTCTTGATGTCGAGCTTGAAGTTGATTGCGCTGATGATGCCGTCGCCGAACTGCTCATGCACCAATGCCTTCAGCGTAGTGCCGTAAACCTGAACCATTTCGTGGAAGCGATAGATAGTCGGGTCACTGGAAACGTCTTCGACATTGCCGCGCAACGGGATGGTTTGCAGTTCGGCGACCGCATCCCTGTCCAGCCCGAGACGCTCGGCGACCACTTCGGCCACCGCTTCCGGCAATGGGTGCTGACCGAGCAATGCAGCCGTGACATACACCACGCTCAACCCCGTACCCTCTGCAAGCCCTGCCCACGTCAGGTTCTTTGCGGTCTTGGCCTGCAGCACACGTTCAGTCAGATTCTGGCGCGGCGCTCTGGAAATGTTGCTGTGCGGCATAGGTAACCCTCCGGAATGAATGCACATCAATCACAGCATCAGCAACTATCACCATAAGATCCAAGACTGATTTATGATCATCGCCATAATCCTGCCTTATGGTGATGCCGTGCTGTTACGCCATATACGTTATTTGCTGGCGGTCGCCGACCACGGCAATTTCACCCGGGCGGCCGAGGCCCTGCATGTCTCGCAACCGGCGTTATCGCAACAGATCAGGCAACTGGAAAGCAGCCTGGGTGTACAACTGTTCGACCGCACCCGCCGCAGCGTCGTGCCGACCGATGCTGGCCGCGTGTATCTGGACCACGCGCGTCGCTGCCTGCTTGAGCTGGAGGCCGGGAAGCGTGCGCTCAACGATGTCAGCGATCTGTCACGCGGACAATTGCGCCTCGGCGTCACGCCAACCTTCAGTGAATACCTGATAGCGCCGCTGATCGACCGCTTCAGCGCGCTGTACCCCGGCGTGGCAATCATCCTCACAGAGCTGCCTCTGGAGCAGATCACCGAGGCATTGATCAATGACGCGCTCGATCTGGCCATTGGTTTTGCCGGCAGTCATGCTGTCGAGATAGACAGCCAGCCTCTGTTCGATGAACAACTGTGCCTGGTCATGGCCAAGTCTGCCCCCGAAAAACAGACCGCGCTGACACTTGAGGACCTGCAAACGCTTCGCTTTGCCTTGCTCGCCCCCGGATTCGCCACTCGCCAACTGCTGGATGCTTGGTGCCAGACGCAGAATTTCAAGCCTGCGGTCGGCCTGGAGGCGAACTCGATCGCCATTTTGCTCAAGGTCGTTGCCCAGGGGCGTATGGCGACCATTCTTCCCGATGCCATCGTTCGCGAGCAGCCCGGGTTGCGCGAAGTTCAGACGACCCCTGCCCTGCCTGGGCGGACGGTTGCGCTGCTGCGGCGTAAAAACGGCTACCAGAGCGCCGCCGCCAACGCTTTTGCCAAACTGGTGAGTAACAGTACGCAAACATGAACCGATCGGCAGACGATCGAAGCTGTTTTCAGCCGCGCACAAAAAAAGAGACCCGAAGGTCTCTTTTTTCATCGCAGGCAACTGACAGACCGTCACTTGGCCTTATAGATGATCCCGGGGCTGCACTGAACCATCTGATAGTGATCCGGCAAACCATTGAGCGCTTCGGAAGCCCCCAGAAACAGGTAACCGCCTGGCTTGAGCGTACCGTGGATGCGCAGCAGGATGTCTTTCTTCACTTCGGCGGAGAAGTAGATGAGTACGTTGCGGCAGAACACGATGTCGAACTTGCCCAGCGCAGCGTAGCTGTCGAGCAGGTTGAACGAGCGGAACTCCACACGGCTCTTGATCGGCGTTTTGACGACCCAGCGACCCGGACTTTTCACGTCAAAAAAGCGCTGTAGACGATCCGGCGACAAGCCGCGGCCGATAGCCAGGCTGTCGTACTCGCCAGTCTTGCAGTTGTTGAGCATTGCACCAGACAAATCGGTGGCAACAATCTGCACGCCCGATTTGAGCTGGCCCTGATTGGCGCGCTCGAACTCATCGATCGACATCGACAGTGAGTACGGTTCCTGGCCCGATGAACAGGCCGCCGACCAGATGCGCAGTCGCTGACCAGGGCTGGCCTTGATCTGCTCGGGCAGCACTTTGTTCTTCAGCACTTCGAACGGATAGGTATCGCGAAACCACAGGGTTTCGTTGGTGGTCATCGCATCGACAACCTGTTCGCGCAACCCGCTGCGCGGCTGGGTCTGGATGCGCTGAACCAACTCGCCAAGCGACTTGATGCTTTGCTGCTCCATCAGTTTGTTGAGGCGGCTGGACACCAGATACTGCTTGTTTTCCCCAAGCAAGATGCCACAGGCTTTTTCCAGAAATACCCGGAACTGATCAAAATCCAAATTACCCGTAGACAAGGTGCCGCCTCTCAAATCATGTGAATCACCGGGGACGACGCCCCCGGCTGGTTATTCTGCTGCATTGATCCGCGCAACGACCCTGGCCGCCAGATCATCAGGCCGGAATTTCGCGAGAAAGTCATCCGCGCCGACTTTCTTGACCATCGCCTGGTTGAATACCCCTGACAACGAGGTATGCAAGGTGATGTGCATCTTCTGCATGCGTGGATCATTACGTATTGCTGCGGTAAGGGTATAGCCATCCATCTCCGGCATTTCAATATCGGAGATCATCATCAGGAACTCTTCTTCAGGCTTTTTGCCTTCTGCGACCATCTTGAGCAGGTAGTCCAGCGCCTGACGACCATCGTTGAGCGCGACCACCTCCACCCCGACGGTTTCCAGGCAGCGGCTCACTTGCTTGCGGGCCACCGACGAGTCATCGACCGTCAGCACGCGCATGGAGACAGCCTTGTGCTGAACCTCGGCGTCAATGACACCGACCGAGATTTCTTCGGACACTGGCGCGACTTCGGCGAGAATTTTCTCGACGTCGATGATTTCCACCAGTTGGTTATCAACCCGGGTGACGGCGGTCAGGTAATGATCGCGCCCGGTCCCCTTGGGTGGTGGATGAATCTCTTCCCAGTTCATGTTGACGATGCGTTCTACAGAATGCACCAGAAACCCCTGAACCTTGGTGTTGTACTCAGTAATGATGACGAAGGAATTGACCAACGAAATCATGCCCGTGGAACCCGTCGCCATCGCCAGATCCATGATCGGGATCGTACCGCCACGAATATTGGCCACACCCCGGACGATCTTGCTCGATTTGGGCATGATGGTGAGTTTCGGGCATTGCAGTACTTCTTTTACCTTGAAGACGTTGATCCCGTAGAGCTGCTTGCCGTCGAGACGGAACAAGAGCAGCTCCAGGCGATTCTGACCCACCAGCTGAGTTCGCTGGTTTACCGAATCCATTACACCTGCCATGCCGAACCCCCTTACCAAAATGACCGCCGCCCAGACACCAGATCAACAAGCGGCACGGGCTTTGCTATTTATTACCTCATGAACGCAAAGACGACAATTTCTCGACACCTCGCATTAGAAACCCGCAGGCTTCTGTGCGCAATCGCTCTGCTGTGCCTTTGTGGCACGGTGAGCCTTGCTCGCGCAGAGAATTTCACACTGCCTGAACAGCTTATCGGCGTCACCCAAGGGTTTCTTGAGTTCACAGTAGAAGACTATTTGGCAACCAACCAGATTGACGGGCGTCATGACATACAGGTCAAGCAGCTCGACCCGCGTTTACGGATGGGTGCCTGTGACAAGGATTTGACAGCCACACTGGAAAGCCCGCGCCCGGTCGGCCGGGTTACGGTGCGGGTACGCTGCGAAGGTTCTTCGCCCTGGACAGTGTTTGTGCCAGCCCAGGTGCTGCTATATCGCAACGTCGTAACCGTGATGCGCCCGTTAAAACGCGACGCCATCGTTACTGAACAAGACGTTGCGCTGCGTGAGCGCGACGTGAGCAGCCTGGGCCAGGGATTCCTGGCCTCCCTTGATCAGGCAGTCGGTCAGAAGGTTGTCCGACAAATGGTCATCGACCAGGTCGTTACCCCGGTGGCGCTGGAACAGCCACAAATGATTCACAAGGGCGACCAGGTGATCATCATCGCCCGCAGCGGTTCGCTAGCGGTGCGCATGCCCGGCGAAGCGATGTCCGACGGCGGTTTCAACGAACAGATACGGGTGAAAAACCTTAATTCCCAGCGGGTGATCAAAGCGAATGTCACCGGCCCAGGGCAGGTGGAAGTGGCCATGTAATGCATTGATGCTGGCGCAGAGGGTGTGTTTTTTTTAGACTGCGGGGAATATCCGACGGTGAAAAGCGTCTATTGGGAAGCTTTCTCACAATCGGCCTAAAGTTTGATAGGGGTTGGCCGAAAACAAGGCAAGCGTCCAAACACCCAGAGGTTTTTTCAATCATGGTCATAGATTTCAGTCGCCTTAACAATTCACAGTCTGTTGCCGGTACAACACGTACCAGTGCCAGTAAAGACACCGTCAAAACCGATGCGACAGCTCCTGCAGCCACCGCAGGTATCAAAAGCACCGGGGAAACTTTTTCTTTGAGCAGTGAGGCTCAACAGTTGCAGAAAATCACGGACAAGCTGACCGATCTGCCAACCGTCAATAGTGCTCGCGTTGCCGAGCTCAAGCAGGCCATCGCCGACGGTAGTTACACAGTGGACAGCAACCGTGTCGCCAGCAAGCTGTTGAATTTCGAAACCCAACGCTAAGCCAAGGCTGGCGCTGGATATTCTGGACGCTTAAAAACCAGAGCATGCGATGCAAGACACTACTTTGTTGCAGATGATCACTGACGACATGGTTTCGGCCCGACAGCTTCTAGAGCTGCTGCAGGCCGAATCCCTGATTCTTCACGGCCGCGACATGGGCGAGATGGAGCAGGTGCTGGCGCAGAAACAGGCGCTGGTCATTCTTCTCGATCAACATGGGCGCAAACGTAGCCAGGTGCTTGCGGGCATGGGGCTGCCAGCCAATCGCAGTGGTCTCCAGCAACTGGCCAGCCAGTCGGATGTCGGCGAGCAATTGCTGATGGCCGGTGACGAACTGAATGCGTTGATCAATGAATGCCAGACGCTGAACGAGCAGAATGGTAGTCTGATCCAGCTGCAACAGATCAGCACCGCTCATCAACTTCGCATACTGAACGGCGGTGAGACGCCCACGCTCTATGACAGTCGCGGGTCAACTGCGCTTAGAGCAAAACCACGCCCTCTGAGTCAGGCGTAACTTCCTGTATCAAGGTTTCGTGCGTAGTGGCAGAATGCCTGTTGTTGCGTTGCCGTAGTATTTTGCCTGGAGATTCAAGAACGTGAATGGCTCAAGCGCGGACGATGCTCCGCAGCCCCCGAAGGTCCTCAACACACCTTTGGAAATTGCCGCTAACCTGCGGTTGCTACTCGAGAGTCATGATCCTCTGATCATTACCTTCCATGAGCGTGCTCAACGCTTTCAGAGCTACCTGCTTGAAGTCGACCGTGACAGCAACGTCATGGCGCTCGACGAAATGATCCCCCGTGATGGCGAACGCTTTTTAAGTAATGGCGAATCTTTCCGCGTCGAAGGTTTTCACGACGGCGTGCGTATCGCCTGGGAAAGCTCGTCTCAGATGGAGATTGTCGATACCGACGGGCAGCGCCTGTACCGCGGACCGATGCCTGAAGAAGTGATTTACCACCAGCGGCGCAACGCATTTCGTGCAGCGCTGAAGCTGGCACAGCTGGTCGACATCGAGATCGGCGGCGACCGTTTGAAATCCCCTCTGACCGGCAAACTGCTGGACATCTCTGCAACCGGTTGCAAACTGCGCTTTGAAGGCGATGTGTCCGAGCGCATGCAGTTGGGCCAGGTATACGAACGCTTTATTGCGAAGTTGCCATTCGGAGCAATGACAGCCCCCGTAGAGCTGCGTTATCTACACTTCGAAGAAAGATTTCACACCACCTTTGCCGGCGTGCGCTTCCACAACATGAGTGGGCTTGTGCAGCGTCAGGTTGAGCGTTTCGTCTACCAGTTGCAGCGTGAAGCTCGCCGCTTCGACAAAGACGACGACTTCTGATCCCCGCTTCTGCTTGCTGGTGATTGCGGCAACCTGCCGCAATCACACCGTAATCCCCTGCTCTGCCCCCCGCTACACTCAAGCCTTCCAGGTCTCGCTTTCACGCTCGCGTTCGTGCTCTTCAGCTTCGGCTGTTTCCGTGCCCGCGACCGGCTCGGCCTGTGCCTCGGTTTCTGCGTCGGCGTCGGCCACCACTTCAGACTCAGGTTCGGACTCCGGCTCGACGGTGGTCTGCATCTGCTCCTGAACCACCTGCTCATCGACACGCGGGTCCAGTGCAACCACCAGGGGCGAACTGGACATGCTGTCCGGCATGGCGACGTGATGCAGCGGTGCGTTTTCGACCTGATGCAAATGGGTAACGGCCTTGGGTCTGATCAGCAGCACCAGAATCACCCCGGCACCACAGACGAACGCATACAGCATGTGGCCGCCAAACAGCTTCATGACCACGCCGGCAGCCAACGGGCCGATACTCGCGCCGATGCCATAGGTCATCAGCAACATGGCCGTCAGCGACACCCGGCGCTCGGCCTCGACGTGGTCATTGGCAAATGCCACCGCCAGTGGATAGAGGCAGAACTGCATCAGCGAGGCGAGAAAGCCGACGCCGAACAGGACTTCGACCGGCACACTCGGAAACACCGCCAGCGGCAATGACGCCACCACCAGTGCAGCGGCAAAGATGCGCATCAGTACGGATCGGTCATAGCGGTCGGAAAGCAGACCCAATGGCCACTGCACCAGGAACCCGGCCAGAATGCAGCAGCCCATGAACAGACCGACCTGCTCGGTGGACAGCCCCTGTTCGGCGGCGTAAACCGGTGCCAGACCGTAGAACGAACCGATGATTAGCCCGGCACCCAACACCGCCGTCAGCGACTGCGGCACACGCTTCATGAAGAAGAGCGGCTCCAGCGGTGCCGGGTGCAACGGTGCGGGGTGAATTGCCCGGGTCATGGCGACCGGCACAAGACACAGCGCGAAGCACAATGCCACCAGCATCAGCAGCTCAGGGCCCAGTTGCGGGTGGACCACCAGTACCAGTTGCCCCAGCACCAGGCCCAGATAGGACGCAATCATGTAACCGCTGAACACCATGCCGCGCTGTTTGGCGGCGGCCTGCTCGTTCAGCCAGCTCTCGATGACCATGTATTGGCACATCATGCCAAGGCCGACAATCACCCGCAGCACCAGCCAGGCGGGCAACCAACTGATCAGGCCATGCCCGAGCACCGCAGCACCAACGATACCGGCGCAGGTGGCATAGGCCCGAATATGACCGACACGGCCGATCAGACGGTGACCGATCTTGCCCCCCAGGACCAGACCGAAATAGTTGGCGGCCATCAGCGCACCGACCCACAGACTGTCGACCTGATCGGCCGCCAGGCGCAGGGCCAGATAAGTGCTCAGCAGACCTGAGCCGATCAACATCATCAACGAGGCAAAATAAAGCGCTCGAAAGGACTTCCAGATTTGGCGCATCAACTTTCCAAAAATAGGGAGTCGCCCGACCGGGCGAGCCCAACACTGCGATTCTTAAACCTGAGCAGCCAGAACGCGCCGTTCCCAGGGGGTTATCTCGTCGAAAAAACTGGTCAGTTCCAGGGTCTTCGACGCGATGTAGCCTTCGATGAATTCATGACCAAACAGTTCCTTGGCCAACTGACTGCTTTTCAGACGCTCCAGAGCGGCGTGCAGGGTACACGGCAATGACAATTCTTCCGGCACCTCAATCGCGCCTTGCATGGGCGGGGTGGGTTCCAGCTTTTGCTCGATGCCATGCAGCCCGGCCGCCAGGCTTGCGGCGATGGCCAGATAAGGATTGGCGTCGGCGCCTGGCAAACGGTTCTCCACCCTTCGAGCCGCCGCTGCACTCGACGGGATGCGCAGGCCGGCTGCGCGATTGTCGTAGGACCAGCAGGCGTTATTGGGCGAAGCATAGGGCTGGCACAGGCGCTGATAGGAATTCACGTTGGGCGCGAACAGCGCTGTGAAATCAGCCATGCAGGCCTGCTGACCCGCGATAAAGTGACGAAACGTGTCAGTCGGTTGGCCATCTGCACCACTGAAGACGTTTACCCCGGAGTCTGTTGCTACAACGCTCTGATGAAGATGCATCGAACTGCCCGCCGTGTGCGCGAGCGGCTTGGCCATGCAGACCACAATAAGCCCGTGCTTGAGCGCGACCTCCTTGAGCAGGTGCTTGAACAGAAAGGTCTGGTCGGCGAGCAGCAGCGGGTCGCCATGCAGCAGGTTGATCTCGAACTGGCTGACGCCCATCTCGTGCATCACCGTGTCACGCGGCAGACCCAACGCCGCCATGCAGGCGTATACCTCGGCGAAAAAAGGCCGCAAGCCATTGTTCGAGCTGACACTGAACGCTGAATGCCCCTGCTCGCGTCGTCCGTCCAGCCCTGTCGGCGGCACGAACGGATACAGCGGCTCGGGGTTGGGCGCAAAGACAAAGAACTCCAGTTCGGTGGCCACCACCGGTGCCAACCCCCGTGCGGCGTAGCGGGCGATGACGGCCTTTAGCTGGCTGCGCGTCGAGAGCATGCAACGCTCGCCGCTCAACTCTTCGGCATCGCAGATGGCCAGGGCGCGCGGTTGCTCGCTCCAGGGCAGACGATGGACCTGCTGCGGATCGCTGAGCAGCGCGAGGTCGCCATCATCGCTACCGTAAAACCGTGACGGCGGGTACCCGCCCATGATGCATTGCAGCAACACCCCCCGCGCAAGCTGCAATCGCCTGCCCTCCAGAAAACCGGCAGCGGTCATCACCTTGCCGCGAGGCACGCCGTTCAGGTCCGGGGTCACACACTCCACTTCATCAATGCCCATCAGCAGCTGTGCCAGCGGATGGGGGTCATTGCGTGTCATGGTTCAATCCTTTGTCATGGGCCAGGCCGCTTGGCGGCAACCCGTACAAAATACGCAGCGGGCGTTCGGGATATCAAGCACTGAAACACCTTCGTGAGAATGATCACTACCCGACCTCTACCTGATCCGGCAAAAGCGGTCTTGGCCGGGTTCTTGCTGTGTACCCCGGTCACAACAGTTCGACTGTCATTTTTATGTCAATGGCAACGCCTTTGCCGGAAGCCCTTGAAGCAGATGCCCTTTCGAACAGCAATCGGATAAAACACGAGCAGAGAACCCTCCATGAGCGCACCGATTCCAGTAACTCGTCCTCTGTTACCGCCTCTGGAGGAGTTCATTCCCTACCTCGAACACATATGGGAAAGCCGCCAGCTCACCAATGGCGGGCCGTTTCACCAGCAGCTTGAAAAGGAGCTGGCCGAGTACCTGGGCGTGCAGCATCTCTCGCTGTTTTCCAATGGCACGCTGGCGCTGATGACCGCCATTCAGGCGCTGCGCATCAAGGGCGAAGTCATCACCACGCCCTACTCGTTCGTGGCAACCGCCCATTCGCTGCTCTGGAACAGCCTGACGCCGGTGTTTGTCGACATCGATCCGGGTACTTACAACCTGGACCCGGAGCGCATCGAAGAAGCCATCACTCCGGCTACCACGGCGATCATGCCCGTACACTGCTACGGCATCCCGTGTGACGTCGACCGCATTCAGCAGATCGCCGATCGCTATGGCCTTAAGGTCATCTACGATGCCGCCCATGCGTTCGGTGTCCAGCATCGCGGGCAAAGCCTGTTGAATCACGGGGATCTGTCGGTGCTGAGCTTTCACGCCACCAAGGTGTTCAACACCTTCGAAGGCGGGGCCATCATCAGTCCGGATGCCAAGACCAAGCAACGTATCGATTACCTGAAGAACTTCGGATTTGCTGACGAAGTGACCGTGGTCGCGCCGGGAATCAACGGCAAGATGAGTGAAATCAACGCTGCGTTCGGTCTGCTTCAGTTGAAGTACATCGATGAAGCGCTCTTGAAACGGCAACGTATCGATGAACGCTATCGCGATGCGCTGGCAACGGTACCGGGGCTGAAAATTCTCTGGAAAAGCACCGAAAAACACAATTACTCGTACTTCCCGGTGCTGGTCACCGAAGACTTCGCGATTTCTCGCGATGACCTTTATCAGCGGTTCCGCGACCACAATATCCTGGCGCGCCGTTACTTTTACCCGCTCATTTCCACATTCCCGATGTACCGGGGCCTTGACTCGGCAAAACCTGATCGCCTGCGTGTCGCGACCGGTCTGTCCAGTCAGATCCTGTGCCTGCCGATCTACGACAGCCTGACGGATGAAGCCTTCGACAGCATCATTGATGTGATCGTCACAGCCAGTAAAGAGAACTGCTAATGCGAACGTGCCCGGTCTGCTCCTGTCGTTTTCCGAACTTCTATCCGCTGGGTAGAAGCCATCTGGAAATCCTCCACCGCCTGAACGTCCACTACTGCATCGAAGACTTCGAGACCCTTAACGTCGGGCAATACAGCTGCCCCGAATGCATGGCGTCGGACCGTGACCGGCTTTACGCGCTGTTTGCCATGAACATGCTCTACAACCCGCCGGGCAAACCACTGCGCATTCTCGATATCGCACCGGCAGTGGTGCTCTCGAAGTTTCTGCGCAGCCTGCCCAACGCCCGATATCGCTCGGCAGACCTGTTCTCGCCGCTGGCTGATGACGTGGTCGACATCATGGACATGCACATGTATGCCGACGAGTCCTTCGATTTCATCGTGTGCTCGCACGTACTTGAGCACGTACCTGATGACCGCAAGGCCATGTCCGAGCTGTTTCGGGTACTGGCCAAAGGCGGCTCTGCCATCCTGATGGTGCCGATTCTGCTGACCGCCACCGAAACCGAAGAAGACCCGGACGAGGCCAGCGTCGATGAGCGCTGGGCGCGCTTCGGCCAGGACGATCATGTGCGGATGTACGCCGGACAAGACTTCCAGTCCCGTTTGACGCAGGCCGGTTTCGACGTGAAGGCCCTCGGCTCGCAGGCATTTGGTGAAGGCGTCTTCAAGCAGCACGGCATTACGGAGCAGTCGGTTTTGTATATAGGCCAAAAAAGCTGACGACAACTGCAGATCATGGACGCCGACTGCGTTGCCCGGTTGGTTTTTAAAACTTTTTCAAAAGTGGTATTGCGATGAGTTCTTCACGCCTGGTCAGTATTGTCATCCCCGCTTACAAACCGGCTTTCTTCGAAGCAGCGCTTGCCAGCGCGCTGCGCCAGAACCACGACGACATCGAGATCATCATCACCGACGACTGCCGTGACGATGGCATCAAGGCTATTGTCGAAAAGCTCAGCCCGAACAGCCGCTGGCCCATTCACTATTTCAAAAATGCAACGCCGCTGGGCGAACCTCACAACATCGCACACGCCATAGCGCGTGCGCAGGGTGAGTACATCAAGTTTCTCTACGACGATGACATCCTTCTCCCGGACTGCGTGCGCCTGATGTTCGATGTCATGCACGACAGCCCGGACATCAAAGTCGTGTCAGCGACCAGAAAGAGGATCGACGCCAACGGCGCTCTGCTGGCAGACAACCTCTACACGGCCTACCCATTCGGCAAAAACGTCGTTCTGAACGGTCCCGAGCTGGTGTCCTTTCTGGCCAGTCACCCGATCAACTTCGTCGGCGAGCCCAGTGCAGTCATGTGTCGTCGCGAAGACCTGCTGGTATTCGGGCAGGACATCATGTCTCTGCAACAGGTGCTGATCTGGGGGCTGGGTGATTTGGCCATGTACGTAAAGCTCTTGCGTCATGGAAACCTGGCGATGCTCGCCCGTCCCCTTTCCTATTTCCGGGTGTCGGATCAGCAGAGCAGCGAGGCATTCAGAAAAGACCCGACCCTGCCTCGCGAAGGTCACGCCAACTTCAGGCGCATTCCCACAGAGCTGGGCTGGGTAAGGCCTGACGAGTTCAATGGCAAGGTCAAGGTTGCTCCGCTGTCACAACGCGACAATATTCAGGAAATGGACCTGCTGGCCTACTTCGACAGAAGGCCCGAAGCCACTGTTCGGAATACCCGTGTCGCCGGCTGGCTGGCTCAGCGTCGACCTACGCCAGCCCAGCATGTGTTGCTTGAAGAGTACCTGCAACAACACAACGGCGGCCCTGCGGTTGCGATTGTCGTGTCGGACTTCAATCAGCAGCCCGAGAGCGTGCTGAGCACGCTGCAAAGCCTGGCGTCCGATGCGCCGCTGCTCGACAAGCTCAAGGTGTTTGTCCTTGCCGACTACGACCGGGAACAGCAGACGCCGCTGCAAGCGCAACTGCCCTGGCGGGATGCCAGCATGGAAAACCGTGCAACGGTCATCAACGCGTTGATGCAGGAAAACGACCAAGCGTGGTGGATCCTGGTTGACGCCGGCACGACGTTCACCTCGAGCGGCCTGCTGTGCGCTGTCATGAAAATGATCGAAACGCCCGAAGCCTGCGCAGTGTTCGGCGACGAAGTGACCCTGCATGCGCAGGCAGGTGCTCATCTGGCCTTTCGCCCGGACTTCAGCCTGGATTACCTGCTGACCTGCCCGGCGGCAACCAGCCGCAATTGGCTGTTCAATCGTGAAAAAGCTCTGGAAGTGGGCGGCTTCGACCCAGTCCACGCGCAGGCCATTGAACTCGACCTGATCCTGCGCATGATTGAGGGTTCGGGCTATACCGAATTTGCGCACTCTTGCGAGCCGATGATCATCTCGCCCTTATGGCAGGCGCAGGAGAACTACGATCAGGCGCGCACCGTGCAACGGCATCTGCACGTGCGTGGCTACCCAGGCAGTAAGGTGCATGCGCTGGAATCGGGACTTTACCGGATCGATTACGGCCATGCCGAACAGCCTCTGGTCTCCATTCTCGTCACCTCGCAGGATCAGCTCGAAACGCTGCTGCCCTGCGTAGAGAGCATTCTGGAAAACACGACATATCCGCACTATGAAATTCTGATTTGCGACAACAACAGCCAGTCGGCGCAGACCACGCAATGGCTGGCGACCATCGATTCGATGCAGTCGGAACGGATTCGCATCGTTCGCCACGAACAGGCACTGAGCCCGTCGGCGCTGCTCAACTCTGCAGCCGAACACGCGCTGGGCGACTATCTTGTGATGCTCGACAGCCACGCCCTGATCATCCAGCAGGACTGGCTCAACCACCTGCTCAACCACGCACTGCGCCCTGAAGTAGGCGTTGTCGGCGCGAAACTCATTTCGACGGATGGTAATGTCGTGCAGGCCGGCATCATCATGGGCCTCAATGGCACCGCGGCCACCGTCACTGCCAGCGACATCGCAGGATCTGCGAGCGATGCGCAACGTCTGGAAACAGATCAGAACTACAGCGCTGTCAGCGGCTCCTGCCTGATGATTCGCAAGTCCGTGCATGAAGAGGTGCAAGGCCTGGACGAACACTTGTTCCCCCTGCACTTCAATGATGTGGACCTGTGCCTGAAGGCGCGCAGCACTGGGCATCTGGTCGTCTGGACACCGCACGCCATCGTCGCGCTGCGCCCGGACGACGCACAGAGCGACGCTGAAGCACTGGACTTCGCGACGCGCGCGCTCTACCACCGCTGGCTGCACTACATGGCCTGGGACCCTGCATACAACAAGAATCTGACGCTGACTGACAGTTTCGTCGCCCAGAGCAACCCGCAGTTGAGCTGGCGGCCATTGACCCACCGTCCACTGCCGGTGGTCCTTGCTCTGCCCTGCAATCATGCGGCTGCCGGCAATCGCATCAGCGCCGCGCTGCAAAGCCTGAGCGCCGAGCGCGAGACAGACGGCATCATCAGCCATGCGCCGCTTCCATTCGTGGAAACTGCCAGACTCAGCCCGGATACGGTGGTTATCCAGGGGCCAGTAAACGAAAGCCTGATTGCCAGCATCAACGCGATCAAGGACCACACCAATGCCTGGGTGGCCTACGACCTGCCGCACTACCCGGCGTACGCTGAAATCGACAAGAGCGCTGTGCCACTCGCAACAGTGCAGGCTTCCCTGCGCCACGGGCTGGCGCGGGCAGATCTGATCACAGTCCCCACAACAGCACTGGCGGAGCTGCTGGAGGGCTCACATCCCAACGTTCAGGTGATTGAAACCCGACTTGCGCCTGAGCCATGGCGCAATCTGCAAAGCCAGCGCCAGACTCGCCCCAGACCTCGTGTAGGTTGGGTAGGCACGGCGGCAGAAACGGGCGACCTGCTGATTCTGTCAGAAGTCATCAAGGCACTGGCAGACCGTGTGGAGTGGGTCATCATGGGACCCTGCACGCGCTGGCTACGCCCTTATATTCATGAACTGCGTTCGCCCGTGGAGGGCACTTTGTTCCCTGGGACGCTGGCCAGTCTGAACCTGGATCTGGTGTTGGCGCCTGCAGAATCCAACCTGATCAATACGAGCAAAAGCCCGGTGGCCCTGCTGGAGTTCGGTGCCTGCGGTTTTCCAGTCATTTGCAGTGATGTGCTCAGCGTGCCTGAAGACCTGCCCGTCACTCGGGTGGAAAACGAGACGAATGCCTGGGTCAGTGCCATCGAGCAACACATTGATCAGTTGGATGAGTGCGCACGCAAGGGCGACGCCTTGAGACAGGCTGTCATTGATAACTGGATGCTTGAGGCCGATCACTTGCAAGCCTGGCGCGATGCCTGGCTGAAGGGCTGATCAGAAAGGATTAAAACCAACAACAAGCTCTGCGTCCGGGCGGTGACGCAGAGCGATGATGTTTACCAGCGTATGACGCACGCCCCCCACGAATAGCCCACCCCGAACCCGACCGCAGCAACCCGGTCGCCCGGTTTCAGCGTACCGCGGTTCAAGGATTCCTTCAGCGCAATGGGAATGGTGCACGACACCGTATTGCCACAGTGCTGGAAGGCAGAAACGAACTTCTCGACCGGCAACTTCAAACGCCGACGCAGGGCATCCAGCATGAAGTGGTTGGCCTGATGAAACACGAACAGATCGACATCGGCCACACCCAGTTCGTCATCGAACAACGATGCGAACAACTGCGGTACGCGGGTCATGGAAAACTCGAAAATCGCCGGGCCATTCATGTACAGGTGTGCATCGGTACGCACACTGCCACCGTCATCCTGATACTCGGCAGGCTGAAGGTTTTCCGCCGAGGGTCTTCGCGCACCGCCAATCGGGACCATCAGGTTTTCCGCCCCGGAGCCGTCACTGCCATAACGAAAACGTTCCAGGAAAGGCCCGCCCTCAGTCGCGCTGAGCAGGGTCACAGCCGCGGCGTCACCGAACAGGGTACGAACACTCTTGTCCTGCGGATGAATGTAGCGACTGTAGGTTTCCGCCGTCACCAGCAATACGTTCCGGCATTGCCCTGACTCGATCAACCCTTTGGCGATGCCAAGCCCGTAAATGTAGCCTGAACAGCCCTGATTGAAATCGAAGGCGGCGCAGTGGGTGGGAAGTTGCAAGCGGTGCTGCAGAATGCAGGCGGTGGCGGGCAATACATAATCCGGGCTTTGCGTGCAGTAAATCAATGCGTCTACTTCGCTGCGCTGAATATCTCCGTTGAGAAACAACTTCTCGCAGGCGCGGTACGCAAGGTCGGACGCAGTTTCGTCCTTGTCGATGATGCGCCGCTCGCCAATACCGGTCTTCGAGAAGATTTTCTCGACATCCCATTCGGGAAATTCGCGCGCCAGTGTTTCATTGTCCAGCGAATGAGCAGGCAGTTCATATTCTATGTTCACGATCCTGGCATGAGCGCCCATGAGCGTTACCCCGATATGCGTGTGGCAGGTACACCGAATACTGTAGTGCCAGCGGCGACATTGCGTATTGCAACGCTACCCGCTCCGACCACAGCCTGTTTGCCGATCCTTACCTTTGGCAGGACGCTGGCATGCGTCCCCATGAAAACACCCTCCTCCAGCACGACACCGCCAGTGATATCGCAATGCCCGCTCAAGGTGGAGAAGTCGCCGATGTCTGCGTCATGCCCCACCAGACAGCCAATATTGAGGGTTACAAATGCGCCGATACGAAGATCGACCGTGAGCACCGTTGAAGGACAGATCACCGCACCCTGGCCAATGGAAACATTTTCGCCAATGATGACCGAGGGGTGAATGAGGGTGAAAAATTGCGCGCCCCTGGCAAGGAGTTTTTCCACGACCAGGCGCTTGCCGCTCGGGTCGCCAATCGCGCAGACCAGATACTCTTCGGGCTTTGGCTGGTAGCCGTCCACCGTCGAAACGACAGGCGGATAATGGTCGAAGCGCTCGGTCGAGCCCGGGCCGTCATTGATGAATCCGGCGATGAGCCATCCCGGATTGTTCTCCACCCAATCCGTCAGCCAAGCGTGCACTTCACGGCCGAAAGCGCCGGCACCTACGATGAGCAATCTATTGGCATTCATTGCGCCAGGTATCCTCCATCCACAACCATCGCTGTTCCGGTCACCCAGCGAGCCGCCGGAGACAACAGGTAATTGACCGCATAGGCTATGTCCAGCGGCTCACCAAACCCCAGCGGGTGCTTCTGCTCAACCACGGCCATGGAATCGATACCGACCAGTTCTTCAAGCTTGCGGGTCATTTCGGTTCGCACTATGCCCGGCGCAATGGCATTGACCCTTATTCCGTCTCTGGCCAGTTCAAGTGCCGCAGCGCGGACCATCGATTCCACTGCGCCTTTACTGGCGCAGTAGGCCATCAGGGAAGGCTGGGCGGCCTGAGCCATCACCGATGAAAGCAGAACAATACTAGCCCCTTGAACGAAGACGCCTTTCTGCCTGAATGACTTTATCAGCGAAAAGCCAGAGGTCACGTTGGTGGCAAATACCGTTTCCCATTGCTCGATTGCCAAGGCTCGAATCGGCAGCGGCATCTGTACACCGGCAGCATGCACCAGCCCGTCGAAAGGCCCGTAGGTGCTGGCCAGGGTTTTCATCCAGGCCGGGACTGCATGCCCGTCAAGCAAGTCAAAAGGCTCGACCCCGTGACTCTCACCGTGAAGCTGGCGCCTTGTTGCTTCAAGCCGTTCGGTGTTCCTGGCAACCAGTACCACCCGGGCGCCCTGCTGGCTCAGCCATATCGCAACCTGGCTGCCGATGCCGGAAGAGGCACCTGTGACCATGATCAATTTGCCGCTTAATGAAAACGGATTACTCACCACCCAACGTTCCTCTTCAGGGCTGACCGGCACCGCCTGGAAAACCCCTGATCGCTTATGACTCTGTAACGAGACCGATGACGTCATCCACACTCTTGCAAGCGTTGAGACGGTTGGCCGACAGGTTCTTATCCAGCCGTTCATTCGCAAGCGACATGAAGGTCAGGACCGCAATGGAGTCCCAATCCAGACTTTGTTCTTTGCTCAAGGTGCCTTCGCCTGCTTCCATCGCTTCTTCGATCAGCTTAAGTACTTTGTCTTCCATATCGATGCTCCCGGACAGCCTGCTATTGGATTAAAACGCGCGCCGACCAAAGCCTGCGCCTGACAGGACGTTAGCAATAATCGAACCAAGCCATTGAGCACACGGGGAAGCCCCTGTTACCGGGCTGGACAGGGGCAAAAGGCAGGCATTGAGGACACGAAAGTCAAAAACATGACAGGCTTATCGACAACGGGATAACGCAAGTGCGCGGCACCGCGTCAATATAATGCTGGTGCGCGGCTGTCTCATATTTCGCAGCAATTGCAGTTCGGGTTTCAGGGCAGATAAATGCTGAACATTGCCCCGCCCAGCACGCCGCCGTTGGCGATTTCGATTCGCCCGCGCATGCCGTTGCGCACATGCAGCCGGGCAATGTGCGCAGCAAAGTACAAGCCCAGGCCGGTACTGCCACTGCCCTGATTGATGCCCTGCACGTATTCGGTTTGACGTTCGATCAGATACGCCGGGTAACCGGGACCGTCGTCATTGAGGGTGATCTTCAACTGACCGCCTTCTTCACCGATGCTGATCACGATCTGCTCGCGGGCAAAACCGATTGCATTGACGATGATATTGCCGACCACCGAGCCCACCAGTTCACGGTCAAAAAAGCCCAAGGGGCTCATGTCATCGATTTCATAGCGCGCGGCGATACCGCGGCTGGCCAGCACGTCCTGATGGTGCGCCAGCTGCGCTTCGATGAAATCGTCCAGTTCGTGGTAATCCGGACGCAACGGCAGTTGATTGACACCGAGTTTGTATAGGCCCAGCAGTTGCACGAGCATGCCGTTGAGGTTGGCGAACTCATAGTCGATGACCCCATGTTCCGGCATGTCACGCTGCTGACCGGAAAGCTTCGCCAGCCACTCGCTGTGCGCCTGTGTCAGGGTCGCCAGCGAGTTTTTCATGTCGTGCACGGTGGAGGCGATCACCATGGAAAAGTCGAGGCCCTGCTCTGTCTCTTCACTCATGCGCCAAACGCCCTCTCCCTGAGTTTCTGGTAACGCTCATAACGCGGATCGCTTTCCGGAATCTTGCCCAGCACGGTCAGGCTGGCACGGCATTCGTCAATGCCGGCCTGCCCGAGGTTCTGCCCCGGATGAAGCAGCGACTGAACCATGTTCAGCACAATACTGATGTTCTTCGGCTGCAAGCCCAGCGCGCTGCGGAAAAACGCCTGCGCCTCGGTAAGGTTGCCGGCCTTGTAACTGCGCACGCCTTGCAGGTTGAAATCGATTGCAGCCTTGCTGGCGCCCAGAATCGCGGGATCGTCGGTCATGCTGGCGACGCTTTTCATCACCGCCGGATCATCGCCATAGGCTTCAGCACAGCTCTTCAGAACACTGGCGCCCGCTTCTTCCTGCCCCAGCTTCTTGAGCTGCGCAGCCACCATCAGGGCGGCATCGGCGCTGAGCACCTGCTCCATGCCATCGAGCCTGGCCATCGCCTGTTCGGTGAGCTTGGCTGCGGTTTCCGGGTCCGAGTGCTGCAGGCTGGCAGCCTTCATCAGACGGGTGCGCACTTGCAGACCTTCGTCGTCGGTATGTTCCTTGGCAACGTCGACAAGGGCGTTGTTGATCTCGACACGCGTGCGCGCATCCAACCCCTGCTCGCCGCCCTTGCTGATCAGAGCATGTGCCAGACCCAGGTTGGTTTCCGGGTCCTTGAAGCGCGAATGCTGGCCTTGGGAAACCGCCTGGCGATAGGCTTTGGAGGCACTTTCAAAATCCTCGTTGCCCAGCGCCAGCTTGCCCAGCAGCTTCTGTCGACGGACTGCCAGAGGCGACAGGCGCACAGCGCTTTCCAGCACCGTTTGCGCCCGCTTGGCATCGCCAAGCGCCACCAGCACATCAGCCAGGCCGTCGAACAGCGCCGGCATGGCCGGAAACGCCTTGATTGCCTGTTCGTAGACGGCCTGCGCTTCGGCAGTCTTGCCGCGTTTCAGCAGCAGACTGCCCAACGCGCCGTAGGCCCACGGCGTGGCACGATCAGCCAGAATGGTCTTGAGAAAAGCTTCCAGTGGCTCGTTCTGCTTCAAATCACGCAAGGCATCCGCCTTGTAGCGCAAGCACAACGGCGCATAACGCGGGTCCTGCTCGATCAGCTTGTTGCACGCGGCCAGTACCTCGGCCGGTTTGCGCCGGTCGAGGGCCTGCAGAATCGGCTTGAGCAAGGTCTTGCGCTGCACCAGCTTTTCCAGGCGCTGGGCCAGCCCGGCACGGTTGAACGGCTTGGTCAGGTAACCGTCCGGCTCCCACTCAAGCGCACTCATGACCATCGCCTGACTGTTTTCGGCGGTGACCATAATGAACACGCTTTCGTAGCTCAGCAGCCGCTCGACCATCAAGTCTTCCAGCACCTGCTGGCCATTCTTGCGGCCATCACCCAGATTGAAGTCATGCAATACGAAGTCATAACGCTTTTGCGAGCACATGCGCAGCGCCTGCTCGCCGGTGTCGGCGGTATCCACTTCCTTGACGCCCAGTTCACGCAGCATCGACCGCACTGAACTGCGAAAGTCAGAGAAGTCATCAACGATAAGAAAGCTTTTTTGGTTGTACGCCAGCATCCGGATTCCTGCACAGGAGAGGGTGAAAATATGAGACCCACGGCCTGAAAACCACTCAGACCCGACTCGGCAGCCCATTTTTCAGGACGCACATAATAACTGATGGCAACATGCTATAACACAGTTCGCCGTTACCGCCGTCCCCACAACAAGCCACGCGGTTCAGGGCAACACTCAGTTTTTCGACCATACGGGCAGAAACTGTAGAACGAACATCAACTTCGCGCATTGTCCGGGCGGCAGGCATGCAGACATTTTGCGAGCTGGATCGTAATTGCAGGAGCAGGAAGGGAGTTTTAGCGGAGGCTCATCACCTTTCGTTCATGCCAGCGCGCGGCGCCAGCATGAACAGGTGTTTCGGGCAGGTTTACACCCAGCCATCGTTCTTCTTGCGACCCTTGGTCAACGCCGGAAGGATCAGGCCCACCAGCAGGCCTGCACCGGCAATGCTGCCGCCATAGACCATGTAGCGCATCATCACCTGCTTGTTCTCGTCGCCGAGCCGCGCCTGAGTGGCACGCAATTCGGCCTGAGAATCAGCCAGTTGATCGTTAAGGGTCTTGGTGCGGGCTTCCAGTTCGTCGACCAGTTTCTTGCGCGCATCAAGAGTCTCTTGCATGCCTTGCACACGGGTCTTCCAGGTATTGTCGATGCCTGCCAGTTGATCGGTCAGTTCGCTGACCTGCTGGGTCAGTTGCGGCACACGCTCGGCCTGACCAGGCACCTCCTGCAGGTCAGTGCTGGGGATCCACACCGTGGAACCGCCTTCGCCGCGCACCTGGCTGAACTTGCCCGAAGAGCTGAGCAGCTCGACCTTCTGCCCGGATTTCAGCGTCCCCACAATCCGATGATCATCGGTTGGTCCGCTGCGTACGTAGGTGGTGAGGCTGTCGCTGACCCAGCGATCGCTGCCTGCGGCCTGCGCGTTGCCAGGAACGACAACGGTCAATGCAGCGCCAAACAGGCCTGCGCCGAGCAAGCGACGCGAAACAGCGAACAGGCCAGGGGCTCGGGAAAGAAGTGCGGAGAAATGACGAGACATGGCGATAATTATCTTTATCTGAAATGAAAATAAAGCCTCGTTTAACGGGCCGGCTAAGGATGGGAGCGGCAGGCGATCAAAGGTTTTGCAACTCCTGCCCGGACGGAATGTCTGCCTATCAGGCGCGCTTAAAAGCACCTGATGATCCCTTTCGTGCAGGCCGTCCAGAAAGTCCATCAGCTAACAGACTCCGTTAACGGGGTCAGGTTCACTATTGCCCGTTGTACGCGTCAAAATTCAGCCGCACGGTCATGCCGGGCAAGTGCCTGCTTTCAAAAGAATTCGCTTGCCGATTCAATCCTGCGATGGCGCACAAAGGCTCAAACAGGGGACGTCTGCGGTCCGGCGTTTGCTTTCCCGGCCAAGTGCTGTAGAAAAGGCTCCACAGGGGTGAATGTTCTCAATGTTCACCATCCTGATGCTCGACTGCATCGCTCTAATGGAAAATAGAATGATCCCAAGACAAGTGATTAACGCCACCGTAAGCCCGAAAGGCAGCCTTGAAACCCTGTCCCAGCGTGAAGTGCAACAACTCAGCGCGGCCGGTTCAGGCAGCACCTACACCCTGTTTCGCCAGTGCGCCCTGGCCATTCTCAATACTGGCGCCCACGTCGATAACGCCAAGACCATTCTTGAGGCGTACGAAAGCTTTGAAGTACGAATTCATCAGCAGGATCGCGGTGTGCGCCTGGAGCTGCTCAACGCTCCGGCCGATGCGTTTGTCGATGGTGAAATGATCGCCAGCACCCGCGAGATGCTGTTCAGCGCCCTGCGTGACATCGTTTACACCGAAAGCGAACTGGACAGCCAGCGCATCGACCTGAGCAATTCTCAGGGCATCACCGATTACGTGTTCCACCTGCTGCGCAATGCCCGCACGCTACGCGCTGGCGTAGAGCCGAAGATGGTGGTGTGCTGGGGTGGTCACTCGATCAACACTGAAGAATACAAATACACCAAGAAAGTCGGCCATGAACTGGGCCTGCGCAGCCTGGATATCTGCACCGGCTGCGGCCCTGGCGTAATGAAAGGCCCGATGAAGGGCGCGACTATTGCCCACGCCAAGCAACGCATTGTCGGCGGTCGCTACCTGGGCCTGACCGAGCCGGGCATCATTGCGGCCGAAGCACCCAACCCGATCGTCAACGAGCTGGTGATCCTGCCGGACATCGAAAAACGTCTCGAAGCCTTCGTGCGCGTTGGCCACGGCATCATCATCTTCCCCGGTGGCGCAGGCACGGCTGAAGAATTCCTCTATCTGCTTGGCATTCTGATGCACCCGGACAACAAGGACGTACCGTTCCCGGTAATCCTGACCGGTCCGAAAAATACCGAGCCGTACCTGCAACAGTTGCACGCGTTCGTCGGTGCCACGCTGGGTGAAGAAGCGCAGCGTCATTACCAGATCATCATCGACAACCCGGCAGACGTCGCCCGGCAGATGACTCAGGGCCTGAAAGAAGTGAAGCAGTTCCGCCGCGAGCGGAATGACGCATTTCACTTCAACTGGCTGCTGAAGATCGAGGAAAGCTTCCAGCACCCTTTCGACCCGACTCACGAGAACATGTCGAAACTGCAACTGAACCACGACGTGCCCACTCACGAGCTGGCCGCCAACCTGCGCCGGGCGTTTTCCGGGATTGTGGCGGGCAACGTCAAGGACAAGGGCATTCGCCTGATCGAAGAGCACGGTCCTTATCAGATTCAAGGCGATCCTTCGATCATGGGGCCGCTGGACAAGCTGCTGCAGGCGTTTGTCGATCAGCACCGGATGAAGTTGCCCGGTGGCGCGGCCTACGTGCCGTGTTATCAGGTCGTGGCCTGATCTCACGGCAATAACCGGCAGGCAAACGGGGCGCCCTTGAGCGCCCCGTTTCTATTTCTGCTGACGAAACGCTTTGGGCGACTGCCCGGTGGCGCGTTTGAAGAAGCGCGAAAAATAAGCGGGTTCGGAAAACCCGAGGCTGTCGGACACCTGATTGATGGTCATGGTGGTGTAGATCAGGTTGCGCCTGGCCTCCAGCAACAGCCGCTGGCTGATGATCTGCAAGGCCGACTGGTTGCACAGGCGCCGACACAGCGAATTCAAATGCGCGGCGCTGATGCCCATGGCCTGCGCATGCTGGTGAATGGACCAGTGCTCGCGAAAACTCGCCTCCAACTGATGCATGAACACCTGCAAATGCTCACGGCCGCGGTCCATGGCGTGAATTTCTTCGCCAGCATGCTCGCTGCTGCGCCGACTGAGCCAGACCACCAGCACGTTGATCAATGAATGCAGCATCAGATCGCGACCAGCCCTGGGCTGCCGGTACTCGCGGGCGATGGCGCTGAACAGCGTATCAACGTAATGGCTGTCCGCCCCTAGCTCGTAACACCGTGTCGTGCGCATTGCCGAGCTGTCGAGTGCCGTCTCAAGCTGCTCCACCAAGGGTTTGGCCAGACTGAGAATGTGCCCCTGAATATCTTCGGCAAACCTGAAGGTGTGCACGCTTAACGCCGGAACCACCTGCAGCGAAGGTGTCTCGACCTCGGTGACCACATCCTCGACCTTGAGCATCGCCCTGCCGGACTGCACATACAGCAACTGCACCAGATCTCCATGGCGATGCGGCTTGATCTCCCATTCGTGCATCTTGCTGCGCTCGGGGATCGACTCGCAATGGATCAGGTCCGGGGTCGGCCAGGCCGCGGTTTCCCCGTAAAGCTTGAACACCGGTATCGTTGCAGTGGCAGGTCTGGCCATGTGTTCTTCTCCCGTCCTGACCCTCGAAAAGTCCAGATAATGCGTCGAATATTGCCTTCTTATCTCGATGGCATCCATTAAAAATGCAGGAGACAAAAACAATCATATCCCGCTGATGACACTTGGCAGGGATCAAAAACAGGACCATCGCCATGAAAACCCAGGTTGCCATTATCGGTTCAGGCCCTTCAGGGCTGCTGCTGGGCCAACTGCTGCAGCGTGTCGGCATCGACAACGTGATTGTCGAGCGCAAGGACCCCGATTACATCCTCTCGCGCATCCGCGCCGGCGTGCTTGAGCAAGGCATGACCGACCTGTTGCGTGAAGCAGGCGTCAGCGAACGAATGGACGCCGAGGGCTTGATTCATGACGGTTTCGAGCTGGCCTTCGACGGGCGCTGTGAGCGCATCGACCTGAAAACCCTGACCGGTGGCAGAACCGTGATGGTTTACGGCCAGACTGAAGTCACCCGCGACTTGATGGCCGCGCGCGCAGCAGCAGGTGCGATGACTGTCTATGACGCGTCTGACGTGAACATACACGATCCAAAAACCGACAGTCCCTATGTGACGTTCGTGAAAGACGGCGAAACCGTGCGCCTGGACTGCGACTACATTGCCGGCTGCGACGGTTTCCATGGTGTATCGCGGCAATCGATTCCTTCTGAAACGCTGAAAATCTTCGAGCGCGTTTACCCGTTTGGCTGGCTCGGCGTGCTGGCCGACACGCCGCCGGTCAATGAGGAGTTGGTCTACGCCAATCACCCGCGTGGCTTTGCCCTATGCAGCATGCGCTCGGCCATCCGTACCCGCTATTACGTGCAGGTCAGTGCCGAAGAGAAGGTCGAAGACTGGTCGGATGATCGCTTCTGGACCGAACTCAAAGCCCGTCTGCCCGAGCATCTGGCAGACCGCCTGGTGACCGGTCCGTCCATCGAGAAAAGCATCGCGCCGCTGCGCAGCTTCGTGGTGGAGCCCATGCAGTATGGCCGTCTGTTCCTGCTCGGCGATGCTGCGCACATTGTCCCGCCTACCGGCGCCAAGGGACTGAACCTGGCGGCCAGCGATGTCAGCACGCTGTACCGGATTCTGCTCAAGGTTTACCGCGAGGGCCGCACCGACCTGCTGGAAAAGTATTCGCAAATCTGCCTGCGCCGCGTGTGGAAGGCCGAGCGTTTTTCCTGGTGGATGACCTCGGTGCTGCACAACTTCCCCGATACCGATGCGTTCAGCCAGCGCATCCAGCAAACCGAACTGGACTACTACGTCGGCTCGCAAGCCGGGCGCAGGACCATTGCAGAAAATTATGTGGGTTTGCCGTATGAGGCGATTGAGTAGCGTATTTCACCTATTGCGTATGAGGACGCAGAGCGTCCTGAAAAGCATGCCGACGCCGAGCGTCGCACGATAGCGGTAGTGAGCTCTGCGTCCGGTCTTGAGCAGTTTCGCCAAGAGGATGCGCAGCCACCTGATGCAGGCCTGCGCAGAGCCCTGCGTTGTGCAATCACACAACGCACGCCCTCCACAGCCGTGCAAAACCCCAAAGCGTTTTCATGGGCACCACCCTATGATCGGCAGTGCACCTGACAGCTCCATAGCTGCATAAAAACAACAAGCACAGAGGAACACACGCCATGACCGCTACCTCGACCCACGAGGCGGGCGACGCTGACCGCAATCATGTCTACCGTCGTATCACCCTGCGCCTTATCCCGTTTATCTTCATCTGCTACCTGTTCAATTACCTGGACCGCGTGAATGTCGGCTTCGCCAAGCTGCAGATGCTCGACGCCCTGAGTTTCAGCGAGACTGTCTATGGCCTCGGTGCCGGTATCTTCTTCATTGGCTACGTGCTGTGCGGCTTGCCCAGCAATCTGGCGCTGAACCGCTTCGGGCCGCGCCGCTGGATCGGCCTGATGATGATTACCTGGGGCATCTTCTCGACCTGCCTGCTGTTCGTCACCACGCCGGTCGAGTTCTACGTACTGCGCTTTCTGACCGGCATGGCAGAAGCCGGTTTCTTCCCCGGCATTGTGCTGTACCTCTCGCGCTGGTACCCAAACCAGAGGCGTGGGCGGATCATGGCACTGTTCATGTCGGCCATTCCGGTCTCCGGGCTGTTGGGCGGTCCGTTTTCCGGCTGGATCCTCAACCACTTCGCCGCGGGTCAGGGCGGCATGGCGGGCTGGCAGTGGATGTTCCTGATTCAAGGCCTGCCGACCGTGGCGCTCGGTGTGCTGGCGTTCGTTCTGCTGTGTGACAAGGTCGAGGACGCACGCTGGCTGACGCCCGAACAGCGTCAGCGGGTCAAGACCGATATCACCAACGATGAACTGAGCCGTCCGGTGCAGGGTAAAAGCTCGGTGGCTTCGGTACTGAGCATGCCGTTCATATGGATTCTGGGCTTTATCTATTTCTGCATTCAGAGCGGCGTCTACGCAATCAACTTCTGGCTGCCGTCAATCATCAAGAATCTCGGTTTCAGCGATGCCTTGGTGATCGGCTGGATCAGCGCCGTGCCTTACCTGATGGCAGGCGTGTTCATGCTGCTGGTCGGCCGCTCCGCCGACCTGCGCAATGAGCGTCGTTGGCATTTGGTGGTGCCGATGCTGATGGGCGCCACGGGCCTGATCATCGCCGCCAACTTCGCGACAGTGCCCATCATCGCCATTCTCGGCCTGACCATCGCGACCATGGGTGCCCTCACCAGCCTGCCAATGTTCTGGCCCTTGCCAACCGCACTGCTCAGCGCCAGCGTTGCAGCGGGCGGGCTGGCGCTGATCAACTCGATCGGCCAGATGGCAGGTTTCCTCAGCCCGTATCTGGTGGGCTGGATCAAGGACCAGACCGGCTCGACCACTCTGGCGCTGTACTCGCTGGCCGCGCTGACCATCGTCGGCAGCCTGGTGGCCTTTCGAGTCAGTCGTCAATCGACAGGCAAGGTTGCGGCGACCGCCTGAACTTAACTACACCGTTCTCTTGAGCCAGGCCATGTGCCTGGCTTTTTGATTGAACCTGTCACTTTCAGGCAGAAACCCTACCAAAACATGAAAAAAACGATCAAAACGCTTGCCAGAAATGATTGATTCAATCATTATCGTTTTACTAAAAATAAAACGAGAACCTGGCCATGCAATTTCGCGGCATCATTCCAGCTCTGGTCACACCCTTCACTGCTGATCAGCAACTCGACGAGCAGGCCCTGCGTAATCTGATCGAAAACCTCCTGAATGCAGGCGTTCACGGGCTTTTCGTACTGGGCACCAATGGCGAATTCTTTACCCTTTCCGAATCGGAAAAACTCAAAATCGCTCGAATCACTGTCGAAGCCGCGGCAGGACGTGTGCCGGTTGTGGTCGGTACCGGCGCGTTCGCTACGCATGAAGTGATTGAAATGAACAAAAAGATGATTGATGTGGGCGCAGATGCCCTGTCGATCATCACGCCGTACTTCAACGCCATCAGCCAGTCCGAGCTGATCAAGCACTACACCGCCGTCGCCGACGCTTCCGAGCTGCCGCTGATGATGTACAACATCCCGGCCAAGACCGGCATGTCGATCGGCATCGGTGCCGTGGCAACCCTCAGCCAGCATCCGCAGATCAAGGGCATCAAGGACAGCGCCGGCAATTTCGACGCACTGGTGCAGATGATGCAGTACCGCAGCGACGACTTTGCGGTGTTCGCCGGAACCGACTCGCTGATCTACTGGAACCTGCTGGCTGGCGGTGACGGCGCTATTGCTGCAACCGCCAACGCCGTGCCGGAGGTGGTCATGTCGATCTGGAACAACTTCCAGTCAGGCAACCATGAAGCGGCCCGTGCCGCGCAGGAGGCCCTGCGCCCGCTGCGCGATGCCTTCGCGCTGGGCACCATGCCGGTGGTGCTGAAAACCGCAACGCGACTGCTCAATGTCCCGGTCGGCCCGTGCCGTGCGCCCGTGCAGCCGCTCGATGCCGCCGCACTGGAAAAACTCCAGAAGCTGCTGGCCGTCTACCGCCAAGCCTGAGGTAATCGCGATGTCTGCTACCTACCACTTCCAGACTGTGAAACATGTGCTCCACGGCCCCGGCAGCCTCGACCTGCTGAGCGAAAAACTGCCGCTGCTCGATGTGCCGGTCAAAAGCGTAATTCTGGTTACTCAGAACGCCATGCATAACCTGGGGGTTACCCAGCGCGTCACCGAGCAACTCAGTGCGCAGAATATCCGTGTGCACATGCTTGATAACGTCGAAATAGAACCGACGCTGGAAAATATCGAGCGGGTATTCCGCGAAGATGTCGCGCCGCACGCCCCGGACGCCCTGATCGCGATTGGCGGGGGCAGCGTGCTGGATGCCGCCAAGCTGTTCGCCGTCATGCTGACCAACGACACACCGCTCAGAGACCTGCTGGGCATCGACAAGGTGACTCACCCCGGCAAGCCTATGGTGCTGGTCCCGACCACGTCCGGTACGGGGTCGGAAGTGACGCCCAATGCCATCGTCACTCTGCCCGATGAAGAACTGAAGATAGGCGTCGTCAGCCGTCATCTGCTGCCGACGCTGGTCATTCTCGACCCGCTGCTGACCCTCAGCCTGCCGCGCCCGATCACCGCCGCGACCGGGATGGATGCCTTCACCCACTCGCTGGAGTCCTTCATCTCCACCAAGGCCAACCCGATCAGCGATGCGTTTGCGCTGGAGTCGATGCGCCTGATTGCAGGCAGCATTGTCGAAGCCTGGCAACAACCGGAATCGGTTCGCGCACGTGGCGACATGCTGCTGGGCTCGATGTATGGGGGCCTGGCGCTGACCGCCGCCGGAACCGCAGCGGTGCATGCACTGGCTTACCCGCTGGGTGGCAAGTTTCACGTCACCCACGGCGTGGCCAATGCCATGCTGTTGCCCCACGTGATGGCTTTCAACCTGGACAGCTGCGCCGAACGCCTCAAGCGTGCGGCACTGGTCTGCGGCGTGGCGCAGCAGGACGACAGTAACGAGACCGCTGCCCACAAGCTGATCGGACAGATTCGCCAATGGACCCAGGTGCTGAACATCCCACAGAACCTGCGTGAATTCGGGGTTGCCGAAGAGCATCTGGCGGACATGGCGGTAGCGGCTTCCAAGGTCACACGCCTGATGACCAACAACCCCAAAGTCCTCAGCCTGGATGACATCCAGCAACTGTATCGGTGCCTGCTGCCATGAGCCGCGCCGAATTTCCGGGCCTGCTGATCATTGCTGACGACCTGTCGGGGGCAGCCGATTGCGCAGCGGACTTTGCTTCACGGATCGACACTCATGTGGTCCTGACCGGCAATGCCAAAGACTTGTCGGGGGTGATCGCCATTGATGCCGACTCACGTCGCCTTGACCCGCAACAGGCCGCCGAACAGAACCGCGCAGCCCTGCAACAGCAGTCCCGAATCGGTATGGCGCTGTACAAGAAAATCGACTCCACACTGCGCGGCAACGTCGCCAGTGAGGTCGATGCCTTGCAAGGCCTGCGCGGCATGGCGCTGGTCGCTCCGGCGTTCCCGGCCATGAAACGCACGACCGTTCAGGGTGTGCAATTGATTGACGGTGTGCCGGTCGATCAGAGCGATGTCTGGCGCAACGAGAACCTGCACGGCACCGGCAACCTGCTGGATCTGTTTGTCGCGCAGGGCCTGCGTACCCAGTGGCTCGGCCTGGACACCCTACGTGATTCTTCACGGCTCAAAACCACTTTGCGCAACGCACTTGAACAGGGTGTGCAGGTGCTGGTCTGCGATGCAGAACTGGACAGTGACCTGCTGCAACTGGCCCAGGCATCGGTGGCCTGGCATGACGAACTGTTCTGGGTCGGCTCGGCCGGGCTGGCTCGCCATCTACCGCACGCCTTCGAGCTGGCCGAAGCCTTGCCGATCAAGGTCGAGCCACGTTCACCGGTGCTGACCGTGGTGGGCAGCATGTCCCGGCATTCCCAGACCCAGGCCGACCGGCTCGCACAGGCCAGCAAGCCACTGTGCCTGACACTGCAACCGGCAACGTTACTCAATGAAGATGCGCACGCCGAGCGCGCCGCAGCGTACCTGCAACTCCAACAACACCTGGCTGCCGGGCGAGATGTGTTGGTACGCCTCGATCAACAACAACGCGACCCGGCGCAGGCGGCCACATTGAGCAACGCGCTGGCGCAGTGGCTGGCCCCCGCCCTGCCCCATGCCGGCTCAGTGGTAGCCACCGGTGGCGAAACCGCCAGGGCGATCCTGATTGCTGCAGGTATCAAACGCTTGACGCTGTTTGGCGAACTGGCCACCGGCGTGGTTCTGGCCGAGGCCCGACTGGGCAAGCACACGTTCAATGTCGTGACCAAAGCCGGGGGGTTCGGCAACCCCGACACCTTGCTCACCGCCTGGCAAATGTTCCACGCACCGGCTGCGACCGGCACCCCTTTCAACGAGGAAGCTTCCTATGTCTGAGCGTCTGTCTGAACGTCCCGTCATTGGTATCACCATGGGCGACGCCGCCGGTGTGGGACCGGAAATCATCATGAAAATGCTCACCCACGCCTCGGTGTACGCCACCTGCCGTCCGCTGGTGATCGGCGATGCCCAACGCCTGGAAGATGCCAACCGCATCGTCGGCAGCCAGTTGCGCGTCAACAGCATCGCCAGCCCTGCAGAAGCCCGTTTCACCCAGGGCACGGTGGACTGCATCGATCTGGGCCTGATACCCGCTGACCTGCCCTACGGCAAACTGTCAGCGGTGGCCGGCAATGCAGCCTTCCGCTACATCGAGCGCACCGTGCAACTGACTCAGGCCGGAGAGCTGGACGCCATATGCACCGCCCCCCTGAACAAGGAAGCGCTGCACGCAGGGGGGCATATCTTCCCCGGCCACACCGAAATGCTCGCGCACCTGCTGGGCATCGAAGAAGTCTCGATGATGTTGATGACCCCGACCTTGCGCGTCATTCACGTCACGACGCACATCGGCATCATCGACGCCATTGCGCGGATCGAGCCGGGGCTGGTCAAGCGCACCATTGAGCGTGCCCGGGAAACACTGATTCGCGCCGGTATCGAAAATCCGTTGATCGCGGTGTGCGGCATCAACCCGCATGCCGGGGAAAACGGCCTGTTCGGTTATGGCGAGGAAGCCACAAAGATTCAGCCCGCAATTGATGAACTGCACGCCCGCGGCTGGCGCGTGGAAGGCCCGCTGCCCGCCGACACGCTGTTTTTCCGGGCCGGACGCGGCGACTTCGATGCGGTGGTTGCGATGTACCACGACCAGGGCCACGGCCCGGTCAAGGTCATGGGCCTGGAAGCCGGCGTCAACGTAACCATCGGCCTGCCGGTCATTCGTACCTCGGTGGACCACGGCACCGCTTTCGACATTGCCGGCAAAGGCATTGCCGACGAACGCAGCCTTATCGAAGCGATGCGTCAGGCCGTGGAACTGGCAACCCGTAAACGCGACACCCGCAATTCCATCGCCGTCTGAGGTCGTTACCGGTACTGACCCAACGATCCCCAGCGGCACCCCATAACGCGCCAGAACAACAACAATGGAGCGAGACTGATGGATACCTTCAACGCGCAAGACACCTCGATCATCATCGGCATGGTGGTCGTCTATATCGTCATAACCACCTGGATGAGCATGCGCCTGCGCAGCAAGACCAGCGAGCAATACATGGTCGCCTCGCGCACCATGCCCGCCTTCGTCGTCGGCGTGCTGATGATGTCCGAGTTCATCGGTGCCAAGTCTACGGTCGGTACGGCACAGGCCGCTTTCGAGAGTGGTTTCGCCGCCTCCTGGTCGGTGATCGCCGCGGCCATCGGCTTCCCGCTGTTCGGCCTGTTGATGGCGCGCAAACTGTACAGCTCCGGTGAGTTCACCATTTCCGGCTTCATCGCCAAAAAGTACGGCACCTCCACCAAGCTCGCGGTCTCGATCATCATGATCTACGCGCTGTTGCTGGTGAACGTCGGCAACTACGTCAGCGGCGCGGCAGCCATTGCCACGGTCCTGAAGATCAACCTGACCACCGCGGCGTTCATCACGGCGATCATCAGCACGCTGTACTACGTGTTTGGCGGTCTGAAAAGCGTGGCCTACATGAGCATCCTGCACACCGGGGTGAAATACATTGGTGTATTGATCGTACTGGGCGTGGCGTTGAAAATGACCGGTGGCTTCAGCCCTGTGGTGCAGAACATGCCCGAGCATTACTTCACGTGGGACGGGGCCATCGGCGGCTCGAAAATCATGGCCTGGATCATCGGCACGGTCGGCGCGATTTTCTCCACGCAGTTCATCATTCAGGCCATCTCCTCGACCCAGAATCAGAACGCGGCACGCCGCTCGACCTTCTACGCCTCGCTGCTGTGCATCCCGATTGCCCTGGCGCTTGGCTTCATCGGTGTCGCCTCCAAATACCTGCACCCGGAAATGAGCAGCCTGTACGCCCTGCCGATCTTCCTGCAATCGATGAGCCCGGTATTGGCAGGCGTGGTGACCATCTCGCTGGTTGCCTCGATTTTCGTCAGCGTCAGCACCGTGGCGCTGGCCATCGCCTCGCTGGTGGTCCGTGACTTCTACGTACCGTGGCGCAAACCGTCGGTGGATCAGGAGTTCAAGACCACGCGCCTGATTGCACTGGTGATCGGTTTCGTGCCGCTGTTCTTCGTATTCTTCGTGCCCGAGATCCTTAACCTGTCGTTCTTTACCCGTGCCCTGCGCCTTTCGATTGCCGTGGTCGCCATGATCGCGATCTACCTGCCGTTCTTCGGTTCGGGCCGAGGCGCTACCCTGGGGTTGATCGCTTCAGCCATCACCACCAGCGTCTGGTATCTGCTGGACAACCCCTACGGCATCGACAACATGTATATCGCGCTGGTGACACCGGCTATCGTCATTGCCATCGAGCGCCTGCTGCCGCAGTCCGCGTCGTCCAAACCTGCTCAAACCGAGGTTCCTCATGCCAACCGCTGATACCCGCCAGGACGCATTCCTGCCAACGCCTTACGCGCAGAACCATGCCGCGAACCTGCACGAGCTGGCCGACGGCACGCTGCTGTGTACCTGGTTCGCCGGTACTCAGGAGGGCATGGCCGACATCTTCGTGCTGCTGTCGCGCCGCGACCCGGCCACCGGCGTCTGGAGCGAGCCGCAGAAAATGTCCGAAGATTCGTCCCGCTCGGAACAGAACCCGATTCTGTTCCAGGCACCCGGTGGCCCGTTGTGGCTGATCTGGACAGCACAGATTTCCGGCAATCAGGAGACCGCCATCATCCGCCGTCGTCTGTCACTGGATAACGGCCAAAGCTGGGGGCCGATTGATACCCTGTTCGACGAGCCCGGCACCTTTGTGCGCCAGCCGCCAGTGGTGCTGGATAACGGCGACTGGTTGCTACCGGTCTGGTACTGCATCACCGGGCCCGGCGAAAAGTGGGTCGGCAACCATGATGTCAGCGCGGTGATGATCTCCACCGATCAAGGCCACAGCTGGACGCGCCACGATGTGCCGGACAGCACTGGCAGCGTGCACATGAATGTTCATCAATTGCCGGATGGCAGCCTGCTCGGCCTGTTCCGCAGCCGCTGGGCGGACTTCATCTACAGCAGCCGCTCAACCGACCGTGGCCGCTCCTGGAGCGCCCCGACGCCGACCGAACTGCCTAACAACAACTCGTCGATCCAGTTCGTGAAGCTGGCGACCGACGAACTGGCCCTGGTCTACAACCCGGTCAGTGCCGAAGGCCACGCCCAGCGCCGGGCCTCGCTGTACGACGAAATCGAGGATGAGGGCGACGACCGCGTCACACCGGGCGCACGTCAGGACGGCAAGGCAGCGGTGTGGGGCATCCCCCGCGCACCGATGAGCCTGGCGATCTCCCGCGACGGCGGGCACAGCTGGCCGACCCGGCTGGACCTGGAGCTGGGTGACGGCTTCTGCCTGACCAACAACTCGCAGGAAAAGCTCAATCGTGAGTTCTCCTACCCCAGCATCATTCAGGCCGCCGATGGCAGCCTGCACGTCGCGTTCACCTACTTCCGGCAGAAGATCAAGCATGTCCACCTGCCGCTGAACGCGATCCGCTGACCCACCCGCGTCGATTGGCCTGTTGCTGATCGACGCCTTTGCGGAACCCATGTCATGCCCGAACCGATTCAGTCCGTACTCGTCACCGGTGCCAGCTCCGGCATCGGCAAAGCCATTGTCACGCGCCTGCTGGAACAGGGCCTGCAGGTCACCGGTCTGAGCCGTCGTGCGCCGGACCTGCAACACCCGAACTTCACCTGGCGCGAGTGCGACCTCAATGACTTCGCCGCGCTGGACAAGGCGCTGCAACAGACGCCGCACATCGATGCGCTGATCCATGCGGCAGGCTTCATGCGCACCGCGCCGTTGGGCGAGCTGAACGATGCCGATGGCCAGGCCATGTGGCATCTGCATGTCGCCGCTGCCAGTCACATGGTCAACGCGCTGTACCCGCGGCTGCGCGCCGGTTCGCGGATTCTGATGATCGGCAGCCGGACCATGCAGGGTGCCGCCGGACGCAGTCAGTACGCTGCCAGCAAAGCGGCGCTGCAAGGCATGGTTCGTTCCTGGGCCATCGAACTGGCGCCACGCGGCATCACCGTCAACCTGATCGCCCCCGGTGCCACCGAAACGCCCATGTTGCAGGCCCCCGGACGCAGTGGCACGCCACCGCGAAAACCGCCCATCGGCCGTTTTGTGCAACCGGATGAAATCGCCGGTCTGGCGGCGTTTCTGCTTGGCCCCGACGCGGGTGCAATTACCGGGCAAAGCCTTGTGGTGTGCGGCGGTGCGTCGTTGTAAGGTTGCATCCCGTTTCCAGGCTTTAACACAAGGGCTGTAATGAAAGTCGCCAACCGTCGTCAAGCGATACTCGAACTGGTTCTTTCCGGCAAATCCAACGTGGACGAGCTGTGCGCCCAACTCGGCGTCTCGGAAGCCACTGTACGCCGCGACCTCACAGCCCTGGCCGAAGACGGCTTGATCCTGCGCACCTATGGCGGCGCGGCGCATGTCGGCCAGCGCGAACCGGAAGCCTCGCTGGAAGAGCGCAGCCGCCAGCACAGCCAGGAAAAAATGGACATCGCCCGTGCCGCGTTGACGCATATCAACGATCACGACACACTGTTTCTTGAAGGCGGCACTAGCACCAGCGCGCTGGCGCACATTCTCAACCAGCGACGCGGGCTTCATGTAATCACCAACAACCTGTTGGCACTCAGCGATCTGGCGTTGATACCCGATGGGCGCATTACCGTGCTGGGCGGCACACTGCGGGCATCGAGCATGTCGACTTATGGCGTGGCGGCGCAGGCAGCGCTGGAGCACCTGAGCGCCGACAAACTGTTCATCAGTGCCGACGGCGTGGTGGCTGAACTGGGCCTGTGCGAGGCCAGCGCCGAGCAGGCGTACCTCAAGGAAAACATGCTGGCGCGGGCTGCACAGGTTTTCGTACTGGCCGACGTTACCAAGCTGGGCCGCGCGCGTCAGCAGCACTGGACACCGTTGCGCCAGCCCTGGACGCTGATCACCAACCCGGTGGATGACGAGTCACTGCTCACCCCTTTCAAGGCGCGCAAAAGCATTCAGGTGGAAATTGCCCTGCCCGGCTGACTTCACGCTCCTGGCATAAAACAGTGATGTGCAAATTCTTGCGCATCACATTAACGCTGAAACTGGTCACGCCCCATACACAAAGCCCTCCAGCACCTAAACGAGCTTGCGCATACATGCGCAAAAGCCTGCGCACTATTTCGCGTTTTTTGTCTGGCCATTGAGCTTTTTTTAAACCTTTAAACGCTATCTATTTGTTTTAAATAGATAAAAAAATTTTCGGCATGCATCTTGGAATGTACTTCTGCATACAGCGGGCGAAATTGCCCGTTTCTGCGCAGAGAGTTTCCCACATGACCGATAAGCACGGCACGCACCAGCAACGACGCGCCGCACTGTTCCCCAAGACTCCGGCGACGGCCACCAGCCTTTGTCCTTTCAGAGGACCGAACGTCGCCATCGTGCCGGTGCGCTACGCACTGGATCGCTCCCGCTACGACGCCGCGCCCGAGAAGCTGAAACCATTGCCGAAACAGGGCAAATGGACGCTGATGCCGACACTGAAAACACGCAGCTACACTTTGCGCCAGCTGTACGACGGCTACCTCTATGTGTTCGACGAAACAGCCGGGACGCTGCATGAATATGTCGCCTCAGCAAACAACGGCCATCTGAGCCGCATTGTCTGGACGGACGCGCAGATCGGCAGTGACCAGCGAAGCGGCGCCAGTGATGGCAAGCCCTTCCTGCTCTACCCGCGACGTCACCAATTGCACATCGCCTTTGCCCCGCAGCAATGGACATGGCGAGTTTGTGCGCATATGCGCTCCAGCGCCCCAAGCCGTGCGCTGTGGATGAAAGCGCTGGATCTGGCCAGCTACTGCATCACCATGGCCGAACCGGACACTCTGCCGGTGAACCGTATCGCCGAGGCGGTGGCGGACATCGACAAGGGCCATGTTGCCGACGACGGCCGTTTCGCTGACTCGGCAATCCCCACTGCTCGCCCGCTGTCGGAAGACGCCGAAACACATCCGTTATGGGCACCGCTGGGTGCTGACGTTTTCTGGCAAGGCAGCGTCGACGA